>JAILFN010000097.1 GCA_024697545.1 Ruminococcus sp.
GGAATGCAGTCGAAGGCGCTCAGCAGTACGGTATCGCAGTGAAGCTTGCGGGGAAGTGGAAGGTGCAGGCTTACACCGCCGCAAAGACCCTGAGCTTCACATCGCCCAAGCTCAAGCCGGGCTCGACCTACGAAATGGTAGTTTGCGCCAAGGTAAACGGCAGCTGGGACATTTCAGGCATTACCAAGAGATCGTTCAAGGTCACTATCAAGTGATCCAATCGGATAACAAACAGCAAGACCGACAGTTTCTTTGTGAGCTGTCGGTCTTGCTGTTTGTTATTTGTATCGGCTGGAATGGGGGCGGTGTGAAAATTTGGTTGATGGGGCAAAGTTGGTTGACTATTTCGCTAAATAAAAATTTGTTTCTCCGCTCTCCCATATAATTACAGCCCCCCTTCGGTTAGTTCCGAGGGGGGGCTTTTCTCATGATAAGATCAAAAACGTATTGCCCTTGCTATTTACATTGGTCCATTCCTTTCATTACCTTCTTTGACTATCTTATACAAGGCTCATAACAAAGGCGGAGCGATGGCGGCGCAAGCCCGCCATTAGCGACCACTCCGCGCGGGTAGGTACTTGGTTCCCAACGCAGTTATGTAGATTTTCCGAATGGAAAATCGGCGGCGCGTGGCTAGGTACTTTCCTTTCGCTTAATCGTCTCCTGGGGGGGCAGTCCCCCCACGGACAAAATGAAAAGTTCCAATTTTGAGGAGTAAAAGGTCGAGTGTCCGCCTGTTTTTTTCCCCTTTCGGGGGAAAAAAACAGGCGGACACTCGACCAAATCTTTCGGGCTCTGGTCTGATCTGGGTAACCCTAGCTTACTTTAGCGACTGACTAGTTAAGAGATATTTTTTGATTTGCTATTGACAAATGCTTTTCTTTCTGCTATACTGTATTTAGGGAACGATTGTAGTAGGGCGCAAGCCCTGTATGACCCCCCCTGGCTAGCAGGGGGGTACTACATACATAAAATTGATAGACGTGCGCTGTAAAAAGCGTTGTAAAATCGGGCTTTGCGAGTATTGCAAGCCTGTTTTTTTTGCAGAAAAAAGAACAGGGGTTTTTACCCCTGTTCTTTCTGCATATCGTCCTTTATTAGCTTGTTAACATACCCGTTTAGGCTTAATCCCTGCCGTTCGGCATGAGCCTTTATTTGCTCTTTTTCACCTTTTTTAACTATAATTCTCAATTGGTCATACGCTTTTGCATTATACTTGTTTTTGCTAGCTGTGCTTGTTTTTCCCATTGTTTCACCTGCCTTTCAAATCTATTATATCACATCTATACTTTGTGTACAAGTATGCAAAATACACAAATATACTTGTATAAGTTTGTTGTACTTCATTATTGCAATAGTTGTACAAGTATGCTATAATATATACAGTGAAAGGGGAAAGGCTTTCACTGCGGAGGAATAAGAAAGGAAGTGAGGTAATGAATTTGACATCAGCAGACTTGATTGCACAGCTTATCAAAAAGCTTGAAGATCTTGTAAGAGAGAATGAGCGTTTGAAAATGGAAATCGAACGTCTGAAAAACTACATATAAAAAGTAATCGGCGTACCGTCCAAAGCTCGCCGATTACATCATATGCAATCAAACAAAAGGGAATACCTCCGCTTGATTCCCTTTGATTATATCATGAAAACTTGATTGTGTCAAGTGAAAAGAAAAAATTGTTATTATTCGCATATTCAATCACGAACGCACGCGAAGCGTGCGCCGTGATTGAATGCGAATAAACAATAGCATTATTCTGATAATCAGAGGTGATTTGTATTAAAAAACGAAATCATAGGTTTGGGGCTTGCTACTATTGCGTTTGTACGGCTTGTAGCCGCGTTAATTGCCCTTTTAAACACAAACTTAACTTTCAATGCTTTTCGTGCCGTGAGCGCGGCGAGAATCGCCCTAGGCTTGATTGTGACTATTTCAGCCATTACATGAAAACGCACCAGTTTAAATTTAAACGTGTTGTGTCTAGACTGCCAGCTTACTTCGGGACTTTTATTCTAAATACTTCACAAGGTGTATTTATCGGAAAATATGATGATCTGTACATACTTCAAAATCGCTTGGGAGGATCACTGAAAAGGCTAAACATCATCGACAATTTTTTAGACAAGAAAGGATAAAATTAATGAAAACTCAATTCACTCGCTCGACTTGTTTTGCTTTGCTGGAAATACTCGAACATTTTGAGTGCTCCGCTAACATTCCTGTTGATATTAAAAATGATATTATTGCACTTGAAGAAAAACTTACTTTTATCATCGGCAATGGGTTTATCTATTGCATTGATACAGATGATGAAAACGACATTGATTTGCACGAGATTGATTTGTTGTAAAAATACTACTTCTTAGAACGGTAAACGAACCAGCGCGTTTACTTTATTTCACAAGCTATTTCGCTAAATAAAAATTTAGCGAAATAAAGAGAACACCTACAAGACATTTCCCATACTGTACCCCCGAATAACACGATGTATATAGATCGTCTGCAACACGACTATATTTACATTTATACAGATCGGCATTGCCTCGTATTGAGCTATTTAATCCCATAGAATCCGCTCTGCATATATGAATGCCAGAACAGCTCTGCGGTATCGAATCCCGAATCACAGATGAGTTCGATATGTTCTTTGATGTTCAGCGGAAAAAACTCGGTGCCGTATCTCGCACGGTGCGCGGCAGCTTCTTTGGGTGTGCGTCCTGCTTTTATGCCGAAGCTGCTTACTCTGTTCAACATTATTTCTTTGCCTTGCTCGGTAAACGGTGCTGTGTTTTCAAAGCATATAAAAATGCCGCCTGTCTTTAACGCGCCGCAGCATTTTCTCACGGCTTGCTGTCTGGTTTCCTTGTCAAAATAATTATGCGACTGTATCGCGGTAACTACGTCAAACTCTTCGCTGTAATCGAGCTTTTCTGAGCCAATTTGCCTGAATGTGCAGTTCACTCCCGTGTCTTTGAGCTTTTGTTTTGCGATATCGAGCATATCCTCTGAAGGGTCGCAAAGCACCAGCTCTGTGATATTCGGGACACCTGCCAGCCTTATGCCAAGGTTTCCGCTGCCGCAGCCTGTATCGAGTATCCTTATCGGTCTGCCTTTACAATATACCGAGATAAGGTCAGCTATCTGATCGTAAATGATATCATAATACGGAATGACTTTTCTGACGTTTAAATCGTATTCTTCGGCTTTGAATGGGGTCTTGTTGCTCATGCTGCACCTCACATTTCGCTAAATTTTATTTCCCGGAGTGTTGTTATCACTCTGCAATCGGTAGATGACTGTTTTCCCGATCTGTCTAAAAGTATCGGAGTTATCCCGACCTCCCGAGCGGCATTAACATCAGATACCACCGAGTCTCCGATGTGTATGACCTCATCGGGTGTAGCTTTGGCTGTTTCCAACGCAAGCTCTAATATTTCACGGTGAGGTTTGCAGGCTTTTGACATTTCAGCTGATATTATACCTGCGGGTTCAAGCTGCTTGTTCTTCATCGACAGCTCAAGGTATTTCAGGTCGTCGTTCGAGATAATGTAAATTGGCAACGGGCATTTTTCAAAGAACGGTCTGACATCATCGTAAAGCGGCGCGTCTGTCCATATCTTCTGCCACATTTCATGCATAAGCTTCAGATCTCCTCTAAGCCCGCAGTTCCTGACGCAATGATCGAGTATGATATCTATCCTCTTATCGTTGCTGATAAAATCGTCACCTTTAAGTTCGTATTCCAGCTCTTTTATCTTACCCCATACGACCGTTAAGATCTCATTCGGGTCTTTAAGATCGCTGTGAGTTATAAAATACTTTAACAGCGCCCTTGTATTTGGTTCATCATCGGGCACCATCGTTCCCGTGTAGTCGAGAAATACAGCTTTCAGCATTTTCCATCAACCTTTCATTGTAAGCTTTTATGTGTTTAGCATTAATAGTATGTTATAATTATACATTAGTTCTGCAAAAAATGCAATATAATTTTCATAAAAACTAAAGTTTTGCCAAATTACTTGTATTTTGTATTAAATTGTGATATAATTATTCATAGGAGGCGATGCAATGATAAGCAGATCAATGCTAAGTTCGGTCATGATACTTACTACATTACTTTGCGGCTGTTCCAAGAGTGACAGCAAGCCTACACAAAACAAAGCTTCGACTGTAACATCGGTCAGCACCGCTGTGTCTGAAACCATCACCGAAGACGAAGAGACCGGCTTTTTTTCATCTTCTGACGTAAATTCCGATCCTCTCGATGAAGCCACTAAGCCTATCGCTGAGGATGATGAACCGGGCATACTAAAGGATACTTCCGATATCTCGCTTCATGATGTTGACGGCGAGAACACAAATTTCCATTTCACCTACGGCAACGAGACCTTCAAAGCCGTCTTTAAGCCCGATAACTGGCAGATCATTGATTCTTATAAGATCAACTCTGTAAGCGATATGGAGATCATATGTCAGGCACTCATCGAGATAAACCCAATTCACGGAAGCGACATGGTCTCTTACAGATCAGCCGCGGACATGGCGTATGAATGGAAAAAGCACAACATTGCATACGCGCTCCTTCCCGATAATAACAAATGGAAATCTCACGCCAAAGATGTAGATCTGGATCCCGACGATCAGGACAGAAGTATCTATGAGATATACAAAGACAGGACCGAAACAAACGAATAACAACAGCCGATACAGCGCAGCTTGCGATATCGGCTGTTGGTTTCTTTCAGATGCTATTAAGGCAATACCGTTCATCACGAGCGATATTGCCTTATCTTTTTTCATTATTCGGGCGGCATGGGAATGCACACAAATGCGAATATCACAACAGACAGGAGCGCAAAGATCAGCGCCATGGAAAAAGCAGCAGCCTTTACTGCGCGTTCTGTTTTAGTGCCGTCGGCTGAAATATTTTTTAGTGTTATGCCAAGGAAAAATGCGCCTATGAAAACCGTTGGTGTAATGTATCTGAAATTCATAGTGCAGGTGAAAGGATAGTCGTGTGACATCTTATAGAAATTCGCCATCAGTATGAGATAGAACGAACCGAACAGCGTTTTTTCCGCAGCGGTCAGACCGCACTTGTTGCTGATATTGAAGATCATAAGGAACAAGCACACAGCCGCCACAACAACGCCCGTCCAGAAGAACAGCCGACAGATAAACGAGCTTTCGGGCAGAATGGCAAGACCGTAGTTGCTTTCATTGATATACTCTCCGAAAAGTGAGTTTTTGAGCAGAGCAACAAGAGGATTGTATTCATTATACCCGACCAGTGTGCCGTCTTCCGTTCTGCTCAGCCACTGCTCAAAGGGGCTCTCAAACTGCTTTGAAGAAAAATCGGTGACTCTGCGGATATAGTCCTGCTTGCCGATGTACTGCATGACGTTTTTCGGCATTTCCTGAACGTACATTATCGGCACTTTGAATTTGATATAATTCTTTATCTCAAACCAAAGACCGAGAGGGGCGCAGACAGCTCCGAATACGGCAAAATCCCTTATCATTTTCAGAGCGGTGAGACTTCCCTGCTCTTTTGTCTTCTTGATAAATACTATAAGAAATACCAGCGCGATAGGCGGTGCTACAAGTGCTGCTGCAAGCTTTGTCATCATACCCAGACCTACGCAGAGAGCTATCTTCATAAGATCGGAGAATTTCTGTTCGCGGTACCACCTTACGGTGCAGAGGAATGCTCCCATCATAAAAGCCACCGACAGAACATCATTATTGATGCTTCCCGAGAACATTATGAATGCGGGGTGGAACGCCACGATGACAGTGGGGATATAAATTGCTGCGCCTTTAAGCTTGAACTGCCTGAATA
The DNA here is from genome assembly GCA_024697545.1 of Ruminococcus sp. Lineage (GTDB taxonomy): Bacteria > Bacillota > Clostridia > Oscillospirales > Ruminococcaceae > YE71. The sequence continues at coordinate 5,845 of JAILFN010000097.1, forward strand.
TACGGTATGCGGTTATAACGATGCACATACTATAAAACAGCGTCAGCGTCTGAAGCGACTCTCTTGCGGGGTTGTGACCCACTCCGAGCAGCTCCTCATTCAGATACAGCCATAATGCCGAGATGATATGATGGAGCGGCGGGTGACAATACTGCCAGACTTCCCTTACATCAAAATCGGGAAGCTTGTGATTGAACAGCAGGTACTCCATATAACCCGCGTGTCCGCTTTCATTTCCGAAGGAATGAACATCGTGCTGGCGTGTATAGCAGGAGCTCATATAGACGTAATACAGTTTTACCACAAAGCTCATGCCGAGTATGAGAAGAGAATTCAGCTGATCTCTATACTTTTTGGTGCGAGCAAAATAGTATATCCCGATAACAAACAGAAGCCCCAGAAACAGAAGCACGACGCCGTTTGTATAAAGCGTAGAATACCATTTCAGGAACAGTATATCGGCTATCGTGAAGACCGCAGCGCATAAATATGATGCCGGTCTGTTAAGGCGTTCAGATTTGAACAGATAGTATATGAGTGAATATCCGCCTGCAAGCACCATCAGTGTTTCAAACAGCAGTGCATTCGGCGGAACATTTTCCTCAGCACCCAGATAGAAGGGGTCAACAAAGATACATATTACAAAAGTCCAGAGGTACGGGTGTGCAGCTATAGAACGGATGATCTTATCCGTGACCGAGCTGCTGATGCCGAGCCGCTGTCTGCTTTGCTCATTTGTGTTCATGATACTCCTTCTCCGTATTCACGTTCCAGATGCCGTGTTTGTCGCCCGAGCCTGTTTTGATGACCCTGGCAGCATTGATGGAAGTGAGCATCGAATGATCCATATTGTTATATCTGTGCTGACCGTTTCTTCCGACGCAGTAAAGATTTTCAAAGCCGTCGAGGAAGTCCACGAGCTTATCAAACTCGTTATAGGTGTCAAAATATGCGGGATAAGCTTTCTTGACCTTTTCGCGGTGAGCATCGAGTACGGCGCCTTTTTCGATAACGCCCATCTTTCTCAGCTCACGCACAGCGAAGCTTATACACTCCTTATCGGACATATTCCAGAAATCATCGCCCTCGGCGCAGAAGTATTCAAGACCTATCCAAACTGTTCCGACGGGATCCTCTACCATATAGGGCGACCAGTTGTTGAATATCTGTATACGTCCGAGCTTTACGCCCTTATCCTGAACATATATCCAGCAGTCGGGAACGATGTTGCCGAGGGTGCGCTTATCGGTCTTGTTGATGAGCTTCAGCTTATTCACAAGCAGTCCGACGGTAACGAAATCGCGGTAAGGCAGACCCTGCGCGATACGCTTGGAATCATCATCGGCGCAGTCGATACCGTTGACAAGATCCTTGACAGGCATTGAGGATATGACGATATCTGCGTCATATGTCTTTTCTCCGTCCTGAGTCATGCAGGTAACAGATGTTACCTTGCCGTTTTCGGTCGCAAGGCTCTTGACGGAATGGTTATAAAGGATAGTGCCGCCCATTTTTACGACCTTTGAGCCTACAAGCTCCCACAGCTGACCGGGACCGTACTTAGGATACCAGTACTGCTCGATAAGCGAAGTCTCGGTGTTCTCGTTATTCTTAGTACCGCGTACCTTTGAGAGCATATCTTTAAGGATAGCGAGGATAGAAAGTCCCTTTACTCTCTGAGCGCCCCAGTCAGCGGAGATCTCGCGGGGATGACGTCCCCAGAGCTTTTCGGTGTAGCCCTCAAAGAACATGGAATATAGAACTCTTCCGAAGCGGTTGATGTAAAAGTTTTCAAGGTTGTCCTCGGGAAGCTTCTGTACGCAGGAACGCAGATAGCTGAAACCTGCTTCGAGAGTTGTCAGCACGCCCATATTCTTTATGGTGTTGGCGTTCATCTTTACGGGATAATCAAAGAATGCTTTTTTATAATATATACGCGAAACGCGGTCGCGGATAAGCATTACGTTATCATCAGTCTCTGGGTCGGGACCACCCGCCTCGAAGGGCTTTTCGTGACCGAGTACGCGGTCGTCATACGATGGCTTTCCCTGTACGGGCATCATATCCCTCCACCAGTCCATTATGGTATCGTCCTTTGAGAAAAAGCGGTGGCCGCCGATATCCATGCGGTTGCCCTTATAGCGAACGGTCTGTGAGATGCCGCCCAGCACCGAGCTTTCTTCAAGCACGATGACATTATACTTTTCATTTCCGCCGTCACGGAGAAGTTCGTAAGCCGCGGTAAGACCCGCAGGGCCGCCTCCGATTATTATCACGTTTTCCATTTGATATATCTCCTCTCTTTATTTTTTGTTATTATAAAGCAGGTATTTTCTGGCAAAGAAATTCCAGAAGAACGCCGCCGCGGTAGATACTACCTTGCCTATCAGCTGATAAAGATCTGTCACATCGGAAAGCTTTATCTCAAACAGCTTTGTGATACCGATAGTCAGAAGCAGCCCGACAACGCCGATAGCGGCAAAGGACAAAAATTCGGCAAATTTATTTTTCACCTTTGAGCCATCGAACACCCACACGGTGCTTATGAGGTAATTCGTTACCAGACCGAGTATGAAGGATATCACATTAGCGGCAACAGCGTATTTATTCCCGAAGACAAAGCGGAAGATAATGTAAGAGCTTCCCCAGTCCACGACCGTTGCGGCACCGCCTACGAAAAGATAACGAAAAAACTGGATAAAGGTATTATCGGTCTTCCCGCTTATAAGCTTTTTCAGATCCATTGTTTCACCTCAAAAAATATCATACTTTATAAGTATATCACATTTAAAAGTAAAAAGCAATAGTTTTTAAAAAACTATCTGAAAAAATGCAAAAAATAAACAGCCCATGAGCCGGGCTGTTTATAGATATCATTTCATTACCGCCAGTGTAAAAATACACATAACTATCATAAGAGTACCTATTATTGCAGGTGCTAAACGTTTTACAAACAGAGGTCTGTAAATATAGCTGATATCGTTGGGATCATAGCGTATCTGCCTTGTTTCTCCGATCTGAGGTACATCCTCATTGGTATAATCTGATTCTCTTGTAACGTAGACAACGCCATCAACTTCGTATTGCCATACAGGCGAGTAAAGGGCATATGTACGATTCATGCCATTTGCCTTCTTGCTTCTTTTGGTATGGAATGTGCGATAGATACATACCGCATCGGTCACCCTTGTGCAGCGGAACATTTTGTTTGAATGCGCAACGAAGGGTATGACCAGCATAAAGATCCCCAGAACGCCCATACAAACGAGTATGAACTTTATTACGACAGACCTGTCGATAGTAAAACCCAATGAATCGGGGTGATTGCGCTGATACACCATCAATATCGGGATACCTGTCATGCAGAGACCGACAAAAGGCACGATCAGCATAGGAAGTGAATCGAGAGTTATTTTGTTCGTAAAAACTGCGAGCGAACCGATAATAAGGAACATTGCTCCGACAGTAGATATGCAGTAAAGCGGTTCGGTCTCGGCAAAAACGATAGCTGCAATTATACCGCCTAAAAAAAGTATCACAAACAACGCAACACGTCTGTTGACCTGAGCCTCAGTCAGCTCGCTGCTTTTGTCGGTGGAATTATCGTCCTCCGAGGCACCGTTTATTACGACCTTTTTTCCCTCGGGATCAATTATCGCCGCTTTCAGATCTTCCATGACGAAGACAGGAGAAGTAAACCTGTCGCGATCGGGAGTGGTATCCATATCAGTCCCTCCTGTTATTATATTTTAAAATCTCAGCATCATTTTACCACGATATTTACAAGCTTGCCGGGAACAGCTATCTCCTTGACTACCGACTTCCCTGCCATAGCTTCGGCTATCTCAGCCTGTTCCTTGGCAAGTGCGATCATTTCGTCCTTGGAGCTGTCCTTCGGGATATTGAGCTTGCACTTGATCTTACCGTTGATCTGGCAAACGATCTCAACTGTAGCGTCAACGCAGAGAGCCTCGTCCCAGCTTACCCACTCCTGCTCGCTAAGAACTCCGCCGAAGCCGCAGGCCTCATAGAGCTCTTCGGTGATGTGCGGTGCAAAGGGATAGAGTATGATGAGGAAATCGCGGAACTCACGCTTGGTGACGCTGCCTGCATTGTACATATCGTTGAGCAGGGTCATCATTGCAGCGATAGCGGTGTTGAACTTCATTGCCTCGATGTCCTCAGACACCTTCTTGATGGTCTTGTGCATATTGGAACGCAGAGCATCGCTGTAATCATCACTGTCGGTCAGTTTGTCCTGCAAGCCCCATACTCTGTCAACGAATCTCTTGCAGCCCTTGACACTGTTCTCGCTCCAGGGTGCTGCCTTTTCATAGTCGCCCATGAAGAGCACATACAGTCTGAGAACATCGGCGCCGTACTGCTTTACAACATCGTTAGGGTCAACAACATTGCCGCGGGACTTGGACATCTTTTCGCCGTCGGTGCCGAGGATAAGACCCTGTGCAGTTCTCTTGGCGTAAGGCTCTGATGTATTTACGAGACCGAGGTCATAAAGGAACTTGTGCCAGAAGCGCGAATAGATCATATGACGGGTAACGTGCTCCATACCGCCGTTATACCAGTCTACGGGCATCCAGTACTCAAGGGCTTCCTTTGAAGCGAACTCCTTGTCGTTATGCGGATCGCAGTAACGCAGAAAGTACCAGCTCGAACCTGCCCACTGAGGCATGGTATCGGTCTCGCGGCGTGCGGGCTTGCCGCACTTGGGGCAGCTGCACTTTACAAAGCTTTCTATCTTTGCAAGCGGAGACTCGCCATCTGTTCCGGGCTCGAAGTTTTCAACAGGCGGCAGCTTGAGGGGAAGTTCGTCATAAGGAACTGCAACCATTCCGCAGGTGTCGCAGTGAACTATCGGGATAGGCTCGCCCCAGTAACGCTGGCGGTTGAAAGCCCAGTCCTTCATCTTATACTGAACGCCTGCCTCTCCGCAGCCGAGCTTTGCAAGCTCATCGAGCATTTTGGCGATAGCGTCCTTCTTGTTTGTTATACCGTTGAGCACGCCCGAGTTCACCATCTCGCCATCGCCCGTGTAGGCAGCCTTGGAAATATCTCCGCCCTTGATGACCTCAATGATGTCGATACCGAACTTCTTAGCAAACTCATAGTCACGCTCGTCGTGTGCAGGTACAGCCATGATAGCGCCTGTGCCGTAGCCCATCATTACATAATCGGAGATGTATACGGGGATCTCCTTCTTGGTGATGGGATTTACAGCAGTAAGACCCTCGATCTTAACGCCTGTCTTGTCCTTTACGAGCTGTGTGCGCTCAAATTCGCTCTTCTTTGCACATTCTGCCTTGTAAGCGTCGAGAGCGTCTATATTTGTGATCTGATCGCGGTACTTCTGGATAATGGGATGCTCGGGGGCAATTACCATGAATGTAACGCCATAAAGCGTGTCGGGACGTGTGGTGTAAATACGCAGGCTCTCGTCAAACTCCTTGATCTTGAAGTTTACAAATGCACCTGTGGACTTGCCTATCCAGTTCTGCTGCTGAAGCTTTACGTTGGGCAGGTAGTTTACAGTCTCAAGACCTTCAAGCAGCTTGTCAGCGTACTCTGTGATACGCAGATACCAAACTTCCTTGGTCCTCTGAACGATATCGCTGTGGCAGATATCGCACTTGCCGCCCTGAGAGTCCTCATTTGAGAGCACTACCTTGCAGCTGGGGCAGTAGTTAACAAGAGTCTTGTCACGGAACACAAGGCCGTTCTCAAACATCTTGAGGAATATCCACTGTGTCCACTTGTAGTAGCCCTCTTCGGTGGTGTCGATAACTCTCGACCAGTCAAAGGAGAAACCTACCTTTTTCAGCTGGCTTGTGAAAAGCTCGATATTGCGGTCGGTAACAACGCGAGGGTGGATATTATCCTTGATCGCCGTGTTTTCTGTAGGCAGACCGTAAGCGTCAAAGCCGATGGGGAACAGTACATTGTACCCCTGAAGGCGTCTTTTTCTGCTGACTACTTCAAGTCCCGAGTATGCCTTGATATGACCAACGTGCATACCGTGTCCCGAAGGATAGGGGAACTCAACCAGGTTGTAGTACTTAGGCTTTGAGTGATCGTCACTTGCCTTAAATGTGCCGTGCTCGTCCCAGTACTTCTGCCATTTTGCCTCAACTTCGGCAAAATCATAATTCTTCATTTAACTCAGTCCTTTATAATAAAGATTTAGTATACAATTTCAAAATGCGGCTGATCTAGCCAAAATGTGCCCTGATGTCGCGGCTCAGAACAAGCGCGGCAGCACACAGGATATCTATAATACCCTCTGAAAGATAAAGCCACTGCCTGCCGTCAAAGTTTGCTTTGAAGTGTCTTAACATCACTACTGTAAGAAAAACAGCTGCCGCATAGTTTAGCAGCCTGACACCTTTGTGCATACCTGCTGCCAGAACAACGTTGATGACAAGGCTTATGATATTCCCCATACCGAATCCAAGCAGGAGGTTCAGTATGCTTTTGACTATCATATACCCTGCGATAGCCGATGTGTAGCTTCTTCCTTTTTCAGCGCTTCCCATACGTTCAGTCCTTGGTCAGGTATTCGCTGATATCTATAAACTCGCCGTCCTGCCAGAGCTTTTCGAGGTTGTAAAAATCTCTTGTCTCTTTATAGAACACATGAACGACGATATCGGAATAATCAAGGATTATCCAGTTTGCCGCGGAATAGCCTTCAACGCGGGTAGGCTCCATGCCGTACTGACGTTTCAGTTCAAACTCAACGGCATCGGCAAGTGCCTTTGTCTGAGTTGTAGAACCGCCCGCAGCGATAACGAAATAGTCGGCAATGATAGTAAGATCGTGGATATTAACCGCCTTGATATCTTCGCCGCGCTTGCTGTCGAGCGCCTTGATGATCGTTCCTAATGCTTCCTGCTGTGAAACTTCTTTAGCCATATAATGCCTCCGTTTTAGTTTTCGTTTTTTGATGCTTTTATTTTTACCGCATACTGATTGTAAGCTTCAAGTGTGCTGATAGGGATGCTGTTACCCTTTGAAGCCGAATCTGCGATCGAATATTTAAGCGCTTCAAACATTCCCTTTTCAAGAGAAGTGTGAGCGTATTTACGGTATTTTTTAACGTCCTTGTACTCTCTGTCCTCAGACACAAGGTCGGCAAGATATACTATCTCCGCGAGCTTTGACATATTCGGAGCCGCTACCGTGTGCCAGCGTACAGCCCAAAGGATCTCCTCATCGTTAAAATGAAGATCATCGATCAGAAGCTGTGCGCCCGCTATCGCATGGAGCAGCGGCGTGGAGTTCAGCTCTATCGGGCTGACGTCAAGCTCACATTTTGCAGCGAGAACAAACTGCTCGTCGCGGGATAGCTCTTTAGCTATATCATGGACAAGTCCCGCAAAATACGCTCGTTCGATGTCCTCGCCGTAAAGCTTTGCAAGCTCTGCCGACATTGCAGCGACATTCTTGGAATGAACGTACCTTTTCTTTGAGAGATCAGCCTTCAATATCTTGATGATCTCTTCTGTAAGCTCGTTGGTAATAACCATCTTTTCCAAAATATTATCACCGTTCCTTAATGATTTTTATATAATCCGTGTTCCCGTATGTATCCCAAAACTTCGCTGTCGAGATATTCATCGGGCAGATCTCCTCTGTAAAGCATCTCTCTGACAGCTGTTGAGGATATCTCCAGAGGTGAAGCCTGAACGATCTTTGCGGCATCATTGATACCAGTCAGTTTTGAAAGCCTTTCAGACTGGGCGAGAGCTGCCATAGCATCGGCGGTACAGCGAGCCAGACAAAGCGGTGTGCAAAGAGTCAAAAGCTCTTCCCAGCAGAACCATTTTTCAAAGCTCAGCAGCATATCGCTGCCCATTACGAACCACAGCCGTCCTTCGGGATAAAGCTCCCTTAGATGTCTGACGGTGTATATGCTGTAGCTCTTCCCTTCCCTGCCCAGCTCCCAGTCGCTTACCGTAACCGTTGGAATCTCGGAGAAAGCAATTCTGCACATCTCAAGCCTGTCCGCGGTATCGGCAATACGATCCGACTGCTTATGCGGCGGGATCCTGTCGGGCATAACTATCGTCTTATCGGGTATCACAGCCGCTATCGCGGTCTCAAGCAAGCGTCTGTGCCCGAGGTGCGGCGGATCGAAGGTACCTCCGAAAAGCGCTATACCGCTCATTTGTTCTTCAGCTTTATCTTGGGCTCCTTCTCGTTCCTCTTGAAAAGAACCGCTTTAGAACCGATACACTGTACAACTTCCGCGCCTATACGCTGTGCTATATCCTCAGCCGCTTCACGCGCGGTGAGCAAAGAGTTTTCGAGGACTCTTATCTTGATAATCTCGTGGACGCGAAGATAATCATCTATCTGAGCTGCCTGAGCGTCATTGACTCCGCCCTTGCCTATCTGAAAGCTCGCATCGAGTGAATTTGCCATAGCCTTTAATTCGGCTCTCTGTTTTGGTGTAAGCATATTGATCTTTACCTCACTTTAGTTTTTCCAGAAGATCTTTAAGGGCTTTTCCGCGGTGAGAGACTGCGTTTTTCTCGTCAGCACTCATCTGTGCAAAGCTCAGATTCTTTCCTCCGTAGAGGAAGATCGGATCATACCCGAAGCCGTCTTCGCCGTGCGGCTGACAGGCTATCTCGCCCTCGCAGACGCCCTTGACAGTGATCTCGGTGCCGTCACTTCGTATAAAGTGTATGACGCAGACAAATCTCGCACTCCGCTCGGAGCGCTTGACACCTTCAAGTCGTCTGAGGATCTCTATATTCTTATCATCGTCGCTTTCAAGACCCATCCAGCGGGCGGAGTAGATCCCCGGCTCACCGTTCAGGGCATCGACAATCAGACCGCTGTCATCAGCGAGTACGGCGCAGTCGCACATCTCAAAAAGAGCGCGTGCCTTTATGGCTGCGTTTTCTTCAAAGGTCTTGCCTGTCTCTTCGGGATCACATTCAAGTCCTGCATCTTTCAGCGAAAGAACCTCACTGTACCCTACCGCCGAGAGAAGTGCTTTGTATTCTTTGATTTTTCCGTTGTTATTGCTGGCAATTATCAGTTTCATATAATGCTCCATTTATTCTAAAAGGCTTCACAAGAAGCTGTCATGCTGCCTGTGCTATCGGATCGGTTGTTTCGGTGGTCTTACGGCAGCGCCTCAGTCAAGATCATTTTTATAGGTAACTCTTGATCTGCGGAGCTTTGAGCGCAGCTTGCCCGACTTTTCGGGATCGAGGCTTACAAGCGCCGCTTCGTTGTATACGGCGTGGATGCTCATATCCTCGGTGGCGGTGATCGCCGTTTTCCCGATGTCTTCGCCCGTATCGACTCCGATGAACTCTATCTGCTTCACACCCCTTGAACGGATGAAATCGTGAAGAACGTTATTTGAGAAGCAGTCGGACTTGTTCTTTTCAAATACATTCTTACTGTTTGAAAGATACTTGAGGTATGCTAAAAGCTCTGCATCCTTTGTACCTTCCTTCGGCATAGTACCTTTGAACAGACCCTTGCCGACGCTTTTTATAAAAAAGACTTCCTCAGGCTGATAAGCAAGTATCCTTTTGTTTACCTTGGCTGTAAGCTCTTCGGCATCATAGGAGATCTTTTCTTTCTTTCTGAACTTGCCCACATACATCTCCTGCATATTTACAACAAAAAGTGCATTTTCCATAAATGTTCTCCTGCTCTCTGTTCGGTATGTTTCATAACCAAACAGATAACCTAATAAGTCAATTCACCTGCACCGTGATATCAATCATCAAACAGTGCGTTTACAAAATCTTTTGCAACGAAAGGCTGCATATCATCAATATGCTCGCCGACGGTAATAAGCTTAACGGGAATGCCGAGTTCGTCAGCGATCGAGATTACTATACCGCCCTTAGCAGTGCCGTCGAGCTTGGTAAGTATGATACCGGTGATATCGCAGGCTTCATTGAAAAGCCTGGCCTGGCTGACGGCGTTCTGTCCCGTTGTAGCATCAAGCGCAAGAAGAACTTCAAGAGCACTCCCCTCCGCCTGTTCGTGAACGATCCTTGAGATCTTCTTCAGCTCATTCATAAGATTCTTCTTATTATGAAGTCTTCCCGCAGTATCGCAGAGAACGACATCCGCGCCTCTTGACTTTGCGGCTGTGAGAGCATCAAATACAACGGCGGCGGGATCTGAGCCTTCCTTGTGTTTTATTATATCACATCCTGCGCGGTTTGTCCATACCTCAAGCTGATCTATTGCCGCAGCTCTGAAAGTATCGGCGGCAGCGACAAGCACGGTGTTTCCTGCAAGATGCAGTGAATATGCGAGCTTTCCGATGGTGGTGGTCTTTCCCGCGCCGTTTACGCCGATCACAAGCACGACGCTGGGCTTTGTGGTAGTGTCGATCACCTGATCTTCGCCGAGCATCTCGACCAGTATCTCTTTGAGAAGATCCTTTATCTGCAGCGGATCTGTGATACCCTTGATCTTTACACGGTCCCTCAGAGTCTCGCAGATCTTGACAGAAGTTGATACGCCGATATCACACATAACGAGAGTCTCTTCAAGCTCCTCAAAAAGATCTTCGTCTATCTTGGTAAAAGAACCCAAAAGACGTTCGATACGTCCGACCATAGAATCCTTGGTCTTTTTAAGTCCTGCTTTCAGTTTTTCAAAAAATCCCATGATAATAACTCCTTCTTATCCAAGAGAGATCTGTTTTGCATCTCCCATGTTCATCTTCAACAGCTTGGAGATGCCGTCCTCCTGCATGGTAACGCCATACAGAACGTCGGCTTCTTCCATAGTACCGCGTCTGTGGGTGATTGTGATGAACTGTGTGCGGTCGGTGAACTTATGAAGATAACCGGCATATTTTGCTACGTTTACGTCATCGAGCGCCGCCTCGATCTCATCAAGGAGACAGAAAGGCGAAGGTCTTACCGTAAGTATCGCAAAGTAAATACATACCGCGACAAAGGCTATCTCTCCGCCCGACAGCGCAAGGAGGTTCTTTACCACCTTTCCCGGAGGGGCTACATTGATGTCGATGCCGCATTCAAGCACGTTCTCGGGATCGGTAAGTGAAAGGCTTGCCTTTCCGCCGCCGAACAGCTCGGTAAATATCGAAGAGAACTTGACGGCGATCTTCTCAAAATTCTCGGTAAAGATCGACTTCATATTCTCAGTAAGACTGTTGATAAGCTCGGTAAGCTCGAGCTTTGATTTATTGACGTCTTCAAGCTGAGCGTTCATGAACTCATAGCGTTCGGAGACTTTTTTAATGATACGGCGACCACCGAGATCTACACTTCCGAGCTTTTTGATCTGTCCTTTGAGCTCGGCAAGTCTT
>JAILFN010000089.1 GCA_024697545.1 Ruminococcus sp.
TAGTTCTCAGCGTCATCGCAATGAACATCGACCGCCTGGCGGCGATGCTTTTGCGCTTCTTACAAATAGTGATAAATACTCGCTTCTCATATCGCCAGCCGGTATGCCGTGGATTTTAGAGGCTTGTTGAGGAGAGACTATTTATTATATCATTTATATTATCAAATGTCAATCAGAAAACACAAGTCACTTAGTGTTTAGAAAGCCCTTCTTTTCGGCGGCAGCGTCTGCGTAAGAAGTTTTGAAAAAACATCGGATATTGAGTTTGTTATCTGTATAGATATGGCATCACAGAGCCCAAAACCAAGAAAAGCAACCGCTCCATGAAACCGCCTGATTTTCTTTGTGAGGAGATGCAGGAGTATTTCAGTACGCTCTACGACCGGAAGCCCGACGAGCGTATCTTACCCATATCCAAGAGCTATCTGCATCACGAAGCTGTGGCTATCGCTGACCGTGTGGGATATGAGAGCATCGAGATCACTTACAGCTGCTGTCCACCATACAGCTTATCGGGGCAACTCTGAATGGTCTGAAAGGAGACAGAGGAAGACCCACGAAAGAGAAATGACCGCCCTTGACGCACCTGTTGGCGCAGAGGTCGGGCAGTCATCAGCTGTAATACTTTCAACATTTATTTTTTCTTTGGTTTGTAGAAATAGCCAACATCATTTCCACTTGGACGCTTAACTAACGTCTTACCTTGTTCAGGACAACGCATAGTTGCGCTATTATTCCGATTTCGTGTGAGTTGTATATTTGTTGATTCTCCAGGGGCTAATCCAGAATAGATAGAGCCGAAAAATCCAACAGCACTATCTATTGATGAAGGCAGATTAGAATTATTCTTGCCAGCATCTGGCAGCATCTTATTGTTTTTTGTACCCATATTAAACTCCTTTCATATTATTATTTGGATTACCATTTCTTTCTTAAGAGCATTTGATTGCCAATAGATTCAACTTCATCCCAACCAGCGTCCCTTGCATTTTTAGCTACGGAATCCTTTACAGAATCGACAACTCTTGTTTTTTTATCGTTGCTATTCTCTTGGTTATATAATCCAAGAACTTGAGTAGGACTTAAAATAACAGCAGGTTCATTTTGACTTCGATCAGCTGGATCAGGCATAACAAATCTTCGTGGCATAGTCAACACCTTCTTTCTTAAATCAAGCTTACGGTTTTCAATGTGTACTTTGGTACACATTGTGTACTTGTGAAATACATTGTACCACGTTTATTATATGATGTCAAGATTAAAATGGAAATATTGTAAGTATACACAGGTTATCAATCAAATTATTATATATAATTGACATGAGTTGTGAAAGCCTAATGTTTTATGTGTTGATTAGAGCTTATATATAGGTACTGAAAGTATAGCTTAACAAGAAGTTTATGCTCAGCAGAAATAAAGATACTCTGTGCTGGGACTTCAAAGGTGAGCGTTCTCCCGACTATGCAGACCCACCCCGCCTGTGCTTGAAGCGATGGAAGCCCTCAAAAACCGTGATCCCGCCGATCACGATCAGGCTCACGGATATGATATCAGATACATCATTTCATCAGCCGACGGATATCTTTTCGAGAGGCATTTTGACTTTGCTGCTTTCAGCGGAGGATACCGCGGCATATATGAGCGTAAGGCCTCCGACTCTGCCGAAGAACATAAGGAACATGAGGATAAGCTTTGAGAGCATCGAAAGGGAAGTCGTTATCCCGAGCGTCAGCCCCGCAGTACCTATCGCCGAGCCTGTCTCGAACAGGCAGGTCAGCAGCGGAAGGTCTTCCGTCCTGCTTATCACCATGCCGCCCGTCGCGAACAGCACGAGGTACATGAAGAGTATAGCGCCCGCATTGCGTACCGCGTCCTCGGGGACTCTTCTCTTGAACACCTGAACGTCGTTGCGGCGGCTGAATACCGTGATGGCTGATAGGAACAGCACCGCAAATGTGGCGGTCTTCATGCCTCCCGCGGTAGACCCCGGCGAGCCGCCTATCAGCATAAGTACGATCATTATGAGCGTTCCCGATTCGTTCATCTCGGCAAGGTCCTGGCTGTTGAAGCCCGCCGTCCTTGCCGTTACCGACTGGAACGCAGAGCTCAGCAGTCTTTCCTTGATGCCGAGGTCGCTGTACTCATACAGGAAGAAATACACCGCGGGGAGAAGGATAAGCAACAGCGAGGTGAATATCACCACCTTGCTCTGAAGCGAATACTTGATGAACCTTAGCTTGTGCGTGCCGATATCATGCCAGGTCATGAAGCCTATACCGCCCACGATTATCAGCAGCATTATCACGATGTTCAGGTATGCGTGGCTGCTGTAGGTCGTAAGCGAGGAAAAGGGTTCGCGCACGCCCATGAGGTCGAAGCCCGCGTTGCAGAATGCGGATATCGAGTGGAAAAGCGAATAGCCGATGCCCTTGATCACGCCGAAATCCTTGATGAACACGGGAGCCAGCAGTGCCGCGCCCGTCAGCTCGATGATGGCAGAGGTCTTGAGTATGAACCCCGTGAACCTCACGATGCCGCCGACCTGCGGTGCTGAGATGGATTCCTGCATAGTGCTTCGCTGTGCAAAGCCTATCTTCCTGCCGGAAGCCCGCATTATCGCCAGACCTATCGTTATAACGCCCATTCCGCCTATCTGTATCAGCGTGATGATGACGCACTTTCCGAACAGTGACCAGTAGGTAGCGGTGTCCCTGACGACAAGCCCCGTAACGCAGGTCGCAGAGACCGCCGTGAACATACAGTCTGCAAATGGGGTTACAGTCCTGCTCTGCGATGATATCGGCAGCATAAGAAGCAGCGTGCCGAGCATTATCAGCGCAAAAAAGCTGCCTATTATGATCTGAAAGGAGGTTTTTCCTTTACGGGTTTTTTCTTTGATCTTTTTAATCATGATGCACCTCGAAATCACAGTAAACGACAAAATGCTTTGCCGTTCGCTGTCGGTCGATACGCTTAGGGGACGTGCGGCGGCACGCGGATATGCGAGACCGTTAAAGTAATACTATTTTCGATGTCAGATCTGTTTTGACATTGAATAAACAAATACCTAATAATTATACCACGCCGTCCCTAGTTTTGTCAATCTGTTTTTTGTGAAAGCAAAAAGGACGGCTGATACCGTCCTTTGAGGTCTGATATTTATACGGGTGCGGGCTCGTCTTCGTTATTCTGCCCAGACAAGTCTTCCGTCACGCCGCGGTGCGGCAGCGGGGAGCTCTCCTGCGGCGTAGCCGACTGCACAGTGTCCTATGCCTTCCCATTCGCCCTCGACGCCCAGCTCCCTGAGAAGAGCTTTGTACTCATCGGTATCGAACTCCTCTTTCGCGCGGTGTATCCAGATACTCCCGAGCCCGAGCGAGTGCGCTGCAAGCATAAGGTTGCCCATAACAAGGCTGCCGTCGTACATATATGTGCCGCAGTTTTTGTCAGCAAGCACTATGAGTATCACGGGAGCGCCGTAGAACGGGTCGAAGCCCTCGTCCCAACCGCCGATCCTGCGGTTCATATCGGATATCCTGTCGCGAAGCTCCTTGTTCGTCACAGCTATTATCATGGCAGCCTGTTTGCCCCTGCCGTTAGCTGCATACAGCCCCGCCTCGGCGATCTGTTCGATTTCGGTCTTTGCGGGCATATCGGGCTTGAAGCTCCTGACGCTGCGTCTTTCTTTCATTGCCTTGATGATCTCGTTCATGGTCTGTACCTCCGTTCGGTCGATTGTCAAAACCTTTGTACCATTATATCACACCGGACATTGGTTGTCAATCGCTTTTGACATTCGTCAAGCTTTGCGTAAAAAAGCAGAGAGGGGAGAGACGCGGCAGCAGCAAAAGACCGCCCATTTTAACGAGCGGTCTTGTTTTAGCGGATTATTCTTCTCACGGTATCGACGTGGTAGTATTTAAGCTGAGAGATCGGCTCTACCTTGATGCCGTCATAGCTGTTCATGGCGTGTACCATCTTGCCGCCGCCGAGGTAAAGCGCGACGTGCGAGCAATAGTTGAGCACGATGATATCGCCTGGTTCAGCGTCCCTGAGCTTTACGCCCTTGCCCTCGTGCGACTGCGATACGGTGCTGTGCGCCATGTAATAGCCTATCTGCTCGTAGCACTGCATGGTAAGCCCCGAGCAGTCTGTGCAGCGGTATCCCGCCGCGCCGTAGGAGTAGCTGCCGCCGTTCATCGAGCGTCCGTATTCTGTAACGATACGCTGCTTTGCGTAGATCTCATCCTCCCATTCGCAGCCTGCATACTCGGGAATGTAATACCCCGCGTATATGCCGCCCGTGAGCTTTATGTATGCGGCGGTGTCCTCGTCCTGACCCTTCCTGAGCAGATTGCCGTTTGCCTTGGCGGGCTTGCCCGATACAAAAAAAGGCTTGTCGGTCCTGAGCTTTGCGCTCTTGATGCCCTTTGAAGTCTTTTTGAAGAGCTTGACGTTTTTGGAAACGCGGTAGTAGCGGTCGCTGACGACAGGTGCCTTCTTCTTTTTCTTTGAGATGCTCTGTACCGCCGAGCTTTCGGTGTGTGTGCTGTCGGCGCTTGCGGTGAAGCTTCCGCCGACGGGCGCTGCTGCGATGATAAAGACTGCCGCGAGCGATGCTGCGCATCTTAAAATATTCATGATGTTATACATATTACCCTCCGTAAATGTTTCGGTAACACTTTTTTCCTTTTCTCGTATGGCATTATAACACGGTTTGACGCGGTGTGTAAAGGTTTTTGCCAAAAAATTGTAGCCGTGTCGTAAATTTTGTTACCGTCTTGTAATTATTATGTAGCCAATGCACAAAATATTTTACAGATAATGGAAGAAAATTCGGTCCCTAAGTGCGTAAAAAGTCGCAATGACGAATAAAAGCTTCACGTTTGGGAAAACTGCACAAAAGGGTGAATAGATTTTTTTGCAAGTTTGAGAGTATTTTTTTTATAAACGCTCTTGACAATCGGCAAAAAAAGGTATAAACTATAATTAGCACTCAGAGATAAAGAGTGCTAACACTCAACGAAGATAAGTGCTAAAGGGGGCATAACAGATGGATAGCCGCAAGCTGAAGATACTTCAGGCGGTGGTCGATGAATATATCGTCAGCGGTGAGCCTGTCGGTTCAAAAGCTATCATGGCGCACGTCAAAGCTTCGTCCGCTACTATCCGCAACGAGATGGCTGAGCTTGAAAAGCAGGGCTACCTCGAACAGCCTCACACCTCGGCGGGCAGGATACCTACTTATAATGGTTACCGCCTTTACGTTGACACGCTGATGGAAAGAGATCAGCTTTCGGAAGAGGAAAAGAGATCCCTCGATGCGATGCTCGATGAATCGGCTACCGAGGAGGAGCTTGTAAACTCCGCGTCGCTTGCGCTGACACAGCTTACACAGTGCGCTTCCGTCGTCGCAAGCTCAACACCTAAGTTCTCGCTGATATCAAAGGTAGAGGTCATACCGACGGGCAAGCGTATGTACGTTATCCTTATGATAACCTCGAACGGCAAGATCAAAAACAAGGTATGCAGGCTGGAGTTCGACCTGACACACGAACAGCTCGAATTCTTCGACAAATACCTTGCCGAGAATTTGCAGGGTATGCCGATCGACAATGTGTCTGAGGAAATGATCGAGAAGATCCGGACGGCGATGGGCACATACATGGTGACGCTGACACCGCTTCTCGGAGAGCTTTTCAACCTTGCAAAGGAAATGACGGCGCAGGACATAAAGCTGCGCGGAGAGAAGAATCTTCTGACCTGCAAGGACTTCGATCAGGGCGAGATCATCGACTTCCTTGATAACCGAAAGGAGATCGAGAAGTTCTTCAACGACAGCTTCAGCGATCTTCAGATAAGCTTTTCGTCGGAAGGCGACAGCTTCGCGATACACAACTCGTCGATAATATCCGCACCTTTTAAAAAGGACGGCGTTACGGCGGGAAGGCTCGGGCTTATCGGTCCGATGAGGATAAACTATTCAAAGTTCATACCATATCTCGAATACTTCTCACAGCGCATAACCACTCTTCTGAGCGAGCGCGATGAAGGTGACGAGAGATTAGAAATAGAAGAAAAGAATACAACAGAAGGAGGCAACAGCTGATGGATACAGAAAAGGAAATGGACATTGATCTCGATAATGAGATCGAAGAGGAGATAGAAAGGGAAGCAGAGGAGCAGGCAGTTGAATCGGAAGTTACCGAGGAGACAGCCGCAGAAGAAGCTTCCGAAGAGGAGGTCTCCGCCGAGGATAAGCTCGCAGCAGAGCTTGCCGAGCAGAAGGATAAGTACCTGAGACTCATGGCGGAATACGACAACTACCGCAAGCGCACCGCAAAGGAGCAGCTTGAGACCCGCGAAAGTGCTGTGGGAGACACGGTGCTGAGCTTTATCAAGATCTTCGATAACTTTGAGCGTGCAGCCGCAGCGGAATGCACCGACGAGAACTACAAGGCGGGCGTCGAGATGATACTCAAGCAGTTCAAGGACGCTTTCGACAAGATGAAGGTAAAGATAATCGACCCGACAGGCGAACCCTTCGATCCCGCGACCGCAAACGCGGTAAGTCAGATAGAAGACCCCGAGCTGGGCGAGAACGTTGTAGCGCAGGTCTTTGAAAAGGGCGTAATGATAGGCGAGAAGGTTATCAGATACCCGATGGTGGTCGTGGCTAATCCGTAGCGGCAGGCAGGAAATTTAAGACAGCACACACATTGATATAAAAGATATAAAAAGGAGTAATGACTTATGAGCAAAATAATCGGAATCGACTTAGGTACAACAAACAGCTGCGTAGCAGTAGTAGAGGGCGGCGAAGCCGTAGTTATCCCCAACAGCGAGGGTGCAAGAACAACTCCTTCCGTTGTTGGCGTTTCAAAGAACGGCGACAGACTGGTAGGTCAGGTCGCTAAGAGACAGGCAGTAACCAACTACAAGGACACCGTTATTTCCATCAAGAGACATATGGGCTCCGACTACAAGGCTTCTATGGGCGGCAAGGAGTACACCCCTCAGGAGATCAGCGCTATGATCCTACAGAAGCTCAAGAGCGATGCTGAGGCTTACCTCGGCGAAAAGGTAACTGAGGCTGTTATCACCGTTCCCGCATACTTCACCGATGCTCAGCGTCAGGCTACAAAGGACGCAGGACAGATCGCAGGTCTGACCGTTAAGAGAATCATCAACGAGCCTACCGCTGCTGCTCTTTCCTACGGTATCGACAAGGAAGAGGATCAGAAGATCATGGTATACGACTTAGGCGGCGGTACCTTCGATGTTTCCATCATCGAGATGGGCGACGGCGTTACCGAGGTTCTTGCTACCGCAGGTAACAACCGCCTCGGCGGCGATGACTTCGACCAGAGGATCATCGACTGGATGGTAGAGCAGTTCAAGGCTCAGGAGGGCATCGACCTCACCAAGGATCCTATGGCTATGCAGAGACTCAAGACGGAAGCCGAGATGAGAAAGATAGAGCTTTCCTCCACCGCTTCCACCACCATCAGCCTGCCTTACATCAGCGTTTCCGCCGATGGTCCCAAGCACTTAGAGCTTACCCTTACTCAGGCAGAGTTCAACAAGATGACCGCAGACCTCGTTGAGAAGACTATGGGACCTGTTCGTCAGGCACTTTCCGATTCGGGTCTGTCCATCGGCGAGATAAACAAGGTGCTCATGGTCGGCGGTTCTTCCAGGATCCCCGCTGTTCAGGAAGCAGTTAAGAACCTTATCGGCAAGGAGCCGTTCAAGGGCATCAACCCCGATGAGTGCGTAGCTCTCGGTGCGGCATATCAGGGCGGTATCCTCGGCGGCGACGTTGAGAACGGTCTGCTGCTGCTCGACGTTACTCCGCTGTCCCTCTCCATCGAGACCGCAGGCGGCGTAGCTACCAAGATGATCGAGAGAAACACCACCATCCCCACCAAGAAGACCCAGATCTTCTCCACCTATGCGGACAACCAGACCGCTGTTGATATAAACGTTCTTCAGGGCGAGCGTGAATTCGCAAAGGATAACAAGCAGCTCGGTATGTTCCGTCTTGACGGTATCGCACCCGCTCCCAGAGGTATCCCTCAGATCGAGGTAACATTCGATATCGACGCTAACGGTATCGTACACGTTTCCGCCAAGGACCTCGGCACAGGCAAGGAGCAGAACATCACCATTACCTCCTCCACCAATATGTCCAAGGACGATATCGACAAGGCTGTAAAGGAAGCAGAAGCTTTCGCTGAGGAGGACAAGAAGAAGAAGGAAGACGTTGACGCAAGAAACGGCGCTGACCAGCTTGCATTCCAGTGCGAGAAGGCTCTCGGCGAGTTCGGCGATAAGGTATCCGCAGACGAGAAGGCTGATATCGAGGCTAAGATCGCTGATGTTAAGGAAGCTCTCAAGGGCACCGATACCGAGGCTGTAAAGACCGCACACAAGGCTCTCGAGGACGCTTTCCAGCAGGTAGCAACAAAGGTATACCAGCAGGCAGCTGCGGCTCAGCAGGCAGCAGGCGGCGCTCAGGGCTTCGACCCCAACAACATGGGCGGCTTCGCAGGCGGTGCCGACAACGGTGCGGCAGGTAACGACGACGTTATCGACGCTGAGTTCACCGACTGATAATAGATAAGGCTTATAGGATCATCATTAAGGAGGAGGGTTGAGGAAGCCCCCCTCCTATGATGAGTTATGGAGGATAAGTATGGCAGCAGAAGAGAAAAGAGATTATTATGAGGTGCTGGGGGTAAGCAAGGGCGCTTCGGAGGATGAGATCAAAAAAGCGTTCCGCAAGCAGGCAAGGCTTTACCACCCCGACCTTCACCCCGATGATAAAGAAGCAGAAGCTAAGTTCAAAGAGGTGAACGAAGCTTACGAGGTGCTTTCTGATGCTGATAAGAAAGCGAAGTATGACCGCTTCGGCTTTGCGGGCGTTGACCCGACCTACGGCGCAGGTGCAGGTGCAGGCGGAGCAGGCTTTGACGGATTCGGCGGTTTCGGCGGATTCGGCGGTGTTGATGATATCCTTAATGCCTTCTTCGGCGGCGGTTCACGCAGGTCTGACCCCAATGCCCCCAGACGCGGCGAGGACATAGAGATGAACATCACCCTCGATTTCATGGAAGCCTGCAAGGGATGTCAGCACACATTGAAGGTCACCCGCATGGAGCGCTGCAACGAATGTAACGGTTCGGGTGCCGCAAAGGGCAGCTCCAAGAAGACCTGTCCCGACTGCAAAGGCACGGGAACGGTACGCATTCAGCAGAACACCCCCTTCGGCAGCTTCGCGCAGACCGCACGCTGTCAGCGCTGCGGCGGCAGAGGTCAGGTCATAGAGAATCCGTGTCCTACCTGCTCGGGACGCGGCAGAGTACGCAAGACAACTTCAAGAACGCTCAATATCCCCGCGGGCGTTTATGACGGCGCACAGCTCCAGATCCGCGGCGAGGGCAGCCACGGTCTGAACGGCGGACCCGCAGGCGATCTGTTTCTGAACGTCCGCGTCAAGTCCGACCCGATCTTCGAGCGCCGCAATACATACGATATATGGACAGAGCTGCCGCTGACATACGCTCAGGCAACTCTCGGCGCAAAGGTAAGCGTCCCGACCATCGACGGCAAGGTGAGCTTTGATATCCCCGAGGGCACACAGCCGGGCACCGAGTTCCGTCTGAGGGGCAAGGGTGTCAAGAAGGGCAACCGCGACGACTACGGCGACTGCTACTTCAAGGTGACCATCGAGATCCCCAAGGGGCTCAGCAAGCATCAGAAGGATCTGCTGCAGAACTTCGAGGATTCACTTGATGAGAAGAACTACAAAAAGCGTTCGAGCTTCTTTGACAAGCTGAAGGAAAAGTTTAAATAATAATACAAAAAAACGGACAGTTTCACACTGTCCGTTTTTGTTTGCCTGATTTTCAAGTGTACTGAAAATTGTACAGTTACTGTTCGAGCTTTTTGAGGAATGCTCTCGTTCTGTCGTTTGAGGGGTTGTCGATAACGTCCTGCGGCTTGCCCTGCTCGACTATCACGCCGCCGTCCATGAAAACAACGTGGTCGGATACTGACCTTGCAAAGTCGATCTCGTGAGTGACGATGAGCATCGTCATTTTTTCGGCGGCAAGTTCTTTGAGGACTTTGAGGATCTCCGCCGTGAGCTCGGGGTCGAGGGCTGAGGTCGGTTCGTCGAAGAAGAGCATTTTGGGCTTCATGGCGAGAGCTCTTGCGATGGCGACACGCTGCTGCTGACCGCCCGAGAGCTGGTAGGGATAGTAGTTGCCCTTGTCTGCAAGCCCCATCTTTTTGAGCAGCACCTCCGCTTCCTTCATGACCTCATCCTTGCTGCGCTTCATAACGTGGATCGGCGCATCGGTGATGTTTTTTATGACCGAATAGTGGGGGAAGAGGTTGAAATTCTGGAATACAAGGCTGAAATAGCTTTTGATCTCTTTGAGTTCGGCTTTGTCGGCGTATACCGCAGTGCCGTCCTTTTCGGTGAATCCCGTTTTTCCGCAGTAGACAATGCTCCCGCCGTCTGCGGTCTCAAGCATTGAGATGCAGCGCAGCAGCGTCGATTTTCCCGAGCCGGAAGGACCGAGTATCGAGACTACCTGACCCTCGCCGACGTTCATGCTGATGTCTTTCAGTACCTGAAGGTCGCCGAAGCTTTTTCTTAGATTTTTGACTTCAAGAAGTTCCATATATATTGCGCCTCCTTATCTGAAATAGCTGAGCTTCTTTTCGATGCGCTCCATGATGAACGCTACGATGAAGTTGAATACATAGTAGAACACGCCCGCGATGAACAGCGGCATGATGGTCGCTTCGGAAGCTGCGACCTGCTTTGCGAGGGTGAACATTTCGGTATAGGATATCGCGAATGCGAGGGAGGTGTCCTTGACGAGCGTGATGACTTCGTTCGCGATGGCGGGAATGATGTTCTTTATCATCTGCGGGAATACTATCCTGAAGAACTGCTGGCTCTTTGAATAGCCGAGTATCTGGCAGGCTTCATACTGACCCTTCGGCACAGCCTGAATGCCCGAGCGGTATATCTCCGCGAAGTACGCCGCGTAGTTGAGGGTGAATCCGATGATGACGGCATAGAAGCGGTAGCTTGCCGATGTGTTTATCCCGAACAGGAAGTTCGGACCGAAGAACACCACGAGCAGCTGCAGCATAAGCGGAGTGCCGCGGACGATAGATATGTAAAGCTTTACCAACGCACTGAGCGGCTTGAACTTTGACATTCTTCCGAACGCGACCAGCAGACCCAGCGGCAGCGAGAATATCAGCGTCAGCAGGAATATCGCAAGGGAAGCGCCCACGCCCTTTACAAGCCTGCCGCTTATGTTCGCGAGCTTTTTGCCGAATGAGACATCCTCTTTCTTGGCAGTATCGGTGACCGTGTCATCGGCGCTGAGACAAACGCTGTCGGAAAGCCCCCATTCCTCGGCGATGGAGGCAAAGGTGCCGTCGTCGAGCATTTCGATGAGCGTTTCCTGCACCTCATCTCTCAGCTCGGTGTTGCCGCGCAGGAAGCCTACGCCGTATTCCTCCGAGGAGATACGCTCGTCAAGCATGATGAACTCATCTCCGCGGGCGGCTATCTCATAGTTTGCAACGCCTATGTCCATGCAGACAGCATCGACAGCGCCGCTTTGCAGATTCAGGAAAGCGCTGTTGTAGTCGCCGACCTGCTGCAATTCCTTGAAGCTTTCGGCAAGTGCGCGGTTCTCGTCTGTGGCATCATCGCCCTCAAAAGCCGCAAGAGCCGAGCTGTCGGTCTGGACGGCAACGGTCTTGCCCGAAAGGTCGGAAAGCTCTGTGATACCCGAATCCTTTCTGACGATAGCTACCTGCGAGTTGTCAACGTAAGGGGTGCTCCATGTGTAGTCGTTCTCGCGTCCGTTGATGGTAAAGCCGTTCCATATGCAGTCGATAGCGCCCGTTTTGAGCTCCATGTCCTTTGAGTTCCAGTCAATGGGCTGCTTTTTAAGCTCCCAGCCGCGGCGCTTGCAGACCTCCTCTGCAAGTGACAGGTCGAAGCCGACGTACTCGCCGTTTTCGTCCTGATAGCCGTATGGCGGGAACTCTGCGTCGAACCCGACGGAAAATGTCGTGCGTTCTTCTTCTTCCGATCCCGCGGTGCAGGCGGTGAGCATTGTGAGTGCCGCAGCAGCTGCAAGCCCCGCCGCCGCGATGCGCATGAAGATGTTTTTCATGTTCTTTTCTCCTTATCTGATCTGCGGTCAGCAAGTGACCGCAGAACTATTATAACATATACTTCATTTTACGTCAAGTGACTTTTCGTCATTTTTTCAGCCTGCGCGAAGATTTATTGACAGAGGCTGTCTTTTGTGCTATAATTGTGCATGAACATATTATACTATTCTTACAGAGGAAATGATACATGAATAAATTTGCAAGAAAATTCCTGCTCCGTATGCTTATTGAAGCGGCGCCATTTGCCGTCATCGGGACGATACTTGTACAGATGTCCTTTGACAGCCTTGAGATAACCCACGAATATTCCGCGGCTGCTGCCATTTTCGCGCTGCCGCTGCTGCTCGGGGTCGTGGTCACTTCACTCACGCTTATGCTCTCGGTACACAACACGAACCTTCTCCGCCGCTATGAGCTTTCGCTCGGCAAGAAAAAAGAGCAGACCTTTTACACGCTGCTGGCGGTGCTGTTCATACTGACAGCAGCTGCGGATCTCGGGTTTTTGCTGTACAAATTTTTACCCTTTATTGACTCAAAGCTCCTCTGGGCGGTAAGGGATGCCCAGATCCGCAACGAGACACCCGAGGTCGAAGAGCAGATGATAGCAGATCTCCTTTCCCATGCGGCAGGGTACCGTATCATGGCGAAGAGCTCCGCGGCAGTCACTCTGCTGCTTCAGGCGGCGGCGTATATCATAGGTGCGCGAAAGCTGATAAAGGTCTACCGCGACCCGCCCGATTACTGGAGCGGAAGAAAAAAGGGTCAGAAGCCGAAAAGATGACGCACCGAATGATGTTTACTCAAAAAATCAAGACCGCAGCGGCTAAGTGTGGTATACTGTAATTACAGTAACGTTACCGATCTCACCGAGGTGATAATATGCAGCAATACAATGACATCATACCGGAATACAGGAACGGATTCTTCATTTTTGTTTCTGCCCTTGATTTTATCGAAGCGCATCTTATGGACGATTTCTCTCAGGAGGAGATAGCACGCGCCTGCTACTGCTCGCTGTCATCTTTGCAGAAGACCTGGAGATACGTCACGCATATGGGCGTCAAGGAGTACATCAGCAAGCGGCGAATGACCCTTGCGAGCCGTGAGCTGCTGGAGACAGACATGACCGTGCTGGACATCGCCATGAAGTACAGATACAATTCACACGAGGTCTTTACCCGCGCCTTCAAAAAGGTCTGGGGAGTATCCCCGAGCGCCTTCAAGCGTGAGTGGAAGGGCAGCTGTGAGCTTTATCCGCGCCTGAATCCGGAATATCTGGAAGGAGCGTATACTATGAACGTTAAGAAATTTGATATAAGAGAGTTTTATGATTACCTGAAAAGTCAGGCGGGAACGTATGTTCTTTGCTTCGACATACAGAACCTTATGGTCACAAATAACGAACTCGGCAGAGAAGCGGGCGACAAGGTGATACTTGAAGCCTTCCGCCGCATCAACGAGGCTGCCGAGGATAATATGCTCTGCCTGCGTATGGGCGGCGATGAGTTCGTTATAATTACCGAATCCACCGATCAGAATAAGGTAGTTGAGATAGCCGAAAAGGTGCTCTCTCAGAACGGCAATGAAGTCCCGTACAGCGGCGGCAGCGTGGGCGTTTCTCTGCGCAGCGGAGTTATCGTTATCGGCAAGAGCCCGAAGTATTCCGTAATCTGCGATGACTTCGACAATGTGCTGGAACGTGCAAGAAAGAGCGGCAGGATAGAATTCATAAGCTGAAAAAAGGCGGACAGTTCATCGTGAGCTGTCCGCCGCTTTGGTTTATATGATATATTCCGCAGGGTCGGCAAAGGCTTCGGAGCGTACCACCGTTACATCGGGGAAGCGTTCGGTAAGTCTTGCCGCAAGGTCTTCGTGGAAGATATTTTCTGTGTGAAAATGACCCGCCGCAATGAGGCAGAAGTGCAGGTTGCGTGCTGCAACAAGGTCGCTGTGCTTGCATTCGCCCGTTATGAGCGCACCGCACCCCTTTGCTATGGCGGCATTTATAAGGCTGCCGCCGCTGCCCGAGCATATCGCTGCAAGGCTTATGCTTTCATCTGATGGTGTGAACTGCACAACGGTGCAGCCGAGCCTTTCCTTGCAGAGAGCCGCAAGCTGCCGTGAGGACATGACATTTTCCGTCTTGCAGACGTAACCCATAGGCTTGCCCTCGTCGAACGCGAGCACTTCGAGCTTTTCAAGCCCGAGCTTTTGGGCGAGCAGATCGTTCATACCTCCCTCGGCGGAATCGAAGCTTGTGTGGGCGCATATGGCAGCCTTGCCCATTGCCGCGAGCCGCACCGCGGGGTCGTTTAGCGAAACCGTTCGTATCGGGCGGAATATAACGGGGTGGTGGGACATCACCAGCTCGCAGCCCAGTCGCTCCGCCTCGTCAACTACATCGTGGGTGATGTCAAGGGCTGTCAGTATCTTTGTGACTGCAATATCCCTGCTGCCCGCGCAGATGCCGCTGTTGTCGTAGCTCTGCTGCAAGGAAAACGGTGCGATACTATCCAAAAAATCGTACACTTCTCCGACTGTCATAGTGTTCCTCCTATCCGTGAGAGCAGCTTTTCGGCGGCGGCAAGACGGCGTTTGCCCGTTTCTGAACCGCTGTCGGAAGAAAGAATGCCCTCGCCCGCGCGTTTTAAGCGCTCTGCCGCGATGCGTATGTATTCTGTACCGTCCTCCTCCACGGGGTCGATAGCCCCTGCGTGAAGGTACAGCACGTCCTTTGGGTAAGGTATCCCGCTTTCGGAATGCTTTGCCGTCATCACGGAATACACGAACCTGCCGTCGCGGCGGGCAAGCTCCCGCGTTATGAGAAACCCGTGATCGTACAGCCATTCACGCAGTTCGTCGGGCTTTGTCATCGGCTGAAGTATCAGCGTGCATTCCTTTGCCCATTCGCAGCGTGATATGATATCGGCGATCAGCTCTCCGCCCATGCCCGCGCATATGATATGTGTGATATCCCCGCGGGGCACGCTGTCAAGCCCGTTTGAGAGCAGGGGAGTTACCTTCCCCTCAAGCCCGTATTCGGCGATTGTCTTTTTAGCCGATGCCAGGGGCTTTTCGTTTATGTCTGCGGCAACGGCACTTTTGCATATGCCGCTCTGCACGAGATACGCCGCGAGATATCCGTGATCGGTGCCGATGTCGGCAGCGCAGCGGTCGTTCCCACCGTCCTGAGCCATAAGCTCGGCGCAAGCCAAAAGACGTTTGTTTTCAAGCTTTATCATGTTTTTACTCCATATAAAAAAGCTGCGCCGAGGCGCAGCTCCGTAAGATAGGCTATCAGCCCTCAAAATGCTTGTTGAGCTTTGCGATAAGCTCATCGGGGTCAACGCCGTGTACCTCACACGCCTGCTCTACCGTTTCACCGCGGGAAGCGGGGCAGAAAAGGCAGTGCATTCCCATCTCGAGGAAATATTCGGTGGTGCTTTCGTCAGCGTCCATGATATCTCCGATTATGGTATCTCGCTCTACTTTGAAAGACATTTCATTTCACCTCCACTGATCTTTTCCATGATCTTCAAACTTTATTATACCCCATATCGTGATAAAAATCAATAGCCCATCTCCTATATTTAGAAAAGTTTCATATTTCGGCATGGTGTGTGTGCGGATAAATTGTAAAAAAGTCTATTGACAATAATTGTCTTATATGGTAAAATATCATTGGAGATCTTATCCGTTCAAATAAAAAGGAGAGACAGACTATGAACAAAAGATTTTTAGCAGGCGTTTTTGCACTCGCGATGGTACTCGGTACTGCTGCTGCTCCCGTTTCGGAAGCAGGGCTCGCACCCGCATTTGCGATTTCTGCAAGCGCAGAGACCTATCGTGATTATGATTACACCCTCAAGACCGACGGTACTGTAAGGATCGACAAGTACAGCGGCAGTGCCGAGGCTGTTGAGATACCCGAAACGATCGGCGGAAGGACCGTTACCGAGATAGCCGGCGAGGCTTTCTACGGCTCCTCCATCACCTCTGTCGTTATTCCCGAGGGCGTTACCTCTATCGGAGCTATGGCATTCGCAAGATGCTCCTCCCTTACAAGCGTTGATATCGCCGAGACGAACAGGAGCTATGTTGCCATCGACAGCGTTATCTATACCAAGGACATGAAGACCCTTGTGCTGGTACCCGCTACCCGCACTTCCTACAAGATACCCGCTACCGTTACAAAGATCGACGGCGCCTTCAACTACTGCACCGAGATTACCGATATTTATATCCCCAAGACCGTTACAGATCTCGGTGTTTCCACCTTCCGCGGCTGCAAGTCCTTAAAGAAGCTCGCCCTTCCCGAAAGCATAACAAAGATACCCAACTCTATGTGTATGTACTGCTCGGCTCTCGAGGAAGTTACCATCCCCGAGAAAGTTACCGATATCGGCAGAGATGCTTTCTATGACTGCGTAATGCTCGAAAAGGTGACTGTTCCCGATGGTGTCAAGAATATCGGTGACTGCGCTTTCGGTTATTACAATGACGGCGAGGGCGATACGCTCATCCCCGGATTCAAGCTCAGATGCCACAGCGGTACCGCTGCCGAGGCATATGCTAAGAAGAACAAGATAGGTATCGAATATATCGCGGTATCCCTTGAAAAAGCAAGGATCGAAGTTCCCGATGTTGTATATAACGGCAAGGCACAGAAGCCCGCCCTTAAAGTTACACTCAACGGCAAGACCCTGAAAAAGGATACCGATTACACCATCACCTACAAGAACAACAAGGAGATGGGCAAGGCTGATATCTATGTAAATGGTATCAACGCATACAGCGGCACCTGCAAGGGCTACTTCATCATCTTCCCGAAGAAGGTAAAGACCTTAAAGCTCAAGGCACTGGGCGGCAGACAGCTCAAAGCCAACTGGAACAGGTATTCCAAGGTAACGGGCTATGAGCTTCAGGTAAGCCGCAGCAGGAACTTTACTTCTGCTACAAGAAAGGCTGATATCAAGAAGGCTGCCACCAACAACCGCACCATGAAGAACTTCAAGGGCGGCTATTACTACTACGCAAGGATACGTTCCTACATCACCGTTGGAAAAGTAAGATACTACGGCGCATGGAGCGACACTGCAAGCGTTGTTTGCAAGTGGTAATGCACAGCGTGTAAAATATGTACCCAAAAATGCGACCTGTTCCGAACGGGTTGCATTTTTTTTCGCCATAAGGTATAATGTAGATACGGTCAGACC
This sequence comes from Ruminococcus sp., assembly GCA_024697545.1. GTDB lineage: Bacteria > Bacillota > Clostridia > Oscillospirales > Ruminococcaceae > YE71. Next base: position 17,436 of record JAILFN010000089.1, read on the forward strand.
GAAAAGAAAGGAGTGATGTCCGCGTGAAGGTAAAGCTTATGCTCAGCGATGAGAAATACGACAGGATCGCTGCCGAGCTTATCGCCAAAGGCTTTGAGATAGACGACGATGCGGAGTTTATCCTCACCGAGCGTAATTTCTATGCAAGCCATCTTATAGGCAGGCGGGGAGAGGAGATATTCCGCCTTGATACCGATAAGATAAGCCATATCGAAAGCTTCGGGCATGAGGTCATAGCTCACAGCGGCGGAGGGGAATACAGGATAAATGAGCGCCTAAGACGCTTAGAGGAGATGCTTGACCCTAAGCGCTTTCTCCGCGTGAGCAATTCGGTGATAGTGGCGGTGACAGAGATAAAAAGCGTTCGCCCCGCACTGTCGCAGAAATTCACCCTGACCATGTCCGACGGCTCAAAGGTGGATGTCACAAGAACGTACTATTACATCTTTAAGGAACACTTCGGGATCTAAAGAAAGGAGACAGCTATGGCAAGAGGAGTCGCTATCATCATTATTATTATCGGCGTTATGCTTGTTATCGCAGGCATTGCGATAGTTGTGTACGCAGTAGTATACAAAAATCTGGCGAACAAGCGGGTCAGGGAATTCAACCAAACGGGCGTGGTAAAGAAAGCACCGCCCTCGCCGCTGGCAGTATTTCTGATAATGATGGGCACGGTGGTGCTGAGCCTGGTGGTAGTTTTATTTATCGGGGTCTTGAGCTTTTCAGCGGTCACGAACACATCGGAGGGCGTCATCGAATATCGTGACAGCGTAAACTACGCGGCAATGAGGGTATCGGGCAAGGAGGATATGCTGGAGAACATCTCGCCCGAGGAGGATATCCCGGGCTACACCAGGAGCGAGGTACAGAGCAATGACATACTCTACGTTTACTACACAAACAATATGGGTGCGGGTTCGCCGTTTCCGTTTCTGTTCGTCTATGTCGAATACACAGGAGAGAAGGCGGGCGCGATACATTATGAAACGGATTTTACCTACACCGATGATACGAGAGAAGACGTGACCGAGGATACGGTGGACGGAAAGAGCCTTTGGCTCGCCTCGGAGTGTGTGGGCGGATTTGACGGCAGTATGAAGCTTTCGGCGATCGGTGCCGAAAAGACTGACGGAGACACAAACTACGATATGGAAAAGGCGGGTGTGCTTGAAATAGACTTCGGGCAGTTCTACCGCTGAGCAGATGAGAAAAAATAAGCTGTGTGTAAAACAAAAAGCGGCATGGGGAAAAGCTCCTCATGCCGCTCATTTATTCGGTTCAGATACCGCACTCTTCGTAGTCCTTCCACTTTTCGTAGTGCGCCTTCTCGTCAAAGTATTTGTACACGAGATAAGCCGTGGAGGCTATCACCAGCAGCAGTGCGCCCATCATTGTAAGGGCTGATTTTTTCTTCTGATATTCAGACATTGTCATCGTCCTTTCGGTTGTGTTTTTTTATAGTATAGCACAAGAGAAACGATTTGTCAAGCGATGATCTTCATCCGAAGCTGCCGTATCTGCCGCAGTTTTCGACTTTTGCAGGCGTGTGCTCTCACACAGTATTGTCCTGACGGAACTGCTTTCTTATTGCAGATCACCTCTGCTGAATTCCGAAAGCTCAAGTCCTTCGTTGCGTTCGAGTGCCCAGCGGATGTTCCATTCGCTTGTGAAGAGAAGCAGCGGGCGGTCGCGCATATCGCTTACTACCTTTGTGTCGGAGCTGAGTTTGAGATCCTTGGGCTCGACGGGGGACTTGTCTATCCAGCGGATATAGGAGTAGCCGAGACCCTCCTTGACCATGTCAACGCCGTATTCGTTCTTCATGCGGTACTCGAACACATCGAACTGTAGCACGCCGACAACGCCGACGATTATCTCTTCCATACCGAGAAGCGGTTCGCGGAATATCTGTATCGCACCCTCCTGAGCTATCTGGGTGATGCCCTTTACGAACTGCTTGCGCTTCATGGTGTCCTTTGTGCGGTAGCGCATAAAGTGTTCGGGCGCGAAGGTAGGTATGCCCTCGAATGTGAACTTGCACTTGGGCGAGCATACGGTGTCGCCTATCGAGAATATGCCGGGGTCGAACACGCCGATGATATCGCCCGCGTATGCCTCGTCGATTATCTCACGCTCCTGAGCCATTATCTGCTGCGGCTGGGAAAGACGCATCTTCTTGTTTCCCTGAACGTGCAGCACGTCCATCTCCTTATCGAACTTACCCGAGCATACGCGCAGGAATGTGATGCGGTCGCGGTGGGCTTTGTTCATGTTCGCCTGTATCTTGAACACGAAAGCCGAGAACTCGGGGGAGAAGGGGTCGATAACGCCCTCGGAAGAGTTGCGGGGCATCGGCGGGGGAGTCATCTCGAGGAACTTTTCGAGGAACGGTTCAACGCCGAAGTTTGTCAGCGCCGAACCGAAGAAGACGGGGCTGAGCCTTCCGCTGTGTACAGCTTCAAGGTCGAGCTCGTCGGAAGCGCCGTCCAAAAGCTCTATGTCGTCCTTGAGGTTCTCATAGTTGGTGTCGCCGAGGATGTCGGCGAGTGCGGGGTCGCTGAGGTCGGCTTCGGTCGCCGATACCTTGTGGCTGCCGCCTGTCGGGTCAAAGTATATAACGCGGCGGGAAGCGCGGTCGAATACGCCCTTGAACTCCTTGCCCGAGCCGATAGGCCAGTTTATGGGGCAGGTAGGCATACCGAGTTCATTTTCGATCTCGTCGATGAGGTCGAACGGATTGCGTGCCTCACGGTCGAGCTTGTTTATGAATGTGAAAATGGGTATGTGTCTCATGGCACAGACCTTAAAGAGCTTTCGTGTCTGGTTCTCAACACCCTTTGAAGCGTCGATGACCATGACAGCCGAGTCTGCCGCCATCAGGGTGCGGTAGGTGTCCTCCGAGAAGTCCTGATGTCCGGGGGTGTCAAGGATATTTATGCAGTGACCCGCATACTGGAACTGCATGACAGAAGATGTTACCGAGATACCTCTCTGCTTTTCTATCTCCATCCAGTCGGATACGGCGTGGCGGGAGTTCTTCTTGCCCTTTACGGCACCTGCCTGCGCGATAGCTCCGCCGTAAAGCAGGAACTTTTCTGTCAGGGTCGTTTTACCTGCGTCGGGGTGCGAGATTATCGCAAAGGTACGTCTGCGTTTTATTTCATCAACTAGATTTGCCAAATCAGATACCTCCGTTTTATATATCATGATATCGTTTCTGTTACGGTATGAGTGTGATATTCTGAGATCACATCGGAATGTCCTCCTTGTTTGAACATACTATTTTATTATACATTATTCCCGCAGGAAATGCAATAGCTGTAGTGAATTGTTAACTTTTCTTTTAAAATAAAGGTGCGTTCCACGGATCATGCCATGTGTTAAAGCTGTTTTTTTGCTATTGCAAAACGAATGATTTTATGTTATCATTATAAGACCGAAGATGATCGTTGAACGATGACAGGTTTTCGGGCATTGCGGATATGGGCACTAATAGAAACGGATCACTTTGATATGGAGGAAATGCATATGGATAACAGGATCAAGCTGTTTACGCCCGCAAACGTAAACGCACAGCAAAGTGTGAGAAATGTTTTGAAATACTTATCATCGATCTCCGGAGATAAGATACTTACAGGGCAGCACACGCAGACGATGGCGATGGAAGAACTCGGACATATACGAACTGTAACGGGTAAAGAGCCTGCGCTTCTCGGATTTGAGCTTCTCTCATACTCTCCTAACATCAATTATTCCGATACCGATGAGGAATGTATGACAGAGGTCATGCAGAATTACGGTACATTGAAGAAAGCCTGGGAATGGGCAGAGAAAAAGGGACTTATCACCTTTACATGGCACTGGTTCTCACCGCTCGGCGGACGCTCAAAATCCTTTTTCAGTGTAAACACGGATTTCGATGCGAGCCGTGCTGTTACGGACGGTACACCCGAAAACCGTGCTCTTATTTCGGATATGGATATGATGGCAGGGCTGCTGCGTCCGTTCTGCGATAAGGGTATACCTATACTCTGGAGACCTTTCCATGAAAACGAAGGTGACTGGTTCTGGTGGGGTGCCAAAGGCGCGGATACCGTTAAAAAGCTGTGGAATATCATGTTTGAGCGCTTTACCGAGATACACAGGCTCAACAATCTGATATGGGTATGGAATTCACCTCTGGCAGAGAATTATCCCGGAGATGACACGGTGGATATCATATCAAGGGATATGTACCCCGAAAAGCATACGCACACATCTCAGAGCGAGATGTACCACGAACTTGTTAAGATCACGAAGAGTCCGAAGATCGTTATCATCGGAGAAACGGGCACGGTGCCCGATGCTGATGCGATACACGATGAAAAGATCGGCTGGGCAAGCTTTATGACATGGTCAAAGGAGTTTTGCCTGACAGAAGAGTATACCGATAACCTGCAGCTGAAAAAGCTCTATGACAGTCCGAACGCAGTAACGCTTGAGACTCTTCCTGAGCTTTACTGAATCTTGATCGCGTCAACCGAATAAATACAAAAAGCCTGTGGAGTTTATGCCTCCTCAGGCTTTTTTGATAGTATGTTTTGTTTATTATCTGTACGCTTTTTTGTACTTATATCATCCGAACAGCTTGTACTTGTTCTTTTCATACGATCTGACAACGCCCATGTCAACGAGCAGCTGTTCCTTGTCGGTCAGGTTCAGCGAACGTATCCTGCGGCGCATCTGAAGGATTATCATTGGCGATACCGAAAGCATATCGACGTCCATCGCGAGGAATGTCTCGGTGAAATCGGGGTTGGCGGCAAGCTCTCCGCATATGCCTATCCATTTGCCGTAGCGGTGTACGCTGTCGGCTGCCATCTTGATCATCCTGAGCACCGCGATGTGGTGCGGACGGCAAAAGCGTTCAAGGCGGGAATCGTGCCTGTCGATGGCGAGCGAATACTGTTCGAGGTCGTTGGTGCCGACGTTGAAGAAATCGACCTCACGCGCAAGCTCGTCGCTTAGCATCACGGCGGCGGGAGTTTCGATCATGATGCCGAGCTCTACGTTCTGATCGTATTTTATGCCCTCGCTGTCAAGCTCGTCCCATACCTTTCTTATCATGCGCTTAACGTGCTGTATCTCCTCGGGATCCACTATCATGGGTATCATGATAGCGAGCCTGCCGTATACAGAAGCTCTGTAAAGCGCCCTGAGCTGAGAGTGGAGTATCTCGGGATTTTCAAAGCACACTCTTATCGAGCGCATACCCATAGCGGGGTTCAGCTCCTCCTCGACCTCATAGTCGGGGTTTTTGTCAAGACCCATATCGAAGGTCCTGACGATAACGCGCTTGCCCTCCATGAGCTCCAGCACTCTGCGGTAGGTAAAAAACTGAAGCTCCTCATCGGGGTAGTCATCGTTTTGCAGATACAAAAACTCACTTCGGAGCAGTCCGATGCCGCCCGCATCGTTCTCGGTGACATACTTCATGTCGATAAGACCGTTTATGTTAGCATAAAGCTCGATTTCCGAGCCGTCGAGGGTTATGTTGCGTCTTCCCCTGAGCCTCAGCAGAAGCTCGCGCTTTCTGCCTTCCTCCTCGCGCTTTTCGAGCATCCTGCGGCGGGTGACGGGGTCGGGGTCTATGTAAAGCACACCTGCGTAGCCGTCAACTATCGCCTCATGTCCGTCGTAGTCCTCTGTCAGCGCCCTGCCGAGACCGACGATGCCCGGGATATTCAGCGTGCGTGAGATTATCGAGGAATGCGAAGTTGTAGAGCCGTAGCAGGTGCATATCGCCTTTACCTTTGATTTGTCAAGGCGTATAGTCTCACTGGGTTCGAGGTCGAAGCAGCAGAGTATAGAATTGCTCCTGAAAACAAGCTCCTGCTCGGTGGTGTTCTGTATGTGCCTGATAAGGCGGCGGGAAACGTCCTTGATGTCGGCGGTGCGTGCGCGCATATATTCGTCCTCAACGCGCCCCAGCTCTGAAGCTATCTTGTTGGAGGCAAAGTGTACTGCGTAGTCCGCCGAATAGTTCTCTTTCATGATGGTGCTTTCGATATCGCTGACGAATCTGTCATCGTCGAGGAGCAGGCGGTGTATCATGAATATATCCGCGTGATCTACGCCGATGTTCTTGACCTCACGTTCATAAAGATCGTCAAGCTCCCTGCCCGAGACTTCCTTGGCATAGTGATATCTCTGAAGCTCAAGCTCGGGGTTGCCGACCTTTCTTTTCTTAACGTCCTGATCGTCGCGGTGGTAAAAAGCTATCTTTCCGAACACGATACCGCCCGATGCCGAGCGTCCTCTCAATCTTTCCATGTGTTTTGCACTTCCTTTCGACAGCTTGCGCCGTCAGGTAGGTATATAATCATTATACCACATTTTAAAATTTAATCAAGTGCCTGATGAAGTTTTTTTAGGCAATTGATGAAGTTTCTTCAGGCAATACCGAAAGGAAGTTTTTCACATGATATCTCAAGGCAAGGTGATGCTTACCGACAGAAAGCCGCTGCAAAAAGCCCGTGCGGCGGAAGACGCGGGAAAGCAGGATAACAAACACAGGAGCACGGCGGCTGTGTTCGCGGGGCAGTTTACCGACAGCGCGACGATATTCCTTCTGGCGGCGGCAGCCGTTTCGGCGATCGCGGGGGCGTTCTCCGACGCTCTGCCGATAATGCTTCTTGCGCTCATGAACACTGCTGTGGGGTTTGCGGGGGAGTATCGTAGCGAGAAGATCTTCCGCCGAATCTCGGAGCTTACCGAAAGGAGCATGGGGCTGACGGACGATACCGTTCTGGTCGGGACGACGGAATATCTGTCGCGGGTCATGACCGCCGTTTCGTTCGGTGGATCGGCGGTATGCTTTCTGCTGTCGCTGATACGCGGGCTCGGTGCGGCAGACAGCTTTTACTTTTCGGCAGCGCTGCTGATAGCCGCCGTCCCGATGGGTATGCGTTCGGTATGCCTTTTCGCCTGCTCGGCTGCTATGCAAAGGAGCCTGCGGGCGGGTGCTGCGATAAGCTCCTGCGGCGCAATAGAAAAGCTCGCGGCGGCGGGTGCGCTCTGCATCGGAAAGTCGGGTATCCTGACAAGCGGGTATGTCTCGGCGGCAGCGATTGCGGTGATGTCGGGCGAGGGCGTGCAGGAGTATGAGTATTCCGAAGCGGAGGGCAGGCTCACACGCGGCAGCTGCGAGGACGGCTTCCGCGCGTGGGAGGACAGCGCGCTCTCAAGGCTGCTGATATGCGCTGCGGTGTGCAGCAACGCGCGGGCGGTGCGGTGTGAAGGCTCTGCCGTTTCCCGCGACCGCGGCAGACGAAGCCGTTACGAAGGCGACCCATGCGAAGCGGCTCTGCTGAGGCTCTGCTCCGCCTGCGGTATCGAGCGCGGTCTGCTTCTGTGCGAAAGGCTTTCGGAAAAGCCGTTCTCGGAACAGCAGGGGTATATGCAGGTCACGGTGCGTGAGGCTGACGGCAGTGTCATAAGCTACATAAAAGGCTATCCCGAAGCTGTGGCGTATCTGTGTGCGCTGTCCGCGGGGACGGCGGAGAGTGCGGACGGCTTCTGCGACAGGTACGGCGCGGCTGCGAGGCTGATAGCGTTTGCAATGAACGACGGCAGCGGCTGGAAGTACCTCGGGCTTGCCGCCATGCGAGAGAGCCTGCGTCCGCGCTCTGCCGAACAGGTCAGAAGGCTCAGGCGAAGCGGTGTACGCACTGTGATGCTGAGCGCCGACCACCACAAGACCGCAGCTTCTGCGGCAGCACGGGCAGCGGTGCTGACTCCCGATTCGCTGTCGATAGACAGCAGCGAGCTTGCCCGCATGAGCGATGAGGAGCTGTACGATAACGTCAGGGGGATATCGCTGGTTTCTCGCGTGACCGATGAGCAGCGCGTCAGGGTGATGTCAGCGCTGCAAAGCAGGGGAGTGCGCTGCGCCTTCGCCTGCGATTCCCCGCCGCAAACCGCCGATGTCAGGATATCCGCGTCCGACAAAAGCGCCGACATACTTCTCACCGGCGGCGGTATATCTGCGATAGCCGAAGCCGTGAACGAATGTCGGGCGGTCTCGGGCAATGTCCGCCGAAGCGTCTGCTGTATGCTCTCATCGGAGGTTGGGATACTGCTGACGGTGACGGGCGCTGCCGCTATGGGTATGCCGATACTCTTCAAGAGCTGTCATCTGCTGGCGGCGGCACTGCTGTGCGGAAGCTTCCCCGCGCTGCTGCTTTCTTCCGCACCTGCCCCCCGCGGCAGAGCTCCCGCAGAACACGATGACCCCGAAAAGCCGTTCGGCGGCGGTCGGATAGCCGAAGCCGTCGGCAGGGGAGTGCTGACGGCGCTTTGCACTCTCGGGTGCAGCTCGATCCTTCTCGGTGCAGGCTGCACGCTTGATGCCGTCCGCGGCTCGGCATTGCTGACGCTCGTATTTTCCGACTCGCTCACCTTCGCGGGACACTCACAAAGATTGCCGAAAAGCGCAAGGGCATCGGGTATCATTACCCCTGCCGCGGTTATGCTTACCTTGATGTGTACAGATCCGCTCAGCCGATTTTTCTCGCTTTATTTCCCCGGCGCAAGGTATGCAGCGGCAGCGGCTTTGATGGCGTCGGCTCTGCCGATAGTCGAAAAATTGCGGTATTACGCGGAAAAACGGCTTGTGAAAAAATAAGGACTTATACTTCTCCGTGCAGAAAAGAAGAGCTCTTCGCGCTGCTCGGAGAAGTTTTGCTTTGTGTGGGGATTTTTGTTTTATTTTTTAGCTTCTTAAAAAAATATAAGGAATTTTGAAATAGCTATTGACACGAACATGAATAAATGATATAATAAAGCGGGTGATGATGTCGAAAATATGTTTATTTTGCCGTCACCTATCAGATAAGAGTTCAGGAGGTTATCCCTTATGTTTAAGCGAGTTTTGAGAGATCTGGGATTTATGCTGATCACAGGCTCTGCGATGTTCACTCCGATAATGGCAGCAGCAGATGATGGTGACGGTGCAATGGGCGCAGTGGTAGGATTTCCCGTCGGCGCTGTTGTGACAGGATTTATCCTTGTTTCTATGAGCAGCAATAAGTCGAAAGCTACAAAGGCTGATAAATACGTTGAGGGTGATCTTGACCTTAAAAGCAAAGAAGATGTTTTCCTGAGAACTGAGACTCATAAGGAAAAGGTAAACAACTGATAAGGAGGCATTACAATGGCTAATATGTCGTATAAGTGCCTCACTTGTGGGGCAGAGCTGTTCTGGAAGGCAGACCGCAACGCTTTTGTCTGCGATTACTGCGAGGACAGCTTTACACTCGAACAGCTTAAGGAAGCAGGTCAGACCGGTGAGGTCGATGAAACCAAGGTGCAGAAGGCGGAAGAGCTCATGGAGGGCGAGGCTGACGTGTCTACCGACGGCACTGTCGGCAGCGATCTTGTCAAGTACACCTGCTCCCACTGCGGCGCAGAAATAATCACCGACCGTTCTACGGCGGCTACCATATGCGTATACTGCGGCAATGCGGTAATTATGGGCGAGCAGATCATAAACGACTTCGCTCCCGATTACGTCATACCCTTCTCGGTAGAAAAGAAGAAGGTCATGGAGGCCTTCAAGGAGTTCAGCAAAAAGCCGCTTACCCCGAAGGCATTCGACTGCGAAAAGGTAGTTGACAAGCTTCAGGGCGTGTATATCCCCTTCTGGCTTTACAGCGGCAACTGCGACGGTGACGTTGATGCTGAGTGCTACAACGAGCAGGTCTCACGCAAGGGCGATTACAAGATAATCAAGCGCGATTTCTACTCTGTCAAGAGACACGGCTGCGCGGACTTCAAGTTCGTTCCCGTTGACGCTTCCTCAAAGACCGAGGACGAGGCTATGGACTCTATCGAGCCTTACGATTTCAAGGATTTCAAGCCTTTCAATCCCGCATACCTTTCGGGATTTCTGGCTGAAAGATATGATGAGGATCAGGAAAAGTGCTTCCCCCGCGCTCAGGAGCGTATAGAGAACACCACACTTGACCTTATCAAGGAAACCTGCAATTACGATAACATCGAGGTCCGGAAATACGATAAGAAGATAAAGCTTGAGGAAACAAAGTACGCAATGATGCCCGCATGGCTGCTTTACACTACATACAAGGACAAAAAATACTTTTTTGCCATGAACGGACAGACGGGTAAGTTCGTCGGCAGCCTGCCTATCGACAAGGGCAAGCTCGTGCTGTTCTCAATACTCGGCGGTATACTGGGTTCTGTTATCGGAGCCTTTATCGGAGGATGAGAATGTCTGTAACAGATATCATTAAGCTTATACTTGTTGTTGCAGGACTCGGTGTCGGGATATACGTTATCGTGAATATCGTTATCGCTATCAGAAGGACTGCCGAGTCTACGAAGGATCTCGTGGACACCATAAAGAAAGCGACAGATGAGACCGCTACCACACCGAGGACGATATCGGGCATGGAGCCTGCTATACTCCGTCGTGTCAAGCGCGATTTCCCCGATTTCAATATGGAAGTCGGCAGAGAGATGGTGCGTAACGCCATCACCTATTACTTCGCGGCGTTGAACGGTGATCCGCCCGATATGAGGACGCTTGAAAACGTATGCACTCACGCGCTTGCGGGTGAGATACTCTCGCTCAACAGTTCTGACAGCATACAGTATGATATGTTCCGCATACACAAGATCGCGGCTTCAAATTATGTAAAACGCGCTTCAAACGCCACCATAACGTTTCAGGCGGCTGTTGAGTACAAGCGCCCGAACAAGAACCTTATGCAGTATGTCTATGAATCGGAGCTCGAGTATTACTTCTCCGAGGACAACGAAGGCGCTGTGTCCGTCGCACGATGCAATTACTGCGGCGGTGAGCTTGAAGAAAGAGGCGGCAAGCTCTACTGTAAATACTGCGGGAGCCCCGTAGAGTCAAAGCTCAGCGAGGAACGCTGGTGGAGAGTTAACTCCGTGACTAAAGCCAGATAAAACAGACGGTGCCTGCCGATCTGTTTGGTATATATTTATAATCGAAAGGAAGATGTTTTATGGGTTTGATCAAAATGGGAATCAACGCTCTGAGCGGTACTTTAGCCGACCAGACAGTTGAGGTCTTTGAGTGTCAGAATTTTGACCAGAAAACGCTTATGAGAAAGGCAACTATGCGCAACGCCAAGAATAACAAGGCTACCGACGCATATATCTCCAGCGGTTCTGTATTCCACGTTGCTATCAATCAGGCAGCTCTGCTTGTTGAGGACGGCAAGGTATGGGATATGGTCATAGGCTCTGAGGACAAGTACACAGGTCCCTACAAGTACGATTCTGCTTCGGCACCTTCGATTCTGGGTTCCGGTTTCAAGGATTTTCTCCCCTCAATTAAGGAGATCGGCAGCCGTTTCACTACAGGCGGCACCTCCAAGCACACCATGAGACTGGTATACATAAACTTAAAGCCTATAATCGGTATCCCCGTTGGCTTCGGCAATGTGCCTTTCAGAGATGGTGAGATGAATCTTTCACTGAACGCTCAGGGTCACGGCAGCTGTGAGCTCAAGATCGTAGACCCGGGTATGTTCTATCAGAACTGCGTACAGACCATCGACAAGGATTTCCGTATCGACGAGGGCGACGGTGCAGCATTTATCAGCCAGCTCAAGAACGATATGAAGCCAAAGTTCGGTATCGCTCTGACAAAGGTGATCGCAGCTAAGCGTATCCCCTATGACCAGATGATAGCTTATGCCGATGATCTTGCGGCAGCTATGAACGAAGCTCTCAACGACAAGTGGACCGAAAAGGGTATCGAACTCAACAATCTGTCCGTTGAGCTGAACGTTGACGATGCCTCCAAGGAGCGTATCGCCAAGTATCAGGAGCAGTATGCGGATATTGCAGTCGGCGCAGCAGCAGCACAGAATCCCGCAGCTCTGTACGGTATGGACAGAATGTCTATCAATCGTGCCCGTGAAACGGCTGCCGGCAACACTGCAGGCGCTATGACAGGCTTTATGGGCATGGGCATGGCAGGCGGCGGCATGATGGGTCAGCCTATGGATCCCACCATGTACAATCAGCAGATGATGATGCAGCAGCAGGGCATGGTGCAGCCCGGCTACGGTCAGCAGCCACAGCAGGGTATGTATGGTCAGCAGCCCCAGCAGCCGCAGCAGGCGGCACCTGCCCCCGCGGCAGACAGCTGGACCTGCGAATGCGGTGCTTCCAATACAGGCAAGTTCTGCATGGAATGCGGCAAGCCTCAGCCCGCACCTGCCCCCGCGGCAGCACCCGCAGCAGAAGGCTGGACCTGCTCCTGCGGTACTGTAAATCAGGGCAAGTTCTGCATGAACTGCGGTTCCAAGAAGCCCGCTGACGCACCTCTCTACAAGTGCGACAAGTGCGGCTGGCAGCCGGATGATCCCAAGAATCCTCCGAAGTTCTGCCCGCAGTGCGGCGATGTTTTCGATGACAATGATATCCAGTAATATCTGCAATTTTTCAAAGGCAGCTGCTTTACGGCGGCTGCCTTTTTTTGTCACCCGTTGTGCCTTGCTTTGGCATAAAAAAAGCGGAGCTTCAGGCTCCGCTCTTTTTTATGGACATGATCCGGTAATGCCGCGTTGTGATCCTCTCGTCGGATCAGATCTCAGCTCTTACCGCCTTGCGGTAGATCTCGGTGACGTCGTCTGCATTGAGCTCCATAAAGCCGCCGCGTGTGCCGCTTCCGATGCCGAGCTTCTGCACGAGGGTAGGTATGTCCTCTTCCTTTGCGCCCAGCTCGGCGAAGTTTATCGGCATACCGATATCCCGCAGGAATCTCCTGAAACGGTATATCCCTTCGAGGGCTGTGGCTTCGGGGTCTTCAAAATTCATCTGACAGCCGAATACGCGCGTAGCCATTTGGCAGAAGCGCATTACGTTGTGCTTGTAAACGTGCTCCATCCAGGCAGGCATTATGACCGCCAGACCCGCGCCGTGCGCTACGTCGTAAAGACCCGAAAGCTCATGCTCGATGCCGTGGCTGTTCCAGTCCTGCTGTCTGCCCACGCCGACGATGTTGTTATGAGCGACCATGCCCGCCCACATGATGTTTGCGCGTGCGTCGTAGTTGTCAGGGTCTTTGATAACGCGGGGAGTCTCCTTTATCATGGTGAGCAGAACTGCTTCGCAAAGGCGGTCGGTGATCTCGACTTCGCGGGTGTTTGTAAAGTAACGCTCAAAAACGTGAGCCATTATGTCGGTAGCACCGCAGGCTGTCTGATATGCGGGGAGCGTCTGAGTAAGCTCGGGGTCGAGTATCGAGAAACGCGGGCGGATAAGGTCTGAGCCTGCGCCGCGCTTTAACATACCGTCCTCTTTGGTGATGACCGAGTCGCCCGAGCCTTCGCTGCCCGCAGCCGCGATGGTCAGCACGGTGCCGACGGGCAGAGCTTTTTCTATCGGCTTGCCGCTGTACAGATCCCAGAAATCGCCGTCGTAGACTGTGCCGATGGCAATAGCCTTGGAAGAGTCGATGACCGAGCCGCCGCCCACCGCAAGCACAAAGTCAACGCCCTCTTTACGGCAAATGTCGATGCCCTTGTATACCAGTGTGTCGCGGGGGTTCGGCTGAACACCGCCGAGCTCGCAGAACTCAACTCCCGCTTCGGTGAGTGAAGCCTTTACTTTGTCGATGAGCCCCGACTTTACCGCCGAACCGCCGCCGTAGTGTATAAGCACTTTCTTGGCACCGTACTTGGCGGCATACTTTCCGCACTCTAACTCGCGGCGCTTTCCGAAAACAAATTCCGTAGGGCTGTAAAACTCAAAATTCTCCATAGCTATGCCTCCTGTGTAATGGTTTGTTTACTGCCGAGCAAAGCAGCAGCTTAAAACTATTGTAGCATATTATTTAAGAAAAAGCAAGTGTTTGAATACAAGCTTTTTATCATGCAATATGTAAAAATCGCAGTATGGTATTTATACAAAATTCACAAACTTTCGGATAAAAATATAAATATGAATGACATTTAGACGCATTTATGATATAATGTATACAAGTATCTGTTTTGTAACCAATATGGTTTATCGTTTCATAAGAGGTATTATAAATGATCGACGCATATAAAAACAAGATAAAGCTGATATCCGCTCTGGTGCTTGCGATAGTCTTTTCGGTGTGCCTTATGAATGCTTCACCCGAAAAGCTGGGCACGGCTTTTGCGGAGCAGGATGAAGAAAAGCTATCGGTAGACCCTACAGGACAGGGCGACGGTTATTCCGCAGTGCTTTACGATAATACGAACGGTCTGCCCACCTCCGAAGCCAATGCCATAGCCGAGACCGAAGAGGGCTTTATATGGATAGGAAGCTACAGCGGTCTTATACGCTATGACGGAAACAGCTTTGAGCGTATGGATTCGCGCAACGGACTTGCGAGCGTAAAGTCGCTTTTCGTAGATTCCCATGACAGACTGTGGGTGGGCACGAATGACAGCGGTGCAGCAGTGCGCGTCAACGGCGAGTTCAGGATGTACGGCAAAAATGAAGGTCTGACATCGCTTTCGGTCAGGTCTATCGCTGAGGGAGATGACGGCAGCATCTATCTCGCGACGACAAACGGACTGGCTGTTGTTGATAATGACCTTGAGCTTTCCATGCTCGATGATGTAAAGCTCAAAAACAAGTATATCCGTACGCTTCGCACCGAGGGTGACAGCATATACGGCGTTACCATGGACGGCGATGTGTTCGTGCTGAGGGAGAGAAAGCTTGCTGAATTCTATAACGCCGAAAAGATGGGCATCACGGACATCCATGATATCCTGCCCGACCCTAACAGAAAAGGCTATGCCTATATCGGAAACAAGGGCTCCTCACTTTATTACGGTCAGCTGTCGAACGGTTTTATGGTGACAAAGACCTATGACGTATCTCCGCTCGAATACATAAATTCTATCGACTGGATAGGCGGCAAGGTGTGGGTATGCACCGACTGCGGTATCGGCTTTCTCGACAGATGCGGATTCGTTGAGATAAAGAATATCCCCATGAATACCTCCGTAGAACAGATGATGGTAGACTATCAGAAAAACCTCTGGTTCGTTTCATCGCAGCAGGGCGTTATGAAGATAGTACCCAACCGCTTTACCGACCTGTTCAAGAAATATGATATCCCCGATGAGGTGGTATATACCACCTGTATGTACGATGACAAGCTTTTTATAGGCACGAAAAACAGCGGACTGCTCGTTCTGAAAAGGGGAGATTATGTTGACAGCGTGCCGATAACCTCGTCGGTCGGCGCTTCGGGTGAGGTGTATGATGATACCGACCTGCTGAAGCTTATGAACGGCTGCAAGATACGCTCGATAATCCGCGACAGCAAGAACAGGCTGTGGCTCTCTACCTTCGGAGAACAGGGGCTTGTGAGATACGATAACGGTTCGGTCATGAGGTTCACCGTTGAGGACGGGCTGCCCTCCGACCGCGTAAGAACTGTATATGAAAGAAAGGACGGCTCATTTCTCGTCGTCTGCACGGGCGGCGTTGCCGTTATAAGGAATGACAGGATCGAGAGGATATACAATGAATCCGACGGCATCTCAAACACCGAGGTGCTTACTGCGACAGAATCGGATAACGGCGATATCATACTCGGAACTGACGGCGGCGGTATCTTTATCCTGAGCAGCGACGGCGTGATGAAACACCGCAACACCGATTCGGGGCTGATGTCTGATGTCGTCATGAGGGTGAAAAAGGACGTGAGCCGTAATATCTACTGGATAGTTACAAGCAATTCTATTGCTTACATGGACAGCAGCTATAACGTGACCACGATAAAGAACTTCCCCTATTCCAACAACTTCGATATATATGAAAACAGCAGGGAAGAGCTGTGGGTGCTGAGCAGCAACGGAATATATATATCTGATATAGACGAGCTTATCGCCGACAAGGATATCGACCCGATATACTACGGCATTGATAACGGTCTTGAATGTATAACGACATCAAACTCTTACAGCGAGCTGACAGCCGACGGAGAGCTTTTCATCGCGGGAACTACAGGTGTCGCCAAGGTGAATATAGAAAAGGCGCTTGAAAACGTCAGCAATGTCAAGATGGCGGTGCCTTATATTGAAGCGGACGGCGAGTATATCTATCCCGACAAGAGCGGCAGGTTCGTGATATCCTCGGGGGTCAAGAAAATCACCATTTACAGCTACGCTTACAATTACTCTCTTGTAAACCCCGATGTCACCTATTCACTCGAAAACTTTGATATCAGCTCGGTGACGGTAAAGCGAAGCGACTTGGCACCCGTGAGCTACACAAACCTGCGCGGCGGCAAGTACACCTTCGTGATGCAGATGACCGATCCACAGCGCGTTTCCAGCAAGGAGCTCAGAGTTACCATAGTCAAGAAGAAGGCGTTCTTTGAACAGCTTTGGGTGGGCTTTCTGGCATTTCTGCTGCTGGTACTGATGATCGGAGTCCTCATAAAACTCTATATCGACGCACGCACCAGACGTTTCCTCAAAAAGGAAAACGAGCAGAAGGTACTTATCCGTGAGATCGTCGAAGCCTTTGCAAAGGTCATAGATATGAAGGATAAGTACACGAATGGTCATTCCTCCCGCGTGGCTGAGTATACAGGTATGCTTTGCAGGGAACTCGGCTATGACGAAGAGACTGTCGAGAAGTATTATAACATAGCGCTTCTGCATGATATCGGCAAGGTCGGCGTTCCGCCCGAGGTGCTGAACAAGGCGGGCAAGCTCACAGATCAGGAATTTGCGATAATCAAATCCCATTCGGCACTGGGCTACAACACGCTCAAGGATATCAGCATCATGCCCGAGCTTGCGATAGGCGCGGGCGCACACCACGAGCGTCCCGACGGCAAGGGCTATCCGAAGGGGCTGAAAGGCGATGAGATCCCCCGCGTAGCTCAGATAATCGCAGTAGCCGATACCTTTGACGCGATGTATTCGGACAGACCTTACCGCAAGCGAATGAACTTTGAAAAGGCGGTATCCATCATGAAGGAGGTCAAGGGAACACAGCTCACAGAAGACGTGGTCGATGCTTTCCTGAGACTTGTGGACAAGGGCGAGTTCCGCGCCGAGGACGATAACGGCGGCGGCACCACCGAGGATATCGACAATATCCACAAGAGGTTCGATAAAAATGAAAAGTCGGAAGCAAACAAGTAACAGATGACTTTTATCATACACACAAAAGACACGGAACACCGCATTGAAGTGCTCCGTGTCTTTTTCCGTTATCTTTTCTTGTAGATCACAAGCTCGGGATCCTTGCCGTTCTCCTCATATGTAGCCACAAGGATAAGATCCATATTCGCAAGCACGCCGAAGCGCCTGTCCCCGCCGAATTCGCATTCAAGCTCACACCCGAGGTAGGTGGCGTTGTCGTCGAGGAACTTGACGGTGTCCCCGCAAGGCAGCCTGTACGGGAGATTGACGTAGCTCCCCACCAGTGCGTTCAGCTTTTCCACCTTCGGCAACCCCTCGATCCCGAGGGCGTTGATCTCATCTATCAGCTGAGCCTTGAACATCTCAAACTCGCCGCCGTCGCTCAGCTGCTCGTAGTGCTTCCAGTAGTCGAGCTGCGGGAGCTTTTCTTTCATGTAAGCCCGCGCCTCCTGCTCGGTGAAGCCTTCCTTCGCCATAAACCCGACACACACATCAATAAGGTCGTCCATATTGCTGTAAGTGAATCTGCCGTCGGCATAGCACCATTTGCAGTAGCTTTCGTTTGGCGTGCCGTCCTTCTCGCGGCTGATTAGAGATTCCTCGAGCGGCATACCGCAGCACTGACACACGACCTGACGCGGTGCGCCGAGCAGCGTGTTTATCGAAACACCGAACAGCTTTGAGAGCAGCTTCAGAGTTTCGGTGTTGGGCACTGTCTCGCCGTTTTCCCAGCGGCTGACTGCCTGCCGTGTGACGAACACCTTTTCCGCAAGAGCGTCCTGAGAGAGCCCGTTCTTTGTCCTTAATTCGTGAAGTATTTCCTTTGTTTCCATGCCGATATCCCTCCTTGAGTTTATTTTATCACAGCGCTTTGCCTGCGTCAAGCAACTTGCAGTTGCCTTTTGGTCACTTCCCCTTGATCTCGATGCGGTCGAGTATGCCCTGAACGCTGACGTTCGGGTGGGTGACGTACATTCTTGCAACGTCGCTGATAAATACGGGGTCGGCACCTGTTTTCTTTTGTATGATATCGGTATCATAGCGTTTGTCTATGAGCCTTATTATCTTTTTCACCAAGGCGTAAGTGTCCGAACTTTCGGACTTATGCTTTATCGGAAACTTCTTTCCGACAAGCTCTGCTGTCGCGGCGTGGCCGTAGTATACCGTCTTAGGATCGAGCTTCAGGAGTTTTTCCCAGCTGTCTTCTATCTGCGTGCCCTTGTGCATACCCAGCTCATAAAGCGGGTTGAGGTCGCCGACGAACAGGGCGCGTTCCCTGTCCAGCCAGAGAGATATGCTGTCCTCGCTGTGCCCGGGGGTGTGTATCAGCTCTCCCTCGATCCCGAGTTCTTTAAGCAGCCCGCGGCTTTCGGAAATATCCGTAAACCTTACCGCCTTGTCGTCGATCGGCTTGAAGGGTGAGTTTTTCTCCTTTGCGAATATGGCGTCGCTTGCGTGAATAAAGCTTCGCTGCACCTCCGCGGCGACGATGGTGACACCGCTGTCCGCGATATCCTGCGCGATGCCCATGTGGTCGGGGTGGAAGTGGGATATCAGCAGAATGCCGATGTCCTGAAGCCTGAGCTTGTTTTCGCCCAGCGCTCTGCAAAGCAAAGGGAATGTCCCCGCCCAGCCTGTGTCGAACAAAAGGCTGCCGTGTCTGCCTTTGATGAGGTAGGTATTTGTGTTTGAGTATTTCAGCTGTGTTATGCTTTTTGATGCCATGATGCTCTCCTGACTTTACCCTTTCTCGGCGGCTGCCGAATACTTATCTATCTCCTCGTCCGAGATATTACTGCCCGTGTCCCAGCCCTTTTCGTAGGCGATGCGGTCGTACACTTTTATTCTTCTGCCGTCGTCAAGTACGAGCGTTACCTCGGGTTCTTCGCCCGGCATAAATCCCTCGCAGCCGTTATCTGGCTCAAAAAGGTCGATGATCTTGTGTTCCATTTTTTTATTCTCCTTACATTATTTCGGCAGATACCGCATAGCTTGTCTGCGGTATTCTCTTAAAGCCCGCCCGTGTCAAAAGCCCTGCTAAGGCTTATGAGTTTTGCCGTGCGTCCGAAGCGGGGGTTCGCTGTCTGCGCTTATTATCAGCCTCCCATATCAGTTCACCTAATGTCTGATATAGGCGTTCGGGTTCGACAGGCTTGGACAGATGTGCGTTCATACCCACCTGAAGCGAGCGCTGCACATCTTCGTCGAACGCATTGGCTGTCATAGCGATGATCGGTACGGTCTTTGCGTCCTCTCTGTCAAGTGCCCTGATGGTTTTTGCAGCCTCAAGCCCGTCCATTTCAGGCATACGGATATCCATCAGCACAGCATCGTAGTACCCCTGTTCGCTTTGCGAAAACATATCGACAGCGATCCTGCTGTTTTCGGCGTGACAGATCTTTGCTTCCTTTATCTCAAGCAGCTTTTTCATTATCTCCGCATTGATGAGAACATCTTCGGCAATGAGTATGCGCCTGCCCGAAAGCTCTGCACGCTGTTTTTCATGTATAAGTTTCAGGTTGTTCTTTCTTGCGATACGCTCAAATTCCGCGATCACGTTCGATGCAAACAGCGGCTTTGCAAGAAAGCTGTCCACACCGATATGCAGAGCATCGTCAATGATCTCGTCCCAGTTGAAGGAAGTGAGGATTATGATAGTAGTCTCGCGGCTGTATAGCTTGCGGATCTCCTTTGCGACCTCTATCCCGTCCATCTCCGGCATTTTCCAGTCGATCAATACAAGATTGTACGGCTGCTGCTTGATATGCTTTATTTCAAGCATATGCAGTGCTTCCTTGCCGCTGAGACAGGTATCTGCCATGATACCCGCTTCATCGAGAACGATGCGTGCGTGCTCCGCTGCGACCTTCTCATCATCGACGACAAGCACACGGATATCCTTTGTGTCGATGAAGAAATCCTCCGCTCCCATATGTTCGCTGTTTTTAAGCGTTATCACGACAGTGAAGGCTGTACCCACGCCCTTCTCTGAATCAACGGAGATGGTGCCGTTCATAAGCTCGACGATATTCCTTGTGATCGCCATGCCAAGGCCTGTGCTGCCGTATTTGTTGTTTCTGCCTGAATCCTCCTGCGTAAAGGTATCAAATACATTTGGCAGAAAGTCCTTGTCCATGCCGATGCCTGTATCCTTGATGACAAAACGTATCGTGGTCTGCCCCTCAAATACCGCAGTGCGCTCGACCAGAAGAGTGATCTCCCCGGGGGGCTCGGTGAATTTTATCGCATTGGAAAGGATATTGATAAGCACCTGTTTGAGCTTCATATCATCGCCGATATAATTGTCGGAAACGCCGCCGATCACCTTGCATTCGTATTTCAGCCCCTTGTCACTGCACTGGGTCATGACCATTGTATTTATCTGTTCGAGAACAGACCTGAATGAGAACTCCTCTTTTCTGAGGACCATTTTGCCCGATTCTATACGGCTCATATCGAGAATATCGTTTATAAGCCCAAGCAGATGACGGGCGCTGCCGCCTATCTTCTCTAAATATCCTCTTGTCTCGGCATCAAGGCTCTCATTTCTGAGAGCAAGGCTGTCAAGCCCGATGATAGCGTTCATAGGTGTGCGGATCTCGTGGCTCATGTTGGAAAGGAAAGCGGTCTTTGCCTTGTTCGCTTCCTCCGCAGCGGTGAGCGCTTCGATGAGCGCCTGTTTTTGTGCCATAGATTCCCTTACCTCGGCATCGACATTGGTAAGTCCGAGCCCAATCGCATGGACGATATGGTCATCTCTGTCAGCGGCGTTACGGACTCCTGCCATACGGATCATTTCATAGTAGTCTACACCATTTCGATGAACAAGATAGCGGTAGGCGATTATAACTTCTTCCGACAATGCCGCACGGATACGATCGGGCTCGATGAACTTCAAAAAGCCCTCGCGGTAGTTTTCATCTACCGAGTTTTCCGCATACCATTTGAAGCGCTCGGAAAACGGGAAATGTATCCCCTCATCGGTCTGTTCGCGATCGTCGGGGTCGGCGCGGTAGCACACAGCGGTATTGCTGTCAAGGTCAACATGATAAACGCTCCTGTAATCCGAAGCAAGGGCTGTTATCATGTGATCCTGCCTTGTACGAAGCTTCTCCTGCTCCAGCAGCTCGTTTTGCAGCCGCAATCTTTGCTCAAGCTCCTCCTGCTTGACCACCGATGTCTCCTTTTCAATAGCAAGCTCGGTATTTTTCTGCTTTGCAGGAACATGAACGAGAAGATGGCGAAAAGCACGAGTGCGGTCAGAAATGTCTGTACAAGGCTTCGTGCGATTATCCCCTGTGACACCGAGCCTATGTTGTCGCTGATGACGCTTTCTCGGATAAGGTAGGTCAGCATCCAGTCGGTGCCGTCTATCGGGGTGTATGAAAGCGTTTCCTTTATGCCGTTATATGTAAAGGAAACGACCCCGCCCTTGCCGTTTTGAAAGTCAGACCTTATATCATCGGCGGTCATATCATCGTCAAAATCGGCGTGCTCCATGGCTTTAAGAAGATTATCCTCTCTTGCAAGACCGTCAAGTACCATATCCGTAAGCGCACTGCCGTCTTCGGTATAGATGTTCCAGAAAGTGGTATTATTGTTATCCGACTGCAAGGATACACCCTTAAGCATGGTGTTCATATCAATTTCCATAAAGCAGACGGAAAGCGTCTGCCCGTCAAGGGGGAGCCTTTCAACGGGCACGGCGATGATAACGCTTTTGCTGCCGCTGCCATTGTCCCTCACAGATATGTGCGGCTCGATGATATTATTGTAATCAAAGCTGTACTGCTCTATATCATTCCATACAAATCTGTCGAGCTTCTGTATAAGACCGTTATCCTCAAAGATAGAGATGAACTGTCCCGGGCTTATCATTCCGAATTCGGGGGGGACCACCTGATAAGTGCTTCTGCGCTGGAGAGCTGCGGTCTGTCGCCGCTTATCGAATACTTCGGCTGATAATAGACCATGAACTGCTTTTCGGAAAGCGCCTTGTCTATATCATTTATCAGCCTTTCGGCGTACAGCTCTCTGCTGTGCTGCTCATCGTTATAGAAATCAAAGCATGATACATAGCTGCTTTTGAGCTTGCGGCAGGCAAGTCTGGCGCAATCGAAACGGTGCTCCATGCACTTTTCACTGCCGTCATCCGAATACACGCCATACCTCACACTGATTCAGCCGCTCCGAGCTTCAGGCTCTCTACCTCTGCACCCTTTTCGGAGGTCAGCACGATCACGGGTATACGCCTGAGTTCATTGTTGCTGCGGAGCAGCTTCAGCAGGCTGTATCCGTCCATCTCGGGCATATGCAGATCAAGTATCACAAGCGACAGCTTCAGCTTGTCCCGTTTTATGATATCGAGGGCTGTCACAACATTTTTGGCATAGCAGACTTCGTACTGATCTTCCAGCATCTTACCGAGTATCTCTCTTGCGACATAGTCATCATCAACTATCAATATACTCCTGCGAAGTCCTTTTTGCGTTCTAACAGTTCCTGCATATGGGATCCATCCTAGATCATCATTCCGAATACCGATAGTGTAGTTAAACATACACTTATTCATTATAATTATACTACAAAAGATCGAAAATGTCAAGAAACTATGAATGAATTTATAAAAATAAATAGACGCTTATTTTGAGCGTCATCTTATCACAGCGATGCCGCATGGCTTTTGCCTTGATTATCATAGCTGCAGCTTTACAGAGACCTGTTTTTGTGCTATAATATCTGTGATGCTTTTTTGGGGGGATAAAAGTATGGGATACTATCATAATGCAACTGTACTGAAAAACGGACTTGTATTCTCAGACGGCAGGTTCGTGGAGACTGACACTGCGTTTTCGGAAGGCAGGATAGTTGCGGTGGCAGAAAGCATAGATGCCGATGAAACGATAGACTGCTCGGGGCTGTATGTGCTGCCCGGGCTTTGCGATATCCATCTGCACGGCTGCGCGGGACATGATGTATGTGACGGCAGCGCGGCTTCGATCGACGCGATAGCGGAGTATCAGTATTCCCGCGGCGTGACCTGCTTCTGCCCGACTACCATGACCCTGCCAACCGAACGGCTGAAAGAGATACTCCGCAGCATAAGCGGATATACCAGTTCCTGCACGCGCAAGGGCAGGGCGGAGGTAGCGGGCATAAACCTTGAGGGTCCGTTTGTCTCGGCAAAAAAATGCGGAGCTCAGAAAAGCGAATATATACAAAGTCCCTCTGCGGAAAAGCTGGATGAGCTTTTGTCAGCCGCAAACGGACTCGTTAAGCTTGTGACGATAGCCCCCGAGGTCGAGGGCGCAATTGATTGTATCTCTGCCTGCTCGGACAAGGTAAGGTTCTCGCTCGGGCATACGGACTGCGGTCATGACTGTGCGCGGCGTGCCTTTATGGTGGGCGCCGATCATCTGACCCACCTGTTCAATGCCATGCCGCCCTTTCATCACAGGGATACAGGACCCGTCGGTGCGGCATTTGACGACGGCAGATGCTATGTCGAGCTTATCTGTGACGGAGTGCATATATCCCCGACTGCGGTAAGAGCCGCATTTCGTCTGTTCGGCGATGAGCGCATCGTGCTGATAAGCGACAGCATGGAAGCTGCGGGTATGCCCGATGGTGAGTATTCCCTCGGCGGGCAGAGGGTAATAAAAAAAGCTGCCCGCGCGACCCTTTCCGACGGGACGCTCGCGGGCAGTGTTTCCGATCTTTATGATTGCCTTGTCACGGCTGTTGAGATGGGGATACCCCTTGAAAGCGCAGTCAGGGCGGCGACGCTCAACCCCTGCCGATCGGTCGGTATCGACGACAGGTACGGCAGCATAGCGGTCGGGAATTCGGCGCATTTTCTTCTGCTTGACAGAAAAGACCTTTCGATAAAAATGGTGATATGAGCGGTGCGGGCTTTATGCTCCTGCCGCTTATCCCGTCCCCGGAAGGAGCGTTCGCCGTCGGGCTTCAAAGCTGTCAGACGTTAGCTGTACGGAGCCGCCTTAATGCCCGATCGCTGTTTTCCTTTTTACCCGATGACCCGATTCCTGCCGCCTTCCTTTGCGGCGTACAGTTTTTTATCGGCAGCGCTTATGTTCGATTCGATAGTCATGGAAGCGTCAAACTCCGTAACGCCGAAGCTCAGCGTGAGGTTGATATCGTGGCCTTCGGCGTGACAGACGGTGTCCATCATCTTTCGGCGTACCTCCTCGGCTTTGTCGATGCAGGTCGAAAGGTCGGCGTTTGGCATTATCATAACAAATTCCTCGCCGCCCCAGCGGTAGATGCCGTCGTCCTCGCGGCAGCATTCGGTCAGCAGGGAAGCGGTATGCCTGAGCACCTCATCGCCCGCGTTGTGGCCGTAGGTATCGTTTATGCGCTTGAAAAAGTCAATGTCGCAGATGAACAGGCTGAGCGGCGTGCCGGATCCTGTGAGGCTCTGATACTTTTTGCAGAAGTCGCTGTAAAAGCCCATGCGGTTTCTGAGCTGCGTCAGCTTGTCGCGATGAGATTCGTCAAGGAATGTCTCCGATTCAAGTGCGATGCAGCATATCACAGCCGCAAGTGAGAGCCTGCGGCAGTCTTCCTTGTTAAAGCCGCTGTCGCTGCCGAGCTTGTTTATCGCCTGATAAGCGCCGATGAACTCTCCGTTAATGTCGGACACGGGCATTACGAGCATCGACTTTGTGACGTAGCCTGTCCTTTTGTCCACCTCGGCGTTGAAGTCGGGATCGCTGTACGGGTCGTTCGAGATGATGACCCGCTTTTCGGCGAGTGCCTTGCCTACAATTCCCGTGTTGTCGGGAATCAGGATCTTGTCCTCGCCGACTGCCGATGCAGTCCATAGCGTGTGGCTGCGCTTGTCCCATTTCCAGAAGATGGTTCGGTCGGAATTTGAAAGCGTCCTGCCGAGCGCCGTTAGGTTCTCAAATACCCTGGAGTGGTCGGTGTCGGAAATATCGTCCGACATACTCTTGTACAGCTCTGTGCTCACAGAGAATATCTCCGTCAGCATTTTCTCATGATCCGTCGGCATGGTCTGCTCCTCCTTTAAAAACTGTTTGCGGTCAATATAAATTTTCCTGTGCCGTTCAGTATTTATCACAGAAACGGTGATAAAAGTCTGACTCTTCATCTTCCGTAGTCTCGGTGTCTATGAACTGCTGCAATTCATTTTTCATATCATTATACATTGAGCGGTAGGTATCTGCGTTGGTGAAAGCGGTATGACACATTGCACCGTACACCCCGCAGGTGATGGCATACCATCTTTTGCATTTTTCAAGCGTTATCCTGCAAGCTCCGTTGTACTCTTCATCGGCGATTATAACGCCGCCCTCGGTACCTTCCGAACCTGCGGTATCAAGTGATATCCACATAAAGATACTCCTCTTCTCGATTGCTGTTATACAAAAATACACTGAGATAATTATAGCATATATTCAAAACAATTGCAACCCTCTGAGCCGCTTATAGCCGTTTTTTGAAAAGATAGATCACGACCCGCCGCGGCATGATGTCCGCAGCGGGTCGCTTTGCTTATCTTATCTCTTTTGATCTCTTTACGCCGAATTTCAGCAGCAGAAGCAGCAGACTGAAAGCCGCGGCTGCGGCGGGCAGGACGAATATCGCCGTGCCGTAGCCCTTGTGCTCCGCAAGACGTCCGAAGAATGCGTTGAAGAATATATCGAAGAAGGTCGCAAGACTGAGTATCAGCCCCGTTGCCGAGCCTGCGACAGAGGTGTCGAAGAACTTTCCGATGAGCATCACGAGCAGCGGATAGAGTATCGAGTATGCAAGACCCGCAGCCGCCACGAGTATCAGCCCGCTCCTGCCCATCGCGAAGCCTGCCGCGTAAAGCACCGCTCCCGCCGCCGACCATATGATAAGGCAGCGGAATATCCCGATGCGGTCGATAAACGGTGCGAATATAAGTCTGCCGACCGTCAGGCTGCCGTAGAACATCGAAAGGTATATAGCAGAGCTTGCAACGGTCATGCCGAGGTGTTCGCTGCCGTATGAGGTAAGCCAGTTCTGCAAGCCGTGCTCGGCGATGAAATATCCGCCGCAGCAGCATATCAGCAGCAGCGAAGCGGGGTCGCGGAGTATCCTGCCTATGCTTATCCTTTCGCCCGATGGCTCGGGGTCGGGCAGCTCAAGCGTCATGAGCAGTATAAATGAGATCACCGCCAGCCCGAAGAGTATCGCGTTTACGATATGCCATGAGGCGAGCCTGTCGGCAAAGCGTCCGCCGATGTTCTGCGACGCCGTTATGCCGATGCCCTGCAAAAAGTTGAACAGACTGACAAACATCGCGGGAGAGGCAAATATCAGCGGGGTCACAAGGTTCACCGATGTGGATATCATCGTCGAGCCGCCCATCGAGAATATAATGGCTACGAGCAGAAGGTGATAGTTCTCGGTGAAGATGTAAGAGAACAACGCCGCCGCCCAGAGTATCAGCACCCCGCCGATGAACTTCTTCCTCGGCAGCCTGTCGGAAAGCCGTCCGCCGACCGATAAAAACAGCAGATTGCCGATGTAGCTTACCATTATGATCCCCGCTGCCTGCGTATCCGTCAGCGAAAATGAGCTGCGGAACTGCGGGAGGAAGACCCCTCTCAGAGAGTCGGAAGCTGCCGTGATAAGCATCACAAGAGAGCAGAACACGCCCGCCCTCAGTTTCATTTGTTTTGACATCAAAGATCACATTCCCCTGTATTGGTCATTTAGATTTATAAGACCTATGTATTATAGCATACCTGCCGCCGCACAATCAATATATATATTGTGAAATTTCTTTCTTAATATTTTTATATAGCACGAAAGCCGTGCCGATATCGCCTGCCGTTTTTATTTTTCCGCATAAACTGATATATTCGTCACAGTTATACAAATTCTGACCATCTGATGTGATATAATAAAAGCATAGAAAGGTCGCAAAGACCGTATGGAGGGAATAATATGGCATTTATCAGAGAATTGGAAGAGATGTACCGCGTGGAAAGATACGATCTTGAAACGATAGCTTCGGTATACAGGACGGGCGCTTGTGCGATGGAAAGGGGAGACTGCCGCCTGAGAGAAAACGATGCCTGGCTCATCGCCAACTGCGGGTATGCTCTTGATCTTTATTACTTCAAGGCTTTCATGCAGCCCGATGAAGCGCCGACGGGACTTCGTGAGATACTCGCCTGTGCATCACTTGCCGCCCGCAGGGATATCTTAGACCCCGCAAAGCACTGCATCGACCCCGTGAAGCTTACAAAAATGCTCGCCGCCGCGCTGTTTTTCAATATCTATAACACCATGTACGACAAGGGTGCGCTCCGCGGCTTTTACGTCGATGACCAGCATACTCAGGTAAATATGTCATCGGGCGGTGAGGAAGCTTTCGCGGTGGATACCACCGTACTTGCGAGAAATATCGTGAACGAAGCGCTTGTGCTCGGCGATGATACCGATACGGCTGTGAGCTTTGACATGGACAGGGTCGGTGAGCTCATCACCCGCGAGCTTGAGCGCAGAAGGGCGGTAGATGCGGGCGCTTACTGCTTTTCACGCGGGGCGGCGTAAAGTTACCCTCCTGTCCCCTTGACGTTTCGGTCATATGGTGGTATAATTACTAGGGTGTGTTGACACTAAACTAATATGCGGATTTTTGAGATGATTTTGTTCCGTTCAAGGCAAAAATCCGCAGTTGGGCTGACGCCCTGCAAGGATTTTTAACGACGAACGGGGCAAAAACAGCCAAAAAGACGTATG
>JAILFN010000096.1 GCA_024697545.1 Ruminococcus sp.
ATCTCTTCATCGGAAAGAAATAGATTATAAAGGATCGTTTCAAATATTCTGTTGGAGATAGCGACTTTGTTATTGTCGTTTTTGATAAAGCCGTACATCTCCATCTGAGAAATCGAGTCTTGGAGTGCTGAATAGGATAAAGATGTGCCTTCCATCAGGATACTTCTGATTACAATATTTAGCCATTCTTGAGAGAAAATATTAATTTGGTAACATTATACCATATTTTCCGACAGTTGTCAAGGAAAATATTAAAAATATACATAAAAATAAATATCTGCAGGATGATGAACCAAAACCTGCAAATTAAAGGTGAAGTTCGTTAATATAATACTTGATTTTTCGACATGATTGTGTTGTAATGATAAAAACATATTACGATGATATTCGGGGTGATAATATGAAAAACAAGGCAAAGGGCTATTATTCGATATCCAAACGTTTGCCGCTCCTTATCTCTTTAAGTTTCCTGATACTCCTGATTATCGCTGTGCTTATAACTTTTCTTCGCGTTGAAGACAGAATGAAAACGGAATACCGCAGGATGGCTGACGGAGTCACCAATCTGATGATAGAGCAGCTTGATACCGATAAAATGGATATGTATATCGAGGAGAACTACAGCTCGGAAGAATATGTCGATATCATCAAGCAGTATTATAAGCTAAAGGATAATTATCCTGATGTATATTATATGTATGTCTACCGGTTCTATAAGGACGGGGATACTCCTACCGGCACGATAATCTTTGACCTTGATGAGGAATATCCGCAGGACGATGCGGCGCTGCAGGAAAGTATAGACCTCGTCGGGACGAAATACATAGTTCTTGAACCGTTCGCTTCAAGGATAGATGAGATGACAGAAAGTCACGAGCCGATATTTGATACAGCCTATTCCGAAGAAGACGGATATCTGCTTTCCTTTGCAAAGCCTATCTTTGATGAGGACGGCAATTACGTCGCCTCTGCCTGCGTGGATTTCTCCATGCAGCAGCTTCACAGACAGAATGTCAATTTCATTATAATACTGGGTGCTATACTTGTTGTTATAAGCATCATACTGCTTATTATTTCGGTAATAGGCATCAAGCATATGGTGACAAAACCGCTGCTGACCATTTCAAAAACTGTTTCGGATTTTAAATATGAGAATGATTCAGACCGTACCTCAAACCTTGAAAAACTTAGGAAGCTCTCGATACTTCCTAAAAATGAGATAAGCGTTCTTTATAACGCTCTGCTTGAGGCGGAGAAGGACAGCGCTTTCTATATGACCAGCTACCTGAAAGCTGAGGACGAGCTGCACGTCAAGGACGAGAGGATAAACAAACTCGGTATCCTTGCCCTGAGGGACGAAATGACCAGTGTAGGAAACAAGGCTGCATTTTCACATCAGATATCGATCATCCGGGATAATGAAGAATACGGTATCGTGCTTATGGATGCAAATGATCTTAAGATGATAAACGACAAGTACGGTCACACTGCCGGTGACGAATATATCAAGGGCTGCTGCAAGATACTGTGCGAGGTTTATGAATGTTCGCCGGTATTCAGGATAGGCGGAGACGAATTTGCCGTTCTCCTCAAAGGCCGCGATTACGAACACCGTCACGAGCTTCTGACAAAGATCAAGGATATTTTTGAGAAGATCAGGGAAGACGACAGCATCGAGCCTGCGAAAAAGTATTCCGGTTCTGTAGGCATGGCTGATTCGACTACCTGCAAGACCACAAGAGAGACTATCAGAACTGCCGATGAAAATATGTATGAGGACAAGAAGCAGTACAAGGAGAGATACGGCAGCTACAGATGACCGGTGGCAGTGAATTCTTTACATCATGTTCACCGAATATTATTATTGCTGATATAAACATATGTGATAATATGTTGTCGTATACTGCGGTATACAACAGACTACCGCCCTGTGGCGACTTCCCGGGGCGTAAAGTGAGGTCTTTGATATATGACATCTACTCCTGCTGCAGCTAAAAAGGAGAGGGACTATCTTTTCGATAACATCAAGGCACTTCTTATCTTTCTTGTGGCAGCCGTTCATTTTATGGCGGCGGTCACGATGAAGAAAGAGATGGTACCGCTGGCGGAGCTTTTCAAGGTCACCGCCTGCATCTTCCATATGCCGATGTTTTTCTTTATCTCGGGGTATTTCTCGAAGAACCTGGAAAAGTCTGAAAAGGGCTCTGCAAAGATATTGCGGCTGTACCTTATAGCTCAGCTGATAAACATCGTCTATCATCTTATTGCGGCGAAAAACTACATCCCTACCCTTATGGATATCATCGTGCCGTCATTTTCCATGTGGTATCTGTTCGCACTGTTCTTTATGAGGTCTTATCTGCCGCAGCTGGTAAAGATAAAATACATCCTGCCGGCAAGTGCCGTGCTCAGCGTTCTGATAATGGCATCGGGCAACGTGAAAGGCCTTGAACTAGTCGTTATGCGCGGTCTGGCTAATCTGGTGTACTTCATCATGGGCTACTGCGTGACCTCAGATATGATAGCGAAAGTGCGGAAGCTCCCAAAGATAGTCTACGGCGGACTGCTTGCTCTGTCGCTCGGAATTGCCTATGTGGTCATCATCTATCTGGACAAAGCGGGACTCAGCCCCTACAAGCTGAGGAATATGCTGCTCCGCAACGGCTTCTGGCCGGAAAAGAGCCCGCTGCTGTATCCGTTTTTCACTGCGGCGATAATTGCTGCCGTCTACTTCGCAGTGCTGATAATAGGTGTCATGCCCTCGCGCAAGACCATAATCAGCTCCATAGGACGAAACAGTGTATATGTATACATCGCTCAGGCTGTCATCTATCAGGAGTTCAACCGACAGGTCAAGGCGGGATTTGTCACCGGCTCGCAGAAGAAGCTTTTCGCGGCTGCGATGGTACTTGCGTTAGCCTGCACGCTGATATTCGGCAACAGCTTTACCGCCTCGATACCGTCAAGGATAAAGGGACTTATAAGCAGACCGAAGCAGGAGCAGACCTGACATAATTATTGCGATAAAGAAGATTACAGAGACTTCCGACTAGTCATGAGTCGGGAGTCTTTTTTTGAAGCTGCAGTTCTGAGGGCAAAGTATGTAGTCAGAAAGTGTATTTGTAAAAAAATCTAAAAAAATATAATACATTACTTGTATTTGCTTTCGTAAAGTGATATACTTAAACTATAAGTATTTCGGCAGGGAAGTGATGCTATGATACCTGTAATATATATGTCTCTTGTTGAGGATGAAGAGATTCCGGCTTTTGAAAAGCTTTACATAGAAAATAAGAACAAGGCATATATGACGGCATTCGGGATATTAAAAAATGAAAGCCTTTCTGAGGAATGTGTGTCTGAAACTTTTTTGGCTGTCGCAAACAATTTTCAAAAAGTTCACAATTTAAAGCCTTACGAACAGCAGAAATATATTGTTATTAGTATTAGGAGCAGGGCTTTTAATATACTGAAAAAAGAGAAAGAACATAAAGCCGACGTTCCTTACGACGACGAATTATACTTCGGCGGCGACAGTTATTCGGATATCGATCTTTCTGCGTGGAAAGAAAACATCCGGAGACTTAACAAAACGGATAAGGATATACTGTATCTCGTGACAGTTCAGGGGATGGGATACAGAGAGGCAGGTGCTGCCTTGGGTATAAGCTATGCGGCAGCTAAACAGCGTTTCTGGGCGGCAAAGAACAATCTTCGCAGATTGCTGGCGGAAGGAGATGGCAATGCATGAAGGAAAACGAAATGTATCTCCGTGCACTGAGAGAAGTGTTTGATGAAGAATTTGAGAGCGACATGAGAGCCGTTGAAGCCTGTGAAGAGCATATCTTCAGCGAAAGACACGTGAAGAAAATGGATCTGCTCATCAGAAATCAGCGCAAGCCATACTTCAAACTGATAAGCACCGCCGGCCGCCGGGCAGCCTGCATTATTATAGCGCTGTTAGCTATACCGTTCTCGGCACTGACCGTAAAAGCGGGGCGGGAAACGGTGAATGATCTTATCATGACCAGTCAGTCTGACAATAACGAATATAAGCTGAGACCGGCTTCTGACAGCGGGTATCCTACGGTCATAAAGTATGAGTATTATATCTCTGATATGCCTGAGGAGTTTAAACAAACGAATTACGAAGCATATGAAGCGGTGGTCACATATCTTTTTGAGAATGACGAAGGTGACTATATCCAGCTGAACCAGTGGGTGAAGACGGATACCTTTACTGCCGGCATGGACAATGAACATTCTCAGGTCTTTGAGACGCTGACAGATGAAAACGGGCAGGAGTATATCGCCTGCAGCAGTGACGGTTTCTGCAAGATATTTTGGGACGACGGGGAATATCTGCTCGAATTGACGAGCAATCTCGACAAAGATACTGTATATAAATTGTGCAGGTCTACAAAAATAAAAAACTAAGCTTACAGTTTTAGTGGAAATATTGTTATAAAAAGTAGAGGCGGCTTACGCTGCTTCTGCTTTATTTATTATAACATATTACAACTGATTCCCTGGAGGCATTACAGCATGAAATTTCTATTCATAGTAAAAGTAATGCTGCGCGATTGGATGAGCGTCCACCGCAGGTATACTTTTATAATACTTATAACAATGATACTTTCGGTGCAGGCGCTCTTCTTTATTGCGGTAAAAAATGCGGGCAATAACATTGAGGATGCTTTTTTGGAGAAATACTCTCATTCTACATATCAAATCTATGCTCATGAAGGTGAATCGCTCAGCGGCAAAGAATATGAGGAGTTTGAAAAAAATTATCCTGGAGATTGTCCTAAACTTGACAGGGAGCTGATGGATAAGTATTTAGCAAGTGATCTCCCCATGCCATGTAACTATCTGGGTGAAGATGTTGAACTGACAGGTCTTGAAGTTATACAGGTATATGCCGTAAACGGGATACCGATGTATGAGCTCAAAGGTCTTGAAAAACCCTTCGAGTATCTTCCTGGTTTTCCGGTATTTGAAGAATGTGACAGAAAGTATGAAGCTGTCTTCAATATTGCACCCGACAATTACCGTATTGTTGAGGGACGTGATTATACAGAAGCCGATCTGACGGAACATAATCATGTACTGGTAGTCAATGAGAATGAAAGCTATCAGCTTGGAGACAAGCTTGACTGCGGAAAATACGAATTTGAGGTGATCGGGATAGCTCATTCTGACGGTTACGGATTATCCAGTCCGCTGCCATACTGGTTTGCAGAAGAGAGCATGAGCGAATATCTGGGAGAAAGAGAATTTGAGTATGCCGATGACTGGTGTACTTTTTTGGGAGGATATGACTGCACAACGACATTTGCTGCCTTGACACTGGAAAAGCCGCTGACACGTGCTCAGAAGAAAGAGCTGTGCGGTCTGCTCGGCGTGAAGAGCTCAGATATCACTATGCCATATAGTGACTTTTATGAAGAAGAATACGCAGCCTACTACCGCACGACGATAATAGAAAGCGCAGTCTTCGGGCTGTTCTGCGCGGCGAATATAATTTTAGCCATCTGGTCGCTGTGTCAGAAGCATATAGACACGCTGCGGACATTCAGGGTCTACGGCGCTTCTGCAAAGACTGAGATACTGCTGATCGTCACGCTTATTATGTGCATGACGATGGCGGCGGTCGTAGTCGGCGGGGCGTTGTGTCTGCCAATGCAGAAATTATACGAGAACATAAATCCGATATACGCATGGCGGCCTTACTGCATGGTGACGGCGCTTGCGGCTTTGGTTATAATAAATCTTTTGACAGCGATACCTACGGCGGTGCTTACTGTGCGCAGGTCGCCGGTGGGGAAATAGGAGGAGAACATCTTGATAAAACTTAACGGTATTTCAAGGACGTATAATCAGGGCACTGAGGAGGCTGTAAGGGCGCTCAGCAACGTTGATCTTGATGTGGATTACGGAGAGACGGTGGCGGTCATGGGTGTTTCCGGCAGCGGTAAATCCACGCTGCTGCATATCATCGGCTGTCTTGACAAGCCTGATGAGGGAAGCTATGAGCTTGAGGGAGAGGACATTTCACGAAAGCTTTCGGACACGCTGAGCCGTATCAGAAATGAAAAGATAGGTTTTGTACTGCAGGACTACGGTCTGATAAGCGACAAGACCGTGCTTGAAAACATAATGTTCCCTCTTGCATTTTCCAGAAAGATATCCTACAAGGAGATGAAGAGGCGGGCAGAGAATACCGCCGGGCGTATAGGCATCACCGCTCTCAGCAAAAAAAGAGTCTCCGAGCTTTCGGGCGGACAGCAGCAGAGGGCGGCTATAGCAAGGGCGATAGTCAACGAGCCTGATCTTATCCTTGCGGACGAACCCACCGCTGCGCTTGATCACAAGACCGCCGACGAGATAATGGATGTGCTGCTATCTCTGGCAGAGGACAAGAAACATTCGGTCATAATCGTCACCCATGACAAGCGCATAGCAGATATGTGTGACCGCACTGTTTACATAGCAGACGGAGAGATCACGGAGAGTGAGACATGAAACTGATCTGGAGATTATATCACGAGATAAAAAGCACACGCTTTTCAACGCTGCTTATAGTAGTAGAGCTTATCTTCTCGGTAGTCTGCTATCAGCTGTGCTTTACACTGACTTCCGATTATCTTGACAAGCGCAGCTTTTTCAGGAAAAACTACTACAACAATTCTTTCAAGGTCTATTTTGAAGATATCGATGACAAGCAGGTGGAGGACATCGCCGGCAGTATCGGTTCTGAGGAATGGTTTTGTGCAAGGCATTACTATTCTGATGATGATGAGGGTATTTTCATCACAAGCTATTCTGACCATGCATTTGAGCTTGCGGGAATAGATCCTGAGCTTAAGGCGAAGCTTGACGACGACAGCGGACTTGCCAGGCCGTGTCTTGTATCAGAAATGCTGGCGGAAACATATCCTGTCGGAAAGAAATGCATGATAGGCGGAAGCTCGTACTATGTCTGCGGCCTGCTTGAGGGCGAGGATCTATACTACATGAGCACATCGGTGGACGGCCCCGGCTGCATCGTAGTTTCGCAGAACAGCGGAGAGCCGGAAGCCAGATACATAGACGGCTGTCTTTTCACGAAAGTCAGCAAAGACGCTTTCTCCGCAGCAAAAGAGACTCTTGATACCTGCAGGGATATAGACGGCTACGAAGTTTTTGATTACAGAAAAGCTCTGAAAAACGAGTTTGCCGCAGTATCCGGAATGCTTCTTGTGGGAGTATGGATAGCTGTGATATCGACCATCGGGCAGCTTGCCAACAATTATCTGACTTTCAAGAAAAACGAGAAAGACCACATGATGATGATATGCATCGGTGCAAAGCGCAGAGACATAACGAGTCTTTACGTTCTGAGACTGCTGGTCTGCGTTGCCGTATCTCTGCCGGCAGCCATAATAGCATCCAAACTGTTCTCGATGAGTCAGGGACTGGAGCTTCTCAGTGCAAAGAGCATACTGTTTGCTTTCGGGATAGCGATGGTGATAGAGTTCATCTCTGTCCTGATAATTGAAATAAACTTCAGCAGCAAGCGGTGTTTGTACGCAGTGTAAGCGAGCATGACGCTTCCACTTGCTGCAATTACCCCCTCTAATAGAAAAAAGATCCTGTCGACACATCCCCCTCCGGCAGGATCTTTTGGCATATACGGCGCAGTTTTTGCGCAAACAAAAACCTCCCTGCGTGAACAGGTAGGTGCATATTCTGTATCGGTGTTCGGGAGAGATTATCTCTTTGTATATACCGCTCCGACTGCCACAGCTGCACGGACATTTTGCCCACGCTTGCCGCTG
>JAILFN010000123.1 GCA_024697545.1 Ruminococcus sp.
TCGACAGGAGCGCTGCCATCGCAGACATGAGGTTCTCATTTATCCGAAAGCTATGCGATGAGACCGTCAGAAAGCCGCAGGAGAGCCGCGAGCATATCAGAAGCCGCAGGCTTGACAGGATACTGACCGGCAAATACACCGCCATACCTGCGTTCATCGGGATAATGGCTCTGGTGTTCTTCCTTACATTCAACGTCATCGGTGCATTCTTGCAGGGGTTGTTTGAAAAAGGCATCGACGCTCTGACGGCTGTGACCGATTCCGCACTGACGGCAGCTCATGTAAACTCGGTCATTCACGACCTTATTATCAAAGGCATATTTGCGGGAGTCGGCAGCGTGCTGAGCTTCCTGCCTGTTATCGTGACGCTGTTTTTCTTCCTTTCACTTCTCGAAGACAGCGGATATATTGCGAGAGTAGCGTTTTTTATGGACAAGCTTCTGAGAAAGATAGGTCTTTCGGGACGAAGCATAGTCCCCATGCTCATCGGTTTCGGCTGCTCGGTACCTGCCGTGATGGCGACCCGCACGCTGCCCTCCGAGCGTGACAGAAAGATGACTATCCTGCTTACGCCTTTTATGAGCTGCACCGCAAAGCTCCCGATATACGCATTCTTTGTGAACGCTTTCTTCCCCGAACACAGGGCAGAGGTAATGATCGGCTTGTATCTGCTCGGGATACTGCTCGGGATACTTGCCGCTTGTCTGTACAAGTGTACGCTTTTCAAGGGCGAGGCTGTACCATTCGTCATGGAGCTTCCGAATTACCGTCTTCCCGCCGCGCAGAACGTAGCTCAGCTGTTATGGGAAAAAGCCAAGGATTTCTTACAGAAGGCATTCTCCGTCATACTGATCGCTACCGTTGCTGTCTGGTTTTTCCAAAGCTTTGATCTGCACCTCAATATGGTGACGAATGCGGAGGACAGTATGCTTGCAAAAGCCGTAAGCATATTTGAGCCTGTCATGAGACCGATCGGTCTGGGAGACTGGCGTGTGCTCATTGCACTGATAAGCGGTGTGATGGCAAAGGAAAGCGTTGTCTCAACGCTCGAGATACTGTATTCGGGCGGCGTTTCGGATTCGATAAGTACATTATCCGCAGCCTGCCTGCTCGTATTCTCGCTGCTATACACACCCTGTATCGCGGCAATAGCTTCAGTAAGGAGAGAGCTTGGAGCAAAATGGGCAGCGGGAGTCGCGGTATGGCAGTGTGCAGTCGCATGGTTCGCGGCACTGTTCGTACACATTATAGGAATGTTCATGGGGGTAATGTAACATGAATGCTGTTGACATAATACTGATAATACTTATAGCCCTGATACTCACAGCCGCATTTATAACGGCTGTCAGAAACAAAAGGAAAGGCGGCTGCTGCGGGAGCTGCTGCAATTGCAGTGCGGGCTGCAACAAGAAGAAATAGATCTCCTGCCGCGGCAGCCTTCGGGCGGCTTCATTTACAGCCGCAGCAGCGATACTTCCCAAGGCTGAGATCTTCATCCGGTGTTACCTGAACAAAGACGGTGTGAGAACATTTTCACGCCGTCTTTAATTGTATAGTTTCAATAAATTTCAGCGATCCGTATTAGTAAAAGTGCCTTTTATCTACAAAAGCCGTTGATTTTTCATCATAATTATAGTATAATTAGGTAATAAGTTCGTAACATCATTACATTCAGTGTACTCAAGAGGAATCCATAATGATAGGTAACAAAAAAGTGATCGGCGTATGCCTTGCAAAAATACAGTCGATCGCCGCTACCGAATATCTTTCCCGACTGAGCATTTTTGCCAAAAACAAGGGTTACAAGATAATCGTATTCAACAGCATATTTGATTTTTACAATAACGACAGCAATGACATAGGGGCAAAGTCTGTCTATAAGCTCATAAACTATGATACGGTCGATGCTATCGTGATACATACCGATGATTTCAGGAACGATCATGTTCTTGACGAACTTATATCCGACGCCGATTCCCACGACACGCCTGTGATACTTCTGAAAAAGTACGACGCCAGATGCACCTGCATCATCAACGATTACAACGAAAGCTACAAACAGCTGATAGAACACGTTATCCGCGATCATAATGTCACCGATACATTTTTCATCGCAGGAAGAAACGATCCCGGAGACCAGGATTCCATCGAGAGGATAGGCTGTTACAGAAAAGCGCTGGAAGCGTGCGGGCTTGAATATTCCGACGAGCTTGTGGACTACGGTGAATACTGGGATATACCGACCATAAATCTGATAGAACGGTTATTGGAAAAGAGAGGCAGACCGCCACGCGCGATATTCTGTGCCAACGATTTCATGGCGATCGCTGCCTGCGCCGAGCTGCAAAAGCGCGGCTACCGCATACCCGAAGACGTTATAGTGACGGGATTTGACGGCGTTCCCGAATCGGAATTCACCATTCCTCAGCTCACTACCTGCAAAGAGGATATCCAGTCGCTTGCAGAAAAGACTGTCGAACTGCTTGAAAGATACTTTGACAGCAAGGAACTGCCTAAGATCTCCAAAAACAAGTTTACCAACCGCCTGAGCGAATCCTGCGGGTGCAAATACAACATTGCTGACCCGAGAGAGCAGGTGCGAAAGCTTTATTCAACGGTGCATGACTGCCACGCGCACGATGATTTCATACTCGGCTGGCTAAATTCCGCACTTGAAAAAACAGAGCTGACATCAATGATGACACACATCCCCACGCTTATTATTGCAGAAGGATACATATGCCTCAACAGCGATTTCGTTTCTCAGGTCACTGAAACGCAAGCCGAAAACAACAGGCAGCCGTTTACCGAAACCCTTGATATCGTGCAGTCGGTATATTCTCAGGAAGATATCGGCAAAAAGAATTTCAAGAGCAAGGACATGATAGCTCAGCCGAACAAATGGACCGACGAAGACGTAGTTTATGTCATCAGCACTATCAACTGCGGAGAAAACGTATACGGTTCTTATGTTGTAAAGGCCTATGATATCGAAATGGACGCACAGCGGATAAACAGGTCTCTGAATGCGCTCAACATAGCCATAAACAGTATGCTCGGCTATTACAAGCAGCGTTCGATGCTGCTCGGTCTGAAAAATGCCGCACTGACCGACCACATCACCCGATTGCCGAATCTGAAGGGCACTACAGAATGGTTCGATGGATTTGCGTCTGTGCCCGAAAACCACAAGCGCTGCCTTACCATCTCCGTTTACGGTATGCCGAAATACAAATACATCTACGAGAACTACGGGATCAGAGAGATAGAAGAATCTGTCTGTATCGTCGCGGACACGCTTAAAGCATCGAATCTTCCCGACACCTTCATCGGGCACGTTACGGATGACGAATTCCTTGTGATAAATGTGTTCGACAGCCCGGAGCAGATCTCGGGAGTGATAAACGAAGCCCGTTCAAAGTTCTGCAACGCCATGCAAAAAATAAACGCAGAGAAAGATAAGCCTTACTACCTTGAGGTCAATTCAGGCTATGCGGAGCTGTATCCCGGCTGGGAAGGTACTCTTGCTTCATTCTCAAAGCTCGCAGGTAACGCTATGTATCTTAACCGCCTGAACAGGAACAGGGATACTTCCGTCAGCAAGTCAAAGCTCCCCGCCGATATCTACAAATCATTTGAGGTACTGATAGAAAAGAACCTCTTCGACTATCATTTCCAGCCGATAATTGACGCTAAGACGGGAGACATCTTCGCCTATGAAGCGCTTATGCGCCCCGACAAGTCGCTGGATATGGCTCCAAGCGATGTTATCAGGACGGCGGTCGAATACGACAGGTTATACGATATAGAACAGGCCACCATTTTCAACGTGCTGAATATCTTTTCCGAAAAACAGCAGTCCTTCAAGAAAAGAAAGGTATTCATAAACTCGATCCCCGGGCATTTCCTGCACGGTGAGGACTATGATAAACTGCTTGACAGATACGGGAGCTATCTTGAAAATATCGTCATTGAGATCACCGAAGGAAGCACGGTATCGGATGCCGA
Source organism: Ruminococcus sp. (assembly GCA_024697545.1). GTDB lineage: Bacteria > Bacillota > Clostridia > Oscillospirales > Ruminococcaceae > YE71. Next base: position 4,009 of record JAILFN010000123.1, read on the forward strand.
GCTGAAGCTCATCAAGGGCATAAACAACGGCGAGATACCGATAGCAATAGACGATTACGGCACGGGGCATTCAAACATAGTAAATCTCCTAAGATACTCACCGCAGATAATAAAGATAGACAGGTTCCTGATATCGCACATTCAGGACGACCTGAACAAACAGCTGTTCTTCCGAAGCACCGTTGAATTTGCCGGGATGAACAACATAAAGATACTGGCAGAGGGTGTTGAAACCGCCGAAGAACTGAAATGCGTGACTGAACTCGGTGCCGATTACATTCAGGGCTATTTCACTGGGCGTCCCGCTCCCGAGCCGCTCGGTGAGATCGGACCCGAGATCAGAGCCATGATACTCGATACAACAAAATGATCCCGAGGACGTTTTCCGCGGGATCATTTTGTTATTTCTTTTCAACAAGCCTGAACTTCACGCTTATTTTTTTGACGGGAAGATTGCTGTCAAGATCCAGTATCATTGAAGACGCTGTTGACACCGTGCCGTCAGCCATTCTTGCCGAGTTATCGGGTCTTGCCCATTCGTTAAAGAGGTTCACCCTTGTGCACTTGCCGTCATCGGAGCAGGTGTAGTCATCGCCTTTCAGCTCAACGGGGCTGTCGTTTATGCAGACCTCCCGAATATCAATGATACAATCGGGGAAGAGCTGTTCTCCGTTTGTTATACCTACCGCCGAGAATGCACAGCCTTGTGCGAAAAGCTCCGACATATCGAGCGATACTTCATATTCACCTTCGCCCGTAACGGTAACATCCTGCGCTTTCAGACCCTCTGTGATATTAAAGGGGTTGTACTCATCACCGACGCTGTAAGACACCTGATAGTTTGCACTCTGATACATGATCCAGGCTACCGCTGTGTTCTCATCGGGGAGCATTGCTTTCTGAGCCGCTTCCTCCTGCTCGGCGGCCTTGTATTTCTCTTCCATGCGTTCCTTAGCGGCGGAGACGATCTCCTCGTCGGACATGGACGACTGAGCTGACAGGCTGCGTTCTGCAAAGAGCTTCGCTATAGTCTCATCGGTAATCTTATGCTCGGTGCGTTTGTAAAAACTGGAGCAGTCCCAGAGCATCGGGACGTAATTATAGATATCGCAGTTATCAAGGAAATTCTCGATAAACTTGTCGGTATCCTTTTTCGTCTGACCGTTTTTCAGAGCGACCGAATACTCGCCGATTATGACACCGTAGCCCTCATCCGTGAACTTTGTCAGCTTTTCCAAAAGCCCGTTCTGCTCGTCAAGGTTTATCTTGTTGCCCCACTGACTGACGGCTTCGGTGCCGCAGTAGTCCCATGGAGTATAGTAATGCACGCTGAGCAGAAGCTTGTGGTCGGCAGTGTCGGTCGGCATTTTGAACTTATCATCGCAGGTGCGCTCGATATCAGTGTTATAGCCCGCGATAAGCAGGAAACGCTCAGCATTGTTCCCGCCTGTACCGCGGACAAGATCAACGAAGGTCTGATTTATCTCGTTGGTCTTGTCATAGCATTCCATGACATTGAGAGTCCCAGAATCTGCCGCAACGTCCTTATCGTTGAGCCTGTCGCCCAGTTCTTCGTTTGCAGACTCAAATATCAGCTTGTCGGAATATTTGCCGAAGCGTTCACATATCTGCGTCCACATGGACTTATACATCTTCATAGCCTTATCGCGGGTCTCCTCGCTCGCGGAACCGAACATTCCCCACCAGCTGCCGTCCCAGTGATCGTTTATGATAACATACATATCGTTATTGAGAGCATAGTTTACTATCTCCTCAACGCGGTCGAGATAGGCAGGCTGTATCGTGAAGTCATCGTTATCATAGTCCATAGCGTTTGTCCAGGCAACGGGGATCCTGATAGAATCGAATCCTGCCTCCTTCATGCCGTCTATCATAAGCTGAGTAGTCTCGGGCTGTCCCCACATAGTCTCAAAGAGCAGGGGCTCGGAATCGACCGAAAGCGAATTATGACCGTAAGCTTCCATCGTATTTCCAAGGTTTATGCCGTTGCCCATCAGCTTGCAGAGCTCGAGCGCGGTAAGGTCATGATCTATGCTTCCGTCGTCACGGGTAGCGATACCCGACGGTAGCTTATCGGTATTCTCGGTCTTATCCTGCTTTGACTTGCAGGACGCAAACAGCGCACAGACAAGTACAGCCGCGGTAACGGCTGCGATAATTCTTTTAAGTCTCATAACAGCACCTCATATCAGGTCGTATATAGGTTAAAATCTTTTCATCAAAGCAGATATTATTTTAAGATCTGCTCACAAAACCATTATAACACAATAATATCGTTTTTTCAATGGATATTCAAAATTTTGTGTATTATTCATAAAGCAGCAAAAATGCCGCGATAGCTTCGGCTTGAAGCTTTAATAAACACCCATTGTGAAATTATTCAAAAAATGCAAGTATCACGGAGTTTTTTATACCTCTTTTTATGATTTATGTGAAATCGCAATGAAAATGAAAGCCGAGGTATTGACTTTTTTTCAGAATGTAGTAAAATATAATTTAGACGCCTGATACCATTTTAATAATAATACAAACTGACGACCGAAAGGAGTATAACGGATTTGAAGGCTGATATCAAAAAGAAAAAACAAAACGCCGAAAAGTCTGTTTCTTCAGCTGCCGATGAGAATATCAAGGCAGCTAACATAGATAATGACTTGAAGGACAAAAACAAAGACGACAACAAAGACAAAAAAGAAAACAGCAAAAAAACAAAAGCCGATTTTTCTCTGTTCATCGTGTTCGTGGTCTCGCTCGTGCTGGATTCCCTCGTGCTGAGATTGTTTACGGTAAGGTTCGGGGACGCACACACAGCGCTTGCGATAGCCAAGAGCGTGATAAAGCCTATGCTTGCAGATGTCTTTGCAACAACGCTCATAGGCAGCATAGGGTTTGCGTTTGCAAAGAACAGGGGAAGGTTCAGGTACCTTATGACCTGGACTGTCATATTCTCGATACTTGCTATCGCAAATTCCATTTATTACACCAACTACAAATCCTTCGTTTCAGTTTCGGAAGCTGCTACGGGTTCGCAGCTGGGCGGAGTTATGGATGCCGTAACTAAAAACATACTCGAACCGAAGGATTTCATACTGCTTTTGCCGATACCTATAATGATCTTCTTCAACCACATGATCAAGAAGAAAAACGGCAAGGAATACCCAAAACAAAAACAGCCGAGAGAAAAGCTAAACAGATTTGCCGCCATCTCCTGTGCGATAGCTATAGCAAGCGGCGGGATATTCAGTACCATGCTGACAAGGACCGACTGTTCAAGACTTGTCAAGCAATGGAACCGCGAATCGGTGCTGTCAAGCTTCGGACTTTATGTATATCAGATAAGCGACACGATATCTTCTATCCACGTTAAGCTGAACATGATGTTCGGCTATGAGGCAAGCAAGAAGAAATTCGATGAGTTCTTTGATTCAAGATCAGACAGCACACCCGGCACCGAAGTGATCGACGAGGTAAAGAACGACAACGACAACGCTTACACCAATATCTTCAAGGACAAGAATGTGATCGTCATCCACGCCGAGAGCATTCAGCAGTTCACTCTGGACACCTACATAAACGGCGAAGAGCTGACCCCGAACCTCAACAAGCTCGCGAAGGAAGGACTTTACTTCTCGAACTTCTACACGCAGGAGAGCGTCGGCACCAGCTCGGACAGTGAGTTTACATTCTCGACCTCCCTTATGCCCGCGTCTTCGGGAACGGTTGCTATAAACTACTGGGACAGGGACTATGCGAGCACTCAGAAAAAATTCAAGGAAATGGGCTACTATGTCTTCTCTATGCACGGCAACAACGGATCCTACTGGAACCGTCTTAACCTGCATGAATCGCTCGGCTACGACAGACTTTACAACTACACCACCGACTTCGATATCGACGAGACGATAGGTCTTGGTCTTTCGGATAAATCATTCTTCCGTCAGGCAGTACCTATGATAAAACAAATAAAAAGAGACGAAGGCAAATTCTACGGAGCGCTCATAATGCTCACAAATCACACTCCCTTCACCGATATCGAGCGCGTCAGCGATTACGAGGTAGATTTCAAATACCGCAAGTACAACGCTGAAACTGGAATGTATGAGGAGATCTCGGCACCGTTCCTCGAAGGCACGAAGCTCGGAAGCTATTTCAAGAGCGTACACTACGCCGATGAAGCACTCGGACAGCTTATGGACGATCTCGACTCCGAAGGTCTGCTGGACGACACGGTCATAGTGCTTTACGGCGATCATGACGCAAAGATCAAAGAAGAACAGTACGAATACTACTACAACTACGATCCCTTTACAGACAAGGCTCTGGACGACAACGATGAGGGGTACATTCCGATCGACGAGTTCTACTACAATATCAACCGCAAAACACCCTTTATAATCTGGTCAAAGGGCGGTGAGTATGAGCCTAAGGAGATCACAAGAGTGATGGGTATGTATGACGTTCAGCCCACCCTCGGAAATATGTTCGGGTTCACTAACGAATACGCGATGGGTCACGACATCTTCTCCTTCAACAACGGCGAGGAAAACACCGTGATCTTCCCCAATGGCAATTTCATCACAGATTCCGTTTATTACGACAGCCAGAAGGACGTTTACTTCGATCTGCGCGGTTATGAGAACGTCGCGAAGAAAGCAAGCTGCAATCAGGCTTATAAAGACGACCCCATACCCATGTATGACGAAGAAACGGACGGGCTTTATAAATTCGGTCCGAGCGAGTATTCGGCAGAAAATGCGGATAAGAGAAAGAATGACGGTTCCGTAAACACCGAGTACATCTCAAACAGATTCGACTACGCTTCCGACCGCATCGACGTATCCAACTCGATTATCTATTACGATATCATAAACAAGGTCAAGGAAGGCTTCGATGATATTTACATCTACGAGCCCGCTGATTCCGCGGCAGAGCCTTTCTCCCCGCCTGATATGATATCCAGAAAACGCGCTTACGCAGTTTGACCCAAAGGAGCTGACACCATGCAGGCTAAAGAACTTATAGAAACAAGAAGAAGCATCAGACGTTTCAAGGACACACCTGTAACCCCCGAGCTTTTAAGACAGGTGGTAGACCTCGCATCAAATGCACCGAGCTGGAAGAATTCCCAGACCGCTGCATATATCGCAGTTACCGATACCGCTGTAAAAACAAAGATCGCCGAAGACGCCACTATGGCATTTTCCAAGAACAAGGATAACATAAACGGTGCGCCCGCGCTTATCGTTCTGACCACCCGTGACGGCGTAAGCGGTTACGAGCCGGACGGAAAGGCTTCGACCTCAAAGGGCGAACACTGGCAGTCGTTTGACGCAGGCATCGCGGCTCAGACGCTTTGCCTTTCGGCTCACGAGTACGGTCTCGGCACTGTTATCCTCGGTATCTATCAGGAGGACAAGGTCAGGGAAATACTCGGACTGCCCGAAGATATCAAAGTCTCAGCGCTGATACCCATCGGCTTCCCCGACGAGCAGCCCGATAAACGCCCGAGGAAGAGCGCAGACGAGCTTCTCAGGATCGTTTAAATTCATAACACATCAAGCCGCTTGCGTGATGCAGGCGGCTTTTTTATGTCCTGTTTTCTTTTTCGGGGTACAGCGGGGATATATTCTTTACGTTCTATGATAATTCCGCACAAAAAGTATTGAAATTCCAAGAATAATATGTTATAATAGTACTATAATAATTTTTGATGAGGAGTGATGAAAATGTATGACGTCGTGATAATCGGAGCGGGTATCACAGGCACGATGCTTGCGCGAAAGCTTTCTGCTTATGATATAAAGATCGCGCTGATCGACAAGGAAAACGATATCGCAAACGGCGCCACTATGGCGAATTCCGCTATTATCCATACAGGCTACGATCCAAAAGACGGAACGCTCATGGCTGAGCTCAACGTAAAGGGAGCCCGTGCCTATGAAGAGCTTTGCCGTCAGCTGGGCTGCAAATACAAGAAGGTCGGGGCTTACATCGCCGCCTGCGGTAAGGAAGAGGAGGCGCACCTTGATGTACTTGCAGACAGGGCAAAGCGCAGGGACATCCCCTTTCGCTTTATCGACGCGGACGAAGCGAGAAAACAAGAACCCGCACTTTCACAGAATGTGACCCGAGTGCTCGATCTCTACACCACAGCTGTCGTTTATCCCTGGGAGATCGCCATCGCCTGTGCGGAGGTAGCAGTCGGCAACGGCGCAGATGTTTTCCTCAACAATTCATGCGAAGCTATCGAAAGGCTAGACGGCGGATACAGGGTCATAACAAACGAACGGACTCTTGAATGCAAGACCGTCATAAATGCGGCAGGTGTGTTTGCCGAAAAGATAGCGGGGATGGTGACTTCAAACGTCGGCTTTCACATAACACCGCGGCGCGGCGAATACTACGTCCTTGACAAGGACGCTGATGTCGTCAGGCATATAATCTTCCCTGTGCCGTCAAAGGAAAAGGGCAAGGGCGTGCTGGCAGTACCTACCGTTTACGGGAACACGCTCATAGGACCGAACAGCGATTACGTTGACGATCCCGAGGACAACGGCACCAGCGATGACGGTCTGTCTTATGTGCGCGGGAATATCTCAAAGACGCTCGTGGACGTTCCTTTGTACCGTTCGATAAGGACATTCGCGGGATTACGACCGAGTTCTTCGGCAGGAGATTTTGTGATAGAGGAGCTTTCGGATGCGGAAGGCTTCGTAAACGCCGCCTGTATAGAATCCCCTGGGCTTGCGTCTGCACCCGCTATAGCCGACTATATCATCGGCAAGTTCATTTCAAAGCGGCTCGAACTCAGAGAAAAAAGCGGTGCTGTGATGGGCAGAAAAGCCCCCCTCATAATGGCGGAGCTTTCACCCGAGGAACGCAGCGAGGCTATAAAGAAAGAGCCTTTATACGGCAAGATCATCTGCCGCTGCGAACAGATATCGGAGGGAGAGATCATAGATTGTATCCGCCGTCCCTGCGGTGCGTGTTCGGTCAAGGGTGTAAAGAAACGTGTACGCCCCGGAATGGGCAGATGTCAGGGAGGATTCTGCGAGCCGAAGGTAGTTGACATACTCGCTCGCGAGCTTGGGATCGACCCTACCGAAGTACTGCTCGATCCCTGCGGATCAAATATTCTCGTGGAGGTGAACCGTCCGTGAAACATTATGACGCAGTTATCATAGGAGGCGGAAGTGCAGGTCTTGCCGCCGCCATATCGCTTAAAGAGAACGGCATAGAGAACATCGTAGTTCTTGAAAAGGACAGCGAGGCGGGCGGCATACTACAGCAGTGCATACACAACGGCTTCGGTCTTCAGACCTTCAAGGAACAGCTCTCCGGCCCTGCTTACGCCGAGCGATTTATAAAGAAAGCAGCTGAGCTTAACGTTGATGTACGCCTAAACACCATGGTGACGAAGCTTACTGCCGATAAGCAGGTGGAATATGTAAATCCCGATGAAGGAAACGTAACCGTCAGCGCCGATGCGGTCATACTGGCAGTCGGCTGCTACGAACGTCCGCGCGGTGCCATAAACATAACAGGCAGACGCTGCGCGGGAGTTTACACAGCGGGTCAGGCACAGAAGTATCTTAACATCGACGGCTATCTTGTCGGCAAGAAAGTATTCATTCTCGGCTCGGGAGATATCGGGCTTATAATGGCGAGAAGAATGACCCTGGAGGGAGCAAAAGTCCTCGGAGTTGCAGAGATAATGCCCTATTCAAACGGACTTCCCCGCAACATCAAGCAGTGTCTTGAAGATTTTGACATACCGCTTTATCTTTCACACACCGTCACGGAGGTCTTCGGAAAAGACAGGCTTGAGAAGATAGAGCTTATGCAGGTCGATGAGAACAAAACGCCGATAAGCGGCACCGAGCAGTATTTTGAAGCAGATACGCTCCTGCTGTCTGTCGGACTTATACCCGAGAACCATCTTTCCGACGAGATCGGCATAAAGATGGATCGTTCCACGAAAGGTCCCGTCGTTGACGATCACTACATGACAAGTATTGACGGGATATTCGCCTGCGGCAACGGTCTTCATGTACACGACCTTGTAGACTTCGTGACGATGCAGGCGGCAAGAGCAGGTGCAGGTGCAGCGCAGTATCTCAAAGACAGGAAGGACAGAGGCAAGCCAATAACTGTTTTGGCAGGCGAAAAAGTCGGGTACACCGTCCCCTCAGTCGTCTACCCCGAGGACGTTACGGGAGATGTTGAGTTTTTCTTCCGCACGACCGAGCCGCTAGATAATGTAGTCATAAAGGCTGTCAGCGGCGGCAATGAGCTCAGGAGCATCAGGAAGAGAAAGATCATTCCCTCGGAAATGGAGCGTCTGCTCCTGAAAAAGGAACTGCTTTCCGAGCTCAGGGAGGATGTCGTCATATCGGTGGAGGTGATATCATGACCGAAAAGGAGCTTATATGTGTGAACTGTCCCATGGGATGTCGGGTAAGGGTACAGCTTGACGGCGACAAGGTAGTTTCCGTCAGCGGCAACTCCTGTATTCGCGGAAAACTGTACGCAGAAAAGGAATGCGTAAGACCCGAAAGGATACTTACGACAACCGTGAAGGTCGAAAACGGCAGCCACAGAGTTATCCCCGTCATTACCGACAAGGAGATACCTCTCGACATGATCTTTGAGGCTATGGAGATCATCAAAAAGGCGGCGGTCAGCGCACCTGTTTCAGAAGGGCAGATAATAATCGAAAACATCCTCGGCAGCGGGGCTAATGTGATAGCTTCGCGTTCGATGAACAAAGTGAAATGACAAAAAAACGGCTGCACGGTATGATGCCATGCAGCCGTTTAACTTGTTATTATAGTCAGATCCAAAGGATCACTGTTCGCTGCCTGTTTTCGAGTCGGTATCGGCGGAAGCGGCAGATGCTGATACAAACGGCACGGGATCGGTGGGGAGCCCCTTGTCGCCCGACGCACTCGCCTGCTCGGCAAGACCCTCTGCAATAGCCGTGAAGACCTCAAGATCCTCGTCAAAGTTCTTCTGCATATCCTCGATATTACCGTCAAGTGTTGAAACGGGACGGCGCATACACAAATGTATATCGTTGGGCAGCTTTTCACACTGAAGCTCATCGGCAAGGAAACCGAAGTTCAGAGAAAGACCGTCTTCATCGACATATTTGTTATCGGGGAACCTATCGGGAAGATCGTTCACCATCAGTGCCTGAAGATCGGGGTCGGTGTTTGAATCGGTGATGACCATTATGATACTTCCCTGCTGAAGATTCGCATAGAACTTCTGGCTGTTGTTGTTGTACTGAATATCTATCTTATTCTCATTGAGCGCACAGTTCAGTATTGATACGCACACCTTGCCGTCGCCGTTGCGGTCGGGAACGTACTGCTCCAGCTTATCCTCAAGAAGCACACGCTGATCGTCAAGGGCAAGCGCGTTGTCGCAAATAAGAAGTATCTCAAGATCGGGCTTCTCGCGCCGTACAGTGTCTATTATCATGAAAGTAACTACGGCAGCCGCGAACAATGCGAGTATTATCCACATCTTTTCATGATACCAGAAATTTGCGGCTTTCTCACCGAAGCTGAGCACACGTTCTTCCTCGTGTTTTTCTTTGATAGTCTCCTGCTCGTCGGCGATACCTGCTTTCATCTTGACAAGGTCGAGCTTGTCCTGTGCTATACGCCTGTCGCGCTCCTCACGCTCCTGCTTTTCGCGCTTACGCTTTTCTTCGGCAATGCGTCTGCGGTTCTCGATGATCTCCTGCTGACGCTTTCGCTGCTGTTCGGCATACTCGCGTTCAAATTCAAGGTCATCATCGGGCAAAAGCTCGCCGTTTTCAACCTCTGTATTTATTCCCTTACTCATTCTGCTAAAAAATTCTTTCCTTTCATAGATCCCCGATGAATTCTGTCATATCCCGATATCTTCAAGCGGATCGGGACTGAGTACACTGTTTCTGAGCACGTTCATACGCTCATCAAGCAAAGCGCTCTCTTCGGCGCACTCGCAGAGTTCCTTCTGCATCTCCTCTGTAAAAGCGTAGGTCTTTTTATACTTGAGCTGATGCTCCAGCGCCGCCCAGAAATCCATAGCGATGGTACGGATCTGAATCTCGACCTTAACATACTGCTTTTCCTTGGGCAGGAATATCGGCACGATAACGATAAGGTGAAGACTGCGGTATCCGTTGGGCTTTGGGTTCTTTATGTAATCCTTTGCATAGATAAGCGTAACATCATCCTGCTTTAGCAGTGCCTCAGCCACAAGGTAAACATCATCAATGAAAGGACAGGTCACGCGGACGCCTGCGATATCATCAAGATTAGCTTCGATTGACTCGAGGGTGAGAGGGCAGCCGAGCTTTTCAAGCTTTCCCTGAATACTCTCGGGACTTTTAAGCCTGCACTTTATGGTGTTTATGGGATTTCGGTCAAGGCTTTGAGAGAATGCTTCATTAAGCACATTGAACTTAGTCTCTATCTCAAACATAGCGCAGCGGTAATAGCTCATCAGACGTCTGAAAAGCTCAAGAAACATTCGTGTACGGCGATAATCCTCTGCCTCGAATACGGTAAGATCGTATTCCTCAACATCGACAGTCTCTGCGTGTATCACCTTTTCTGCTGTATCAGACATTTGCTCACTCCTTTTTATTTCATCACGGCTTTGCTCACTCGACCTCGGTAGCAACTCCGTTTTTATCAAATTCATATGTCACGCCGTCGATCTCCATGGTGGTGGATGTAAAAGGTATCCCGTTGGCGTCGGTATAATAGCGCTGAGTATTCCATGTACACCAGCCCTCTTTTGCATATCCTGCGTCACCGATGACGTAGTAGATGCCGTTAGGTGCGGTAAAAGGACCGCGCAGCTGTGCGCCCTTGTCGAGATAATAGCGCTTGCCGTCGATATCCGTCCAGCCGCTGCCGAGCTTTCCGTCAGAGCCGAAATAGTAGTTGATATGTTCTATATCGTTCCAGCCCGTCACCGCAGCTCCCGAGCTGCCGAAATAATAAGTGCCCGAATCAAACGTGACCCATTTATTCTCAACAGCGCCGTTCAGCGTGATATAATATGCCGTGCCGTTATTCTTTTGCAGACCGACTGCAACAGAGCAGGAAGAATCAAAGTAATACACTGTGCCGTCTATCTCGCGCCAGCCGGAAACTGCATATCCGCTGCCGTCAAAATAATATTTCTTTCCGCTGTCAGTCTTGAAGGTGTTTTTCGCCCAGCCCTTTCCTTCGGCATACCTTATACCGTCAGAGGTCTTTGTCAGACCCGAGGGCAGTGAGCCGTCTGCCGAGAACTCCTGCTTCTCGCCGTCAACATACATTGTACCCGAAGCCATAACGCCGAAATCGCCGAAATAATAGCGCTTGCCTTCGATATCCTTCCAGCCTGTAGCGCGGGCACCTGTAACGGGGTCAAAATAATACTTGTAATCGGAGATAGTCTGCCAGCCTGTTTTGATGACGCCGTCCTCTCCGAAATAGTGCTGATGGAACATCTTTTCGCCGAGCTTCTTGTAAGCTTCATACTGATAATACTCATAAGTATCATCATTGAGCATAGTCTTTTTAAGCTCATCGAGGCGCTTTTGCTCTTCTTCCTTCAGCTTATATTTTTTCTTATACTCCTTAGAATCGGGATCGAGTTCAAGACCCTTCTGATATTTCTTTATCAGCTTATCGTCTTTCTTCAGCTGATCCTTAGCTGCCTTTTCAGCAACGGTATATTCCAGAGTATGAGCAAATCCCGTAAGCGGCTTATGCGTTGTCTGATCGAAAAAGTAAGTATTCCCGCTGTTGGAATCGGTGTAAAAGCCCTGAGACACCCGTCCGTCATCTTCATCAAAATGATACAGATCATTGTGTATCTCCTGCCAGCCGTAAAGCAGACGGTTCTTGCTGTCGAAGTAATAATACTCAACGTCAAGCTTTATAAATCCCTTAGCCGCTGAGCCGTCGTGCTGAAAATAATACTTATTGCCGTTATCCTTAAACCAGCCCTCGGTCATAACGCCTTCATCGGAGAAATGATAATGCTTGCCGTCGATAGTCTGCCAGCCCTTGACCATGTGGTACTCTTTATCGAAGTAATAGGTCTTGTCGCCGATCCGCTTGAAGCCGAGTGCAAAAACGCCAGTCTCCTCATCGGCGTACATATAGTACTTACCGTCTTCCTTCCAGCCGTAGTACATATTGCCTGCTTCCTGAAAATCATAAAGCGCACCGTCGATAGTCGTAACGCCCGTTACCATATGACCGTCGGTAGCAAAATAATATGTATTGCCTTTGATCTCGGTAAAGCCCTTTGCCATCTCGCCCTCATGAGGACCCGACTCAAAGAAATAATACTTGATGCCGTTGATCTCGCAAAGACCTGTGATGCGCTTTCCCGTATCATCGTAATAATAATCGCCGTCGGTGTTAAAGCCTATATCGGGGAATCCGTGATCGTTGAAGTAATACTCATCACCGTTAAAGTCGTGCAGACCGACCTTGAATATGCCCGACTCATCGGAGAGGTAGTATTCCTCGCCGTCTATCTCGACAACGCCCTTGAGCATAACGCCCGATTTGTCGAAGTAATAGGTATATCCGTCATACTTCTGCCAGCCCGTCTGCATGATGCCTTTGTCATCAAACAAATAAGATGCGCTGTCGATCTGCTTCAGACCGACCGCACGCTCGCGCGTGGAGCGAACGATATAATAAGTACCGTCCTCTGCCGTATGCCAGCCGGGAGACAGCTTGGCGTCATATCTGAAATAGGCTGCAAAACCCAGTCCGACAAGAGAAGCGAACACAGCCGATGTAAACGCCATGCTGACACGCTTGCCGTGGCTGCGCATTGTAAAAGCACTCAGTTTTCCGTTAATGCTCATAACTAAATAATCTTTCCTTTTATAAAATACTGTCTATCAGCGTACTTAATTATTATATCATAATAAAAGCGCGATTTCAAGGGTTTACCGCAAATTTCCCGCAATTTTCACCTTGCTGTTATAAAAAGCGCCGCACAATAAAATATTAACCTCAAAACGCATCTGCCTGTCAAAATTCAAAATGCAAATATATTAAAGCGATAATATATTTATAAATATAAATTCTACAATTATCGGCGAATAATTTTGTCTACTATACCTAAAAATTGGCATTGTGCTTTGTTTTTAATGCTTATTGACAACATTTGCGGTTTGATATATAATTAAAGTGATATAGATGCGAATACAAACATTTTCGCTATTAACGCTCAGATAAACGAAAGGAATAGGTTTTATGAAGAAAATCACGATAAAAAGATCGGCAGCTGTTATAGTTGCTTTGTTATCTGCATTTGCGGCAGCAAGCTGCTCATCCGCAAATGCAGAAAAAAAGACCACCGAGACCAGCGTAGAGACCGTTGTGGTCGAGGACACCAACGAAATAGAGGCTATCCCCGACGATGCCGAAAAAGAGATCAGATGGCTCGGCACATATGACCTCAACCCTTCAAAGGGGCAGGACAAGACCGTTGAGATGACGCTGTTCAACAACAAAGGCGGCTCTGTCGTTTGGGATCAGGTCATAGATTCGGAAAAGTTTGACAAGCTGGCGGCAGCGCTCATGTCAAAAAAGAATATGCCCGATATATTCAAGTATGAATGGATGGCTTTCCCCTGTCAGGTAGTAAAGGATATGTACCAGCCCGTGGACGAGATAGTCGATTTCGACAGCGATCTGTGGGCGGATACCAAGCCCACCGCAGACCAGTTCGTGCTGGACGGAAAGCACTATGTTGCTCCCATATCCTTTGAGCCGACGACTTACATGATGTACGACTACGCGGTAGTTGAGAGCGAGGGACTTGACGATCCTTACGAGACATACCTCGCGGGAGACTGGAACTTTGACGCATGGCAGGACATCGTAAATTCCTTCTGCTCCAACGCTTCGGGAGACGAGGAGCGTTACGGCATCAACGGCTGGTTCAACACCCAGATAATCCAGCAGACGGGAAAGACGATGGTAAATTACGACGCCGACACCAACACCTTCGTATCAAACCTCAACGATCCCGACATTGAACGTGCGGAGAATATGCTCTATGAGATGGGCAAGAACGGATACATATGGGACACATGGACAGGAAGCGCCAACAATGCTTTAAAGGACGGCAACTGTCTGTTCTACTGCATGGGAACATGGGCTATGACAGGAAATGCGGGTCCCAAGGAGGGCGATGACTGGAGGATAGTTCCCATGCCATACGACCCCAACACCGAGGAGAAGTATATGTCTTCGGCAATGACCGCATATATGTGGGTCAAGGGTTCGGATAAGAAGGAAGCCGTAAAGGCGTGGTATGAATGCTGCCGCATAGCCGCTACCGACGAAGAATATCAGGAAAACGGAAAGCAGAAGTTCCTGAACGCAAATCCCGGCTGGACAGAGGATATGTATCAGGTGCTTTTAGATACACGCTCTACCGAGTACATTCAGGTGTTCGACTACGGCTACGGCATATCGGGAACGCTTTCGGACGACAATGTTGCTGAGGACGGAAGCTGCGTGACGAGAAAGCTTTACGAGTACACCAACAAGACCGACGACGACGGCAAGCGTTACACATGGAGCGCTCTCAGAGAGAGTTATTCCGCGACGGTAGAATCCGAGCTGAAGGAGATCAATGCGGCGATACAGGATTACATCAGCAAAAACTGATCGGGATATACAGAAAGGACGATGAACTTTGAAAAACTATAAACGTATATTTGCAGGCGTTATGGCGCTGGGAATGGCGCTCGCGACTGCCTCCTGCGGAAGCTCGAAAAAAGAAAGCAAAAGCGACGAAAGCTTTGAGCCTACCAACAACGTAGAGGTTGAGGAGAGCGATCAGATATCCGAGATCCCTGAGGGCGCGGATGCAAACCTGCTCTACCTCGGCGAGGGCGACCTCAATCCGACGAAGGGCAACAAGGAGACATCGACAGAGCTGACGCTTTTCCAGCAGAAGGGCGGCTCTATATCCTTCACCCCCACCACCCACGAACAGCGCTTTGACAAGCTTGCAGCTGCCATCACAGCAAACAAGGATATCCCCGATATATTCAAGTACGAGTGGATAGCATTCCCCGCACACATCGTAAAGGATATGTACAATCCCATCGACGATATAGTTGACTTTGAGGACGACCTCTGGGCACCGACAAAGGAAGTTGCCGACCAGTTCATGCTCCGCGGCAAGCACTACGTCGCACCGCTCGGATATCAGGCTTCGGCGATGCTTTGCTACAATGCGGCTGTAATTGAAGCTGAGGGACTTGACGATCCTTATCAGCTCTACATTGACGGCGAGTGGACATGGAGTAACTGGATAAACATCATGACCGAATACACGGGCAACGCGAGCGGCGACGAGGAAAGATTCGGCGTTAACGGATTCTTCAAGAACCATTTCGTACAGCAGACGGGCAAGCGCATGATAGAATACGATCAGCCGAACAACAAGTTCGTCAGCAACCTGCTCGACCCCGATATAGAAAAGGCAGAGAACCTGCTTTACGATATGAACAAGAACGGTCTTATCAAGGACGGCTGGATAGGTTCGGCGAGCGAATGCTTCAAGCAGAATGTTCTGTTCTACGGCATGGGCGACTGGGCTTACACGGGAGCTTCGGGTCCTAAGGAAGATGACAGCTGGGGCATTGTACCGATACCTATGAGCGACGACAATCCGCAGAAGATCACCACCTCCGATATGACCGCATTCATGTGGGTAAAAGGCTCGGACAAGGCAGATGCCGTAAAGACATGGTTCGAGTGCTGCCGTGTAGCAAAGACCGACCCCGAATACGAGCAGACCAACAAGGACAAGTTCTTTGAGAACAATCCATACTGGACAGAGGAAATGTATCAGGTACGTCAGGACGTTATATCCGACGACTACATGATGATGTTCGACTACATCTTCGGCATATCGAACGTGCTTGCCGACGAGAAGAGCTTCGACGGCAACCAGAAGCTCGCCGACTATATGTACAGCGCTGTCGCCTCCATCGACGAGGACGGCAACCAGCCCACATGGGCGCAGGTGCGTGAGCAGTACAGCGCGACCATCGACAGCGAGATCGAAGAGATGAACAAGCAGATGGCAGCGATCGGCGGTTAAGATCGGGCTTTAACAGTACAAAAAAGAGGACTTGTGCGAGTCCTCTTTTCTATTCTATTGACTTCTCTGCCCTGCTGTGATATAATGTAAAATGCTCAACAAGAGAAGAAATAATGACCGGAAGGAACGATCATGGAATACATTCAGATAGGGAACGTGAAAATCGAACGGACGGCGGCGCTGGCACCTATGGCTTCGGTCGCGGACAGGACATACCGCCTCATATGCCGCGGATTCGGGGCGGCATACACCGTCAGCGAGATGATATCCTCAAAGGGACTTTGCTACGGCGATAAGAAGTCGGCGAAGATGTGCAGACTTGACGACACCGACAGACCGACAGCGCTCCAGCTTTTCGGAGAAGACCCCGAATTCGTCGGCAGGGCGGCGTATATGCTCGGCGAATACAAGCCCGACATTATCGACATAAACATGGGCTGTCCCGTGCCCAAGATAGTCAGCGGCGGCAGCGGTTCGGCACTCATGAAGGTCCCCGAGACTGCGGAGAAGATCTGCGAAGCCGCGGTAAAAAACGCCGCCTGTCCCGTCACCGTCAAAATGCGTATCGGCTGGGACGTCAGCAGCATAAACGCCGTTGACTTCGCAAAGCGAATGGAGCAGGCGGGTGCGGCGGCAATAACGGTACACGGTCGGACCAGGCAGCAGTTTTACTCGGGACGTGCCGACAGGGATATGATACGTCGGGTCAAGGAGGCAGTGAGCATACCTGTCATCGGCAACGGCGATGTGTCCGATCCTTTGGACTGCAAAGCGATGTACGAGCAGACAGGCTGCGACCTCGTGATGATAGGACGCGGCAGCTACGGACGGCCGTGGTTATTTGAGGAAGTGCGTCACTACCTCGAAACAGGCGAGCTGCTCCCCGAAAAGCCCGTGACCGAGCGCATGGAGATAATGCTCCGACACGCCGAGATGCTTGCCGCAGACATCGGCGAAACGCCCGCCATGAAGGAAATGCGCCACAACGTCATCTGGTACGTCAAGGGTATGCACGGCGCTGCCGCCTACCGCCGCGAATGCGGAGAGGTATGCACCCTCGAACAGCTGAGGGCGCTGGCGGGGAAGGTCATTGCGGACAATACTTAATGTACAAAAAAGAGGACTTTTGGAAGTCCTCTTTTTAATTGTTTATTGCGAACTAATTATAACATCAAGGGTAGATATAATATCTTGTGCTATTCTGTATTTTCTACTATATTCACTGCTGCTTTTATCAGTAGAGGACGATATAAGGCTAATATACTCAGTCGGAGCATTTATACTCTTAATTGTTATTTTGATTTCTAATTTTGTACAAATCGGATTCATTGTTTTTTCACCCGTAGTCCCGCCAATTACTGCTCCGGCACCACCAAATAATAATCCGCCTGCAACTGCTCGACCTATATCTGCTCCGCCTTGTATTACTGTATTTCCATCTTCAATCAGCTGATAATTCAATATATCACTATAATTATATCTCACAAAATTAGTAGAATAAGAATCTAGCCCATATCTTGAAAACTTAATTTTTTTATTGATATCATCAATATATACATAATCACCTATTTTCTTAGTGGTGTGGAACCCATTTACGTTAACCTTTTCTAATAATTCATTTCTTTTACGTTCTTCATATTCACGATTGGATCGAGCAGCAGAAGAATCAAGCACGTCAATAAGTTTATATAACAAATATAGCAGTCCTAATCCTCCAAGTATAAGCATAAATACTAATTCACCAGGCATTTTTTTCACCTCCATATTTTTTCAAACATTCTAATTAACGCATTCAACTATTTTTTTATCAGAATCATAGTAGCCATAACGCATATGATCTGTTCCATTAACAGCATTTTGAGTTTCATAATATTTGTCGCTATGTTCGGCAAAGGATTCAATTTTAGAAAACGGAATTATGAACACTTTTTCGTACAGAGAAGTATTACAGCCGTTAATATTTATCTTCTTTGCAACAGCAGTTATTTTGTTTCCACCCAGATAAGCACATACACTCTTAAAACTTGAAGAATTATTAGTGCTATGTAAATTAGCTAAACAAGTCAAATAACAGTTATACGATTCAAGTGCCATTATCATGTAATCATAATTCAAAAGATTATCTCGTTCATGATTAACGATCAGGCAATCTTCACCTATATTTTTAAAAATCAGTCGCTTATTGTGGAAAAGTCCATCAATAAATGCTTTTCTATCGTCAGTCCACTTCATGATACACCTCTTCTTTCACCCCCCAGCAACCACAGCAGCTACCACCACAGTAAATACACGATTTTTCAACACAATCATTTCAAATACCTCCAATTCTTTGTGCCAAATAGCACTCATTTATTAAATTCTACCATCAAAAAAAAAAAAAAAAAAAAGAATATTTTATTAAGCTAATGTTAATTTTGAAAATCACAATTACTGCTTGCAATACACCAAAAAGTGTGCTATAATAATAAGATAGCAAAAAAGAGATCGGGTGAAAATATGGGAATTCTATATATTGTCGGTACGCCTATCGGGAATCTTGGGGATATGACCTACCGCGCTGTAGAAACGCTCAAAAGCGTGGACTTTATATGCGCCGAGGATACCCGCGTTACGGCGAAGCTTTTGAACTATTTTGAGATAAAAAAGCCGCTTGTCAGCTACCACGAGCATAACGCGGGGGCTGTCGGCGAGCAGATAGCGCAGAGGATATTGTCGGGCGAAACGGCGGCTGTCGTGACCGACGCGGGTATGCCCTGCATCTCCGACCCCGGCGAACTGCTGGTAAAGCGCTGCGCCGAACTGGGCGTTGAGGTCAAGGTCGTCCCGGGGCCTACTGCCGCCATGTCGGCGATCGCTATCAGCGGGCTGTCAACGCAGAATTTCAGCTTCCGCGGGTTCCTCTCGGTCAACAAAAAACAGCGTCAGGCACACCTCGCGGCGATACGCGACTGCACCGATACGCTGATATTCTACGAAGCCCCGCACAAGCTTGAGGCGACACTTTCAGACCTGCTCGCATTTCTCGGCGACAGAAGGATCTCTCTCTGCCGCGAGCTGACAAAGATACACGAAGAGGTGCGCCGCACAACGCTTTCCGAAGCGGTAGAGTATTACAAGACCAACAAGCCGAAGGGAGAGTTTGTGCTCGTGATCGAGGGCGCAAGGGCGGAAGAGTACGAAAATACGGACAGTATTGAAGCTGCACTCGCTCAGGTCGCTGCTCTTGCCGAAAAAGGTATGCGTCCCGCCGACGCCTGCCGCGAGATCGCCAAGGTCTCTCCCTTCTCCAAAGGCGAGCTTTACACAGCGTATCTGGAGGGCAAAGAGGATGCTTGAGATAATGTCAATGACCGAGGAAAACTACAAGGCAGCTGCCGATATCGAGCAAACTTGTTTTTCCGACCGCCCATGGACTGCCGAGCAGTTCCGCGAGGAGCTTTCGCTTGATTTTTCGAGGACATTCATCGCCTACTCAGACGGCGTGGCGGCAGGATTTGTAAACCTTTGGCTCACACCGCCGATGGCACTTATCAATAACATCGCCGTGCTGCCGCAGTTTCGGCGGCAGGGTATAGCCGCGAAGCTGATAATGACCGCACTTTCCGCCTGCGATGATTGCAGCTCTCTGACACTCGAAGTCAGAGAGAGCAACGAAGGGGCTATAAAGCTGTACAATAAAATGGACTTTTCGCAGGTCGGGAGGCGCAGGAGATTTTACGAGAATCCGACCGAAGACGCGCTTATCATGACTAAATTTTTCCGCAAGGGTGAGTATATATGAGTGATATCAAGGGGCATTCGGTCGAAATGCTGGGCGGGACAGGGCTGCACATATCGGCTTCACACCGATTCGGGACGGATGCTTTCCTGCTTGCGGATTTTGCAGCACCGCGCCACAAGGATACGGTCATTGACCTGTGCTCGGGCTGTGGGATAGTCGCTGTTGTGATGAAGCTGAGATTTGCCCCCAAGTCGGTCACGGCTGTCGAAATCGAGCGTGAGGGCACCGAGCTTACGAATATAACTATCCAAGAAAACGGACTGCAAGACTTTGCCGCGGTCTGCGCCGATCTTCGTGAATGGAAGGCGGAGCGCGAGGTCGATCTCATCACCTGCAATCCGCCGTATTTTGCCGAAAGCGCAGGCTACCGCAGTCAAACGGCAGCAACCGCCCGACATGAGCTGCTCTGCTCTATCGAGGACGTATGCAGCGCGGCAAAGCGCTCGCTGAAATTCGGCGGCAGGCTGTGCATCTGCAACCGTCCCGAGCGGCTTGCAGACATCATCTGCGCCATGCGGGCAAACGGGATCGAGCCGAAGCGGGCAAGGTTTGTGTCCAAAAATGCGGACACTCCGCCATGGCTGGTGCTGGTCGAGGGGCGCAAGGGCGGCAAGGCGTTCCTGACTGTCGAAAAGTCGTTATATACGACTGCCGAGGACGGCAGCTTCTCCGACGAGCTGCGCAGAGTTTATCTTTGACAATACATTACATCATAAGGTGATAGCATGAAAATATTAGGCATTGAATCCAGCTGCGATGAGACTGCGGCTGCTGTGGTCGAGGACGGCAAGCGCGTCCTCTCGAACGTTGTGGCAAGTCAGATAGACGAGCATCGGCTGTACGGCGGCGTGGTGCCCGAGATAGCGTCGCGCCGGCACGCGGAGAACATCTACTGGGTCGTGCAGGAAGCACTGCTGAAAGCCGACTGCGATCTTGATGACATCGACGCTGTCGCGGTGACGTATGCACCGGGGCTGATCGGTGCGCTGCTGGTCGGTATAAGCTTTGCGAAGGGTCTTGCGATGGCGGCAGACAAGCCGCTGGTGCCCGTGCATCACATCGCGGGGCATATCGCGGCTAATTATATCACGCATGACGATCTGGAGCCGCCCTATCTCTGTCTTGTGATCTCCGGCGGTCACAGCCACATCATAGAGGTACGCGACTATACCCATTACCACGTCTTGGGGCGCACCCGCGATGATGCGGCGGGAGAATGCTTTGACAAGGCGGCAAGGGTGCTGGGTTACGAGTACCCGGGCGGCAAATTCATCGACGCGGCGGCAAAGCTGGGCGACCCGGGTGCTTACAAGCTGCCCAAGCCGAGAATACCGGGTAGCGATCTCGATTTCAGCTTTTCGGGACTGAAGACCGCTGTTATCAACACAGTACATAACGCCCAACAGAAAGGCGAGGAGCTGCGACGCGAGGATATGGCAGCGAGCTTTCAGAAGACCGTTGCGGACACGCTGGTGGAACGCACCATCTCGGCAGCCGAGATGCTCGGCAGCAAAAAGCTCGCCATTGCGGGCGGAGTGTCTGCAAATTCGGGGGTGCGTTCCGCATTCGAGCAGGCTTGCGAAAAACGCGGCATAAAGCTCTATATGCCCGAGCTGAGATACTGCGGCGACAATGCCGCTATGATCGCCTGTCAGGGATATTACGACTACCTTGCGGGAAAACGTGCAGATGAGAGCCTCAACGGTATAGCGACGCTTTCGCTGGACAAAATATCGGAATAAGGCTATGAAGTATATCAGAAAGGCATCGCCGCAGGATGCCTCGCGCATAGCTGAGCTTATCGTTGTGAATTACAGGATGAATTTCTATCCTTTCTTCAAAAACGACGAATTTTATTTCGGAGAGCTCAACGTGATAGATACGGCTTCGGAATACGCCGAGGGTTCCGAAGCGCTCAGAAACACATACGTTTACGACGACGGCGCTGTTAAAGGCATGATAAGGATAGAAGGCACCGAGATAAGAAAGCTGTTTGTCGAACCATCGTTTCAGAACCTTCATATCGGACAGAAACTGCTGGACTTTGCCGTTTCGGAGAAAAAAGCCTCGTGGCTGTGGGTACTGGAATATAACGAACGTGGCAGACGATTCTATGAGCGGAACGGGTTTATCCTCAC
Organism: Ruminococcus sp.; assembly: GCA_024697545.1. GTDB lineage: Bacteria > Bacillota > Clostridia > Oscillospirales > Ruminococcaceae > YE71. Next base: position 26,095 of record JAILFN010000123.1, read on the forward strand.
GGGAGAGAAAATGCTCGAGGACGGCTGGGTGCCGCTTTTGAAAATGGAAAAGAATATTAACACAAGCAGGTGATATAATGAAACTTCTTGCAATAGACGGAAACAGCATCATGAACCGTGCGTTTTACGGCATCAAAGCGCTTTCCACATCAAAGGGCGAGTATACCAACGCGCTTACGGGATTCATGAACATTTATCTTAAAGAGCTTGAAGCCGTAAAGCCCGACTGCGTGGCTGTGGCATTCGATCTCAAAGCTCCTACTTTCCGTCACAAGGCGGATCCGACCTACAAAGCCAACCGCAAGGGTATGCCCCACGAGCTGGCTTTGCAGATGCCGCTCATCAAGGAGATACTGGGCTATCTCGGTGTCAGGATCATCGAGTGTGAGGGCTGGGAGGCTGACGATGTACTCGGGACACTTTCAAAGCTGTTCAGCGGCAGCGATGAGTGCGTGATACTGACAGGCGACCGCGATAATCTTCAGCTCGTGACCGACAGCTGCACCGTAAGGCTTGCCACCAACCGCGAAACTGTGGTATACACCCCCGACAAGTTCAGCGAGATGTACGACGGTCTGAAGCCTTTGCAGCTTATCGAGCTAAAAGCTCTGATGGGCGACAGCTCGGATAATATCCCCGGCGTAAAAGGCATCGGCGAAAAGACTGCCATGCAGCTGATAAAAGAGTGCGGCTCGGTCGATGAACTGTACAACAGACTGGACAGTTTAACTCTTACACCGTCGGTTCGCAAAAAGCTCGAAGCGGGTCACGACGACGCTCTCAACAGTCATTTCCTTGCGACCATCGTGACCGATGCGCCTATCGAAAGCGACAAGGATAAATATCATACAGGCGAAAGAAACGAAAGTGCGTTAAAGGAACTGCTTGCAAGGCTCGAAATGAACAAGCTGATGCAGCGTCTTGAGCTTACGGGCAATGTCGAAGCTGAGCCTCAGCCCGTTGTTGCCGAAAACAAGGAGCCGTTTGACATCCTACCGCTTACCGCCGAGAATATGCCTTCGGCTGTCACGGAGTTTTCTTTTGACGGCAGCAAGCTGGCTGTTGTCTGCGAGAACAAGGTCTATATCACCGAGGACGAAAAGCTTATACTCGGATACCTCTCCTCGGACACCGAAAAGCGATGCTTTGAGGGCAGGACTGCACACCTTTATGCCTTCGGGCACGGTACACATCTGAACGGGCTTTCTTTCTGCTGCGATCTTGCGGGGTATCTTCTGAACTCACAGGCAAGCGGATATACCGTTGAGAATCTTTGTCTCACCTATCACACGGCATACCGAAGTGATATGGGCGAGCACGCAGACGTTTGTTCGCTTCGCGATCTGATCGCCGCATTATCGCGCGAGCTTGAGCTTGCCGAGATGAAAGATCTTTACAACGACATAGAGCTGCCTCTCTGCGAGGTGCTGGCATCTATGGAACATTACGGCGTAAGAGCGGATTCTGACGGCATCCGTGCGTTCGGCGAAAAGCTTGCCGTCAAGATGGAGGAGCTGAAAGCGGATATATTTGAGATCGCAGGCAGCGAATTCAATATACTCAGCCCCAAGCAGCTGGGTAAGGTCTTGTTTGAAGACCTTGGACTTCCCGCAAAGAAAAAGACTAAAAGCGGCTACTCGACAAACGCCGAGGTGCTGGAGTCTCTCGCGGACAAGCATCCGGTCATTCCAATGATACTTGAATACCGAACGCTTGCCAAGCTCAACGGAACTTATGTAGACGGACTGCTGAAACAGGTACACGCCGACGGCAGAGTACACAGCTATTTCAAGCAGACAGAAACCCGCACGGGGCGAATAAGTTCGAGCGAGCCTAATATGCAGAATATCCCCGTCCGAAAGGAGCTGGGGCGCGAGATGCGAAAATTCTTCACGGCGGAGGAAGGCTTCCTGCTGGTAGATGCAGACTATTCTCAGATCGAACTCAGAGTGCTTGCAAGCGTCTGCGGCGATGAAAATATGCGCGAGGCTTTTCTTTCGGGAAAGGACATACACACATCGACCGCAGCTCAGGTCTTCGGATTGCCCGAGGATTTTGTTGACAGCTCTATGCGTTCGGCTGCAAAGGCTGTCAACTTCGGGATAATATACGGCATCGGCGCTTTCTCTCTTTCTAAAGATATCGGCGTAAGCGTTGCCGAAGCCAAGAGATATATACAGAACTATCTCGACAACTTCTCGAAAGTGTCCGAATTTATGGACACTACCGTTGAAAACGCAAAGCGCGACGGATATGTTACGACCATATTCGGGCGAAGAAGATATATCCCGGAGCTTTCAGCCTCCAACAAGATCATGCAGGCATTCGGAAAACGCGCAGCTATGAACGCGCCGATACAGGGTGCTGCTGCCGACATCATAAAGCTTGCAATGGTAAAGGTCTACCGCAAACTCAGGCAGGAGCTGCCCGAAGCAAGGCTTATCCTGCAGGTACACGATGAGCTTATCTTGGAAGTTCCAAAGGAACAGGCAAAGGCGGCAGAGAAGCTTCTGAAGGAAGAAATGGAATCGGCTGTCGATATGGCAGTGCCCATGACGGTAGATGTTCATTCGGGCAAAAGCTGGTATGACGCCAAAGGCTGATACAGAAAGGAAGATCATAATGAAAAGAAAGTACGCACTTCTCGGCGAGACACTCAAACACACCATGTCCCCGCCGATACACAAAGCGCTGTTTGATCTGAAAGGGCGCGAATTTGAATACGAGATAGTTGAAGTCACCCCCGATGAGCTTTCGGGAAAGGTCGGCTATCTCAATTCCCTTGCGGGTTATAACATCACCATCCCGCACAAGATGGGCATTATCGCTCACATCGACAAGCTTGACGATACTGCAAAACGCTACAATTCCGTCAACTGCGTTGACAACAAGGACGGCGTTCTGACAGGCTACAACACAGACTGCGTTGGCTTTCTTGAATCGATCCGCGCGATGAAGGTACATCTCGACAGAAAGGTGCTGCTCATCGGCTGCGGTGGTGTCGGAAGAATGATGGCTATCGAAGCTGCACTCGCAGGCGCAGACCTGAACATCGCCGTACTTGAAAGCGATATCCCCCTTGCGGAAAAGGCTGCCGAAGAGATCAGGGAAATGAAGCCCGACGCTGCAATAAGCATCATCGACATCAGGAAGATAGGAGCCACCGCGCATTTTGACCTGCTCCTGAACGCCACTCCTGTAGGTATGTACCCGAAGATAAACGGCTGCCCCGTTCCCGACGAAGTCATTGCCGCCTCCGACGCAGTATTTGACGTTATCTACAACCCCGGCGAAACACAGCTCCTGAAAAAGGCAAAGGCTATGGGCAAGAAATGTTCGGGCGGCATGGCTATGCTTGTATGGCAGGCGGTAAAGGCGCACGAGATATGGGACGACGACAGCTACTCGGACGATGAAGTCCGCGCGATCATAGACGAGATGCAGGCACAGGTAGACAAGGATTTCCCCGTTGCCTGAGAATAAGGGAGCGAGCTTATGAGACTTGACGGATTTGGATTATTTGTTGAAGACATGGGCAGGATGATCCGTTTTTACAGAGATGTTCTCGACTTTGAGATCAAGGAGACAGAGGACACATCGAACGTTTATCTTGTAAAGGACGGCACGCTGTTTCTGCTCTACGGCAGAAAAGACTTCGAGAAGATGACGGATCGAAGGTACGAATACATAAAAGGGCTGAACGGTCATTCCGAGATAGCACTCTATGTCGATACATTCGAAGAGGTAGATGAAGCATTCAGCAAGGCTGTCGAAAACGGAGCGACCCCCGTCTTAGAGCCCACCCTCGAACCGTGGGGGGGCAGCGCACCTGTTATATCGCCGACCCCGAGGGCAATCTCATCGAGATAGGCTCGTGGGATAAGCCGTATGATGTAAAGGATAAACGGTGAGACAGCATAAAAGCAACAGCCACAGCTGCAACAACGACCGGCGGCGGAGCCGATTCCGTCGATAAGACAACACCCGAAAAGAAACTGTGAGGAAACGATCATGATAAAGAAAAACAGACCCGTATATCTCTGCGGCTTCATGGGCTGCGGAAAGTCTACCATCGGGCGTCAGCTTGCAAGAAAGCTGGGACGCGAATTTATCGACCTTGATACATACATCGAAGAGCGTGAGGGAATGAAGATATCAGAGATCTTCGCCGAAAAAGGAGAGCCGTACTTCAGACAAAAGGAAACGGAAGCGCTTTCGGATATCCCCGCATCAGTCGGAGTCATCGCAACAGGCGGAGGAGCTCTGCTCAGCCGTGAAAACGCCGATATCGCAAGAGAACTCGGCACTGTCATATATATCGAAGTGCCCTTTGAGATATGCTACGACCGTATCAGGGGCGACCAAAGCAGACCGATATCTTTCAGCTCGACCAAAGAGCAGCTGCTCGAGCGCTATAACATGAGGCACCCCCTGTATTCCGCACATTCTGACATCTCCGTTGACGGCAGCGGGACTCCACTCCAGATAGTCAATGAGATCCTGAAATAATATTATCGGCACTTTTTCGGCTTATTGAAAAAATTCAATTAAAGCTGTCCTGACCCACAATAAGTAAGGGGCGTAAAACCGCCGATATCCATTTATAAAACGCCGTCCGGATATTTGGACGGCGTTTTTGTTTAACTGTATCGTAAATGTTAACAAAATATCCGTTTAAACAAAGCCTAAAATGTGGTATAATTATACTCGGGTAATTATATGCAAATGAGTACTACATATATTGCATCTAATAATGAAACGGAGTATCATGATGAATGATTTTAACACACTGAAAAAACAAGCAATGGAACGATTCTTTGAGGATCTTAACGATATGCAGCGCAAGGCTGTATTCAATATCGACGGTCCTCTGCTGATACTTGCGGGCGCGGGAAGCGGCAAGACTACAGTGCTTATAAACCGCATCGCCAACATGATATACTTCGGCGACGCCTATACATACAACGATGAATATCCGCACATCGATGAGGATATCGTTTTCCTCAAAAATTACATAGACGGTCTTTCCGATGATCACTCGCATCTGGCTTCACTTATCAGCCACAGGACGGTAAATCCCTGGAATATCCTTGCCATAACATTCACGAACAAAGCTGCAAAGGAGCTGAAGGACAGACTTGTTAAAATGCTTGGCGATCAGGGTGAGAGCGTCAGGGCGGCTACATTCCATTCCGCCTGCTCGCGCATACTCCGCGCAGAGGCTGACAGACTCGGCTACAAGTCTTCCTTCACCATATACGATACCGATGACAGCCTGAGACTTATCAAGGGCATAATCAAAGAGCTGGGGCTTTCCGACAAGATCTTCCCTCCCCGTCTGGTGCTCTCTGTAATTTCCTCGGAAAAGAACAAGATGGTTTCCCCCGAAGACTACTACAAAATGCACATAAACGATGTGCGTGACAGAGATATCGCAAAGATGTACAAGCTTTACAACGAAAGGCTGATGTCTGCAAACGCGATGGATTTTGACGACATACTTGTCAACACCGTCAAGCTGCTTGAGCAGTTCGACGATGTGCTCGACCACTATCAGAATCTATACAAATACATACTCGTGGACGAGTATCAGGATACCAACCACGTTCAGTACAAGCTCATCGACCTGCTTGCTGCAAAGAACGGGAACATCTGCGTAGTCGGCGATGACGACCAGAGCATATACAAATTCCGTGGTGCTACCATAGAGAACATTTTGAATTTCGAGGACACATTCGCCTGCGACCCCGAAAATGACGTTATCCGCCTTGAACAGAATTACCGTTCGACCCAGAATATCCTGACAACGGCAAACGCGCTCATCTCACACAACAAAGGGCGCAAGGGCAAAACGCTGTGGACAGACTTTGGTGACGGTGAAAAGGTAACGGATTACCTTGCCGTCAACGAGCGCTCTGAGGCAAAGGCTATTGCCAAGATCATCAAGGAAAACAAGGAAAAGGGCATTCCCTACAATAACAACGCTATCCTTTACAGAATGAATGCACAGTCCAACATAATCGAGCAGACATTCATCAGAGAGGAGATCCCCTACATAGTGTTCGGCGGACTTAAATTCTACGACCGCAAGGAGATCAAAGACGTTATATCATACCTTGCAGTTATCAACAACCCCACCGACCGCCTCAGATTCAGACGCATAATCAACGAACCCAAGCGAGGTATCGGCGATGCCACGATAACCGCTATAGAGCAGATATCATCAGACCTCGGAGAGGATCCCCTCGAGGTGCTCAAAAACTGCGAGTCATATGCACCTATCGCCAAAAAGAGCAAGATACTGCTTTCGGTATACGAGATGTTCAATAACCTCAGAGAGCTTTCCGATACAGTAAAGCCTTCGGAGCTTCTCGATGAGGTTCTGAAGCAGAGCGGTTATGCCGATATGCTGAACAGATCCGGAGAAGAAGGCAGGATGCGTCTTGACAACATAGCCGAGCTAAAATCGACGCTGATAAACTATGAAGACACAGCCGAAGACCCCACCCTTGAAGGCTTCCTCGAGGAGATATCGCTGTATACCGATATTGACAAATACGACGAGAGCGAGGATTACGTCGCACTCATGACGATACATTCCGCAAAGGGTCTTGAGTTTGATAACGTCTTTGTAGCGGGAATGGAAGAAAACGTCTTCCCGTCTGCGAGAAGCTTTGAAACGGAAGAAGATCTCGAAGAGGAACGCAGGCTTGCATACGTTGCGATCACCCGCGCCAAAAAGAAGCTCTACCTTATGCACTCGGCAGTGAGAATGCTTTACGGTCGGACAAGCTCAAACAGACCGTCAAGATTTTTAAGCGAGCTGCCGGAAGACACCATCGAACACATCAAGGAGGATCCTCCGATACTAAGAGAGCGGCTGAACAGACCTCAGAGACCCGACTACTCACACGAATCGGACGACATTCTCAACCGCCGCAAAAACAGCCTTTCAAAGACAAGCAGCGGCGGAAGCTTCAAGGTCGGCGATGTTGTAAAACACCCGAACCCAAAATTCGGAAAAGGCGTGATAATCAGCTGCGAATCAATGGGCGGTGACACACTTCTCGAGATCGCGTTTGACAGCTGCGGCACCAAAAAGATAATGTCAAACTTTGTAAAACTAAAGAAGCTTGACGATCAAGCTTGAAAGGATCAAGATTATGGCTTTGAATATGAATGACATTCAGCAGGAGATACTCAGGCTGAAAAAGGAAAAGGATATCTGCATACTCGCACACAGCTATCAGGGACACGAGATCATCGAGACTTCCGATTTTACGGGAGATTCCTACAAGCTTTCGGTAGACGCCACAAAAGTGACCTCAAAGAACATTGTTTTCTGCGGTGTGCATTTTATGGCTGAGACAGCTAAAATGCTCTCGCCCGAAAAAAACGTATATCTTGCAAATCCCGCCGCGGGCTGCCCTATGGCTGAGCAGATGGATCCCGAGATGATATGCGAGATAAAGAAAAGAGAACCGGACAGAAAGGTAGTTGCTTACATCAACACTACCGCCGCACTCAAGACAGTCTGCGATGTTTGCGTGACATCATCATCTGCCGTAAAGATCGTCAGTGCCATGCCCGAGAAAAAGCTTCTCTTCATACCCGACTGCAATCTCGGCTCTTTTGTGCAGAAGGCTTGTCCCGACAAGGATATCATGCTGCTGAACGGCGGCTGCCCCGTACACGCGGCAGTTCTGCCCGAGGAGGTCGCCGAAGCAAAAGCCGTACACCCGAACGCCCTCGTGCTCGTACACCCCGAGTGCAGACCCGCGATCTCCGAACAGGCTGATTATGTCGGCTCGACTACCGGTATAATCAACTACGCCGTGAAGTCTGACGCTAAGGAATTCATCATAGGCACCGAGATGAGCATCGCCGAGCATTTGCAGTATGAATGTCCGGACAAAAAGTTCTATGTGCTTTCCAAAAAGATCATGTGTCCCAACATGAAGCTCACTACACTTATGGATCTTTACAACATTTGCCGCGCGATAGGCACCGATGAAGCAAAGCTCAACGAGATCGTCATGGACAGTGAGCTTATCGCCAAAGCGCGCGTTTGCATAGACGAAATGCTCAGACTGGGCGGTTGAAAACAGGAGAATAATAAATGCCAACACCTTTAGAAAACAAGAATCGTTTTATTGAGATATACAACGAAAACATTTCACGTCCCGGAGCGGACAAGCTTCTCGAGTGGCTGGGTTCGCAGGGCAGCGATTTCTTTAGCGCACCCGCTTCCACCCGCTTTCACGGCGCATACGAGGGCGGGCTTTGCGAGCACTCTCTGAACGTTTACGACTGCCTGAAAATGTACCTTGACACGGATATGGCTAAAAGCTTCGGTATGGATTTTACCGAAGAATCCATCGCGATAACAGCGCTTTTGCATGACCTTTGCAAGGTAAACCTCTATCGCACAAGCTACCGCAACAAGAAAAACGACGAGACAGGGCAATGGGAAAAGGTGCCGTTTTACGAATTCCACGACACTCTGCCCTACGGTCACGGCGAGAAGAGCGTTTATATAATAAGCGGTTTCATGCGCCTCACCCGCGATGAAGCTATGGCTATACGCTGGCACATGGGTTTCTCGGGTGAAGAAAATAAAAACAGCATAGGTGCAGCGCTTGAAATGTATCCGCTGGCACTCGCCGTTCATATCGCCGATATGCACGCAAGCTATATCAAGGAAGGCAGATCCGAATAAAGGAGAAATTCTATGCTTGACAATTTGCCTATACCAAAACTGTTTGCAGCGGTATTCGCCTTTTTCTTTATTTCTGTCCAGATAAAACAACTGATCCAGGTCGCGTACAGCCTCCTGGCCGCTGAATTTTTCTGCATGAAATGCGAAACAATATCACTGTTCGGTCTGCTTCTTACCAAACATGATGGCGGATGGGAATACACACGGGGAAAGCCTTCTCTTCTCTGCAATGTAAAAATAACAGCAGACTTAGATATTGTCAGGCAAAAAAATGCTAAGGAACTGGAGCAGAAGGAAAAGCTTTTCAGCATTTTACAAAAAGTCGTTTTGGCGATGATCAGCGGACTACTGGTGTTCTTATTCCGCGATTTTATGCTGAGTGGGCTTACTCTCAAAAGCAGCATACTTGAAGTGTTCGCTGCATATCTCGCCATTGCCATGTGCTTTCATACATTCAGCAGCGTTCTGATACACATATATACATATCAGGTCGCAATGAAAAGGCTCGGCGGTGTTACGCAGAATTATATCAACCGGATCAGGGCAGGCGAAGACTTTAGCAGCTTTGACATGAAGCCTGTCGATCAGCTGGGCTTCAAGAACGCGACTAAATGGGAAAGGCTGATATACAACGGTGTCTATGCGGAGTATCTTCTCGCCACAGACAACACAGACCTGCTCTATCCGATCGCAAATGAACTTACAGCACTGCTTTCCGACGAGGAATTTATCCTTCAGGAAACTCCGGCATACTATTTCTTGATATTCTGGTATTCCCGCTACGACCTAGACCCGCAGCTTGCAAAGCTTTTTCTTGACAAGTGCATTTCTACGATCAGCGCAGACAAGGATTCAAACGGCAAACGAGTGCTTGCATACTACGCATTCGGTATAGAACGGGATTTCGCTAAGGCAAGGAAGTACCTGAACGAAGCTTTTGAAGCGATCAACAGATTCAGCTGCGGTGCAGAAAGGGACCTCGAGAAAAAGCTGCTCTGGGAACTGAATGATTTCCTTAAAGAAAAAGGATTCTGAACCTATATAAAAAATCTATTAAACAGGAGTGATCACAAATGGACATTGAAGCTATCTTGAAAAACCTTACACTTGAAGAAAAAGCAGGGCTCTGCTCGGGTGCGGATTTCTGGCACACCAAAGCAGTAGAACGCATGGAAATACCGCAGATAATGGTATCCGACGGTCCTCACGGACTTCGTAAAATGGAGGACAATGCAGAGAACCCAAATCAAGCGATAAAGGCTGTCTGCTTCCCCTCTGCCTGTGCTACCGCCTGCTCCTTTGACAGAGAGCTGCTGGGAGAGATGGGCAAAGCGCTTGGCGAAGAATGTCAGGCTGAAAACCTCGCTGTACTTCTGGGACCCGGCTGCAACATCAAGCGTTCTCCTCTTTGCGGAAGAAATTTTGAATACTTCTCGGAAGATCCCTACCTTGCATCTCAGATGGCTATCTCCCACATAAAGGGCGTGCAGAGCAAGGGCGTAGGCACATCACTCAAGCATTTTGCGGCAAACAATCAGGAAAACCGCCGCATGAGCGTTTCCGCCGAGATCGACGAGCGCACGCTTCACGAGATATACCTCGCCGCATTTGAGCCTGTTATAAAGGAGGCAAAACCGCGCACTGTCATGTGCTCCTACAACAAGATAAACGGCGAATATTCATCGCAGAACAAAATGCTTCTCACCGATATCCTCAGAGACAAATGGGGATACGATGGACTTGTTGTCAGTGACTGGGGCGCTGTTGACGACAGAGCAAAGGGCATAAAGGCAGGACTTGACCTTGAAATGCCCGGCAGCATGGGCAAAAACGATCAGGCGATCATTCGTGCTGTTGAGGACGGTTCGCTCTCAATGGACGAGCTTGATGCCTGCGTCAGAAGGATACTCAAGCTTATAGACATAAGCATCGAAAACCGCACCGAGACTGTATGGGATAAAGAACGCCACCACAAGCTTGCAAAAAAGATCGCTGTTCAGTCAGCTGTACTTCTTAAAAACGAGAAGAATATACTCCCTCTCTTCCCCGAGCAGAAGATCGCATTCATCGGTGCATTTGCCGAGAAACCGAGATATCAGGGCGGTGGAAGCTCTCATATAAATTCCTTCAAGACGGTGTCAGCGCTTGAAGCTGTAAAGGAGATCACTGACGTTACCTATGCACGCGGCTTTGATCTTGATAAGGACGAGATAGATCCCGAGCTTGAAGAAGAAGCGATCGCTGCGGCTATGGCTGCCGATGTTGTCGTTGTGTTCGCGGGTCTGCCCGAGGCTTTTGAATCGGAAGGCTATGACAGAAAGCATATGCAGCTGCCTGATTGTCAGCTCGACCTTATCGACAAGCTTGCAAAGGTCAACAGACATATCGTTGTAGTGCTTCACAACGGCTCTCCCGTTGAATTGCCTTTTGCAGAAGAGGGCGAAGGGATAAACACCGTTCAGGGTATACTCGAAATGTATCTCGGCGGACAGGCTGTCGGAGAAGCTACCGTTGACCTGCTTTTCGGCAAGGCGAATCCCTGCGGCAAGCTCGCCGAGACCTTCCCGCTCAGGCTTGAAGACAACCCCTCATACCTGAACTTCCCCGGAGAAGGCGACAGAGTTCGCTACGCCGAGGGCATATTCGTAGGCTACAGATACTACGACAAGAAGAATATGGAAGTCCGCTATCCCTTCGGCTACGGACTCAGCTATACGACATTTGAATACTCCGACATAAAGGTATCGGCTTACGAGCTTTCCGATAAAAAGCCTTTCACTGTTGAGTGTACCATCACCAACACGGGCGACAGGGACGGCGCAGAGATCGTTCAGCTTTACATCGAGCCGCTCACGCCTACCGTTATCAGACCGATAAAGGAACTCAAGGGCTTTGAGAAGGTGTTCCTCAAAGCAGGCGAGAGCCGCAAGATAGTCTTCAGACTCGACAAGAGCGCATTCTCTTACTACTCCGACATTCTTCACGACTGGCTGGCTGAAAGCGGTGAGTACAACATCCTCATCGGCGAAAGCTCACAGTCCATCTGCCTTGAAGATCAGGTTCATTTCAACAGCTCTGTCAAGATCCCCGTCAGATTCACACTTGACAACCCAGGCGGCGATATCAAGAAGATCGAGGAAGGCTTCGCGATATTCAAGGATATGCTTTCGGATGTCGCTGCGACTACAAACGGCGGAGCCGATCAGATGGGTGACGCAGGTGCTCTTATGGCACTTGCAGTTGCTGAGGATCTGCCGCTTCACGCAATGATAAGCTTCACCGACAACCCAGACATTACTCGCGAGCGTCTGCAAATGATGATAGATCAGCTAAATGCGCGTATGCTGGAACTGGACATTGAGGAAGCCAAAAAGCATTCGGAAAACAACTGATAAGTTACCCCCCGAGAGCGGTTATATGCTTTCGGGGGTATTTTTATGCAAAAAATGAGCTGACGCACAAGCGACAGCCCATCTTACTTCTTATAATACAAGATCATTCGTATCTCAGTGCGTCGATAGGATTAAGTCTTGCCGCCTTTATGGAGGGGATCAGACCGAATACTATTCCGACTACCATAGAGAACACGACCGATACTATGATCGCTGGGGTAGAGATTGCGACGGGCACTTCTGCCATTTTCGAGACCATCTTCGCCAAGCCTATTCCCGCGCCCACGCCTATAACGCCGCCGATGCTCGTAAGCACCGCAGCCTCGGTCAGGAACTGCATGAGTATCCTTCCGCGGCGGGCGCCGAGAGCCTTTTTCAGACCGATCTCACGGGTACGCTCGGTAACGGACACCAGCATGATATTCATAACGCCGATACCGCCGACGAGAAGCGATATGCTCGCGATCCAGATCAGCATATTGTTGGTAGATTTACTAAGATCCTGCATCTGCTGAGCCTGTTCAAGAAGATTCTCAGCCTTATAGGAAATGTTCGATTTCTCGCCAACCGTAAGCGCTTCATTGAGCGTTTCGGCGGTGATCTTTCCCGCGTTGGTCATGGCATCGGTGTTGACCGCCTTTGCTATGACATTCTGCGGTTCATCATATCTGAAAAGTACAGGCCATACCTCGGAGGGAACGAATATGGTACCCGACTCTTCCTGAAAATATGTCCAGTAATCCTCAATGGAATTGATGACAGGTTCAAACTCTGTCGTTTTGACCGATACACCGATCACGGTAAACGGCTGACCATTGATATCAATGGTAGCTCCTATCGGATCCTCATCGCCAAAAAGTGAAGATACAATGGTGTCATCAATGATGCACACCTTGCTCTGTCCCTTGTAATCAAACGGAGAGAAGCCCTTGCCTTTTTTGATCTGAAGTCCTGTGGTATGGAAATAATCCTCATCTATACCGATAAGAGATGCGGACTCGATCATCTTGTTGCCGTAATAAATGCTGTCCATATAAGAACGCTTGCGGTAGAAGGCACAGCATTCGACCTCTTCGATATCGTTTATCTTGTCCTTTATCTTCTGTGAAACTACGGGAACTCCGTCGGGTACAGGCTGCCAATCGAACATCATTTCTTCATCGCCCTGTACCAGCCTTACATTTACCGTGTTATTTCCGGAACCGATGAGGTTATTCTTTATCTGCTCGTTAGTACCCTTGATGGTCGAAACTATCGCAATGATAGCCGCAATGCCGATTATGATTCCGAGCATGGTCAGAAACGAGCGTATCTTATGAGAGAAGATACCCTGAAACGAAAGTCTAATATTTTCTATCATGATACCGCCCCCCTTACCAATCAACTTCGTCAGAGACCTTGGTCTTGACTCCGACCTTTACGTCTTTACCATAGGGGAAGCAGAGCTTATCTTCATCATCGACCCCGCCCAGTATCTCGATATAAGATCCCCAAAGGGTCTTTCCTGTCTGTATCGTCTTCTTGACGAGCTTGCCGTCCTTGTCAGCCTTCATGACATAATAGCCGTTGCCTTCCTTGCGGCAAAACTCGATCGGCAGATACCAGCTCGAGGATTCGTCTTCTTGCTGTTCATCATCCTGCGGCATATTCACATCTATCCATGTGCCTACCGAAAGGCTGTTCTTGCCGATGACATCGGCTGTAACGATATAGGTACTGCTGTTGGGATTTGAAGCGTAATCCTGAGAATAATAGGAAGCAGGCTGCTCCTTGACGCCTGTTACAACAGCGGTTATCGACTCACCTGTCTCATATGACATTCCCGTGACCTCAGTGCCTTCGGGGAATTTTGAAAGATTCAGCTCACTGACACTGATATCAAGGCTGACACCTGCACTTCCCTGAACGATCAGATATGCCGATTCGTTCTCATCGTCATAGTAATCGCCGAAGTCTTCGCCATCATCGTAATCATCGCCGTAATCGTAGTCAGATCCGTCGTCGTAATCATCGCCGTAATCGGAATAGTCTTCCTCTTCGTCGAGATATTCTTCGCCGTCGTCAAGGTCTTCATCATAATCGACGTTTTCAAAGATATTGACTATCGGCTGACGATAAGCCATATCCTCAAACATCTCCTCTTCCGCGAATTCCTCGTCTTCGAGTTCCTCGCCCTCTTCGATCTCAGGCTCAAACCTTTCATCGCCGACCTTCATAACGATACCGTCGATATCCGCGACCTCAACTCCCGAATCCTTTTTCTTCTTGCTGTTTTTGTATTCAAGCCTTGCCATACGGATATCGAGCTTCTTTTTCTTGATATCCATTTCCTTTTCCTTGACCTTTATGGCAAGCTCGGCACGGGTATACTGATAGTTTTCGCTGTCTTCTTCCTCGTCGTCAGCATCGTCATAATCATCGTAGTCATCGTAATCGTCGTAGTCTTCGTAGTCTTCGTAATCCTCGTAATCTTCGTCTTCAAACTCTTCATCGTCGGGAATGCTGTCATCGGTCTCTTCGTCCTCATAGGAATCTTCCGGTTCGCTGTCGTCAACGGGAGTATAGATATAGAAAACAGCGCCGGAGGTATTAGAGCCGTCATAAAGCACCTTATCCTCCTGAACGGAAACCCCGTCGCCGACGCACCAAGCGACATTTGAAAGCTTGCTGTTAGCCGAAAAATCCAAGTCCCAGCAGTAGCGCAGCTTCAGATCGGCATCATATACATTAATAACGATATGACGTTTAAGATACAAAGCCTTACCCATAAACCGCTGTTCTACCTGAGTGTTGGCTGTGCAGGCAAATTCATACACCCCATCGTTCAGTGTATAACCGATCTCGGGATCGGAAAGCACAGACAAAGGCTCAACATCGGGTACATCGGGAACGGATTCATCGGGAACGGACGATTCGTCGGACTCAGAACTATCATCTTCATACGGTTCTTCATCATCGGGATAATAAGGATCGGGATCGTAATCGTAATTCGGGTTCTCGCGTGGCTTCATTTCGGAAGGAAGAGTTTTCTTCAGCTTGTCAAGCTCTTTTTCAAGCTTTACAAGCTCCTGCTTCAGAACGTTTATACGATTCTTTTTCTGCTGGACTTCCAGCTCCGCGACCGTGGTATCGTATACCAGCAGCACGTCGCCTTTCTTAACTGCCTGACCAGGCTCTACCTTGACCTCTTTTATAAGTCCTTCGGTAGATACGTTTACTCTCTGTACATTGCCCGAGGTAACTTCTGCGCCCATAGTGGTCTCTTCTTCGCTATACCAGTCCTCCTCCTTGAGAAGGCTGACTGAATATACATCGACCACGCGCTTTGCGTCCTTGCGCTTCTGGTATTCCTTGTATCCGCCAAAGCTTCCGCCTGCAACAAGTGCGAGACAGAGAAGAGTGATTATTACCTTTTTCACAGCGACTCCCCCTCTCTGGCGAAAAGCTCGCCGTCAAGGATATATACCACACGCTTGGCACGGTCTGCTATATCCTGAGCATGAGTTATCATCACAACGGTAACGCCCTCATCGTTGAGTTCTGAGAAAAGCTGCATCACCTGCTCGCCCGACTTGGAGTCAAGAGCGCCTGTAGGTTCGTCTGCAAGCAGCAGACGGGGCTTGTTCACTATAGCCCTTGCGATGGCAACGCGCTGCTTCTGACCGCCTGAAAGCTGCGTCGGCTTGAAGAGCATCCTGTCCTCAAGACCCACTCTTGTGAGAGCTTCCTTGGCTCTGCGCCTGCGCTCGCTCCTGCGTACTCCCGCATAAAGAAGAGGGAGCTCGACGTTTTCGAGAGCGGTGGAACGCGGCATAAGATTGAAATTCTGGAAGACAAAGCCTATCTTCTCATTTCTGATGATAGACAGCTGCTTGTCGCGGCATTTTGAAACATCAACGCCGTCAAATATAAATTCGCCCGATGTTTGTTTATCGAGACAACCGATTATGTTCATCATTGTGGATTTTCCCGAGCCCGAGGGTCCCATTATAGCCACATACTCACCGTCGGAAACGGTGAAACTAATGTTCTTTAACACGGGAACAGAGAGCTTGTCAAGCTTATAGTCTTTATCCACATTTTTAAGCTGCAATACTATATCCGACATACCCTCACCGCCTTAGTCTTCTTCACCGATAACATCGGCGGGTTCTTCAAAGTCTTCATCGTCTGCGAATTCTTCATCTTCTTCGAGGTCTTCATCTTCAAAGTCCTCTTCGTCAAACTCATAATCTTCCTCGCCGAGGTATTCGTCCTCAGGTTCACCTTCATCTTCGGCATCTTCACTGCTCTTCTTGGGAACGGTAGCCTTTTCCTCGTCCTTGGTGACCTTCATGCCTTCCTCGTATTCCTTATCGGGATATGCGATCAGATCCTTCTTGTCAAGACCCTTGAGGATCTCAACATCGCCCATTTCATCATCCTTCTTACCGAGCTTGACCTCACGCTTTTCTATCTTATCCTTATCGTTGGCAGCCCACACATAGCTCTTGCCGTCCTCTTCAAAGACAAAATCGCTGTAAAGCCATATGCCCTTCTTCTCGACACCCGAATCGACCATGCCCATATCGGGTTCAACGATAAGATGCTGACCAAGCATAAGCCCGTCAAAGCTTTCGGGAAGGATATAGAAGGAATACTTCGACGTTACAGCCGAGCTGTCTTCCTCCATCTCGTCGTACATACCGCTTTCAGAGGCAGGCTGAGGCGTGGTCTCGATACTGCTGACAGTACCCGACCAAGTAACATTATTGTCGATCCTGGAACGCAGGATAACGGGCATATCGGCGTATACCATGTTTATCATCTGCTCGTTAACGCTTGCCCTGATCTGAAGATCATCGCCCTTTGAAAGGCTGACGGCAATATTTTCACTGGAATTGCCTTCCTCTCCGTAAGGATCGTAGGACGAACCACCGTCAGGATCCTTGATGCTCTTGACAATACCGTCGATAGGCGAATAAACGTCTGCATTCTTTATCGACTCTTTGAGCTTTTTATTAGCCTGCTTCTTGGTCTTGATATCATACTCTGACTTTGCGATATCGCTCTGGAGCGAAAGGATACGCATAGTAAGTTCGACTTGATCGTCCTGTTTGGCAGTTTTCTTTTCCTTTTCAAGCTGTTCGATCTCGAGCTTGTTGGTCTCGGTCTCATTTTCCATACGTTCGACTTCTATCTTAGCCTGCTCGTACTGGAGCTGCATAGCTTCGACATCGTATGTAAAGAGCTTATCGCCCTCCTTGACCTCATCACCGACCTCCACATAAAATTCCGAGATCGTTTTGTTGACATCATATTTTACGTCCTCTGTTTTCTGCATCTCAACAACTCCGCTGAATTTGCTTCCCGTAAGGGAAAGACCCTCGGCGGTATTGAGTGAGCTTACCGTCTGAACGTATACCGTACCTTTCTTTGCTATGTTATCTCTCTTTTTCCACAGCATAAATCCGGTAACGCCGACTGCACCGACAACAGCAACAGATATGACTGTTGTCACGATCTTTCTAGCGTTTGCCATTTTTGTCTCCTCCTCATCATTTTTGACTTTTGTTCTGTAAGCAAAGCCGAAAACTCTGCCAATATATATTATATCACTTCTGAACCGAAAGTCAATATTTTGAAGTTTATTTTGACAAAATAGACACAATAAAAAATATAGGGATTTAAAGAGAGAATAACTTATACAGAACTATGAAGCAAAGATTTTTAAATATAAATGAATTAGTGCAATTGTAATTATTCGGGATAAAAAAATTAAAGTTATTTTATTAAGTTTCTGTTTTTTAGTGCATTTTTGGACTTGTATTTTTTTGTAATATGGTGTATAATAAATGTTAATTGGTCTTTTCAGATATTAAATGAAACGGCCGAAACACAACAATATGTATTTTATGAAGGATGTATTCCAACAGATGGTATACATTCCTGAAAAGGAGAATGATCGTATGCAATTTGGATTGCTGGCTCTTGCCGAAGATGTGATACACACATCGGACAGGGACCTTGGCGCGACCACAGTCGCTTCTGTGGTTATTACAGGTATAGCAGTCGTGTTTATAGCACTGATACTGCTGATAGCCCTTGTTTCAGTTTATGGTGCTGTGTTTAAATCCATAAACAAGAAGGCTGCCGAAAAGGCTGCCAAGGAAGCAGAAAAGCCAAAAGAATCATCATCTGTCAAAGCTGCTGCTCCCGCACCGGCTGTTGAAGATGGTATAGAGGAAGAAATAGTCGCGGTCATCACCGCAGCTATCGCAGCATACGGAGCAAACAGCGGAAAGACGCTTGCCGTAAAGAGCATCAGGCGTTCAGGCAGCGCACCTTCGGGCAGAAGTGCTTGGGGTTCGGCAGGACTTGCCGAGGCGACCCGCCCCTTCTGATCGTATCCAAACGGCAGCTTGTTACTCTGAATGTAATTATTTGACTTACTGCCTTACAGAAAGGAATGTATAAATTAAATGGCTATAATAGAAGGCTTTCTCAACACTCTTCTGGACCTCTGCAATAAATCCGGCTTTGCGGGATTCTTAGAAGCAGGCGGCTGGAAAAACATAATAATGATACTGATATCATTCGTATTCATGTATCTTGCGATCGCCCGCGGTTTTGAACCGCTCCTGCTGCTTCCGATTTCTTTCGGTATGCTGCTGACGAACCTCCCCTTTGCGGGAATGTATCACTCGGAATACTGGGAATACATCACAAAGATCGAAGTTGACCCGACCACGGGCTCACAGGTCGTCAACGACCACTATCTCGATTACGGATACATATTGCGGCACGGCGGATTGCTTGATATGCTCTACCTCGGCGTAAAGCTTCAGATATATCCCCCGCTGATATTCTTAGGCATCGGCGCTATGACCGACTTCGGTCCGCTGATTGCAAACCCCAAGAGCTTCCTGCTTGGTGCAGCTGCTCAGGGCGGTATATTCTTCACCTTCGTGGGCGCTGCCCTCCTCGGGATGACCGCTGCCGAGTGTGCTTCTATCGCCATCATCGGCGGTGCTGACGGTCCTACTGCTATATTCGTATCTTCCAAGCTGCTTTCCAAGACCGACGACATAGGCGTTGGTACCATCGCTCTTGCAGCTTACACATACATGGCACTCGTGCCTATAATTCAGCCTCCTATAATGAAGGCTCTTACCACCAAAAAGGAACGCTCGGTAGTTATGGGGCAGCTGAGAACTGTTTCCAAGACCGAGAAGATACTCTTCCCGATCCTTGTAACCGTTGTTATCGCGCTGATGATTCCCGACGCTGCTCCGCTGGTAGGTATGCTGATGTTCGGCAACCTGCTCAAGGAATCGGGCTGCTGCGACAGAATAGCAAAGACCGCTCAGAATGAGCTTATGAACATCATCACGATATTCCTCGGCACTTCGGTAGGCGCTACCACCCGTGCCGACAACATCATCACACTCGCTTTCGGAAAGGTAATACTCCTCGGCGTTATCGCATTCTCGCTGGCTACTGCCTGCGGCGTGCTGCTCGGAAAGGTAATGTACCTTGTATCCGGAAAGACCATCAATCCGCTCATCGGTTCCGCGGGCGTTTCCGCAGTTCCTATGGCTGCCCGTGTTGCTCAGAAGGTCGGTCAGGAAGAGAATCCTACCAACTACCTGCTGATGCACGCTATGGGTCCGAACGTTGCAGGCGTTATCGGTTCTGCTGTTGCGGCAGGCGTACTGCTCTCCATCGTTCACATCGGTTGATTCAGCGAACATAAAAAGATAAATGACGGGACATATCTTCCCGTCATTTTTTATAGGAGGTAAAACTATGAGCGAAAGATTCTTCGCCGTCATTTCACGAATGAAATACATAAACCGATGGGCGCTTATGCGAAACACCATCACCGAGAATATCAGCGAGCATTCCCTTGAAGTCGCATTCATCGCACACGCTCTCGCGCTTATACGGAATAAGCGGTTCCACGGGAAGATCGACCCCGAACGCTGTGCGCTTCTTGCCATGTATCATGACGTTTCAGAGATCATAACTGGCGACCTTCCCACCCCCGTAAAATATTACAACAAGGAGATAAGGAGCGTCTACGAAGAGATCGAGCACAAGGCTATCGACCAGCTTCTTTCATATCTCCCGGATGACTTGAAAGAGGATTACCGTCCCCTGTTCTCATATACCGAAGAAGAAACCGAGCTCTGGGCGATCGTCAAGGCAGCGGACAAGCTTTCTGCGCTTATCAAATGCATCGAAGAACGCAGGATGGGAAATGATGACTTTGTTTCAGCCGAGCAGTCAACGCTTGATTCCATTCATGCGCTTGATCTCCCCGAGGCTGAGGTATTCCTCGAAGAGTTCATTCCCGCATACACACTGACGCTCGACGATCAGGCTAAGTAGAAAGTGTTAAGATACTGTATAGTTTTATTATATTCACTTGACTTGTGTCTGATAATGGGTTATAATGTATGAGTAAATGTTAGGAGGTGCCGTATTTGGATACAATTATTTCTGCATCACTTCTTTCGGCAGATTTCAGCCGGCTGGGAGATGATATCAAAAGAGCAGAAAATGCGGGTGCCGACTGGCTGCATTACGACGTTATGGACGGTCTTTTTGTTCCCAGCATAAGCTTTGGCGAGCCTGTTTTAAAATACGTGAGAGCTTCCGCCAAGATTCCTCTTGACGTTCATCTCATGATAAACGATCCGATCAGATACATTGACAACTACGCTTCTCTCGGTGCGGCGGGAATAACCTTTCACGTTGAGTCGTGCGACGACCCCGCAGCCGTTATCGAAAAGATACATAATGCAGGCTGCAAGGCGGGTATCTCCGTCAAGCCCAACACCCCCGTCAGTGTTATCAAAAGTTACATAAACGATATAGAGCTGATACTGATAATGACCGTTGAGCCGGGTTTCGGCGGACAGTCGTTTATTGAAAGCACTCTCGATAAGATAGCGCAGGCGCGTGAGCTTGCCGAAAGATCGGGCAGAAGGATATACATTCAGGTGGACGGCGGCATAAACGATAAGACCGCACCCCTTGTAAGGAAGTACGGCGCCGATGTTCTAGTTTCCGGTTCTTATCTGTTCTGCTCGGAGGACATGAAAGAGCGCATTATCGGGCTTCGGGGTCGATAAGCTCTAATAACTGCATAAACGGAGTATCGGAGAGCAGCTCTCCGTACTCCTTTATTTTTGCGCTGAGATACGGCGGTGAGGCTTTCGTTTTATCGTACTCACGGCAGATGAGCGCATAGCGGTCGTCGTATTTGTAAAGCACAGCCGATTCGGGTTCGGGTAAGCTCTGAATAAGCTCTATCACCCTACGAGGGGTATCGCATAGCACAACGCGCTCCCCTGCCAGTTTGGTCAGCTTCATGCCTTTGCCCGAAAGGTACACTATGAGTCCGCCGCCGCTTTTTTTGAATACCTCAGCCGTAAGCTTGTCGGGAGAGATCTCGCACAGCCCCATGTCTGATAACCGCCTCAGAGCAGAAGCTATAAACAGCCTCGATGCAGTGTCGCTGCCTGAAAAGCTTTCATAATCTATCCCGAAAACGGCACACTCATCCGCCGTGACCTCTATCTTTGCACAGCATTCATTCATCACCGTGATATCCAAAAGATCACCCCCGTGCAGACTGTCTTTTACAGTATACTGCACGGGGGCGTATTTGGTTACTCTTCAAGAGCGACCCATTCTTCGGTTTTTTCCTCGACTTCATTGCGAAGGCTTTCGAGAAGGTTGCATTTTTCTGTCATCAACGCAAAATCAGCCGCAACTGCGGGGTCTGAGATCTCCTCCTCAAGCTCTGCTATCCGAGTCTCAAGGGCGTCTATCTCCTCTTCGAGCTGCTTTATACGCTGACGTCTTTTGGCGTCTTCTGCACGCTGCTGCTTGGAGCGGTATTGCTTCTGCTTGTTCGCAGCGTACTCCTCCTCGCGGCGGATACGCTTGTCCTCAGCTATCTGTTCCTGCTCGGCACGCTGTTCCTCGGCTATGACATTCATATAATTTGAAAAGCTTCCGGGGAATGAACGAACTCCGCCCTCCCGTACCTCGACCACGCGGTCGGCGATCTTACTTAACAGGTAACGGTCGTGGGAAACTATGAGCATTGTCCCCTCAAACTCTCTCAGCGCCTCTTCAAGAACTTCCTTTGTAGGAAGGTCTATATGGTTCGTAGGCTCATCGAGCATCAGGAAATTGCCGTGGTTCTGTACCATTATCGCAAAACATAGCTTGGCACGTTCTCCGCCGCTAAGGACGGACACGGGCTTGAATACGTCCTCACCGTGGAAAAGCACAGACGCGAGCGCTGAGCGTATCTCTCCATCGCTGAGTGACGGACAGTTCCTTGCCATAGATTCAAGAGCATTATCGTAAGGCTCGAGCTGCGCGTGTTCCTGATCGAAATAGCTCAGCTTTACATTATTGCCCCAGACGATATTGCCTTTGCTGTGAGGCACCGTGCCAAGGATTAGGCGTAAGATAGAGGTTTTGCCGATGCCGTTGTCGCCCACAAGTGCGACGTGTTCACCGCGGCGGATATGAAGATCAAGGCTCTCGATGAGCGTTTTCTGCTCAAAGCCCTCGCCGACGACAAGCGGGCAATTCACAACCTGAACGATATCCTTAGTCGGCTCAATGGTGTATTCCAGCTTTATCTTCTGCGCTTTATCAAATACAGCGGGGCGTTCGAGGGGCTCTATCCTGTCGAGCATCTTTTCGCGCGACTTTGCCATCTTTGCTGTCGATGCGCGTACTTTGTTCCGTGCTATATAGTCCTCGAGCTTCTCGATCTCCTTCTGCTGAGCCTGATACTCCTTTATCTGCCTGGCCGTTCTCTGCTCACGCTGGGCGATATACTCGGTATAATTTCCGCGATAGCTTACAAGCCTGCCGTTTTCGATCTCGCAGATCCTGCTGCAAAGCTTGTCGAGGAAATAACGATCGTGCGATACTATTATAATAGCACCGCGGTAGGTCTTCAGATAACCCTCGAGCCACATCAGCGTCTTAAAATCCAGATGGTTGGTAGGCTCGTCAAGGATAAGCAGCTCGGGCTGTTCCAGAAGCAGCTTTGCAAGCGCCAGACGGGTCTTCTCTCCTCCCGAAAGGGTCGAGATCACCCTGCCGTAAGAAAGATCTGAGAACCCCATGCCGTTGAGTATCTGCTTGATCTTGAACTCAGTGTTGTAGCCGTCATGAAGCTCGAAATACGCGGACAGGCGGCTGTATTCCGCGCCAGCGAACTCAAGCTCGTCGCCGACACAATCGGTCATCAGCTCGGTAAGCTCGTCCATTCGCTGTTTGATCTTCGTAAGCTTATCGAATGCCGCGTTCATCTCTTCGATAACCGTTGCATCCGAATCAAGACCCGTATTCTGTGCCAGAAATCCGAGCCCTACATCGCGTACTGTAAGTTCACCGCTGCCGTCGGGCGCTTTGTCATACTCTTCCTCGCCCATGATGATCTTCAGCAGCGTTGACTTGCCGCAGCCGTTGCGCCCGACAAGTCCCACCGTTTCATTCTCATTGAGCGTGAAACAAATGTCCTTCAGCAATGGTTCTCCATTAAAGTATTTATATATATGTTCGATATTGATAATCAAAGGAAGCGCATCTCCTTTTATTCATATTTTAAGTTAAAATTATTTGCAATTGAAAAACAGCTTAATCGTTTAAGATTTTGTACAGACTGACATTTTCAAGCACGAATACGAGGCGCGTTTTGTAAGCTTATACAAAAGAGTCTAGAAAATTGTAAATTTCTTCAAGCGCCACTTGAAAAAGTTGAAATAGTTTGTTAAAATATATTTAGACAATTATTAATCATACCGACAGCCGGACCCCTTACGAGATGGGAGTGATCGTAATGACATTTAAGAAAAGAACAGATAAACCCGAATCAGCAGAACGCGGTATCATTTACAGCTGTTGTCTGGGTGAAGTAAAGTCTCTTGACAGAATTTCAGAGGATCTGTTCCCAAGCTTATTTGTCGGTGATGGTTTCTGCATCTTACCGACAGGTAACATTTTTGTCTGTCCTGTCAAAGGAGTTATCAAGGACGTTTCGGAAAACGGAATGGATATCACAATAAAAACTTCTGATGGCTTGATACTCATCGTTTCCCTCGGAAAAGATGGCGGCAAAGCGATAAACGCAGAGGTATGCGTTCAGCGCGGCGACATCGTTCCCGCAGGTGCCGAGCTATGGAAGACTGACGGTATCGACGGTTCTTTAGTCTGCGTAGTGGTCGTTACCAACTGCAACGGTAAAGACTTCAAGATTAACTACGGCAGAGTTAAGCAATTGAATCAGCCAATTATGAAAATCTCCATATAATTTCAATTCCATTGTATTTGACCCGAGCATATCGGGTCACTTTTTTGCCCTGAGACAGATCGCCGCAGCAAATACTCTCTCGGCACCCATCTGCTTTAACAGACGCGCGCAGGCGTTTAGGGTGGAACCTGTGGTAAATACATCGTCGCAGATAAGTATATTCTTGCCGTCAAGACGCTTTGAGGCGTCCTTTATGTAATATGTAGTGTCGGCAGATCTGTTTCTGCTTTTTGCCGAACGTTTGTGCTGGGAGATGTACCTGAACCTGTGTCCGAGCAGCGTCGGGTCATAGTCCTTGCCGATCCTGTCCGCGAGCTTTACGGCGAACAGCTCCGCCTGATCGTACCCTCTGTGATTTCGGTTGACGATGTTCATCGGCACCGAGGTCACGATGTCTATGCGTTCGGTGATATCATTTTCAAGCTTGATCGCCATTCGTTCAGCGGCATAATCTGCAAAGGGCAGGCATCTCCTGAACTTGAAAGACTTCACCGCAGCTGCGGCTGTGCCTGTGTAGTAGAACAAAGCCGTTGCGATATCAAAGCTCACTTTCCTGCCGTTTATCTCATCTTCAAAAAAGCTCTGCCACGGAAGATCTTCAAGGTATTCAAGCTGTTTTTCACACTCGCTGCACATACATCTGCCTTTGTCCACGACAATATCGCAGCCCGGGCAATGCTCGGGAAAGAGGATATCCAGAATAAACTCAAAAGATCGAGGTCTGTCCGTCTGCATCGCCGTTCAACTCCTTCAGCAGGTATTTCAGGCAGGTATAACGCAGGTCGCGGCGGTTGTTATCTATCATATAATCAACCAGACGATTCTGACCGATAATAATAAGCAGCTTCTTTGCACGAGTTACTGCCGTGTACAGAAGATTGCGGTAATACAGCTTTTCATAGCCATCGAATATCGTGAGTATAACAGCATCATATTCGCTGCCCTGACTTTTATGAACGGTTATCGCATATGCAAGCTCAAGATATGAAAGCATCTCGCCCGTATATTCTGCTATCCTGCCGTCAAAATCAATTGTCAGTGTGCGCAGGACTTTGTTGCATTTTATTATGCGTCCGATATCTCCGTTGAAGATACCTGCTCCCTCTTCGGTCTTGTCGCCGACCTTCTTTTTCCAAAGTATCTCATAATCGTTGTGGTTCTGCATGACCTTATCGCCTGTGCGGAAGGTGTAAAGCTTAGTCTTTATCTCACTCTTGCCGTCGGCGGGAGGATTAAGCTCTTGTTGAAGGAGCTTGTTCAGCTCCATAGTACCCGAGGGACCCTTTCTCGTAGGCGAAAGCACCTGTATGTCTTCAAACGGCGAATAATCATAAGCTTTCGGAAGGCGCTTGCTGCAAAGCTCGGCTGTGAGTATCTGCAAGCCTTCGTAATCCAGCCGCTGAAAGAAAAAGAAATCATTGTCTTTCTGCGTGAGATCTATATGTCCTCCGCTGACTATCTTGTGCGCGTTTGTAATAATAGCACTTTGCTGAGCCTGACGGAAGATCTGTGTGAGCCTTACGACGGGCATTACATCACTTTCGATGATGTCCTTCAGAACATTTCCCGCACCGACAGAAGGCAGCTGATCCGAATCCCCGACAAGCACAAGCTTGCAGGTCAGGCTGATAGATTTCAGCACAGCTTCAAACAGCAGCGTATCGACCATCGACATCTCATCTATTATCAGTGCATCGCAGTCGAGCATATTGTTCTCATCATGTACAAAGCTCATATTCCCGAGCTCTGTCGGCTTGACTTCAAGCATACGGTGAATGGTCTTTGCCTCACAGCCTGTTACATCCGACAGACGCTTTGCGGCGCGTCCCGTAGGCGCAGCAACAAAAACGGTCATTCCCTGCTGCTTATAAAGGTCGATGATAGCATTGAGCGCAGTCGTTTTTCCCGTTCCCGGTCCGCCCGTGATAACAAGAAAACCGTATGACAGCGAAAGATTTATAGCCTCACGCTGAAGCTCGTCGTACTCAACGCCGTTTTTCTTCTCGGCATTGTCAATGACATCGGAGAAGTCTATCTTATTATCAAAGGAGCATTCCTTCATGATCGAAAGCCGTCTTGAAATATAGTTTTCGGCGCGGAAATAATCGTGCAGCATAGCATAACGCACGCCGTCGATGTCGCAGCTGTGGATATTCTCCTCTTCAAGCTCTTCAACGAGCACGGTGTCAAACAGTCGGCTTTCGATATTAAGATACGAGCAGCTATCCTTTTTGAGCTTGTCCAGAGGATAGCAGGTGTTGCCCGAATATGTTTGCAGCTTTAGCAGATAGCGGATCCCCGCCTTTATCCTGTCGGTGCTGTTGGCATCAATACCAAGATCACGCGCCATAGAATCGGCTTTTTCAAATGTCACATTTATATTATCGGAACACAGCACATAGGGATTTGAGCGTATAAGCATCTCGGCATCATCACCCCATTTTTTATATGCTTTTACCCCGACCGACATTGATATCTCATACTCGGCAAGAAAGATCATAAGCGTGCGTGCCGCGAAGTTCTTTTTGAAATGCTCGGAGATAGCCTTGGCTTTTGCCTCGCTTATACCGTTTACCTCGACAAGTTTTTCTGGATGATTCTCGATAACATCAAGGGTGTCTTCACCAAAGCGTTTAACGATAGCTTTTGCCCCTGCGGGACCTATCCCCTTTATGACACCGCCCGAAAGATACTTCTGTATCGCAGCAGCGGAGCGCGGCATCGGGCGCTCGCAGACCTGACAGCGGAACTGCTCGCCGAATTTCTGGTGAGTGGTGTAATAACCCGTACATTCGAGTTCCTCGCCCTCATCAACATTACCGAGAGGGCCTACAACATTGATAAGCTCATCGCCGCAGACCATCATCACTACGCAGAATTCGCCGTCGTCACTCTGAAATATGATACTGTCTACTTCACCGCGTATAGTTTCGGTTTTATTCTCTGCCATTAATCCACCCAACTGTCCGAGTAATTGTACTCATTATAATTTTTGCTAATATATTCTTCCAGATCTTCAAGCAGGACGGCAGTAACTCCGTCAAGCTTTCCGGCAAGCTCATACGCTGCCCCTGACAGCCGCTCGTCGTTGATAACTATGATTATCTCACTCACATACCGACCGTCGCAGAACATTTGCTCGGCATAAAACGCCCTTACCCGCTGTTCAAAAAGCGTTTCATCGCCGCTTGTCGGGATAAGTATCAGTGAACATGGGGTTCTGCTTGTGATCCTGTTTATCGCCCCCGCTTTTGCGATGACGACAACAATGACAAACAGGATAAAAACTGTCAGTAGATAATAAAGCATAAACGTACCACCCTTTCGGAACAGTACATTATATGCCGCGGCAGACGACGCCGTTACTTGTTATCATACCATATTTTTCGGCTGTTGTCAACAAAAGAGCGCCTTCGCCGCAACGAAAGCGCTCGGATAAATATCAAGCTTCAGATCAGCCGTTAGCACGCTTTGCAGCGATGTCTGCAAGAGCGTCCTTTCTGGAAAGGCTTATCTTGCCCTGGCTGTCGATGTCCATTACCTTAACAACGATCTCATCGCCAAGGGCAACAACATCTTCAACCTTCTCAACTCTCTGGTTATCCAGCTTGGAGATGTGGCAGAGACCATCCTTGCCGGGAGCAATCTCAACAAAAGCGCCGAAGTTCTTGATGGAAACTACCTTGCCCTTGTAGATAGCACCGATCTCGGGATCATGAGCGATGGTGTTGATAACGCTGATAGCAGCCTGAGCCTTGTCAAGATCAAGACCCGAAACGAATACGTTACCGTCTTCCTGAATGTCGATCTTAACATCATACTCAGCGGAGATCTTCTGGATTACCTTTCCGCCGGAACCGATGACCTCACGGATCTTGTCAACGGGCACCTTGGTAGTGAGCATCTTAGGAGCCCACTTGTTAACAGTAGGTCTGGGCTCAGGGATAGCCTTGAGCATGATCTCATCGAGTATATAATCTCTTGCCTTGTGAGTCTTTGCAAATGCTTCCTTGATGATATCGTAGGTCAGACCGTCAACCTTTATATCGACCTGAATAGCAGTGATACCGTTCTTTGTACCGCCAACCTTAAAGTCCATATCGCCGTAGAAGTCCTCAAGACCCTGGATATCTACCATAGTCATCCAGCTGCCGTCTTCCTTAGTGATAAGACCGCAGGAGATACCTGCAACGGGAGCCTTTATCGGAACGCCTGCGTCCATAAGCGCGAGGGTCGAACCGCAGATGGAGCCCTGAGAGGTAGAACCGTTAGAAGAAAGAACCTCGGATACCATTCTGATAGCATAGGGGAACTCTTCAACGGAGGGGATAACGGGAACGAGAGCCTTTTCGGCAAGTGCGCCGTGACCGATCTCACGTCTTCCGGGACCGCGCGAAGGCTTGGTCTCGCCAACTGAATAGCTGGGGAAGTTATAGTGGTGGATATATCTCTTGTTTGTCTCCTCGTCGATGCCGTCAAGCTTCTGGCAATCGCTTACGGGACCCAGTGTGCAGATAGTGAGCACCTGAGTCTGACCTCTAGTAAACAGACCCGAGCCATGAACTCTGGGGAGCAGACCGACCTCGGAAGCAAGAGGACGGATCTCGTCGATGCCTCTGCCGTCAACACGCTTGCCCTCATAGAGCCAGTTGCGGACGATCTTCTTCTGAAGCTTATAAAGAACTTCATCGAGCATAGCGCCCTGCTCGGGATACTGCTCGTCATACTTCTCATGAACAGCGTCATAGATGGGCTTGAGTCTTGCATCGCGAACGTTCTTGTCATCGGTATCGAGAGCGACCTTTACATCTTCACCGACCATAGCCTCAACAGCATCGAACAGGTCGTGATCTATCTCCATAGACTGGAACTCAAACTTAGGCTTGCCGATCTCCTTGCGGATATCATCGATGAAAGCTACCATCTTCTTGATCTCGGTGTGACCTGCAATGATAGCCTCGAGCATCTGATCGTCGGGCACTTCATCAGCGCCTGCCTCGATCATAACGACCTTCTCCATAGAACCTGCAACGGTAAGGTTCAGCTTGTTGTTCTGTCTCTGCTCAAGAGTAGGATTAAGAACGATCTCGCCGTCAACCAGACCAACGCTGATGCCCGCAACAGGACCTGCCCAGGGAATATCGGAAATATGTACAGCGATGGAAGCCGCGCACATACCTGCGATCTCGGGGGAGCAGTCGGGGTCAACACTCATAACGGTCATAACGATGGAAACATCGTTTCTCATATCCTTGGGGAAAAGCGGACGCATCGGACGGTCTACCATACGCGATGCAAGGATAGCCTTGTCGGTAGGCTTGCCCTCACGCTTGGTGAAGCTTCCGGGGATCTTGCCTACGGAGTAGAGCTTCTCTTCAAAATCAACGGAGAGAGGGAAGAAGTCGATACCGTCACGGGGCTTTGCCGAAGCGGTAACGTTAGCCATAACAACGGTCTCGCCGTAGCGTACCCAGCAGGAACCGTTTGCAAGTCCGCAGGTCTTGCCGGTCTCAACGATAAAGGGTCTGCCGGCATAGGTCGTCTCAAATGTTCTGTAATTTTCAAACATATTCAGCCAATTCCTTTCAAATCAGTTGTCGGAACGGTGAACTCTTTTAGCAATAAACACAGCCTGTTTTGAAGAAAAAATAAGCTCTGTTTACTGCTAAGCTGCGTTCACCGCTGCCATTTTCAACAGTCTGTAAAAACACGCAAAGGCAGTAACGGCATGAGCCGTCCTGCCCGCATGATTTTTAACGAAATTACTTACGAATACCAAGCTTCTCGATGCAAGCACGATATCTCTCGATATCCTTGCTCTTGAGGTAAGCAAGAAGGTTTCTTCTCTTACCTACCATCTTCAGAAGACCTCTTCTGGAGTGATGGTCCTTCTTGTGGACCTTGAGGTGCTCGGTAAGTTCGTTGATCCTCTTGGTGAGGATAGCGATCTGTACCTCAGGGGAACCGGTGTCGTTCTCATGAGTTCTGTTAGCTTCGATAACAGCAGTTTTCTCGTCTTTTCTTAACATTGTGCAATACCTCTTTCTGAATATTTCCCACAAGGAAGTAAACGGCAGGTACCATTCTCCACAGGAGCTTTACCCGTAAACTGCCTTTGCGGATAGATCGTGCTGTGTAATGTCACACAACAGTATAATTATACACTGTTTTACAAGCGTTGTAAATAGAGTTCATGAAAATTTTACATTCACTCTATGCACTGCTGCTGTTTAGCTGCTGTAAGTGTATTCTGCATGAGCATAGCTATCGTCATGGGACCTACGCCGCCGGGGACGGGGGTGATGTACCCTGCCTTGTCCTTGCAGTCTTCAAAATCAACGTCGCCGCAGAGCTTGCCGTTTTCATCGCGGTTCATACCAACGTCTATAACGACAGCGCCCGGCTTTATGTAATCGGCAGTTACCATCTTTGCTCTGCCGACCGCCGCAACGAGGATATCTGCATCAGCGCATATCTCCTTGAGGTTCTTGGTCTTGCTGTGGCAGATGGTAACGGTACCGCTTTCGTGCAGGAGCAGCATTGCCATAGGCTTGCCGACGATATTGCTGCGTCCGATGACCACGCACTGCTTTCCCGCAACTTCAACACCCGTCGAATGGATAAGCTCCATAACGCCCGCGGGTGTGCAGGGCAGGAAGCTGTAATCGCCGATCATTATCTTGCCCACATTTACGGGATGGAACGCGTCAACGTCCTTTTCATACTTTATGTTGTCGATGATGACCTTGTCGTTGAGGTGCTTGGGCAGGGGGAGCTGAACGAGTATACCGTTCACCTTGGGGTCGTTGTTGAGCTTATCGACCAGTTCAAGCAGCTCACTTTCGGTAGTCTGCTCGGGAAGCGCGTACTTGTAGGAATTGAAACCGACCGCCTCGCAAGCCTTCTCCTTGTTTCTTACATACACCTGAGAAGCAGGGTCTTCGCCCACGATAACTACCGCAAGCCCTACCTCTATGCCTTTTGTTTTGAGTTCGGCAGTCTCCTTGGCTATCCTAGCCTTAACGTCTGCCGAAACCTGCTTGCCATCAATGATCTTGCTCATGTTCATTCGTCCTTTCCGTCTGTATTATCAGTGTTTTCATTGCTGTCCGTGTTACTCTCTTCCGAAGCATCATCATCGGCAAGGATAGAGGCATATGCTTCACCTTTGGCGTTTTCAGCTGCATCTGTAATACCGCCCATGCTCCCGCCGAACTTATCGGCATATTCGCTTTTCAGCTTTGAAAGCTCGTCCGACTTGCCGTCCTTTTTAGCCTGCCTGATCTTCGCCCTGAGCTCCTTCTTTTCGGCATGAAGC
Organism: Ruminococcus sp.; assembly: GCA_024697545.1. Lineage (GTDB taxonomy): Bacteria > Bacillota > Clostridia > Oscillospirales > Ruminococcaceae > YE71. The sequence continues at coordinate 57,855 of JAILFN010000123.1, forward strand.
TCCTCTGCCTTTTTCTTGGCAGCTTCCTTTGCCTCCTTGCCGAACTTCTTTTCGTATTCCTTTTCAAGCTCTGCAAAGCTCTCGCCCTTTTTCTTCGCTTCGGCGATCTTCTTTTTCAGAGCTGCGCGTTCCTTTTCGCCTGCTTCATACTCCTCTACCGCAGCGAGCTGCCTCTTTGAAAGCTCGGTCTGGTAGAAGAACTTATAATCGCTGCGCTTTACCATGCTGCGGAAAATTATAATGAGTATAACTGCGCTGAATACACAGGTACCTGCGACCAGCTGCGATACCTTTATGTTCGCTATATAAAGCGAGTCGGTTCGGGTCCCTTCTATGAAGAATCTTCCCAGACCGTAGAGCCCGATGTACATAAGGAAGACCTCACCGTCAAACTTGCGGTGCTTGTCATAGAAGTGAAGTATCACAAAGCAAAGCGCACACCAAAGCGATTCGTATAAAAAGCAGGGGTGTACGGGCGCAAACGACGATACCCTTCCGCCGAGCTCATCAAAATTCTCGGCTATATAATCCATCGTTGATGCACTCATCATGCCCCAGGGCTTGTCGGTGTTGGCGCCAAAGCATTCCTGGTTGAAGAAGTTACCCCATCTGCCGATGCACTGTCCTATCAGAAAACAGGGGGCTGTGACATCGAGCATGGCGGACAGCTTGAATTGGCGTATCTTTACCATTGCGCCGCCGACAACGATAGCGCCGATGATACCGCCGTATATCGCAAGACCGCCCTCGCGGAAGTTGAAGAAATCCTTCCAGGATACCGTATCATTAAAGGCGATGTAATACGCCCTGAGTCCGAACATCGCTCCTACAAAGCCCGCTATGACAGCATCGGTCGCCCGGTCGGGGTCGATACCGTGGCTCTTCATTCTCCTAAAGCCGTACATAAGTGCAAGCATGATACCGACAGCTATCAGCAATCCGTACCAGTATATCTTAAAATCGGTACCGGGGACAGTCAGGAACACACGGTCTATCGTGATACCTCTCCTGAGTATATTATCCGAGCTGCCGAAATTCGGGAAGAAAACCTTATCGGGGTTTTCAGCTACCTTCTGCCTCACCTCGTCGCTTACATGCTCTACGAGATACATAACATTTTGCGACACCTTAAAATCCAGTCCTTTCCTTCATACTTTCTTGCCTTTATGGTGTTATCTGAGAACAGATATGCAACACTTGTCCCTTGCAAACAATTCCTTTACGGCATTATTGACATCGTCAAGCGTTATCGACGCAAGCATATCTTCAAGATCAAAGCACGTTTTATTCGCATAATATGCCAGTGTCATTTCTTCGGCACAGGTCTCGGCATATCCCAGAAGCTGTATCGTGCCACCGTAATCGGCTTTCTTGTTAAGCTCAAAGGTATGCTCGTCAAAACCTTTATCCTTTGCGATATCTATGCAATCCCAAACCTCTGCAAGAACAGCGTCGGGATCTTCCGATTCACCTGTCAGCACCAGCGAAAAATAGCCGTTCCCGCTGAACACTTCCCTGCCGAGCTCTACCTGCATCAGCTGTTTATCTGTGATACGCCTGTAAAGCTCCGAGGACTTGCCTGCCAGCAGGTTCAGCATGATATCGGCTACCATTTCCTTTCTGAAAAGCTCCTCGGGCGGCAGTGCCTTGCACTTGAAGCCTATATTGAACATAGGCACGCCTACCGAGAAATTCTCTTCCACCCTTTCCGTAACAACGGTATCGGGCTCTTCGGGAAACTTTGTCTCTACCTTAACGTCCTTTGAAGGCTTCAGGTTCTCATCGCAGTGCTTTATCACTTCATCTACATCAAGGTTTCCCGCAATGGCAAGCACCATGTTGTGAAGATCGTAGAATGCGTTATAGCATTTATAGAGCAGTTCGGGAGTGATCTCGGCGATCGACTCCTCTGTGCCCGCTATATCCGTATTGATCGGGTGCTCATGGTACAAAGCCTTCAGCAGATTAAAGAACACGCGCCTGCGGGGAACATCATTTGACATCCTGATCTCCTGAGCGATTATCCCGCGTTCCTTATCAACGTTTTCTTGTGTGAAGTAAGGGGTCTGGACGAGGTCTGTCAGTATCTTCAGAGATTCGAGATAATTCTCCGAGCAGGAAAACAGATAGCTTGTCCTTTCAAAACCCGTATATGCGTTAGCGCTCGCTCCTGTCTTGGCGTAAAGCTCAAAGGCGGCGCAGTCTTCGTTTTCAAACAGCTTATGCTCGAGGTAATGTGCTATACCGTCAGGCACAGTGCAGAAATCCTTATCCCCGCTCGTTTTGAAGGTGCGGTTGATGGAGCCGTATTTTGTGGAGAAAAGCGCATAGGTCTGAACGTAGCCCTCCATCGGCATGAGCAGCAGGCAAAGACCCGAGCTGTGATCTACCTTGTAATAGCTTTCACCCGTGCGTTCACTGACTATCTTTTCGATAACGGTCTCTTTCATTCCTGCTCACCTCCGTTTACTGTTTCAGGCTCAAGCACATATACGCAGTCGGGAATAAAACCGTTTGCTGCCTTTATCACTCTTTCGCGGGTGACTTCATTTACGAGCGCTATCTCTTGTTCGGGGGTGATATCTATGCCCCTGAGCTGGCGGAGATAGTTCCATGAATTAAAATCCTCGGAAACGTCCGTGACTATCCTTAAAGCACTGCGGAGACTCTTCTTGCAGTTCTCAAGCTCCTCATCGGTGAAATCGCCTTTTTTAAGCAGGTCGAGCTGGTGGAGTATCTCCTGTCTCGCAAGCTGCTCATTTGCGGCATCAACGCCGCTGTCAACGAACATTGTCTGTTTAAAGTCCATGATAAACGACTGACAGTAATAGCAGAGCGAAAGCTTTTCGCGGACATTGGTGAACAGCTTTGAGAAATCGGTGCCGCCGAAGAGCATACAAGCGAGCTTTTCGGCATAGAAGTCACCGCCCTCGGTCTTGAATCCCATGACCAGTTTCAGCTGCTCCTGCTCTATCTTTTCACGCACCTCTTTGACCTCAGCCCTGAGCGGCGACGGGGATATCACGCTCTCTTTATCAATTATCTCACCGGAGTGTTCGGCAAGACGCTTTTCGGCAAATTCCGTGATGCGTTCTTTTACGATCTTCTGCGCTTCGGTATTATGCCCGCTTCCGCAGAAGGTGACCGATATGCCCGCAATGGAAAGCATCTTCTTATACTCGCGGTAGAGCTGTTCGGCGGTAAGCTTCTCTGCGGCTTCTATCGTGCCGAAGGGAGGCAGGCTTGCGGGCTCGCCCTCAAACGCCACCTCTCTTGCGCGGCGGACGGCATAGTTATGCCTGTTATTGGATACAGACTTTATAGCCTCGATGACCTCACGGCGTGCCATCTCGAAATATTTCTGATCGAAAGCGCCTTCCTTCACATTCGGCGAGAACAACAGCTCGTTCATAAGCTTTGCCGCTTCGGTCGTAACCGTTTCGCCGTTTATCGCAAAGCGATCGCCCATGCATTGCAGGGAAAACCCCAGCACAATGTTGTCGCCGACCCTCACGAAGTTATAATTCTGCACGGCGCCGTAAAGGCTTTTAAGCTTTTCGGACATCTTAGCTTTAGTGGGATACACTGACGTAGAATCGACCATAAGCGTCCCGAGCATCTGGTATATCTGCGGCGTGTTTTCTTCAAGCGGCAGCAGGAGCCTTACAGAGATAAGCTCACCTCTGTACTTAGGATCCTCTATATAGGTAAAAGACAGACCTTTTACCGACGATTCTTTTTTGATCTTATATGCCATCGGTTCCTCCTTGCAGGGTTTATTTTACTATTATATTTTAGCACATCATGCTGGATATTACCATACTTTTCACAAGAATTTCATAAAGGCATTGCTGTGCGAAAAGAAAAAGCGGTCTTACTTCTTCATGAACATAACGTTCCTGACGCCCGCTATCTCCGCAAGCTCGTTCAAAAGCTCGCGCGAGAGCAAAACTTTGGGCAGCGAGCGCGGTACGGCTGCGGTCTTTTTATCCGAAAGATAGAATACTATCCTGCGTCCGTCGGCAGAGGAATGCTTCTTCGCCGTCTGCTTGATCTTTTCTATGATATCGGAAGCATCCGAAGACAGCTTTACGCATATATCGCGGGAAGCGCATACGCGGACAAGTCCTTCGGCGTCCATGACGATATCGGCTATCAGCTCAGGCGGGTCGTCATCCTTTACGGAGATCTTTCCGCTTACATAGACCGTCCTGCCTGTTTTAAGAAGATGCGCCGCACCCTCATACACCGAGGGGAACACTATGAGCCCTGCCGAGCCCGTTTTGTCTTCGCCCTGTGCAAAGCACATCATAGCGCCGTTTTTTGTCTTGTGGGTGCGTATCTCTGTGAGCTGTAAAAGCAAAGCTGCGGGTCTACCCGCCGACGCTGAGCTGCCGCCGCTGAGTTGTGCGGCGGAGACAGCGCCCATTGCATTCGCATAGGGCAGGCAGCTGTCAAGAGGATGACCCGAGAGATACATTCCCGTCACCTCATATTCAAGGTCGAGAAGCTGCTGTGCGGGCAGCTCGGGCAAGGCTGGTATATATATATCATCCTGCCGGCTGCTGTCCGTTCCGAAGAAATCGAGCTGACCTTCGGGGTTGTCCCTGACGCGCAGCTGTACACGCCTGAAAACGTCCTCACAGGCGGAGAGCATTTCGGCGCGGTTGTTCGGGAAGCTATCCAATGCGCCGGATTTTATAAGCGCTTCGCAGATCTTTGAAGTAACTCCGACAGCGGAGGTGCGCTTGCAGAAATCGACGAAGTCGGAAAAATCGCCTCCATTTTCTCTTTCCCTCTCGATGGCGGTTATCATGCCGTCGCCTAGACCCTTTATCGCGAGGAGCGCAAAGCGTATACCCTCCTGCTCGGCGACGAATCCCGATGAGCTTTTATTGATATCAAGCGGCAGGAGCTTTACCCCGCTGTAACCGAGCTCGGATATATAATCGGGCAGCTTGTGCGGTTTTTCAAAAAGGGTGACGGTCATGAGAGCTGCCATATAGTTTTTGTAGTAATGGCATTTGAGGTACGCTGTCTGGTAAGAAATAGTAGCGTATGCTGCCGCGTGGGATTTGTTGAAGGCGTAGCTTGCAAATGATATCATCTCATCGAAGATGGAATTTGCAGTGCGCTCGTCAACACCGTTCGATAACGCGCCGCAGACTTCGTCGTCGCCGTATATGAATGCGCGGCGTTCGTTTTCAAGCACGCTGTGCTTTTTCTTTGCCATAGCGCGTCGGACGATATCCGCCCTGCCGTAGGAATATCCCGCAAGCTCGCGGAATATCTGCATTACCTGCTCCTGATAGACGATACAGCCGTAGGTGACTTCAAGAATGTTTTTCAGCAGCGGGTGCTTGTAGGTCACAAGGCTCGGGTCGTGGCGGTTTCGGATAAAGGTCGGTATCGAGTCCATAGGACCCGGGCGGTAGAGGGATATGACCGAGATAAGGTCGTCGATGCCCGAGGGCTTCAGGCGCATTACCGTTGCCGTCATGCCGCCGCTTTCAAACTGGAACACGCCCTGAGTCCTGCCCTGAGCGAACATATCATAAACAGCAGGGTCATCGAGCGGGATAGCCGATATATCAAAATCGGGCTGTGTGCGGCGGATATCCTTGACGCACATATCAATGATGGTCAGATTGCTCACCCCGAGGAAATCCATTTTCAGAAGTCCGAGGCGTTCAAGATTCGTCATGGTGAACTCGGTAGAGATCTGACCGTCGCGGGCGTAAAGAGGGACGTAGCTGTCAACAGGGTCTTTTGTTATAACGACACCTGCCGCGTGAGTGCCTGCGTTTCTCGGCATATTCTCTATCCTGCGGGCGGCTTCTATAAGCTCGTGCATCTGTGCATCGCCGTTATAGAGCTTTCTAAGCTCGGGGACATTCTTTATCGCCTGTTCGAGGCTCATGCCGCGAGGTGCGGCTTTGGCGGCAATATCGCCCGTCTTATACGGCAGCCCCATAACGCGGGCGCAGTCTCTCAGCGCCTGCTTTGCGCCCAGTGTGCCGAATGTGATTATCTGTGCAACATGGTCGGAGCCGTAGCGGGAGATGACGTAATCTATCACCCGCTGACGTTTCAGCGTGCAGAAATCAATATCGAAATCGGGCATAGAGACTCTTTCGGGATTGAGAAAACGCTCGAAAATAAGCCCGTATCTCAGCGGGTCTATATCGGTGATGCCTATGCAGTAAGCGACGATGCTGCCCGCACCCGAGCCTCTCCCGCAGCCCACGGGGATATCATGTGTCTTGGCATAGTGAACAAAATCCCATACGATCATGAAATAATCGACATAGCCCATCTGCTTTATTACGGAAAACTCATACTCCGCACGCTCGCGGGCTTGCAGAGAGTTCTCACCGTAGTGACGTTCTATGCCCTCGCGGGTAAGCTCCCACAGGAAAGCTGCGTTATCCGTAACGCCCTCCAGCCTGAAATAGGGCAGCTTGGTCACGCCGAACTCAAAGGTTACGCTGCATTTTTCCGCTATCTTCACGGTGTTCTCGACAGCATCGGGACAGGAGCGGAAAAGCGCCGCCATCTCTTCGGGCGAACGCAGATAGAAATCGTCGGTCGGCAGCTCAAGGCGGTCGTCATCGTTCAGGGTAGTGCCGGTGTTTATGCACATGAGTATCCTCTGCGCTTCGCTGTCCTCGCGGCGGATATAGTGGGCATCGTTTGTCGCCGCCATAGGTATCCCCGTATCACGCGACAGCTTTATCAGCCGTGCGAGCACTTCAAGCTGCTCGGGGAAATCGTGGCTCTGGACTTCGATGTAATAATCCTCGCCGAAAATCTCGCGGTATCTGAGGGCGGTCTCCTTCGCCGCCTCGTAATTGCCCTCGCTGAGCCTGCGCGAGACTTCGCCCGCAAGGCAGGCAGAAAGACATATAAGCCCCTCATGATATTCACTAAGGAGCTTGAGATCAATGCGCGGTTTTCTGTAAAAGCCTTCGGTGTAACCGAGCGACACCAGCTTTGACAGGTTTTTATAGCCCTCATTGTTCTTGCACAGCAATATGAGGTGGTAGGGCTTTTCCGAGCCAAAACGATCGGACATCGAGCCTTCGGCGACATATACCTCGCAGCCGATTATAGGCTTGATGCCCTCTTTCAGGCAGGAATCATAGAAATCTATCGCGGCAAAAAGATTGCCGTGGTCGGTGACGGCGAGGGCGTTCATGCCCATAGCTTTCGCTTCACGGGCAAGCTCGCTTATGCGGCAGGCACCGTCAAGCAGCGAGTATTCGCTGTGAACGTGAAGATGAACGAAATCCATATTGCCGCACCTCCCATCGTTTTGCATCATTGCTGTTTATTTCTTATCTCATCGGCGATAGCCGCTATCTTCTGGAGCCTGTGGTTTGCGCCCGAGCGTGATATCGGCGGCTTTAGTGCCGCGCCGAGATCGGAAAGATTGAAGTCGGGGTTCTCATATCTGAGCAGCGCTATCTCCCGAAGATTATCGGGGAGAGAATCAAGCCCGCGGGTCTCGTCGATAAGCTCGATATCGGCTATCTGCTTTTCTGCGGCGCGTATCGACTTTTCGATGTTGGCATTGACGCAGTTTACGCCGCGGTTGATCTTGTTACGCATATCCTTCATCTGCTTAACATAAAAGAGATCGAAATAGCTGCCCGAAGCGCCCATAAGCCCGAGCATATCCATGATATTATCCGATTCCTTGAAGTAAAGCACCTGATGACCCTTGCGCTCGACGTTTTTGGCAAGCATATTGAAATTCTCTATCAGCATAAGCCCGAGGTAATTGCAAAGCTCAAGTGTCGGCATAACAAATTCCATATGATAGCCCTTGTTAGGGTCGCTGAGCGAGCCGCAGGAGAGGAACATACCCGCCGTCATCTGCGGATACAGCGAAGACTTCGGGTAGCGTTCACGCAGACGCTGTCTGCCGTCGCCGATGCCGAAATGCTCAAACAGCTTTTCGCGGGCTTCGGCGGTATTTACGCTAAGCGAATACATCACCTGTCCGCCGCCGCGGTCGGTCTCGTGGATATCCAGCACTCCGCGTCCGCAGATCTTCTCAACGCCCTTTTGGAAAAACTCTGCCGCCTTATCGAGCTCGGTCAGCAGCAGTATCTCATCTGCCGAAAGCTCATTGGCGCACAAAAGCATACCGTAAAGGCAGGCTTCTGCCTTTGCGGCATTGTTTATCTTGGACAGTATCTCTTCCTTAACGCTTTGCGAAAAAGAAACCTCCGTCATAGATCCACTCCCTAATGTTTATCAATATCTCTGTGGTCGATGCGTATCTTTCTTCCCTTGCTGCGAAGGTGTTCGGCAACAGCCTCGGCGAATGTAACGCTGCGGTGTTTTCCGCCCGTGCAGCCGAAGCCTATTACGAGCTGCGCCTTGCCCTCCTTCTCGTAGAGGGGAAGCATATAGTCGATAAGATCGCAGAATTTGTCCAGCAGCTCGCGGGACTCTTCAAACTTCAGGACATAGCCCGAGACATCGGGATCAAGCCCCGTCTTATGCTTCAGCTCGGGGATATAGAAGGGATTCGGCAGGCATCTGACATCGAATACAAGATCTCCCTCGCTGAATACACCGTACTTGAACCCGAAGGAGCGGACATCAACACGCATATGCTCGCCCGACGTTTCCTCGAAGATGGAATACAGGCGGGATCTCAGCTCTGCTGCCGAATAATTTGTCGTGTCGATATAATAATCGCTCATAGCCTTGGCAGACATGAGAAGACCGCGTTCGAGCTGGATAGCCTTTGTAACGCTGCCGCCCGCGCTTTCATCGAGCGGGTGCTTGCGGCGGGTCTCTTTATATCTCCTTGCGATAACGCTGTCTGCCGATTCAAGGAAGATTATCCGCAGGTCAACATCGCTGCTGCGAAGGTGGCTGACGGCATCCTGGAGCTTCAGGAAGAAATCACCGCCGCGGACATCGACCACGAATGCGGCTTTCTTTATCATCCCTCCCGAATTCTCACAGAGATCGACGAATTTTATTATAAGCTCGGGAGGAATATTATCCACGCAGTAATAATCCATATCCTCAAGGACATTGACTGCCGTAGACTTGCCCGAGCCGGACATTCCCGTGATTATGACCAGCTGCACGCTTTGACCCTCCTTTTATTCGTATGGGATTATACGGACCTCGCACTCGAGGTTGAACCCTGTGGTATCGCGAACCGTACGCTGAATATGATCTATCAGACCGCGGACATCAGAGCAGGTAGCACCGCCCTTGTTTATGACAAATCCGCAGTGTTTTTCGGACACCTGAGCACCGCCGACTGTGCAGCCGCGCAGCCCGCAGTCTTCGATAAGCTTGCCTGCGAACTGACCTTCGGGGCGCTTGAAGGTAGAGCCTGCATTTGGAAATTCAAGGGGCTGCTTTCCTTGCGTCTGCCGATAAGCTCCTTCATCTTGCCTTCGATATCCTGCTTGCTGCCTTTTGCAAGCTCGAAATCGGCGCTTATTATCATCTCATTGCTGTAACAGAACCGTGAACCGCGGTATGTAAATCCTATCTGCGAAGGGCGGTAGGTGCGGAGATTGCCGTGGGTGTCCATAGCGGTGACGCTCTTGACCACATTCTTGATCTCGCCCTGATAAGCTCCCGCATTCATATAAACTCCGCCGCCTACGGTACCGGGGATACCGTAAGCAAATTCAAGACCGCTCAATGAAAGCTCGAGGGCTTTTCGGCAGACGGAGATAAGGCTTGCCCCTGAATAGGCACGCAGGGTGACATCATCTATCTGCTCGATCTCGCCCAATGAGTTATCAAACAGGAAGACAACGCCGTTAAAGCCCTCATCGGCGCAGAGCATATTCGAGCCCTTTCCCATAGTAAGGGTGCGTATCTTCTTTTCGGTTGAGAATCTGACCAGCTTTGAGAGGTCCTCGACACTGTCGGGAGCTATCATGACGGTGCAGGGACCGCCTATTCTAAAGGTCGTATGCTCGCAAAGCGGCTCGTTGCGGTATACCCTGCAACCGAGTTCCTCTGCAAGCTGTGCAAGCTGTTCGGCAGCGGTTATCATGCTATCATCTTTCCTTTCGGTGTAATACATTACATCAGATCCCAGCTCTTGACCTTATCCTTTTTGTCTACCTGAAGACCGAGGTTATCAAGAAGCTCCTGTGCGGCGTTGTAGCCCATCTTCTTCTGGCGGTTGTTCATAGCGGCAACTTCAAGGATAACGGCGAGGTTACGTCCCGGCTTTATCGGGATAGTAAGGCTGGGGACGCTCACGCCAAGGATAGTCGTGAACTCATTATCAACGCCCATGCGGTCGTATACCTTTGTGGAATCCCACGGTTCAAGCTCAACCACCATATCTATCTTCTCGGTGACCTTTACGGCACCCATACCGAACAGTCTGCGGACGTTGATGATACCTATACCGCGGATCTCAAGGTAGTGGCGGATATTATCGGGGGAGGAGCCCACAAGGCTGATACTTGACACGCGGCGGATCTCTACCGCGTCATCGGCAACGAGTCTGTGACCGCGCTTTACAAGCTCGATAGCGGTCTCAGACTTACCGACGCCGCTTTCTCCGACGATAAGAACACCTTCACCGTAGATCTCGATGAGTACGCCGTGTCTTGTGATCCTCGGGGCAAGGCGCACATTCAGGAAGCTGATAAGAGATGCCATGAAGGTAGTGGTGCTTTCCGAAGTCCTGCCTATCGGTATCTCATATTTCTTGGCAAGATCTAGCATCTCGGGATAAAGCTCATGACCGCGGCAGACGATGAACATTGGGATATGTGTAGCGAAAAGCTGCTCGATCTTCTTGTATCTGGTCTCCTCGTCAACGCTTGCAAGGTATGCAAACTCCATATTACCGCATATCTGTATGCGCTCGGCGTTAAAGTACTCATAGAAGCCCATGAGCTGGAGACCCGGTCTGTTGCAGTCGTTGTCGCAGACCTTGAGCTCCTCGGGAGGTGCAGGTGTGTATATCAGTTCGAGATCGACCTGCTTTACTATCTCGTCTATCGTAACGGTAAATATCTCAGCCATATCAATAACTTCCTTTCTATATTATACTTCCGAAACGGTGTGTTCTATTCATAAACGGGCAGCACCCGTTATATCCATGATCAAAGCTCGATAAGACCTTTATCAAGCAGAGCCTGTGCCGCTTTCAGCACCCCGAGCTTGCCTGTCGGGTAAGTAAGACCGCCCTGGAGCCATACGGCGTAGGGGTCGCGGATAGGTGCGTCGGCGGAAAGCTCGATGGAAGCGCCCATCGTGAAAGCACCCGCAGCCATGATGACCTTGCTGTCATAGCCCGGCATATCCCATGCTTCGGGGGAGACATATGAATCGACAGGCGAACCGCTCTGTATGCCGCAGCAGAAAGCCGTAAGGCGTTCTTCATTTTCAAGGCAGATGGAGGATATGATATCGGTGCGGTATTCGTCGGCTGCGGGGAAGGTCCTGAACCCGAGCAGCCCAAAGAGCGAGCAGGCGAACACGCCTGTTTTCAGCGCAGCCTCAACGACAGCGGGTGCCATGAAGAAGCCTAAAAACATCTCACGGCTCTGGGTGAGGGTAGCGCCTACCTCCTTGCCGACACCTACGCAGGCAAGTCTGTCGGCGCAAAGCCCGACCAGGTCTTTCCTGCCGCAGATATATCCGCCGGTCGAAGCGATGCCGCCGCCCGGGTTCTTTATCAGAGAACCCGCGATAAGATCGGCTCCGACATCGGTAGGCTCGCGGGTCTCGACAAACTCACCGTAGCAGTTGTCCACCATGATGATGATATCGGGCTCGGCAGAGCGGGCGGTCTTTATGATCTTTTCTATGACCTCTATGGTAAATGAAGGTCTGAGCGAATAACCTCTCGAACGCTGGATATAACCCACCTTTGCGCCCTTAGCCTTCCGAGCTATCGCATCAAGATCGGGAGTACCGTCGGCTTTCAGTTCGACCTGATCGTACTTCACGCCGAAGTCTCTGAGCGAGCCGCGTCCCGAATCACCGCGTATGCCTATGACCTCTTCCATAGTGTCATAGGGCGAACCCGTGAGGGAAAGGAGGGTGTCGCCCGGGCGGAGTATACCGAAAAGCGCAGTGGAGAGGGTATGAGTGCCGTTGACGAAATTATGGCGAACGACCGCGTCCTCGCCGCCGAGCGCCTGAGCGTAAACGGCATCGAGGGTATCACGCCCGATATCGCCGTAGCCGTAGCCTGTAGTGCCTTTAAGGCAGCCCTCACTGACGCGGTTGTCAATGAAAGCTTTCAGCACCTTTGCGCTGTTATATTCGGTAGTCTGCGAGATGCGTCTGAACGACTTCTCTGCCGTTTGCTCAGCCTTTTCCGCGAGGGCGGTAAGGCGGGGGTCTATATCAAAAAGGTTTTCCATATATATTATCCTAACTTAATTTATTCTGTACTCGTCTTTAAGCTCAAAGACTATATCGTGAGCGATAGCTGCGAAGCCAATCTCCTCATAATAGCTTACGCGGTGAAGGCGTGCAAAAAGGTGAACCTCATAGCCGTCGTCGCTGAGGCGTTCGCCTATCCAGTAGAGCAGGCGGCGGGCGTAAAGCTGTCCGCGGTATTCGGGGAGGGTCGCCACCTGACCGATGAGCGCTACGCCGTCGATGATATACTGCATAGTGGCGGTGCTGCGTCCCTTTATGAGAAACGACTGCGAAAGCCCGCGTCTGATACGGTGCGAGGTATCGGTCAGCCACAGCTCGTATGAATTTGCGAGCGCGGGGAAGGATTCGCGCAGGATAGCGTAAACGTCATCGAGGGCGGGCATCTCATCGACTTCGATATCGGGGAGTTCGCCGCGGGGGACGTATGCAAATTCCTTTCGGTGCTCTGTCCTGTAAAGCTCATCGAGCATATACGCCATGCGGCAGGCATAGAGCGGGTCCAGCTCGATCGAATAAGGCTTCTGGATATTGAGGAATCCGCAGATCTCTTCAAGCTCATCATCGGAAAACACAAAGCCTTCAAGGTCGCAGACGAGAGAGGAAGCATTGAATATCGAGATGAGCCCTATCTCCTTGTCACCGCGGCAGATGGCAAAGAACCTTGCGAAATCGTATTTTGTTCCGTAGGACATATAATGCGAGCGCATACGCCTTGAATAGCTGCCCCGTTTCAGGCTGTCGAAAAGCGCGTCGTTATCATTTGTAAGCTGATAGATCATAGTTTCTGTATCCGTTCCGCAAGCCCGCAGGCAAGCTTATAAGAGCATTCAAGATCGCTCGCGGCGATCACGCAGGAGGGCGAGTGAAGATATCTGCACGGAAGCGATATCGCCGCTGTGCGAACTCCGCCGCGGGAAACATGGATAGCTCCCGCGTCATTGCCGCCCGCAACAACGCTCTTGGTCTGACAGGGTATGCCGAGCGCTTCGGCTTGTTCAAACGCGAGCCTGTAAAGCTCTTTATCGTATATCGTGTGTCTGTCCATAAAGGAAACGACTGCGCCCCTGCCGACTTCGCAGACGCGCTTTTCGCCCGCAGACGAGGGTATATCCGCCGCAGTCGTGGATTCAAGCACGATCGCGAACTCGGGATCGGCGGTGTATGCGGCAGCCGTCGCACCGCGAAGCCCTACCTCTTCCTGAACGACGAATGAGAATATGGTATCATACTCGGTGCCTTCCTCGATCATCTTCAGCATTATGGCACAGCCCGCGCGGTCGTCTATCGCTTTTGAGCGTATCATTCCGTCGCCGAAATGCAGCACTTCGGAATCGAAAACAACGCTGTCGCCCTGACGGACTAGCTTTTCGGCTTCTTCTTTTGAAGAGCAGCCGATGTCGATGGTCATGGCGTGAACGGACGGAGCTTTCGAGCGCTCATCGTCGGAAAGATTATGTACCGCCGTGCCGCCGATGACTCCGACGGTCTTATTTGCGCCGACGAACACGCGCTTGCCGAACAGCACACGCGGGTCTATGCCGCCGACGGTATCGAATCTCAGGCAGCCGTCGCCGCAGATATGGGTGACGATCAGACCGACCTCGTCCATGTGGGCGGATATGAGCAGCTTATGCTTTGCGGGCTGCCTGCCCCTGACGCAAGCGATAACACTGCCGAGGGGGTCAACGGTATAGTCGCACCTGCCTTCTATCTTCGATATGATGTACGCGCGAACTGCGCCTTCATCGCCCGAGATGCCGTCGAGCGAGCAGAGTTCTTCAAGGTATTTTACAAGCTCCATCAGAACAGCCCCCTTTCGCAGAACTCAGCCACAAGTGCTGCGGTGTTCGTGATATCATCGGGCGAGACCGCTTCAACGGGCGTGTGCATATATCTGATCGGCACGGAAACGGTGCAGCATGGTATGCCGCCCTTTGAAACGGAAACGGCATCCGCATCGGTGCCCGTTCTGCCGCCCATCACCTCAGTCTGATACGGGATACCGGCAGCCTTTGCAGCGCCGATAAGATCGCCCGAGAGCCTTCTGTCGAGAACGGGAGATATACCTATCGCGGCACCTCCGCCGACGGTGAAGTATTCTTCCGCGGATTCGCCGTGTACTCTGCCAAAGGTGACATCGAGTATGAGCGCAAAGTCCGCATCTAAAGTGAACGCACCCGTCCTTGCGCCTTGCGAGCCTACCTCCTCGCCTGTTGAGAGCAGCACTTCGATATTATACTTATTATCTTTGCCCGAGAGCATATCGAGAACTTCAAGTATCGTCAGGACGCAGGCGCGGTCATCGAGAGCTTTGGAGGTAATGAGAGAGCCCATAGCAAGCGGCTCATTCTCGATAAGAACGCGGTCGCCGCGTGAGATGAGCGCCTTTGCGCGTTCTCCCGAAAGCCCCGTATCGACATAAAGATCATCAAGGCTTGCCGCCTTGGAGCTGTCCGACTGCAAGTGCGGCGGGACGCTCGTGATGATGCCGTAAAGCTTTTCTCTGCCGTATATCGTCACCTTTGAGGCAGGCAGAACGCGGGTATCTGTACCGCCGCATTTTGATACTTTAAGAAAGCCGTCATCTGTGATGTGGGTGACGATCAAGCCGATCTCGTCGATATGGGCGTTCAGCATGAGCGTTTTCTTTGCGGGGTCATATCTGCCGACCTTGCAGAACACGCTTCCGAGGGGAGTTTTTCCGACCTCCCCGTAAACGGAGAAAAGCTCTGCGCAGACATCGGCTATATTCTCTTCAGCGCCAGAGACACCTGTTGCCGTGCAAAGGGTCGTCAGGCGGTCAAGTAATGCTTTTTTATCTTTCATAACTGTTCGCAGATCAGAGTTCGCTCACAAGGCGCTTGAAATGCTGTCCTCTTTCCTCAAAATTATTGTAAAGGTCAAAGCTTGCGCTTGCGGGCGAGAGGGATACGACATCGCCGGGCTGGGAAAGCTTGTAAGCCTGCTGAACAGCCTCTTCGAGGGTCTTGACGTTTATGATCTTCAGACCGCTTTCGGGATAGAGCGAAGAAGTCTTTACCGCCGCTTCGATCTTGGGACCTGTCGCGCCGAGGAGTATCAGCAGCTTCACCTTTTCATTGACAGTATCAGCCATCGGCTCATAGGGTATCTTCTTATCATAGCCGCCCGCGATCACGATGATCTTCTGATTGAAAGAGTTGAGCCCTGCCATTACTCTTGTGGGGCTTGTGGCGATGGAATCGTTGTACCACTTGACACCGTCAAGCTCTCGGACGAACTCTATGCGGTGTTCAACGCCGCCGAAGTTTCTTGCGGTATTGACGATGCTCTCGACAGAGACTTCGCCCCATACGGCGGAGATCGCGGTAAGGTAGTTGTCAACGTTGTGTATACCGGGGATGCGGATATCATCCTTGTGGACTATCTCTGTCACGATGCCCTTGTCGGTATAGCAGAGCATACCGTCATCGCGCAGGAACGCGCCGCGCTCGGTATTGCCCGAAAGAGAGAACTTGACGAGAGTACCGCGGACCATAGGCGCGAGCTTCATGGTCTCTTCGTTATCGGCATTGAGAACGGTCTTGGAAAAAGCGTTCTGGTGTCTTATAAGATTGCACTTGGAGTCGATATACTCCTCCATAGTGCCGTGAACGTCGAGGTGGTTGGGCGAGATGTTGGTGATAACGGCAACATCGGGGGAGCGGCGCATGGATATAAGCTGGAAGCTTGAAAGCTCAACGACAGCCACATCAGTCTCGCTCATAGTCTCTACCATAGGGAGCAGTGCCTTGCCGATATTTCCGCCGAGGTGTACCCTTCTGCCCTCTGCCTTCAGGAACTCGCTTATAAGGGTCGTGGAGGTAGTCTTGCCGTCAGAGCCTGTCACCGCGTAGATCTTGCAGGGACAGAGGTCGAAGAACACCTCCATCTCAGAGGTGATGATAACGCCCGCTTCACGCGCCTTTGTCAGAGCGGGGTTATTATAGTACATACCCGGTGTGCGGAAGACGATATCGCAGTTTACAAGTTCATCGAGGTAATTCTCTCCGAGAGCGAAATCCGCGCCCTTTGCGGAAAACTCGCAGTAAAGCTCCTCGGGGAAATGATCCTCGTCCTTCTTGTCAAGGATAACGACCTTTATGCCCTTTGTCAGGAACAGTCTTATCAGCGCGGTATGGCTGACGCCCGTGCCGATGAAGCCGACTTTTTTATCCTTTATCGAATTGAAAAATCTCTGTGCCTTTGTCATGGTATGCACTCTCCGTTCTTATATTTCTTTCGTTACTTTCCTTTAGAACGCACGTTTCGTATATACGCACGCATTCTATTATATTATACATCAAAACAGGGTGAATGGCAATACTTTAAATGAAAAATTAACAATTATACCCTTTCAATACAAAAAGCCCGAGAACGCGGTGAAACGTTCACGGGCTGATATCATTCTATATCCCGATAATCATTATCGTAGTCTTTTCGGCTGTCGCAAGCTTCTGCCTCCTGCCTTAGCTCTTCAAAGGCACGACGGAACATCTCACGGTTGCGGCGTTTGAGTTTTATCGTGATGTACCCCAGAGCTATAACGCCGCCGATAAACAAAAACAGCATCATATCGTATAGAACCAGGTCTCGTTCTGTCCCGGCTCTTCCTTGTCGATAGCGGGCTTAGCCTTGAAATCGCAGTTGAGCTCTAAGTTCTTTACGCTTATCCTTGCACCTGCGGGAACGGACTTTGTGATGAATGCGTTACCGCCGATAACAGCGCCAGCGCCCACAACAGTTTCACCGCCGAGTATCGAAGCGCCCGAATATATGGTGACGTTATCCTCGATAGTGGGGTGACGCTTTTTGCTTCTTAGGCTCTGACCGCCGCGGGTCGAGAGTGCGCCGAGAGTGACACCCTGATAAACCTTAACGTTATCGCCTATCTCAGTAGTCTCGCCGATAACGATGCCTGTGCCGTGGTCGATAAAGAAGTATCTTCCAATAGTAGCACCCGGGTGGATATCAATACCCGTTTTGCTGTGAGCGTGCTCTGTCATGATACGGGGTATCAGCGGCACACCGAGCAGGAACAGCTCGTGAGCGATACGGTTTACAAGTATAGCGTAAAGACCGGGGTAGGAATAGATTATCTCGGTCTTATTATAAGCCGCGGGGTCGCCCTCGAAAGCGGCTTCGATATCCGTTTCGATATACTCGCGTATCTTCGGGAGCTTATCGAGGAACTCAAAGGTGAGAGATTCTGCCTTTTTAACGATCACGTCATCTTCCGCATCAACATACTGCGGATCGTCGCGCAGAACTATCGTTATCTGCTTTATCAGCTTGAAGATAACGTCTTCAAGCAGCATGGAGATATTATTGCGGACGGTATACACGCGGAAGGACTTATTGCGGAAATACCCCGGGAAGATCATTTTTCTCAGGCTGCTCAGGATATCGACCAGCATCTCCTCATCGGGGTGATCGAAGCGCTTGACCTCGTCTATCGTGCGCCCGCCCTCATAGTCGGCGAGCAGCCGCAGGGTCACTGCATTTATCTTTTTTTCTATATTGCTGTTGCTCATAGACAGGTACTCCTTAATAGCTGTATTACTGCATCATATGCAGATAACAGCGATTTCTTGCCAAATACCATTATATCACAGCGGGGCTAAATTGTCAATCGGCTTTTGTTAAAACATAGTGAACAGATATGAAAAGCGCACCGAGCCGTTCGGTGCGCCGTATAATCAGAACAGATATTTAAGCATAGCGGCTGTTTCGACAGACGCATACTCATTTGAAATAGAAGCGTTGTCCATGAACTTCCTGCAATAATCGGGATAGGTGTGGTAACCGTGCTCGATGAGCATACCGGGCACGCCGACAGAAGATGCACCCCTGAGGACTGCATAGTAATCATTAGAGCCCCATTTGCGGTAGATGACCTGACCCTCCCGCTTCAAGCCGTCGTTATAATCGGTGAACTCATAATCATCGGTGTAGACGACGGGCTTTGTGGAGTTAATCCACGCGCAGGAATAGATGCCGTGAGCCTTGTTTACATTGGTGACGTACTTGCCGATGTAGTTCGCGATCCTGCGGGTACGCTTGCTGCTTTCCTTGTAAGCGGTCTTATTCACGAACACGACGGTCTTATTGATATACTTAGGCTGGTCGATGGTATCCCTGCCGTTGGCGTTATAGCCGTTGGCGTTTGAGTGCAGGGAAACGAACAGGTCGCACTTATTATCGCGTGCGGCGGTACCGCGTGCGAAAAGCTGATCGCCGTCGTCAACGTTCTTTTTGCCGCCGACGGTGATGTTCTTATCGGCTCGGGTCATATACACATCAACGCCCGAAGCTTTAAGGCTGCTCTGAAGAGCAAGACCTGTAGAAAGCACAGCTTCGGCTTCGGTGTAGCCGTATGTACCCGCATTCAGTTTTTTGAAATGCCCGGGGTCAACGCATACCTTGACGTTTGAAGCAACGACAGTCCCGCCAAGCTCGGCATAATACTTTGAGCTATCCGAGACTTTTACCTTAACGCGGTACTCATATCTCTGATGGTCGGCAGTGCTGAGTAGATCGGTGTAATAGTTTTTGCCGTCGGTGCGGTCGCCGTCGGACGCCATCTTTCCGACAGTCTTCCACACGCCCGAGCCGACATCGGAACGCTGTATGGTATAGATGCTTACGCGGTCGTCCTTGGCACCGCTCCAGTATATGCGTATCTTTCGGGAACTCAGTTTCTTAAAGGTGAGCTTGCTGATAGAGACAGGCATCTTTGCATCGGCGGGATCATACTCAGCAGAGGCAGAGAGCGTCCCCGCGGCAGTTCCGAGCACAGTGAGAGAAGCGAGCACCACAGCCGCCGTTCTTTTAAAAAATGACATCGGGATCATCTCCAATCCATATACAGACAGTTATTTTTACTTAGACAAAAGCCCCGTACACATATCGTTATCAGACAAATGGTACAGGGCTTAAAGCGTCCCTGAGACGATTCGAACGTCCGACCCTTCGCTTAGGAGGCGAATGCTCTATCCACTGAGCTACAGAGACAAAATTTAAAACAACATGATTATTATACCACATTACGGTCAAGGTGTCAAGGGGTAAGCTTGTGAATTTTGCATTAAGCGATCAAAATTTCCGCAAGAATGTAAACAATATGTAAACTCCGCTAAAACCTCTTGACAGATAACATATTTACAGGTATAATAAAATACTACCCGAAAGGCAGGTGAGGAATGTGGCAGAAAAGAAAGGCTCGGGTACAAAGCAGATAGCCGACAACAGAAAGGCTTACCACGAATACTTCGTGCTGGAGAAATTCGAGTGCGGGATAGAGCTTTGCGGCACCGAGGTCAAAGGCATACGAAACGGCAGCGTCAACCTGAAGGACGCATGGTGCTCCATCGAGGACGGCGAATGCTGGGTCAAGGGAATGCACATTTCTCCCTACGAGAAGGGCAACATCTTCAACCGCGACCCAAGGCGCGAGCGCAAGCTGCTGCTGCACCGCCGCGAGATCGACCGTCTTTACGGTCAGGTCAAGCAGGAGGGTCTGACGCTCATACCGCTCTCGCTCTACTTCAAGGGCAGCCGCGTGAAGCTCAGCATGGGGCTTTGCAAGGGCAAAAAGCTCTACGACAAGCGCGATGATATGGCAAAGAAAGCGGCGCAGCGTGACATTGACAGGGCGATGAAGAATGACAGACAGCGATAAAGACCGCTCACGGCAATGCCTGTAACGACAGGAGCAGGCGGCGGTGTTTATATCGTTTATTACCGGGTCACAAGTCCGAACGGACATGACATACACGCGGCAGGCTTGCCGTGGACAAACAACAAGGGGGGCGTAAAGGTTTCGACGGGGATCTTGAAGCATGATAAGCGAGCCGGGAAGCGAAAATCCCGTAAAAAGGCGCACGTTTTAAAATTAGACGACAACGATAATTTTGCTTTAGCTGCTGCTTAAGTCAGCGCTCGTCCTGCCCGAGAGTACCACGGCTCGGGTAAGGGCGTCGATCAGTGGTGAACGTCGCGGGGCGATGGCTGTGACCCCGTGATGTATCACAGCATACCAACCTTTGCCGCGTGCTTGTTTGCGGCTCTGGGCGGGAATTGGTTTAGTTCGGAGACTGTACCGAAATAACAAGCTACGCTCGTAGAAATTCGTGGGGATGGGTTTTCGGACAGGGGTTCGACTCCCCTCGCCTCCAGCATTTTTTAAAACCGCGCAATGCCGCAAAAACCGCGCTATTACGCGATTTTTTATTATTCGGCATTTCAAAAATATTAGAAAACATTTAGTGTATTTTTGAATGAATTTTACTATTTTTTAAACTCGCTGACACGAAATATGACACGAAACTGACACGAATTCCCCCGAACCCGAAAGACTATACCAACAAAAAAGGCGGCTGCCCCTCCCGGACAGTCGCCTTTGATCTTATCGCTTTTTCAGCAGGCGGTTCACCTCGCGCTGCACCGTAACATAATCATACCCCGCAGCCGTCAGCCTGCGGACGCGCTCCGAGCCGTTGCCCCATTTGCCGGCGATCACCTCGCGGGCTACGTCAGCGGCGGACTTTATCTTCTTGGTGGTCAGATAGTTGCGGCAGCACCAGTAGCCGCTTTTAAGCCTGACCCACGGAGCACCTGCCACCTCACATTCCGAACCGTTCTCGACTTTGACATTCGTGCCGACTGCAAGCGTTCCCTTGTAGGTCGCACCGACACCCGGAGCCGTGCGGTAGTTGACTTCCGACTTGACGTACCAGGTCGTGTAGGTGGGCTTTGCGGGCACGGCTGCGGTCTCGGGATAGCGCAGTACGCAGTCCCACGGGTAGGAGTAGTAGCTGCGGATGCGGATCTCCTGCCCCGTCTGGTCGCCGGGTCTGCCGCCGTAGATGCCGCCCTGCTCGTTGATAGCCGCCTCCGCCAGCCTGCCCGAGCCTATGTACATAGCCGTGTGGTGTGTCTTGTTCAGCAGCACGTCACCGCGTTTGAGTCCACTGCCCGTCTGACGGTTGACCGAGCTTGTAACGTCCTTAAAGCCGCACCGCAGGAAGACGTTATACATATTTCCCGTGTAGGTCGCACCCGCCGTCCTGACCTTCACGCCCGCCTGCTCGTAGGCGGATATAACAAGGCTGCTGCAATCGTAATCGGGCGAGCCCCAGCGGCTCAGCTGATCGTAGCCGTGCGAGTTGTCCGCCGCGATCTGTTCCATAAACCTTGCTGCTTTTTCGACTTTGCTCATTTTCTATTCCTCCTTCTCTTCGCCCTTTTCGTCCACGACGACTTTCAGGCGATGTACCATTGCCACTAAAAATGCGGGCAGGGGGACGCCGAGTGTGCTCAGGTTCTCTAAGATACTGATGCACTCGTTGACGATGAACCATATCGTCACCATAAGCCCCATAAAGTAGCTGAGACCTATCGAGATACCGACCTGTTTGAGCCCCGATATGAGCAGCCAGTCAATGATGCCCGCCACGCATACCGCCGTCAGGTAGCCGACCTTTTTGATTATGCCCAGCACCCCGACACGGCTCGACAGCTCGCCCGTGACCCATGCTTTTGTCATACCCGTGCCGTAGTCTATGCACATTGCCGCGAACAGCACCGCAAGAGGCACGCCGATCACCCCGAAGTACGCCGACAGCCCGCCGCATACGACCGAGATAAGCGCCTTAAAGCTTGTTTCCTTCATTTCGTTCACCCCCTCACACAGGCACCCAGTTCCGCCCGTCGTACTCTATGCCGTTCGCTGTCCACTGTAATTTAGTTATCAGCATATCAGCACCGCCCACGCCGTTTGCTCCGACGTTAAGACCGTAGGTATAAAAAATACTGTTGGCGTATTCCGTAGATTTCCAGTTTACTTTTGCAACGCCGTTAACGTAAAGTGTTACGCGCGTACCGTCATCAACGAACTTAATGTTCGTCACTGCTCCGATAAGTGACGCTTTGGTTATACTGTTATCATTACAGTTGCCGCCCGAATATGGTA
>JAILFN010000127.1 GCA_024697545.1 Ruminococcus sp.
AGGGGTAAGGAAGTGGGGGGAGGCGAGGGGGGCAGAAACCTAGGGGGAAAGTCCTCGAACGCGGCGATAGCCTCCCCGTCCTGTCCCCCTTGGTGTCTGTCCCCCTCGCAATCAAGGCTCAAAGTAAACTTCATACAACAAACTTTGCGTTCAAGGGGACAAACAAACGACAGGATTGGCGGGAATGTAAATAGTCCCCTGAATATTTGATTGATATTACTGTTCATTCCGCGCCCTGACTGCGAGGGGATAGGAACCACAAGGGGACAGGAGGGGGTGGCTATCGCCGTAGTCGAGGACTTTCCCCTTAAGGTTCCTACCCCCTCGCGCTCCCCCATCTCCTTATCCTCTTTGCCTCGACTAACTCACTCGTGTCCGTACCGGGGTTGATGGTGAGCTTTGGGTTTGATTGCTATGGTGCGTTTATTGTTTGATTGATATGACTTGTAAGTTTTCAGCCTTGAAAAGTTTGGTTTCTATGGTGCTGTGATCGCCCGACTGCCGCGGCGGGCTTGATGGGAATAAAAAAAGAAAATTCATTGATTATTTACAACATCGGGGCGGGTTCGTGTTATACTTATTATGTATCATCATAAATGGAAGGAAGATAATCATGGCAAATCTTAAAGTTCAGAAGCCTAACGGCACAAAGGACGTTGTGCCTTCGCAGATGTATAAGTGGAATACCGTAGAGGCACTCGTGAAATCCCATGCCGAAGCTTACGGCTTTAAAGAGATACGCATACCTACCTTTGAGAGCACCGCGCTTTTCGTGCGCTCGGTCGGCGATACTACCGATGTCGTGCAGAAGGAGATGTACTCCGTTACCGCAACAGGCGACGAGGGCTATACCCTTCGCCCCGAGGGTACTGCGGGCACTATCCGCGCGCTTATAGAAAACGGTCTGCTCAATGACGGTCTGCCGCAGAAGCTTTTCTATGTGCTCTCCTGCTTCAGACACGAAAAGCCGCAGGCGGGAAGACTCAGAGAGTTCCACCAGTTCGGCGTTGAGATGGCGGGTACCAAAGACCCCCGTGCCGATGCCGAGGTCATCTCCCTCGCAAAGTCTATACTCGACGCGGCAGGGCTGCGTAATATACAGCTTAACATAAATTCCATCGGCTGCCCCGAATGCAGGGCTAAGTATCAGCAGGCACTGCGCGATTACTTCGCACCGCATATCGACAAGATGTGCGATACCTGCCACACAAGGCTTGAAAAGAACCCCCTCAGACTTCTCGACTGCAAGTCGGAGATATGCTCTGAGATCGCAAAGGACGCTCCATCTATCCTCGATCACCTCTGCGATGACTGCCGCACTCACTTTGAGACTCTCCAGAGCTACCTTACCGCTATGGACATAGATTTCAAGATAAACCCCCGCATCGTCCGCGGTCTTGATTATTACACAAAGACGGTGTTTGAGTTCGTGTCTGAGGATATCGGCTCACAGGGGACTGTCTGCGGCGGCGGAAGATATGACGGGCTTATCGAGACTTTAAGCGACAAGCCCTGCCCCGCTCTCGGCTTCGGAATGGGTCTGGAGCGCCTTATCCTTACCATGGAGAATCAGGGCGTTGAGTTCGCGGAGGAGGAGACCTGCGATATCTATATCGGCTCGATGGGCGACGCTGCGGCTGTTAAGGCTATGCAGATATGCCGCGCCCTGCGTACCGACGGCGTAAGAGCCGAGTGCGATGTTGTCGGCAGAAGCGTTCGCGCCCAGATGAAGTATGCCGACAAGCTCAAGGCAAAGTTTTCGCTGATAATCGGCGACAGCGAGCTTGAAGCAGGCAAGGCGCAGCTCAAGGATATGAAGTCGGGCGAGCAGAACGATATCCCGCTTGACGACCGCTTCGGCAGCGTGTTCAACGCTATGCTCATCTCCCGCGCCCTCGAAGAGGACGGGCTGGAAGACGCGATAGGCGGACTTCTCTCATAATGCCGTTTTACGGCGGGTCTCGGTCAGAAGGCTGAGCCCCGCCTTTTTTGTTTCGCAGCGTAAAAAATCTCGCACTCTCTGAAAAATAGCGCAAAAAACAGTTGACAACGGCGGGAAAATAAGGTATAATAAACTTGTATGGATATTTTTTCGGAAGGAAAGGTTTCCAAATGCTTACCGAAAGCGTCGGGAATGTATTCTGCAAGTTCGCAGATGCTAATCCTGCAAAACGGTGTATTTCTTGAAAGGAGAAATTTTAAATGGCAAGTTTAACCAAGAACCCTAACGTAAATGCGTGGGTCGATGAAATGATCGCTCTGACCAAGCCCGATAAGGTAGTTTGGATCGACGGCAGCGACGAGCAGCTCGAGGCTCTGAGACAGGAAGCTCTCGCTTCCGGCGAGATGGTAAAGATGAATCAGGACGAGTATCCCGGTTGTCTCTATCACAGAACTCAGCCCAACGATGTTGCACGAGTTGAGGACAGAACCTTCATCTGCTCCGAGAAGGAAGAGGATGCAGGTCCTACCAACAACTGGATGGATCCCAACAAGATGTGGGCAATGCTCGAGCCTATGTATGACGGCGTTATGAAGGGCAGGACCATGTACGTTATCCCTTACTCCATGGGTCCTATCGGCTCTCCCCTCGCTAAGGTGGGCGTTGAGCTGACCGACTCCATCTATGTTGTTCTGAACATGGATATCATGACCCGTATGGGCACCAAGGCTTTCGAGAACCTCGGCGATACTTCCGATGACTTCGTAAGAGGTCTGCACTCCAAGGCTGACGTTGATCCCGAAAAGAGATACATCGTACAGTTCCCCGAGAAGAACACCATCTGCTCCATCAACTCCGCTTACGGCGGTAACGTACTGCTCGGCAAGAAGTGCTTCGCTCTTAGAATCGCTTCCTTCCAGGGCAAGAACGAGGGCTGGATGGCTGAGCATATGCTCATTCTGGGCGTTCAGAAGCCCGACGGCGATGTTAAGTACATCACTGCTGCTTTCCCGTCCGCTTGCGGCAAGACCAACCTCGCAATGCTTATCCCGCCCGAGATCTACACCAAGCAGGGCTACAAGGTATTCACCGTTGGTGACGATATCGCATGGATGAAGCAGGGCGAAGACGGCAGACTTTATGCCATCAACCCCGAGAACGGCTTCTTCGGCGTTGCTCCCGGAACCAATGCAAAGTCCAACTTCAACGCACTGGCTTCCACCAAGAAGAACGCTATCTTCACAAACGTTGCTATCAACCTCGATAACATGACTCCCTGGTGGGAGGGTCTTGACAAGAATCCTCCTGTAAATGCTGAGGAGTGGAAGGGTGCTAAGGTCAACGGACCCGAGTACACCGCTTCCGGCGAAAAGCTGGCTCATCCCAACAGCCGTTTCACTGCTCCCGCAGTAAACTGCCCCTGCATCAGCCCTGAGTTCAACAACCCCAAGGGCGTGCCTGTATCCGCTATCATCTTCGGCGGCAGACGTGCCAAGACCACTCCGCTGGTATATCAGTCCTTCGACTGGACCCACGGTACATACATCGGCTCTGCTGTATCCTCTGAGACTACCGCAGCTGCTACCGGTGCAGTAGGCGTGCTCCGTCACGATCCTATGGCTATGAAGCCCTTCATCGGCTACAACGTAGGTGACTACTGGAACCACTGGCTCGAAATGGGCGAGAAGCTCGGCGAGAACGCTCCCAAGATCTTCAACGTTAACTGGTTCAAGAAGGACGACGAGGGCAACTTCATGTGGCCCGGCTTCGGCGACAATATGCGCGTACTCGACTGGATCATCAGAAGATGCGAAGGCACCGTTGACGCTCAGGAGACTCCTATCGGCTACGTTCCCAAGCCCGAGGATCTCAACCTCGAGGGTCTTGACATGACCGACGCTCAGGTTGACGCACTTCTCGCTGTTGACAAGGATCTCTGGGCTGAAGAGATCAAGGAAATGCGCCGTTACTATGACGAGGACATCGCTGCTAAGGGCGGCAAGATCCCCGCTGCACTCTATGAGGAGCTTGATAAGCTCGAGGCCAGATTTGCTAAGTAATAACGATATAGCATGATATAAGGCTGCTGCACCGACGTGCGGCAGTCTTTTTTTGTCCATAAGAAAATAAAGAACGGCGATACTCATGGGAAAGTATCGCCGTTTTGTGTTCTTGCAGCTTTTGGTCTTTTACTGCTTTACAAAATACTCCTCATACCATACAAGGAAGGTGTAGATCGTCCATACCTTGCGCCAGAGGTCGGAGTTTCCGCCGACGTATTCATCGTAGATCGCCTTGATCTCTGCGGTGTTGAAGAACTTCGCCGCGATCTCGGAAGCGAACAGGCGGCGGACATCGCCGTTGTAGTTCTCGTCAGCGAGCCAGATGCGGACGGGCACGATGAATCCCAGCTTTTTGCGGAAAGCTATCTCATCGGGGAGATACTTCGCGGCGGCGGTGCGGAAGGCTACCTTGTTCTGCTCTTCCGTTACCTTATATTCGCTCGGCATACGCGAAGCTATGTCGAATATGCGGCGGTCGGTCAGCGGCATACGGATCTCCAGCCCCGCAGCGGTGGACATCTTGTCAACATTGAGGTAAATATCGCCCTCGAGCCATATCTGTATGTCAACATCGGACATCTTGGTCAGCGGGTCGAGCCCCTCTGTCTCGTCATAGATGTACTTTACAAGGTCGATGGGCAGAACGGAAGGATCATAGTTTTTCAGAAGCTTCTGCTTTTCGTCTTCCTTCATGATGTTGGTGTTACCAACATAGAAACTCTTCAGGTTGTCGCCGTAGCGCTCTGCGTTGCGGTACATATTGTATCCGCCGAAGAACTCGTCCGAGCCCTCGCCCGAATAGCAGAGCTTTGTCTCCTTGGCGGTGGCGTTGCAGCCGAGTGTGAAAACTATCGCCGAAGCGTCGCCCAAAGGCTGCTCCATGTTCAGCATGGTGTAGTGTACCACGCCGAAGAAGTCCTCGGGCTGTACCTTCAGCACTTCAAAATCGCGTCCTAATGTATCGGCAGTTACCTTTGCAACGGGCGATTCGTCAAAGCGTTCCTCGTCGTAGCCGCAGCAGTGACCGACAGGCGCATCGCTGACAGCCAGCACATAAGCCGAGTCAACGCCGCCCGAAAGGAAGCTGTGAGCCACTTCATCGGGCTCCTTGACCTCCTGCATGATGACCTGCATAGCCTCGTTTATCTCATCGGCATAGTCCTGAACGCTCTTTGAACGGTCGGGCGAAAAGGTCGGCTTCCAGTAACGCTCGATCTCTATCCTGCCGCCCTTGAAGGTCAGAAGGCAGCCGGGCATGAGCTTTTTCAGACCCTTGAAGAAGGTATCCTCGCCTGCCACATATGTAAGCGTCATGTATATCTGGAGCATAGACTCGTTGAGCTCCCTGACAAAGCCCTCCTGCCCGATGATGTCGCGGATCATGGTGCCGTAAAGAAGTCTGCCGTCGGCAGTGAGGTAGTAGTAGAAAGGCTTTGTGCCGAACTGATCGCGGAAGCAGGTAAGGGTATCGGTATCGCTGTCGTAAACGGCGAACGCGAACATTCCGTAGATATGGTCGGGGAGATCTTTGCCCCATTTTTCAAAGCCTGCTTTCAGTATTGCAAGCTCTCTCTCCTCGCGGGGGAGCTTATCATCAAGCCCGAGCTCCGCGCAGAGTGCCTTATGGTTGCGGATATGTCCGCGGTATGCTTTTATCTCTGTCATTATAAACACCTCGTAAGTTAAGATTGCCGCACGCAGCGACACCTTTTATATTATACCACGACCGACCTGCAAAAATCAATAGCTTGCAGGATTTTTTTATTGCTTATTTTGTCTGAGCTATCAAAGTATGAGATACCCCAGCCCGAACAGAAGCTTTTTGTCCGCGCCGTTTTTCCATAAAATGTATATGAGCAGCGCTATCAGGGCTTTTTCTTCGTCTATATCAAGCCCGCTGAGCAGGTCGGTGAGCTTGCCCGCCGAAAGCGGCGCTTGCAGCGGCGAGTGTCCGCCCGATGACGCATTTGCCCCCGAAGCACCGCCCGCATCGGTCTGCCTGCCATCGCTGCCCGTCAGCCCCTGCGAGCGCTGCTGCATCTCCATCACGCGGCGGATAGCCTCCTGCCGCATATCTTCAAAGCTCTCCGCCATGTACACCTCCCCCCGTCAGAACAGATCGTCCAGCATACCGCTGTCGCGCAGCAGCGGATATGCGTTCATCAGCCGCATGAGCTTTATAACGCGGTCGGCTTTCGGACGGGTCTCGGGCTTTAGCAGCGGCTTCAGCGCCATGATAAGCCCTATGCTGCCGTCATCTCTGCCGTTTTGCTGCAATATCCCCATCAGCTTCACTATCCTGTCCATATCCCCCGATACGGCAGGCGGCGTGCTGCCGCCGTCGGAGATCATATCCGCCGCATTGGGCGGCTTGTCATTCCCGCCCGCCGAAAGCGATGCCAGCAGGCTGTTTACCTGCTGCATCGTCTGCGGGTCGGAAAGCGCTTCGTTCAGCGTGTTCATAAGATCATCCAATATCCATTCACCTGCCGTTCCTGAGCTTTCTGATAAGCTCGGCTGCCGCGGGATCGCTCATCAGCTTTTTCATGGCGGCAGGATCGTTCATTATCTGCGCTATCCCCGACAGCTGCGAGCCTTTAGGTGCCGAGCGTATCCTTCTTTCCAGTTCTCCGCTTTGCAGCTGCGCTTTAAGCTGCTGCGGCGTGCAGCCGAGTTTTTTAGCTGCCGTGTTCAGGATATCCTCAGATCCCGAATTACTTAAACGTTTGTTCAAATTATTCTGCATAAAAATTTCTCCTTTATTCCAAATTAATTGTTTACATATACGACATTATGTGATATGATTATAGAACTATCATAGGTGTATTGTTTTTTCGACTGCCGAACCGATGCGGCACGGGACCGAACTTTGGAGGTGTTTGCGTGAGACTGGTCGTTTTTTCCGACACACACGGTAATTTCAGAGCCGCGCGAGAAGTCATAGAGCGCAATCCCGAGGTCTACACCTTCTTCTTTCTCGGCGATGGTGAGGCTGAGATAGATAAGCTGAAGATCGTTTACCCCGAAAAGCAGATACTTAACGTTGCGGGCAACTGCGATTATAATTCCATGACCCCCGCCACCGATCTTTACTATGCGGGCAAGGTCAGGATACTTTATACACACGGCCACAAGCTCAACGTTCAGTACGGCGTTGACGAGCTTTTTAATATGACCAAACAGATAGGCGCGACGATTGCGCTGTTCGGGCATACTCACGCAAGGTATTACGAGTACCGCGACGGCATACATCTGCTCAATCCGGGAAGCTGCTCGGTCCCGCGTGACGGGCTCGCACCCAGCTATGCTTTTATCGACATAACGCCGAGCGGCATAATGTGCAACCACGCAGAGCTTTGATAAGATCAAGAGTGTTTTCGACCGCACAGGCAGCCCGCTTGTGCGGTCTTATCATAATATCTATATGCAGGCAAAACAGAAATCGTGCATGAGGAGGTGCTAAGGTATGTCGGATGAGATCGACCACCGCAGGAATATTGCCGAAAGGCTAAAACGCGCCCGCATTGAAGCAGGGCTTACACAAAAGGAGGCTGCGGCGATATTCGGGCTTTCGCAGTCTGTCATCTCTATGCAGGAAAACGGCAGGCGCAGAATATCCGCAGAGACTGCCGAACGCATGAAGGCTACCTATTCCATGCTGATACGCCGCCGCGCGAGCAGCAAGACCAGGCAGCTCCCGGGGGCGGAATCGGTCGAGGTACTGCTCCAGCTGGCATCGCTGGGCGGCATTGAGCTTGAAACGATCGCCGACAACTACATTGCGCTATGCTCTTACATACTTATACGCGACATCTACTGCTCCAACCCCGAAAATTACGATCACCCCTTTAGGCTTGACACTCCGTCGGCGATACTGCTGCGCGAACAGCTGATAGATGAGCTTGAAAAGATACGCAGGTTCATCACATACTCAAAGAACGTGAAAACGCACGAGATCGTTCCCGACAAGATCCTCGCTATGCGGTTGAACAACGTTGTACTGAACTGCGAGGACATGATAACGGGGCGCAACAAAAAGCCTAAGAAGAAATGAGGGGTGTGGCTTGGTCTGTTGCTTTGTCGGAATAAAATAGGGGTGGACAAATTTGAGAAAATGTGCTATAATCTATGTATGGAGGGCAACACCGTGCTGACATCGTGCGGTGTTGCCGTGATGACTGATACAGATAAGGAGGCTGCACAATGGATCACGAACGTCATGAGCGGGATATCTACCCCGCTTCGGCGGATTTGCAGCAGGATGATGAATATTATCGGCAGCGGCTTGAAGAGATAGAACGCGCAAAGCTTCGCAGGCAGCGGGCGGATCAGCTTGCAAAGGACCGTCTTCACGCCGAGCTTATAATGATCGGCGCGGCTTTGTTTATCATATTTCTGATAATCATGCTGATACTGCGTGCAGGCAAAAAGAAACAGGAGAATACAGAGTTTCACAACAGCACCATGGCACAGGCTTCTGCTTCTCAGGCAGACAACGGGCTCGGCGAAGAGCCGCAGGAAACTGCTCCGACGGGCAAGACCGTCCCCGAATATCAGGGCGGCGATGGCGCGGTGGACGGTGACTCGCCCTATAAGGGACAGGCTGAGGGGCATTCTCTCGTGACAAAGAACGGCGTCACCTACGTTGACGGCATAATGATAGTCAACAAGACCTTCTCTCTGCCGAAGGATTATAACCCGGGTCTTGACCCCGCCGCACAGACCGCTTTCAACAACATGGCAGCGGCGGCATGGGGCGAAGGCATCTCGCTCTGGATATGCTCGGGCTTCAGGACATATGATGAGCAGGATCAGCTTTTTGACAGCTATGCTTCCGCAAGAGGTCTTGATGAAGCGGACGAAGTCTCGGCAAGACCGGGGCATTCGGAGCATCAGTCGGGACTTTGCATGGACGTAAACTCCACCGAGTTTGAGTTTGCCAACACCGCCGAGTCTCAGTGGCTGGAAACCCACTGTGCCGAGTACGGCTTTATAATCAGATTCCCGCAGGGCAAGGAGAGCTTCACGGGCTACGCCTACGAGCCGTGGCATATCCGCTATGTCGGCGTGGAAACGGCGATGGCTATGAAGACCTCGGGGCAGTGTCTTGAAGAGTACCTCGGCGTGACCTCCGACTACAAGGATTCTCTCGAAAACGAGGACTTTGTCAAGAAATACTCGGGCAGCGGCACCGCCGATACCGAACCCGCTCAGACCGAAGCCCCCGCCGATGAGTGGACCTACAACGACGGCGGTCAGCAGGACTACGGCTATGACAACGGCTACGGTCAGGATCAGGGCTACGATTACGGCTACGGCTACGACGACGGATATAATTACGACTACAACTACGACTGGGGATACTGATCCCCTTGATATGACAGAAAAAAGCCTCCCTTTTCGGGAGGCTTTGCTGTTTTCTTTTATCAGAGCTTTGCAAGCTTTGCGCACTGTGCCTTTACGGCAGGATATATCTCGCGGTAGAGCTGATAATAGCTGTCGTATACAGGCACGTTCTCAGCATTCGGCTGCTGGGTCTTGTCCACCGATACTACCGCCTTGCAGGCTTCGGGCACCGAGCTGTATACGCCCGCGCCCGTCAGCGCCAGAAGTGCCACGCCGAGGGCGGGACCTTCCTTTGAAGCCACCGTCTTGACGGGGCAGTTGTAAAGGTCGGCGAGCATTGATCTCCACAGTGGCGAGCTTCCGCCGCCGCCGCAAGCCATCATGTCGGAAACGTTTATATCCATCTCGCGGAACACCTCAACGCAGTCGCGCAGGGAATATGATACGCCCTCGAGTACGGCGCGGAGCATATGCTTCTTTGTGTGCATGGCGGAAAGTCCGAAGAACATACCCCTCGCGTTCGGGTCAAGGTGGGGGGTGCGCTCGCCCATGAGGTAGGGCAGGTAGAGAAGTCTTTCCGCACCGACGGGAACGGTATCGGCTTCCTTGTCCATCAGGTAGTATTCGTCAACGCCCATGTAAGACGCGGTCTCCTTCTCGGCAGCGCAGAAATTGTCGCGGAACCATTTCAGCGACAGACCCGCACCCTGAGTAACGCCCATAACGTGCCATGCTCCGGGTACGGCAGCGCAGCAGGTGTGTACCCTGCCCCTGGGGTCGATGGCGATGCCCGATGTGTGCGCGAACACAACTCCCGAAGTACCTATGGTGGTGAACGCCTTGCCGTCCTCGGCAACGCCCGTGCCGATGGCAGCAGCCGCATTGTCGCCCGCACCGCCGACTACGATCGTGCCCTCGCAGAGCCCCAGCTCGTCAGCCATGCTCTTTGTAAGAGTGCCCGTTACTTCGCAGCTCTCGTATACCTTTCCGAGCCAGCTCTTGTCTATCTCAAAGGCGGAGAGCAGCTCGTCAGACCACTTTCTGTTGGGAACATCCAGCAGCTGCATACCCGAAGCATCGGAGACTTCGGTGGCATACTCGTGGGTCAGCACAAAGCGGAGGTAGTCCTTGGGCAGCAGTATGTGGGCTACCTTTTCGTATATCTCGGGCTCGTTGTTCTTCACCCAAAGTATCTTTGCCGCAGTCCAGCCCGTCAGTGCGGGGTTTGCCGTGATCTCGATGAGCTTCTCACGACCAACGGTGTTCGTCATCCACTCTACCTCGGCTTCCGTCCTCTGGTCGCACCAGATTATCGAACGGCGCAGCACATTGTTGTCCTTGTCAAGCATCACAAGACCGTGCATCTGACCCGAGATGCCGATGCCCTTTACATCGCTCTTGCTGACACCGCTCTGAGCCATTACCGCCTTGATGGTGTTTACCATAGCGTCAGCCCAGTCGCGCGGCTCCTGCTCGGCGTAGCCGTTCTTCGGCTGGTACATCGGATACTCAATAGTATGCGACGCTATCACAGTACCCTTCTCGTCGAAAAGAACTGTCTTGGTACCGCTGGTACCGCAGTCAACTCCTATTACATAAGCCATATCTATTACTCCTTTGCAAAAAATTATTTATTCGGTTGTTCGGAGGGATTTCCCTCGCAGCGCTTTTGCGCTGCATTGGGAAATTAAAATCGGCATTGGTGGGGTTCTTGTTTGAGTGATAAGAGAAGATTGGGTTTGAGCCTTACTTATCATTTGAATTTTTTTGCCGATTTTAATTTTAGAGAGTGCCGTGCTTCTGAGGGCTCTGCCCTCAGACTCCCGCCAGAGAACCCCTTTTGGAGAAGGGGTTCTCTGGACTCTCCCTAAACCTCTTTGTTCTTTTTCAGGTAGGGGCATACTGTTTTTACAGTAATGTGCAAACCTGAAAAGGTCTCATTTTTTCAGTCAAGGTGCAGCCCCTGCCTGAAAAAGAATAGAAAAAGTTTAGGAGGGGTCCGGGGAGACCCTTTCCAAAGGGTCCCCCGGCAGGGGTTTGGGGACAGCGTCCCCAACAGTATCGCACTCACTCAGCTGAAACAGCCTCGAACCAGAAGGTGGAACCCTTGCCTTCCTCGCTCATAACGCCGAAAGCGAAGTTGTGGTTTTTCAGAATCTCCTTGCAGATAGAAAGTCCCAGACCCGTGCCTACCGTTTCACGCTTGACCTTGCCGCCGCGGTAGTAGCGGTCGAATACCTCCGAGAGCTTATCCTTAGGTATGCCCTGACCGTTATCTATCACCTCGATGCGGACGGTATCGGGCTTGTTTATCTGCCGCACCCTTATTACCTTATGCTCGCCCGTATAGTTTATGGCGTTGTTTATAAAATTATATATCACCTGTGCCAGCTTTTCACGGTCGGCGATGATCTTTCTTTCCTCATCGGGAATGTATTCGATGTCGTAGCCTTTCTGCTCGACCATGAGCGTATAGCGGGTCATGACCTCATTCAGCTGATTATTTATCGAATATGTCTCAAGCGAAAGCTCTGCTCCCGAGCTCTCAAGCTTTGAAAGCTCGAGTATAGAGTTTACCAGTCCCGAGAGTCTGTCAGCCTCGTCAATGATTATCTGGCAGTGCTTTTCGCGCTTTTCGGGTATATCTCCCGAAAGGTCGCGGATCATTTCGGCGTAAGCCTTTACCATCGTAAGCGGCGTCCGCAGGTCGTGGGATACGTTCGCGATAAGATCCTTTTTCAGATCCGTTACCTTCCGTACCTCGTCCCTTGCGTCGTCGAGCACCGTTGCCAGCTCTTCGATCTCGCGGAAGCCCTCTGCCTTGAACTCTACCTCAAAATCCCCCTCTCCGAACTTTTTCGCCGTTTCGGTAAGATCCTCGATGGGGTATGATATCCTTCGGGATATCAGCACGGTGGCGATAAACGCCAGTTCAAAGAGTATGACCGAGATGTACATAAGCTGTTCGCGGATTATGCTCACCGTCGAATCTATCGCCTCGATAGGTGCTTCAAGGTAAAGATACATCGTCTTGCCCTCAGCGCCGAATGATGTGCAGTAGAATATCTCGTCATGCCCCAGCTCATCGCGGGTGACTATCTTTGTTATGTAGCCGTTCTTGCTTTCGGGCAGCTTCTGCCTGAACTGATACAGCGTCTTGCCGAAGTTATCCTCCTTGTCCTCGCTGAAAAAGGAGAAGTCGCCCATATTGTTCGCATTGATGACCGTTCTGCCCTCGTCGTCCGTCACTAGCATATACATATTGTGCTCAAACGCCAGGCTCCTCGCCTTGTCCTTGATATCGGGGCTGCTCCAGCCCGATATGAGCTTATCACCCGCCGCTATAACATCGCGTATCTTCGCCGCGCGGTAATACCTCGGCAGAAAGAAATACTGGAATATCCACAGCAGCACGAGTATGAACAAAACGACCACCATAAAGCAGATCCACACATATATTTTAAGCGGCGGCTTTCGGTCGTTGTTCTTTTTCTTCTTCACGGTCTTTTTCCTGCGGCGCTTTGTTTCTGCTTTAGCGGTTTCCGCCGCGGGATCACCGCTGTGTAAAGTATCGGCGGAGATGCTGTTCTCCGCCGTATCGCTCTTTTTTTTATGAGATCTTTTCAAACTTATATCCCATTCCTCTCAAGGTGACGATAAGGTTGCGGTAAGGTCCCAGGCTGTTTCTCAGCATCTTGATGTGGGTGTCTACCGTGCGGTCGTCGCCGTAGAAATCGAAGCCCCATACCTCTTCGAGCAGCTTTTCTCTTGAAAGTGCGATGTTCATGTTCCGCACGAGGTAGAAAAGCAGGTCGTATTCCTTGGGAGTCATCTGAGCCTTCTTGCCGTCTATTGTCACCTCGCGGGCGGTGAAGTTTATTACCAGCCCCTCATAGGTTATAACATCTTCAAGCTTGTTTGAAGCCTTCGCGCGGTTCATGACCGCCCTTATCCTCGCCATCAGCTCCTTCGGCGAGAAGGGCTTTACGACATAATCGTCCACGCCGATCTCAAAGCCGAACAGCTTGTCATACTCCTCGCCCCTTGCGGAAAGCATTATAACGGGGATATCCTTTATCTTCTTTATCTCCTTGCAGGCGGAATAACCGTCAAGCTTTGGCATCATGATATCCATAACGATGATGTCAAAGTCGTTCTTGCGGACGCACTCAACGGCTTCCATGCCGTCGGCGGCTTCCGTCACCTGAAACTCATTGAACTCCGCATACTCTCTGATTATATCGCGGATACGCTCCTCATCATCTACAACTAAAAGCTTAGGCATTTTTCATCACTCTCTTTCTTTTCTGACCAAAGGCTGCCGAAGGGCAGGCTTTTTTGCTTTAACACCATGCGGCGTGCAACACCTTCGTCGAAAAAAATAATATCATATCACAATGATTATTATGTGAAAATATCAGAAAAAATATCGGGAATAATGAAAGACTATTCTTTCTCTTCCTTATATTTTTCAAGTATAGCGACAGGCTCCTTCATAAGTTCGAGAGCTTCGTTTATCACCGCACCTATCTGCTCGCTGTCGTAGTTCTCCATTATCTGCCGCGCGTGACCGAGGGTCTCTTTGCCCAGCTCTGCCTGATACTGGTATATGCCGTCCAGCTGCTGCAAAGCCTTGACCTCAAGATCCTGATACACCGTCTTTATATCCTTGACGATGTTCGAGCGAATATCATCGTAGTTTTCAAGCGCTATATCTATGATATCCGTCTGCTTCTTGCGCTTTAGTATCTTGCTGAAGGAAGACATGGTAGCGGGCGGGAAAGTCTCTGAAGTGCCGAACATCTTCACGCCCATGACCTGACGGGTGACGTTCTTGCCCAGCGAGCGCATTATGCGGTCTACCGAGGTGGACTGCGTTACCTGCGAAAGATCCTCCATGCCGAGCTTCTTTGCAAGCTGGTGGCTCATCTTGTCAACAAGCTCATCCATCTGCCTGCGGTGATATTCTATGCAGGTGCGGTAAGCCTCACCTACCTTTTCCATAAGGTAGGAATAGAAGTATTTCTCGATATCTTCGGGGGGATAAACGTCCTCGCCCTCTGAGTTTTTCATGCGGCATTCAAGTATGCTTATGCGGAGCTTTGCAAAGAACTCATACATCCATGTCTCAGCCTCCTGCTGCATTTCCGTTATGGAAAGGTGCAGCACGGGCTTGCATTCTTCAAGAGCCGCTTCAAGCTGCGAGCATTCCTCGTCGAAGTCCCTCGCCTTGTCTTCAAGCTTCTTTGTGTCAAGCTCTGCCATCTCGGCTACCATGTGAAGCTTTGCCATAGTCTCGGCGGTCATGTCTTCAAGCATGGTTATCACGCGCTTTGTGCGGATAATATCCTTACGGAGTATTATATCCCTTTGCAGCGACATCTCAAACTGCATGAACTGGGTCTCGTAAAACTCCCTTGTGCCCTTGTCGGGAAGCCTTGTCTTGCCCATCTTGCGGCGCAGCTCATCGGCACCGCTTATGCCGTAAACGAATGAATTGGGCACTATCTTCTCGCTCAGCACCTTGAAGCGCCTGATTATCTTATCAACATCGTTCTGGGTATTGAGCGCGTCTATCATGTTGACCAGCACATAAAGCATACCGAATTTTCTTGGCTGAACGTGCGAAGCTAAGTATATCTGCTCGGATTCGGAAAACGGCAGCAGGCTGCTCGCCGCATACATTATGGCGTCTGCATTGACAAGGTATTCTGTAACCTGCCTGTCAAGGTAGTCAAGGTCGGAAAGTCCCGGGGTGTCAACTATGCGTATCTCTTTGAGTATCGGCGCGTTGTCCTTTATCTCAAGATGCTCGACCTTTGCGGGGAACATCTTCATCAGCTGCTCCAGCCTGTCCCTTGTGATATCCGTGAACTCGAGCGGAACTCTGTCGCCGTTTTCAAGCACGGCGGTGGCTTCACGCTTGCTGCCGTAGGATATCTCGTTTATCGTGTAAGTCTCGGGCGATACGTTTGAAGGTGCTATCTCATGCCCTATCAGCGCGTTTATTATGGTGCTCTTGCCGCGCTTGAAATCGCCGAGTATCACCAGTGTGAAAGGCTCGCGGCTGCGCTTGTCTATAAGCGTGTTCCAGTCCTTGACCCCGTTTGCGAAGTCCTGACCGAGTATTGCCGCAAGCTTGTCGTTCGCCGCAAGCTTCTTGAAACAATCTCTTATGATCTTGATGTCGTTGGCAGCGGCGGCTTTGATGTATTCGCTCATATCAATGTCCTCCCGTCGCCAGTATTATATTGCATCTTACGTCGCATATCTGCCCGTTGCAGGTATGTGCGTCGGTTGACTGTATATCGCGCCGCCACCGAAACAGCGATTCGCAGCCGAGAAATTCCGCGGAAGCGACTATCCTTTTCTGCAAAGGCTCGCCCATGTCGGGCATAAGGCTTCTTACCGCGATGCCCCTGTTAGCCTTGACCAGAGCTTCGATGACCTGCGGCACGAATTCTTTCTGAGATCTGCCGTAGAAATCAACATAGCCCTTGTTCAGCAGCCCGCAGATCACCTCGATGTACCTGCCGGGGGACTGCATACATATCATGCCAGCTCTGTCGGCGGTGATGTCTGCATACCTCACCCAGTCGGAAAGTGCGCCGACTATCTGGCTGTTGACAGCACCCTTATAGC
Organism: Ruminococcus sp.; assembly: GCA_024697545.1. Classification (GTDB taxonomy): domain Bacteria; phylum Bacillota; class Clostridia; order Oscillospirales; family Ruminococcaceae; genus YE71. Next base: position 15,994 of record JAILFN010000127.1, read on the forward strand.
TGCGCTCGGAAGGCTTGTATGCGAACCTGTTGTAGTTTAAGTATGTGAACGCCCAGTTGTAAACGCAGTGGTTGTTCTGTATGCGCCCGCACTCGGCACCGATGAGAAGTTCAAGCTCGTCATCGGAACACATATCAAGCAGCGGTCTTGTTATTATGATGCTCGGCTCTATTATGTCGCTCGCGATGGAATATATGAGAGGGTTCTCATAGTCCTTGCGTATCAGCATTATGGGAAGATTCAGCTCAAGTCTTTCGCAGCAGCGCTTTAGTATGTCATATATCTCGGGATACTTCAAAGGTCCCGCCTGCTCGCACTGCAAAAAAAGATGCTTTGCCTCCGCGCCGATGTCTACTGTATTTATGGCTTTTGAAAGCTTGCTCCAGCCCGAAAGCCCTATTATCTTCTGCCTTACGGCAAAGTCGGAATCAAATGCATAGTCCAGCTGCCCGTCAATAACATGGTTCTGAAACGACCTGGTGTAAGCATTCAGATAACTCCGAAAATTTGTATCTATATTCAACAACGGATTTACCGATGACACGGTAACACTCATGTATCTGTCCTCCTTGTAAGTTAGATGGTCGCGGTCTCGGGGGCTCTGCCCCCGTACCCCCGCCGGGGGACCCTTTGGAAAGGGTCTCCCCGGACCCCTCCTAAACTTTTTCTATTCTTTTTCAGGCAGGGGCATACCGTTTTTACAGTAATGTGCAGACCTGAAAAAGGTCTCTTTTTTCAGTCAAGGCTGGAGCCCCTGCCTGAAAAAGAACAAAGAGGTTTAGGGAGAGTCCAGAGAACCCCTTCTCCAAAAGGGGTTCTTTGGCGGGAGTCTGAGGGCAGAGCCCTCAGGAAAACGCTCAGCTAGCCTCCATAGAGTCCGTTACCGCCTTGCGTACTGCGTAGGCATCGGAGACTATGGCTCCTGCGCGTTCAGCCACGCCGTGGAGTCTGTCCATCTCACGTTCGGAGACATCATTCTTTTCGGTCTTGAGTGCGTTCAGGTTATCAAGAGTTTCCTGAGTATCGCGAAGAATGATCTCCGTTTCTTCCTCGATCTTGCTCTTGAGTCCGTCGAATGCGGAATAAACCTGACGTCTTACAGTCTCGGTAAAGTCGTTGTTGAGTCTCATCTCATGGAACTGCTTCTTGACCTGCTGTTTGAAGCTGTTCTTGTATTTATCAATACGCTCATTGACAAGAAGTTTATCAATGGCAAAGCCCGCGCTGAAAGTACCTGCAAAGCCCGCTACCGCCATTACGCAGAGTGCGACAGGCCATGCGGGGCTGAGTGCCAGCACGGTGGTAAAGAATATCGAAGAGAAGCTTATAAGTCCCGTAACGCCGCCGAGCAGTGCGCCCTTAACGCCCGCCTCGCGGAAGCCTAAGAATGCAGCGCCAACGCCGAACGAACCGAGTGCCGCGCCGATACTTCTGTCGGCAACGGTGCCGTTTTTGGATATCTTCTCGGGCATCACGAACATTTCCTGTATCTTGGTAACGCTCTGGAAGAATGCGTCCTCAAAGCCCTGTAATCTCTCGGCTTCAACGCTTACGGCAACGTTTATGCTGTTCTGTATCTGCTCGCAGATTATCTGCGCTCTGTCCTGGATACCCTCGCGGATCTTTTCGGTCAGCTTGGCGGAAACAAGCTTTAACTGATCTCTCTTGAAATCGTCCGAGGTCATGCGGTAGCCGTCGATGACCTTCATAGCGGCTTCTTCGATGTTATCCCAGTAGTTATCGAGCACAGGCTTTAGGTCATCGAACACCTGATTTGCGGCTTCGTTTATGCGTACAAATTCCTGTCTCTTCTTGTTTCTGATGTCGTCGATCTCGGCGATGGCGGCTTCGTAGCGCTCCATGAACTCATCGTTCGCCATCATGAGTGCGTTCTCCTGCATTACAACAGAGCGCAGTATCTCCGTACCTGAATTTGTGATCTTGTTCGCAAGTATCTGTAAGGTGATAGAGCCGCGGTCGCGGGTGAGCATATTTTCGAGCGCCTTTTCAAACTCGGGGAAGTTGGATTCTTCGAGCAGATCATCGTCCTCTATCTTCTTCGCCGTCAGGGCGCGCTTCGCGTACACGCCTATTACCTTGGGCGTGCCGATCTTTCTCTTATATACCGCGAACTCTCTCGACTCCTCACCCATTACCATCTTCGCCTTATCCATAACGTACTTGGTGATACGGGTGCGGACGGTCTCGACTATCTTGTTTTCATCTTCGGGAGAGAATGTGCCGAAGCAGTTTACAACAAAGATGATACGTCCGACATCGGAAGTCAGCATCTTCTTTTCAAGGAAGTCCTTTTCAAACTGCGAGAAGGGGCTGTTTGCGGATATAACGAAAACAGCCGCGTCGATCTTCGGGAGTATCGAAAGCGTAACGTTTGTCATCTGCTCATCATCGTTGAGTCCGGGGGTGTCGATGATATCAACGTTATTGCGGCAGAAATCGGTCTCGTAGTAAACGGTAGCTTCCTTAACGGTCTCTGCCACCTCTTCCGATTCAAGCGTCAGCTTTGTAACGTAATTTTCCAGCTGGTCGATATCGACTCTTTCCGAGTGTCCGTCCTTATATTCCACCTGAACATAAGGCTCCTCGCTGTAAGTCACGCGGTTGAGCGTAGCTGTCGCGGGAAGAACATCGGCAGGAAGCACGTCCTGACCGAGCATCGCGTTTATAAGCGTAGACTTACCGCGCTTGAACTCACCCACGATAGCGACTTCAAAGTGTTCGTCAGCTGATTTCTCGATAGTCTCGCGGATAGATTCCGCGGTGTTTGTAAGCGAGATCTCCTCGCTGAGCGTAAGCAGTTCCTTCAGATCCTTGGTCAGACTCTTCACCGTATCCTTATAGGACGAATAGGTCGAATAATCTATAACTTTTTTCTCCTGACTCATCAGTTACCCTCCGTATCCGTATCAGAAATATATCAGTCTTACAATAATTGACATACGTTTTTGCAGTTTAAGCGGCTAAACCGCATAATACTGCATTCTAATATAGTATAACACATTCGTCACAAATCCGTCAATAGAATGTTGCAGACCGCCCAAAAAAACTGCCGCTTTGCACAAAATCGGGTATCGTCATTTGGTGAATAAATCAACATATAGTTTTCTTTTGTGGGGTGGTGGCTGCTGTGCTGCTTTGAATGTTTATGCCGCTGAAAATGTGGTCAGTCAGGTCGTAATGCGGGAACAAAAAAAGGCGGAGCAGCGTGTGCTGCCCCACCCGTCCGCTCTGCCAGCGGCAGTATCTGTCGGAACTAAAAAGTATTACTTCTTCACTATGACCTTTTTCACATTGCTGTAAGCTCCGAAATAGTTCTTCGTTCCTACCTTCTTGTAAGCTCTTACTCTTACATAATAGGTCTTCTTTTTCAGCTTTGTGATGGTCTTTGAAACAGCGTCGCCCTTTTTGATGTAATAATTCTTTTTACCCTTGGTAAATGTCTTGTTCAGCGCGATCTGTACGTTATATCCGCTGACCTTGCCGCCTGCTTTTTTCCAGACTGCCTTTATCGTCTTGCTCTTGGGCTTTGTCACCTTGCTGAGCTGCATCTTCGCGGGCTTTATGATAAAGCTTCCCGAAACGGTGCCGACGTAGTCGCCGATACCGGTAACGGTGTAGGTCGCCTTTCCGCAGTTTTTGCTGTTCGTATATGCTATCGTATAATCGGTTCCTTTTTTCAGGACCTTGCCGTCAAGCGTAACGGTGACTGTCGGCTTTCTGTCCTTGCCGATATAGGTATAGGTCTTTCCCTTGGTGGAAGCCGACGCACCCGACAGGTCGATCACGGGCTTTGCGAAAGTCTCGTCCATCCAGTTCAGGCGCTTGTCTACCCACTGAAGAGTGCCTTCAGCACTGCCTGTGCCGTAGGGTTCTTTTACGTTAAGGTCTGTCTCATATTCCTTGAGTATGCTTCTCTCATAGCTTATAACGTCCCTGATGTTAGACTTTTCAGCCTCCCACTTTTCGGTGCAGAGCTCATGGAACCAGTCCTGCTTTGCGAGAAGTATGAGCCACGGGTTTGATCTGTCGCCGTAGCGCCTTACAAATGAGCTGGCGCAGAAAGCACCCGCCCAGTAGCGGCTTGTCGAATCGTTATATGCCCAGTTGAAATCCCACGGTGAGGTAAATTGCAGCTTGGGGAATTTTTCCTTTCCGAAGTCGGCGCACATATAGAAGCTGCCCTCGCCGCAGTCGTAGTCGTGAACGATCTCATACAGCAGGTACATATCAACCACCGAATCAATATCCATAACGGCGGTGATGCAATCCTTGGCGTTGGTGTATTCCGAAGGCACAAGGTCATAATTCTCGTCGAATGTCAGATACTCGCCCTTTTCGGTCGCTCTGTACAGCAGCTCAAAGACGTTGTTGAGGTACTTGTTTGCAAACTCCACCTGATCTTCGGAATATGTGTCGCTCTTGATGGTATACTCGGCGGGAACAAACTGCCTTTCGATGCCCCTTATATCGGTGACGGTCGCTTCCTCATAATCCATCGTAAAGTAAGGATCTTCGCTTGTTATCGTGCCGTCATCGTTTATCGTATAGGCATAGTTGTCAAGCTCCATGTAGTAGCCGATATCGGTGCCTGTGTAGTCCTTTTCCGGCTCGGTTATATTTACCCTGTTCTCGTCCACCTGACACTGCTCGCAGAGGACATATGTACCCTGAAGCTTATCGTTTACATAAAGATGCACGAACTGAGAATCCGAGCAGTAAGCGGTGTCATCAAAAAGCTCTCTGCCCATTCTTAGCGCTACTTCGTTGGCAACAAGATTCCAGTCTGATTTAAGAAGCACCCAGCTCTTGCACTTTGCACCGTCGTTCATACCGAGCATATTCTGCTTCTTGTCGAACTTTATGCGGTAGGGAACGGGGTTCTTTTTGATCTTTTCGGGGTCGCCGTAGTATGCGCTGGAATTGCCGCGCACCTTTATGCCCGCCGAGATCTCGTCAAGCTCCATAGACTCGTCAACGTTGAAAACATCGACCACGCACTTTGTGTATACTTCCTTTGAAAGGATAAGCTCGCTGTTCTGATATGTCGTTATATTTATCACAGGCAGCTTGGTCTTTGCTGCGGTGTCATTCTCAAACTTCTGCTTCGCCTCGCGGTCTACTTCAAGGGTGTCGTAAGTGTTAGGTTCATCGGCAGCGCTTGCGGGTATCATGCCGCCGAACGAGCTTAATGCCATAACTGCCGCAGCAGTCCCCGACAGGGCTGCCCGCCATATCCTGTTTCCTGCTTTCATGGTCTGCCTCCTTTACTTTATAAGCTCGGATATCCTGTTCAGTTCATCCTCGCTGAAATCAAGCTTCTTCAAAGCTCCGACGTTGTTTATTATCTGCTCGGGACGGCTCGCTCCGCAAAGCACCGTTGCTACGGCAGGGTCATTCAGCAGCCATGCAACCGCCATCTGCGATAAGCTCTGTCCGCGTTCCTTTGCTATCTCATTAAGGGCGTTGAGGCGCTTTACCATATCCTCGGTAAGCATACCGCCGACCCATGTGTTGCCCTTTCCGACTCTCGAATCCTCGGGAATGCCCTTGAGGTATCTGTCGGTCAGCAAGCCCTGATGCAGCGGGGAGAACACCGCCAGACCGATGCCGTGCTCGCCCACCCATTTGTTGAGCCCGTCCTCCTGAACCCAGCGGTTGAGCATAGAGTAGGACGGCTGATTCACGATAAAGGGGGTGTGCAGCTCGCGGAAGATATCGTATATCTCGGCGGTCTGTGCGCTGTTGTAGTTTGATACACCGACATAAAGTGCCTTGCCGCGCTTTACTATGTCATCGAGAGCCACCGCGATCTCCTCGGCGGGAGCTTCGGGGTCGTATACATGGTGATAGAATATATCTACATATTCAAGCCCCATGCGGTGCAGCGACTGATCGAGCGATGCCACAAGATATTTCCTCGAACCGTGCTTGTCGCCGTAGGGACCTGCCCACATATCGTAGCCCGCCTTTGTCGAGATGATAAGCTCGTCACGGTATTCTCTCAGCCCGCGGTCAAGTATCCGTCCGAAGTTTTCCTCAGCCGAGCCGTTGAAGGGGTGGCCGTAGTTGTTGGCGAGGTCAAAGTGCGTGATACCGAGGTCAAAAGCCGTCCTGCACATCTTCTCGGCGTTCTCAAAGCTTGATCCGTAGCCGAAGTTCTGCCATAGCCCGAGTGATATGGCAGGCAGTCTCAGCCCCGATCTTCCGCATCTGCGGTACACCATGTTTTGATAACGATCGTCATTAGCCTTATACATTTCATATTCCTCCTGTTTATATTCGTTATTTATAACATTATATCACAATAATTATATAAAGTAAATAGTATATTTCTACAAATAAATAGGCGTTTTCTATATAGGGAGATAAAACCAGGATAGAAAAAAACAAATGTCACTCTGAAAAAAGATAATTAGATAATTGACATATCATAAACAAAGTGTTATAATAAACTATCAGAACTAAACCAAAGGAGAACTGTTATGACGGATATGAGAGACAGCACAACATTGTTTTTTACCCTAAAACTTAAGCGCACCCGAAAACCGATCGAAGTATTTGAGAAAATGGCTAAAAAAGTAAAGAAGCGTGGTGCTACAAAAAACTGGGTATGCGAATATGACGATGAACATATCCATATAGATTTCGGCGATGAAATGAGCGAGACCTTTTCTGTCCACTTCGATGATAAAAAAGTCTGCAAGGATTTCTGCAAGGTGTTTTTCCCTCTTTCGGGAGAGCTTTTTGACGACGAAAAAACAAGCGAGTTCAAGGCTCTGCTCAACATGATATATTCCGTCCGCACTTCATTTTCTCAGATGGAGATAACCGATGACTATGGGATCTCCGAAAGCTATCTTGACACAAAAGTGAACAAAATAGCTCTGAGAGAACTGACAGAAGAAGAGACGGAAAGAATAAAACGCATTTACGAGGCGGGACACACCACCGTCAAAGATAACATAATTGCCCTTATGACAGAACAACGCGAACTTCCTTACCGTAGTGATTATTATGCTTATATCAACGTCAACGTAAGCTTCTTTTTGAGTGATACTTTTGAAAATGAAGAAGACTTTTTCCATAGTTTCTGTGAAAGCTATCTTTTTGAGACTGCGGTATACAAAGGCAAGAACAGGATCTATGATGACGAAGATTATGATGGAGATCTTACAGGATTGTATTTTTCCATCAGTGCTTTTATCGACGGAATTGAAGATGTTTGCGAAGTCTACAAACTTGACAGAGCGTGGGATCCCAAAAGTTCACAAGTAAAAAGACTTTTAGAAAACAAGTTCCGCCCGCTTTTTGACGCCGAGACCGATCCTCTTAATAAATGCCTGTTAGCGTACCGATTGTTTCTGTCGATCTATGATTATCTCGGATTCACATATGTTGGCAAAGGAAAGAAGTATAAAGCCCTTATCATGGAAGAAACAGTCAGATGCATAAAAGATCTTCTTGAAGACTATAATTCCGAGACCTCTCACAGTTTCGAACAGGCTGTAGATAATGAATACTCAAGAAAGTTCAAGAATATAAAGAGAACTATCAATCCTTGAGCTGCAATAGAAAAAATCAATAATTTTCTGCCCGATCTGAATACCGCCCCATCTGAGGAAATAGAAAAAGCACTTGAGATCCTTTCATCTCCCGAAGAGCTCGAAAAGATAATAAACTCATAAAATTATAAATACCAAGCCCCTGACTGTCATCCGACTATCAGGGGCTTGATACTTAAAAAAAAATCCCCCGCCGAAGCAGGGGATCTGGTGGTTCATCGGGGACTCGAACCCAGGACCGTCCGGTTATGAGCCGGGAGCTCTAACCAACTGAGCTAATGAACCTTACAAAAAAGAATCAAGCAAACTCTTCTTGCTTGATTCCGTTTGCAACAGAATATTTCTGTCATGACCGGTACGAGATTCGAACTCGTGTTGTCGGCGTGAGAGGCCGAAGTCTTAACCGCTTGACCAACCGGCCAGTAAACTGCACCATCGGGGACTCGAACCCAGGACCCACTGATTAAGAGTCAGTTGCTCTACCATCTGAGCTAATGGTGCATAGTGTCCGCAACTACCTATCTTTCCAACCCGTCGCCAGGCAAGTATTTTCGGCGTAGATGAGCTTAACTTCTGTGTTCGGCATGGGAACAGGTGGAACCTCATCGCTATCATCACGGACTTTCGCAACAAAACTTTGCTT
>JAILFN010000008.1 GCA_024697545.1 Ruminococcus sp.
TAAATCGGAATTTAGGAGATCAGATTAATGGAATTTGAATACAAAAAAGCGACCATTGATGATTTGAATATCTTGACAAAAACTCGAATTGAAGTGTTAAGAGCTGCAAATGGTCTTGATGACAGTATTGATATGACGAGAGTTGAAAGAGAGACCCGTGCTTATTATGAGAATGCTTTAGCAAATGGCTCTCATACAGCTTACCTTGTTTTTGACGAAGATGTATTTATTGGTGCCGGCGGGATCAGCTACTATACAGTTATGCCAACATTTCATAATCCGACAGGAAAAAAAGCATATATAATGAATATGTACACCAGATCGGATTACAGAAGAAAGGGCGTTGCCACAAGAACTCTTGATCTGCTCATTCAGGACGCAAAAAAGCGCGGGGTCACAGTTATCAGTCTTGAATCAACAGATATGGGAAGAAAACTGTATGAAAGATATGGATTTGTTTCCATGACCTCCGAAATGGAGTTACCAATTAAGTAAACTATGATTTAGCTTAGCAACCGTATAAAATAGAATGCCCCCGAGCGTTTTGAAATGCTCGGGGGCAAGTTTATTTCATATGTGTTTACGGCAAAAAGCCGAGGATGCCGATCTGTTTACAGCCCGTAAGCCGTCGGCTCAGCCCTCGCAGACCTTGCAGATCCAGCCGAATTCGTCGGGCAGCTTGCCCCACTGGATACCGGTCATGGTGTCGTAAAGCATCTGAGAGATGGGTCCGATCTCGTTGTTGTTGATGGTCATGATCTTGTCGCCCCACTTGAGGTGTCCTACGGGGGAGATAACTGCGGCAGTACCTGTGCCGAATACCTCGTCGAGCTTGCCCTCGTCGTAAGCCTTTGCGATCTCTTCGATGGAGATGCGGCGCTCGGATACCTTGTAGCCCTTCTTCTTGCAGATCTCAAGCGCGGACTTTCTGGTGATGCCGGGAAGTACCGAGCCTGTCAGCTGAGGAGTGATGACCTCGCCGTCGATAACGAAGAAGATGTTCATGGAACCAACTTCCTCAACATACTTCTGCTCAACGCCATCGAGCCAGAGCACCTGCTCGTAATCCTGCTCGTGAGCCTCTGCCTGACCCTTCAGGGAGATAGCATAGTTTGCAGCGGTCTTTGCAAAGCCCGTACCGCCGCGTACCGCACGGACATACTGCTTTTCAACATAGATCTTAACGGGGTTGAGACCTGTGGAGTAGTATGCGCCGGAGGGCGAAAGGATTATCATGAACAGATAGTGGTCTGCGGGACGAACGCCTACATAGGGGTCGGTCGCGATGATAAAGGGTCTGATGTACAGCGAAGTACCCTCGGAATGAGGAACCCAATCCTTCTCCATCTCTACCAGAGCCTTGGTAGCCTGTATGCAGTCTTCCTCGTTGAGCTGGGGGATGACCATTCTGTCGCAGGAAACGTTCATGCGCTTGTAGTTCTCGTCGGGTCTGAACAGCTGGATAGAACCGTCAGCGGTGCGGTAAGCCTTGAGTCCCTCGAATATCTCCTGACCGTAGTGCAGGCACATGGAAGCGGGGGAAAGGGTGAGGTCGCCGTAGGGGACGATCCTTGCGTCATGCCAGCCCTTGCCGGTGTCGTAGTTCATAATGAACATATGGTCGGTAAAAATATGACCGAATCCGAGCTTGCTCTCATCGGTGGGCTTTTCCTTAGGTGTCTGAGTACGTTCGATCCTGATATCTAACATACAAAAGTCCTTCTTTCCATAGTTTGATAAAATTCTTTCGGTAAAAAACCGACTACATCTATTATACACCTTTTTTTCACCGATTTCAATAGGTAAAACGAATTTTTTTATATAATTCATTAAATAATCAGAGAAATTCGTAAGTTATGCACAACAAAATTGCATTTTTAAGTGCATATTGCCAAAATAAGCAGCAGAAAATGCAGGATTTGCGCCGCGGTAATTCATAGCGGCAAACGGGGGATAGCTTTTTGCGGCATCGGTGCAACAATTGAGAATCATTCTCAATTGTAAAGTAATTGTAAAAACTCACACCCGCTGTTGACAAGCGGAAGCAGATGTGATATAATCTGAAACTGAAAGTGATTATCAATTTCAGCAAATTCGGAGGGTATGAAAAATGCTTTTAAAGAGGATAACTGCGGCTGCACTTTCGCTGGCGCTGGCTGTATGCGCGGCGGGCTGCGGCAGTGCGGAAAAGAAGGAAAAAAAGGACGGGCTGAGCATAGTCTGCACCATCTTTCCCGAATACGACTGGGTGCGCGAGATACTCGGCGATAAGGCGGCTGACGCGGATATCACCTGCCTCATAAACGGCAGCACGGATCTCCACAGCTATCAGCCGACTGCCGAGGATATCATGAAGATATCCTCCTGCGACCTGCTCATATACGTCGGCGGTGAGTCTGACACATGGGTGGGAGACGCGCTGAAGACAGCGGACAATAAGGATATGCGTACCATCTCACTGCTGGATTCGGTGGGAAGCTCCGCTAAGGAAGAGGAGCTGAAAGAGGGTATGCAGCCCGAGGAAGAGGAAGAAGGCGGCGAAGAGGAGGAAGCAGAGTACGACGAGCACGTCTGGCTCTCTGTACGAAATGCCGAGGCTGTCTGCGGCAGGATATCCCACGAGCTGTCCGAGCTGGATCCCGATAATTCGGCTGCCTATCAGGAAAATCTGAATGCGTATACAGAAAAGCTGCAAGCGCTCGATGAAGATCTGAGATCGCTGGCGGACGGCGCTCAGCAGAAAACGCTCATCTTCGGCGACAGGTTCCCCTTCCGCTATTTCGTGGACGACTACGGACTTGACTACTACGCCGCATTCGCAGGCTGCTCCGCCGAGAGCGAGGCGAGCTTTGAAACTATAACATTCCTCGCGGGCAAGGCGGACGAGTTTGGTGTGGACACGATATACACCATCGAGAACTCCGACGGCAGGATAGCTCAGTCGGTGATAGACAATACAAAGTCGAAGGATCAGAAGATCTCGGTGCTCGATTCCATGCAGTCGGTGTCGCAGGATCGCATTGATGCGGGCGAAACATACCTTACCATAATGAAGTCGAACTACGATGTGCTTAAAAAGGATCTCGGCTGAAATATTACATCATGACTGCTGCAGCGATGCAGCAGTTTTTTTCGCAAAACGCAGACAGGACTGCCGCAGCTTGCAGCAGTCCTGTTCTTTTATTTCCTTGTAAAATAGACGGTATATACCTCGTCCGTCACCTCGTAAAGCGGTATGAACTCGATGTTCACAGGCTGCTTTCTCGTGACGTAGCGGTTCTGCCTCCATACATATGTGCCGTATGTGTGCTCGCTCCTGGGCAGGAAGATCTCCTCGGGAGCTTCTCCCTCAAGACCGCAGTCACGGTCGATAAGCCCCGCAAGGACTATGGGGCCGTCAACTACCGCAGCAAGCTCCGGCGCATCGGGCAGCGATTCAAACTCTATACTGCTTGTGAACATGAGGTATATCGTGCTCTTCTCCCACTCACGCTCGATCTCGATACAGCCGTTCACCACCTCGGCATCCGCCTGTTCCCCGTCGATGGTCATGGTCACGCCCTTCGCCCACGCGGGAACCCTGAAAGCAAGCTTGAAGTTCGCGGGTCTTACACAGGTCACGTCAAACTTCAGCGACCAGCGTGACTTCTCTTCGCCGCTCTGCTCATCGAAGAACACCTGATTATTGTAGTTCTTCATCTCGGTCGTCTGACTTATCAGCACCCTCGCTTCGCCCAGCTTTATCTGACCCTCCGACGGTATATACTGCATAACGCTTATTCGGTTCTCGTCCGCATTAGTGTAGTATATCAGCTGCGGATAAAGCGTCTGCGCCTGCACCATCGTGCCGTGGCAGCACCAGAAATCACGGGTCTTGCTGCCCCATTTCTTCTTTCCTCCCGACCTCAGCGGCAGGAAGTATGTCGGCATTCCCGTGTGCATATTCTGCTGCGCCAGGAAGCCGTTGTAGAGCGCACGCTCGATGTAATCGGCATACTTCGTCTCGCCCGTCCTGCGGAGCAGGTAGTCGGCGGTGCGTACCATATTATAAACGGTGCAGAACTCCTGATCGTTGTCGGAAAGGTACTGCGCCTGCTTTTTCTTTGGTATCCAGAACTCGCCCGCATTCGCGCCCGTTGTGGCGAACATTCCCCTGTCGGTGACGGCGTTCTTCCAGAAAAGGTCTGTCGTGCGGCTCCAGTATTCATCGCCCGTGAGCTCGTACATACGCGCAGCACCGTGGGAAAGCGGTATGCTGGCATTTGCATGATCGTCCGAAAGCGCATCTCCGCCGTTGTTCAGCTGAGTATAAAGCCCGTTGTCGCGGTAAAGGTCGATGAGGGTGAGGTACTTGTCCTTGCCTGTCTCATAATAAAGCTCAGCCCAGATCTCCATCATACCGCCCTGTTCGCCCTTGTAAACAGCTGACGGGGCAACGGTCTGCATCTTCTCTGCCCACCTGATATACCAGTCGGCAAGTCTGTCTGCGATATCAATCGCCTGCCTGACACCTGCATATTTATAAGCATCTACAAGCCCCATCAGCGTCTTGTGCATCGTGTACTGCGGCGACCATATATACTCTTCGCCCGCCATTATATCAAAGAATTTCTCGGGTATCGAGCCTACCCACTCGCCGCCGTTGCGTTTCTGGCATCTTGCAAGCTCCGACACGACGCATTCAAGCTTTGCGCGAAGTTCAAGATCGCCGTCGGTGTCAAAAAGTCTGGCGCAGGCAGACATCCAGTGACCGAGGAAATGACCCCTGAGCTGGCAGGTCGGAGCTTCCCAGCCCCAGTGCAGTCCCGAGTTTTCAGGCTCATATACAGTCTGCTGACCCTTTACGGGGATACCTGCTTCTATATGAAAATTCTGAAGCAGCGCTCCCGTATCAAGTTCAGCAAGATAAGCGCGGTCGAGATCCATGCGCTCCCTGAACACTCCGCCGGTTATCTTTACGTTTTTGCATTTCATAGCCTTTAACATAAATGCTGCCCCCTGTCTGCCCGTTACGGCATACTTTTAATATATTGTATCACAAATAAGAACAAATGTCAACTATTTTTTTAATTCTCTCCACGCTTTTTTAAGCTCCCCGCCAAACCCACGACTGCGAAACCTACAACCGACCCAACCACATTCGCAAATAAAGCCCCAACCCGAACACAAGTGGGTTAGTCAAGGCTGAGAACTTACAATCACATCAAACGACATTCAACGCTCCATATCAACCAAAACCAAAGCTCACCATCAAACCCAGTACGAACACGAGTGAGCTGTTCGAGGCAAAAGGGGTAAGGAAGTGGGGGGGAGGCGAGGGGGGCAGAAACCTAGGGGGAAAGTCCTGCATATGCGAAGCATATGTGGAATGCAGCCGATAGCCTCCCCGTCCTGTCCCCCTTGGTGTCTGTCCCCCTCGCAATCAAGGCGCTATCAAAAAAGCAGCAACAAACTTAGCGTTCAAGGGCACAAACAAACGACAGGCTTGGCGGGAATTATGAATAGTCCTCTGAATAGTAGTTTGATATGGCTGTTCATTTCGCACCCTGACTGCGAGGGGATAGGAACCACAAGGGGACAGGATGGGGTGGCTATCGCCGTAGTCGAGGACTTTCCCCTTAAGGTTCCTACCCCCTCGCGCTCCCCCATCTCCTTATCCTCTTTGCCTCGACTAACTCACCCGTGTTCGTACTGGGGGCGATGGTGCGCTTTTAGGGGCGGTTGATATGGAGCGTTGTATGTTTAATTGATATGACTGTAAGTTCTCAGCCCTGAACAAAAAGGGGAGAAAGGTGCTTTCTCCCCTTGCTTCAACCAGCTCACCCGCAGTAAACATCGCTGTAACAACGCACCGTCGTGAATACCCCCTTTTCGCTGCCTGAGATCCTGATAAGATCTATCTGCTTTCCGCCGATGGAAACTCCGCCGCCCGAGAAATACGCGAGGTCGCAAAGCTGCTCTCCCTTGAAGCCCTGATAGGTGAACTGCTGATACTGCCTGCCGGCGGCGGCTTTGCCCATGTGGTATTTCAGCCCCGCCGATGGATCGTATGCCCACTCGAGGTCGCGGGCGTAATACCTCTGCCGCGCGATGTGGCGCTCGCGGGCATAGCTGTCGGTGCGGCTTATCGTCCATTCGTCGCTGTTGTCTACCGTGTAAGCATCGGATATCAGACTTGAAAGCTTAACTCCCCTGCTCGCTTCGGTGATCTTTTCGTTGACAAAGATGTATGTCGAAGGCGCGGTCAGCCTGCACATGACAAGGTTCTGATCCCGTATGAACGGATAGCTGTTGTAAGCCTTTGCCGTGTATACGCACATCGCCTGCCAGAGGGTCGTGTGCTCCTTGACGTAGATGTAATTGACCTCGGGCGTGCCTGTCTGTATGCTGAAATCCGACGTTGAAGTGCGGCTGCGCTGCACAAGCTTCAGGAGCGTGGCATTCGTCACTATGCCCGGTTCAAGCTCGTTCTCGCCCAGCGAAAGCGTGAAGCCGCAGGACTTCACTCGTATCTGCTGCACCCTGCCGCGGCGTTCGCTCACAAGGCTGTCTGCCGTGCCGCGGTGCATCAGCCTGCCGTCGAGGTAAAACCTCACCTCCCTCACCACGGAGGGATCGCACTCCCCGACGGCAACACCCTCAAATACCGTGAAGGCACGGTACCGCTCGCGCTCGAATGTAAAGCTCACTATGTCCGTGTAGTCGGTGTAGTCACCCGAGCCGCCGCCCGTTACAAGTCTTATGTATGCAGCCATTTATACGCACACCCCCGTAAATCTTATCTCAAACATCGCCTTTTCCTTGCCGTCTGCCGCTTTGAACCCGCCGCGCCTCAGCATACAGTCGCTGAATACCGTCTGACCCATGCGTATCGTGCAGCTCGTCGCCGCGCGGGCTGACATCAGCGCACGGCAGCTCTCAAGCGCCGAGTGCCCGACACTCATCCCGAAGGCAAGCTCGTAGATAGCGGGCAGCGTCCGCCTGCGGTATACCCCGCCGTCTATCAGCGGTGTGTCGGCTATCTTGCTGATACACTCCATGCTGAAGCTGTCGAAATAATACGCCGTGCCGTCTATCTCCGCTCTCCATTTTTCTCCCGAAGCGTTCATGCTCCTACCTCCTCATCGTTTATGATAAATACCGCAGTTACGGTAAGCGTCCTCTCGCATCTTCTCAGCTGTATATTCCTGCCCAGCCCCGAAAGCTCCGCGCGGCTTATCAGCACTGCCGAGCCGAAGTAGAGCGACTTCAGAGCGCTCTCGCAATGCCCGCTGAAACGCTCTGCCCCGAAGAATCCTTTCTCCGCCGCCAGAAGCTTTGCAGTTACCGTGACCTCTGCGCGGCAGCTCCCGCTTACGCTGTCAAGCTCGGAAAGCTCTACCTTGGCAGCTGAAAGTACAGCAGTGTCGAGCGCCTGCGGCTGATCTGATGTATACGCCTGCCGCACATCGAACCCCGCACCCGAAAGCGCTCCGCTCACAAGTGTCATGGCTGTATCGGTGATCTCCATTTTTTCTGTCTCCTTTCTTCAAACTTCGATGAACGCAAATTCGAGCGGTGCTGCGATGCCCGCCGCGGTAAGCTGCCCGAATGCCTCGCGCCTCAGCTCTGCCGCCGCTTGCATTATGTCCTTCTGTTCCCTCTGCGCCGTCACCTTTCCCGTCTCGCTCATGACGGGACGGTCGGTAAGGCGGAGTATCATGCAGTGATCGTACACCGCGACAGCCGCCGCCGCGTACTCGCAAAGCTTCAGCTCACGCCTGTCAAGCTCCTCGGGCGGCTTGCTCAGGTGGCTCAGCACGAACTGCTCGGCGTTATCGAATATGCTCCCCTCGGTAAATTCATCCGCGGGCATTCCCGTAACGCTCAGAAATCTCGCCTTTACCCTGTCGTAGTTTAGGTATTCCATATGTACTTGTCTCCTTTCGGTCTTTGCATCCGAACTCTGTCCCATATTACGGCATATCCCCGCCGTGTCGCAGCGGGGATATATCCGTGAAGGGTAGGGTCTTTGTTGCTAATGTCTTGTGTCATTCAGTCCCGCATGATGCTGCGGGAACGCGGTCGGTATCAGCCCTCGCCGCCTGCGGACGCTGCCTTTTTGAGCATCTTCACCGCACCGCCCGTGAGTACCGAAACTCCGCAGAGAATAGATGCTTCTACCTCCTCGCTCTGGGTCGAGAGCAGCTTGTCGCAGTCGATGATAACGTCGGTGCCGTATATCACCTCGGCGGCACACTTGCTGTCAATGCCTATCACCTTGTCTGAATCAAGGCTCGGGCACTTGATGAGGGTCACGCCGTAAGGTGTGACCACCCTGCCGCTGCTCATGAAATCGCTGACGCAGTACTTCATCTCGGTGAGCGCGAGTATCTCAGCCATCATCGCGGGGGAGCAGAGCATAACGTCCATGTCGTAGTCGCTCATCGAAGCCCAGAATGCCGCCAGGTCTGCGTATGCGATGCTGCCCGAATATGTAGCGGCGGAGGAAGCCGCAGCGGAGGCGAATGCCGATGCCGCACTTGCGTTTATCGCGCGGGAGATGTTCGCGCCAAGTCCGCGGAGTATCACACCGAAGGCTTCAAGCCTCTGCTTGCGTACCGATTCGTAGGAGCAAAGCAGCTTTCTCGCAAACTTTGTGAGCGCCGATGCCGATGCTCCCAGCTGTACCGTGGTGGTGGGCACGGCAGCATTCTGTGCAACGCCCGCGGTAGTGCCGCTTACCGTAACGCTCAGCGGTCTGTAATCGTATGACTCGGTGTATCCCTGCGCCGCTGTGATGTAGGGCAGCAGGCTCACCTCGTCCATGCCCGCCTTTATCTGACGGCGTACATACTCGGGAAACAGCACCGCCGATTCTGTGGACAGGAAGAACTTCTCTACCTTGTCGCACCCCTCGCCCGATACCTTGATATCGAACCTCTTGAGCTGCCTCTCAAAAGCATCAAGCTGCTCGAGGTCGGTGCCCTTGTACTCGCTGTCGGGGTCAAGCTCCGTCAGCACTTCGGTAAAGCTCTTGCCTGTGATGGAATACATTCCCTTTTCAAGTTTAACATCTGTGTACATAGTTTTTCCTCTCTTTCGTTGTCTCTGTTGTCTGTATGTCATGCCTTCGCCGAAAGCCCGCCGATCTGTCGGGTGTTTATCAAACAGGCAATACCGCGTGGCGGCTCTGCCATAACGCTTACGCTGCCGCGTTCCCGATGCGGCGAAGCTTTTCGTGCGCCGGGCTGTGGGGCTTACTTTTTCAGCTTGAACCCGCCTATCACGGGCTTTCGGGCGGCTTCATCGCCGCTTTGCAGCACGCTGTTTATCCTCGCCGTCTTCACGAGCTTTCGCGTCTGCTCCTTGAATGTCAGCAGTTCGTCTACCGTCATGCCCGCGCAGAGGGCGTTTACCGCTTCCGCCGTGTAGGCGGGAACGCAGAACTGCCCGAGCCGCACGATCTCGGCTATAAGGTCGGCACGCGCCTTATCTATCTCGGCACGCTGCTCGGTAAGCTCACGCCTGAGCGCTTTGATCTCTGTCTCTCTCCCATCGGCGAGAGCTTTGGTTATGCCTGCCGCGGGCTGCGCGGGAACTGCTACGAACGACCATTCGTAAGCGTCCGTCGGCTCACCGATGATATTCTCGCAAAGCCTGCCGCCGTACATTCTGCCCTTGACATGGTTGCAGCCCTTCCTGCGCTTATCTGCGCCGCATATCGAGCATACCTTCTTCGCCGCCGAACAGCTCACCGAGACCTCCTTCTTGATGCCGCCGTCTATCTCGCGTATAAAGTCTTCGTTGGAACGGGTACGCATCATGTAAGCCTTCGCCCTGACGCAGTGGTATACCTCGCCGCTGCGGGTCGTGTGTCCGGGGTCGCTCACAAGCTCGGCGGAATATATCCTCGCCGTCTGGTTCCTGCCCTTCGGGTCGTGGTCGAATATCCCCGTCTTGCCGACGAACAGCTCCGCCAGCCTTTCAAGCGCGGGTATCGAAAACCTCTCGAAGTCGCGGTCTGTCTCGTTGTCGCACAGCACCACGGGGAAGGTGTAGACCTCCTCGGGCGAAAGCTTTCGCCTTGCAAGCCTGTTTATCAGCTCCATGTCCCTGCTGCCTGCCGTCTGTGTGTTTTCCATATAGCTCCTCTCCTTTCCTTATGCTTCGAGTCCACGCTCTATCTGCGCCGCCTGAGCATTGCAGAGCCGCGCCCTCGCGAGCGATTCCTCGTCCTGTAAGTTCACGTTCTCCCATACGACCTCTATCCTCTCGTCAACGCCGTTTATGCCGCACCAGAGCTTTACTATCTTCATGATCGTCTGCGTCAGCAGCCTGCGGTAGTAGTCTATCTCGCTCGTGAGTATGTCCGCCTGCTGCGAGCTCATGCGCTCGGTGGTGGACCAGCTCAGCCCCAGCAGGAACGGCGGTATCGAAAGCTTGGATATTATCTGCTCCAGTATCTGCCGCACGGGTATCTCGGTGTCGAGTATAACTCCGTCCGCGCCGATCACCTTGATGTCAACATCCCCGACGGCTACGAAGTCCTTGATGTTGCCCGCCCTTGAAGCGTTCATGCCCTCCGACCACTGACGCGCTATCTCCATCGCACGCTCCTTGGCAAACGCCTGCTCGCCGTCGCCCGAGGGCTTGTAGGTCACGGCATAGCGGACGTTGCCCGCGCGGTCAAAGTTTTCGCCCACGGTCGAGTATATCTTCATAAGTATGTCGGCAAGCGCGGGCAGACCCTTGAGCAGCGATGTGCCGCAGGGAGACTTAGGCGTGGGGTTCTGCACCGTGTAGAGTATCCTTTCGGGGTGGGGGCATTTCAGCTTGTCACCCGTCAGTATCGAGTATATCTCGGGTGAGCCGTCGCTGCCGCGGCGGACGCTGTAAAGCGTGCAGTCGGCACAGTAAAGCCCCGCAATGTCGCCGCTGTCCTCGTTGAACAGCACCTCTCCGAAGGCTCTGCCGTAGGTCAGCAGGCTGTCGAGATACATCTCGGTAAAGGTGCTGAGCGAGTTGCCTGATACCGATACGGGCAGCTCCTCAAAGAACTTCGTCAGCCGCTCGGCAGTCTCCTCGTTCTCGCAGCTGAATGAAAATCCTCCCGTCAGCCGCACCAGCTTTGATATCACCGCGTCAATGACAGGCACCTTCGCCCTGAGTGCTTCGTAAAGCCCCTCCTCCATCATCCTCGGGTGCGGCGCGAGCCTGAATCCCGACTGCCGCCCCACTCCCGCAGTCACTTCGGCAAATGCCGCAGGAGTATCTTTCTTTCGTCCAAACAAAGTATCGTTACCTCCTTTTCTTTTGACGCGCATTCGCTCCGTACATTAAGACGACTTCTGACGTGTACATCAATAAGCGCGAAAGCGCGTTTGCCGTTATCCTCTTTCCAGCGCCATCACGAAAAAGCTGTCGCTCCCGCGCTTTGATATGTGGTTGACAAAATACCTCACATCGTCCATGGCGTGATCGTTCTCCTTCAGCGGACGGTCGGCGGCTGCGCTGTCGTCCCAGCGGTACAGCCCGAACTCCCGTATGCAGTCGCTGCACCCCTCGGAAAACTTCAGCACTCCCCTGTTCAGCATATCCGCCACACGGCTTATGCCGCCAAGAACATCGTTGTCCGCTTTCCTCACGCTGTATCTGCCGTGCCGCTGTATGCAGGTTATGAAGGACGCAGCCGCGGGGTCTACCAGTATGCAGTCTATCTTCCGCCCCGCCGTCAGCTGCTCCAGTGCCGCGTAGTGCTCCTCGTCAGTCCTCTGCATACCCTCACGCCGTGAGTCGTAGTAGTATTCCGCGATGCGGTACCAGACCCCGCCGCTCAGCCCCCACAGCCCGAAGCTTGAAGGGTTGACGGTACCGTAGTCGCAGCTTACGATGTATTTCTCGAACCGCTCGGGAAGCTGCCCGACTGTGTGCTTGCGGAGCGAGAACATCGGGTATATCAGCCCCGTCACATCACACCACTTGCCGAGTATGAACCTGTCGTAAAAAGCGCCGCTGTAAAGCCTCTCGTAGCGCTTTCTTACCCGCATGGTAAGCGAGGGATTGTCGCTCATGCCAAAGTGCATTACAAGCATACGCTTTTCGTTCGCCTTGTCGAGCCATTCCCGCTTGAACCAGTGCCCCGCCCCCGCGGGATTGCAGTTGAACCAGAGCTTTGAGTTTGGCAGCGAACACCTCGCGACCGCCTGCTCTACAAAGCTTCGCGGCATGAGCGCCGTTTCGTCAAACAGCACTCCACCAAGGGTCATGCCCTGTATCAGCGCCGCCGAGCCTTCGTCCTTGCCGCCGAAAAGGTAAAAGGTGTTGCTGCGCCCTCCCATCGAAATGTCTATCCTGCTCTGCGACTGCCTGTATTTGACCCCGAAGCGCATGACGCTGCATATCTTCATGACATGGTCGAGTATGTTGCGCCTTGCCGAGCTTATCGTCTTGCCGCATATCGCAAAGCTCGCGCCGTCAAACCCCGCCATCGCCCACATTATAAATGAATAGGTCATGACC
>JAILFN010000053.1 GCA_024697545.1 Ruminococcus sp.
TGAACATTTTTGAATATGCGGAGCAGCATAAGGACTGCCCCAAGCACACTAACGAATATGAGATCGACGGCAAGAAGTATATCGTTCACAGCCACTTTGTCGGGCAGAAAGATATTGATAAGGTGCTTTCAGATATAGCGATGAACCGCGCTTTATCGGAGACCCTTTACAGAGATAATAATGCCGTTGATGATAATAATACAGTTCTCTCAGACACAGAAAATTCAGATAAAATAGCGTAGAATATTTGATCGAAGTATTGCCATATCCGATATTCTGTGCTATAATATATGTATATCGGATATGGCTGCTTTGATTACGAAAGGAGTATTTTTATGGCAAAGCAGACCATATATAATGCAGGGATTTACGTTAGACTCTCACAGGAAGATATGAGGGCGGGCGAGTCTCTGTCAATAGAAAATCAGAAACTTATCCTCACGAAATATGTCAAGGAACAGGGCTGGAACCTCATTGATATTTACGTTGATGACGGTTACAGCGGAACGAATTTCGACAGACCGGGTGTTCAGAGATTACTCGATGACGCGAAAAACGGCGTTATCAACCTTATCATTTGTAAGGACTTATCTCGTTTCGGTAGGAACTATATTCAGGTGGGTCAGTACACGGACTATATCTTCCCGACGTATAATATCCGTTTCATAGCCTTGAATGACAATGTGGATACCGCGAACAAGGACAGCTCCGCGCTGGATATGATGCCTATTGTGAACCTTTTTAATGAGTGGCACAGCGCCTCGACTTCCAAGAAAATAAAGGCTGTTATTGAAGCTAATGCAAAGGCGGGTAAGTATCGTGTTTGTATGCCTCCCTATGGATATGTCAAGAGCGATACCGAGAATAAGCTGCCGATTCCCGACGAACCTGCGGCAAGTGTCGTCCGCCGTATCTTTGAACTTAGGGCAAAAGGGATCAGTCCTCGTCATATTTGTGATATACTGAATGATGAGCATATTCTTCCACCGTCTGACTACGCAGCCGAACATAACAGAACAACCACAACCCGAAGTAGTTCACACTTATGGTGCGGTTCTCAGATTCGCAAGATTCTTCACAATCCGACTTATCTCGGACATTTGGTTCAGCTTCGTTCAACTACTGTCAGCTATAAGAACCACAAAAAAATTAACAAGAGTGAGGAAGACATGGTTATCATTAAAAACACCCATGAGCCCCTCGTTTCACAGGAATTGTGGGATAAAGTTTTGGAGATGGAAGCAAGTGTAAGTCAAGGCAAGAAAACCAAAACGGGAATTACCGATCCGTTGAGTGGGCTGATGTTCTGTCAAGACTGCGGAAATAAAATGCGGCTGATGTACAATAATACGACAAACGGCAGCAAGAAAGTTCCTCGCATTTACACAAGGCATAACTACAACTGCGGTGCCTACAACCGTTTCGGGAAACGTTTCTGCAACAGCCACTATATCAAGCGCAAAGATATGAATGCTGTTATTTTGGCAGATATTAAGATGAGATCGAGGCTCGTTATTGAGGACGAAGAAGCTGCGAGAGCATATTTCATGGCTCAGAAAGAACAGTACAATGCCGAGCAGTACGAGGCGGATACGAAACATCTTAATGCTGCTAATAAGCGTCTCGCGGAACTTGCAAAGCTGATACCGTCTATCTATGAAGATAAGGTCATCGGAAAGATTCCCGAAGATGTGTGCGTATCTCTTTTGGAGAAGTATCAGACCGAACAGAAAGCTCTTACCGAAGAGGTCGAACAGATCGAGGAAAAGCTCTCCGCCGCAAAGCAAGATCAGCAGGACGTTGACGAATACATCTACCGCTTGAAGAAGTACGCTGACGTTCCCGAGATTACTCGTGAAATGGCACTCGAACTCATAGAATATATCACGGTAGATGAATATGCGGCAGACCGTCCGCGAGATATTCATATTTACTACAAGTTACTTGATAAGCCGCTGCCGAACAAAACAAGGTTAGAAGTCGAAACACCGATAAGGCGCTGATTTAGGCGCTTTTGAGGATCATACGAATGTGTGTCCATTTGATGTGAGGACTACAGCGAACATCTATGCCGATGTACTCCAAAAGCAGAAGATACGCCTTGCCGACACGATCGACGATAATCTTTCCGATGAACTGAGCTGACACAAAAAACCTCTCTGTCGGTTTCCCGACAAAGAGGTTTACTTTCAAAGTATTTAGTTGAACAATCTGTTGAACAACTTCGTAAAAAATTCTCGAAAATACCGTATATAGGCGTTTTGCGAAAAATTCTTTTAACGCTTCGAGAACTGAGGAGCACGACGTGCGGCTTTCAGACCGTACTTCTTTCTTTCCTTCATTCTGGGGTCTCTGGTGAGGAAGCCTTCCTTCTTCAGAGCGCTTCTGAGCTCGGGATCGAACTGGAGCAGAGCGCGGGAAAGACCGTGTCTGATAGCACCGGCCTGACCGGTAACGCCGCCGCCCTTAACGGTGCAAACGATGTCGAACTTGTCCATGGTGTCGGTAACAGCAAAGGGCTGACGAACGATGAGCTTGAGGGTCTCGAGACCGAAGTAATCGTCGATATCTCTGCCGTTGATGGTTATCTTACCGCTGCCCTCGTAAACACGAACTCTTGCAACGGAGTGCTTTCTTCTGCCGGTTCCGTAATAGAACGGTGTCTTGGATTCGTACATTTAAAATCGCTCCTTTCTTTATCAAAGCTCGTACTTCTCGGGCTTCTGAGCAGCGTTGTCGTGCTCGGCACCCTTGTAGACTCTGAGTCTGGTTGCCTGTTTTCTGCCGAGAGTGTTGTTGGGGAGCATACCGGTAACGGCGATGTTCATAGCTCTGTCAGACTGCTCAGCCATGAGCTTGTCATACTTGATCTCCTTGAGACCGCCGATCCAGCCGGTGTGCCATCTGTAAGCCTTCTGCTGGAGCTTGTTGCCGGTAAGAACAGCCTTATCGGTGTTGATGATGATTACGTAATCGCCGCAGTCAGCGTGGGGTGCGTAGGTGGGCTTGTGCTTGCCTCTCAGGATATGAGCTGCCTTAGCCGCTACACGACCGAGAGACTGACCCTCGGCGTCGAGAATATACCACTTGCGCTCGATGTCGCTTGCTTTGGGCATATAGGTTGCCATAGTGTTTTCCTCCTTAACATACTTTCACGCATTGTCCATGCGCGTGTGAACTGAACAACAGGTGTTATTATATCAGATTTTTCCCGACCCGTCAAGCCCCTGCGGGCTCTTTTTAACTGAAAATTCAAAATATATCCCCCGTTCTCTTGATTTCTCTCTGTTTTTCTTTAAATCTCTTTAAATCTCGTTTGCTGTCCCAAAGAATGTTTGTTTATAAGATCCGACAGAAAAAAATGCCCGGGCGGCACCTTGCAGCTGCTGTCCTGCGTCTTTCGGATGTTCCCTTTGTGTATAGGCTCTTAAAAAAAATGAATAGCCTGCTGCCCTTTCGCATAGTATCATTATTGATATCCCGATCAGTTCTTGAAAGCTTCTGCACCGGACAAGCAGATGATACGGGGATCATTTTGAAAGCAATATATAAGGAGGGGACAGATCATGTTCAGAAGAGCGATGGTCCTGCTTTCGGTGGCGGCGCTGTTTGCTTCGGAGCCGCTGCCCGTAACGGCAGAGAACGCGGCGGAGGAGGTTTTCCCCGAGGTCTCGGCTGCTGCCTGCTGCCTTTTTGAGGCGGGGAGCGAAACGCCAGTATTTCTGCGGAACGCCGATGTACCTCGCCCGATGGGTCACATGGCAAAGCTCATGACGGTGCTTATATGTGCCGAAGCCTGTTCGGAGGGGAAAGCCTCGATGTCGGATACCGTTACCGTTTCGGCGAACGCCAACTCAAAGCAGGGGGCTCAGATATGGCTCGACGCGGGCGAGGAGATAACCGTTTCGGAGCTTATGAAGTCTATAATAGTAGGTAACGCGGGCGATGCCTGCTGTGCACTTTCGGAATATCTGTCGAGCAGCGAGGAGCAGCATACAAAGCGTATGAACGCCCGCGCGGAGAAGCTGGGCATGGAGAACACCCGTTTTGCCGAACCTCTCGGCGAGTCGGAAGATACCGTTTCTACGGCGCGTGACATCGCCCTGCTGACGGCGGAGCTTTCACGCCACCATGAGCTGGACGAGCTGTTCACGACGCGCATAGACCGCGTGAGGGACGGAAAGACAGAGCTCGTCAGCACAAACCGCCTGATACTCAGCTATAAAGGTATCAGGGGCACCAAAGCCTGCGGTGGGATAAAAGCGGGGGAGTGCATAGCTGCCTGCGCCGACAGGAACGGCATGACGATGTGCGCCGTGCTGCTGGGCGAGCCCGATGCCGACAGCAAGCTCCATGACGCGCGTGAGCTGCTTGACTGCGGATTTGAGAGCTGCCGCCTGTTCGTCCCCGAAGCCGACGGGAAGTACCTCAAGGACATCACGGTGACGGGAGGCTGCGCCGACAAAACTGCGGTCAGAGCCGAGAAGACACCGCCCGCACTCATAATGGCGGGGACGGCGGGGGATATCGAGCTCAGGGCAGAGTTGGCCAAGACGCTCAAAGCTCCCGTAAAACGCGGGCAGACGGTAGGCACCCTCGAGTACAGGCTCGGCGGGGAAAAGATAGCTGCGGTAAAGATCGTCGCCGCTTCGGACGTGGAGCGCATGAACATTGGTTTTGCCTTGAAAAGAACATTGTTTAATTTGCTCGATATCACATACTGAAAATTGTACAGATTCAACAAAACTGGAATACCTCGAGGAAAAGTCTTGAAAATTTCATAAAAGTATAGTATAATAAAACCATCGAAAGTGCGTTTACGCGCCGCGGGCGGTCGTCGCCCGTATGAAAGGAAAGGATAGAATAGTTATGGCAATAAAGCTTAATACCAATTACCTTGCTCCGTTCGTTGCAGAGCATGAACTCGAAGCTATCGCTCCTCTCGTAGAGGCAGCAGATAAGACCCTCGCAGGAAGAAACGGCCCCGGAAGCGATTTCCTCGGCTGGGTAGATCTTCCCGTTGATTATGACAAGGAAGAGTTCGCTCGCATCAAGGCGGCGGCAGAGACTATAAAGAAGTCCTCCGAAGTGCTGATCGTTATCGGCATTGGCGGAAGCTATCTCGGCGCAAGAGCTGTTATCGAGGCGCTCCGCTCCTCTATGTACAACAGCCTTAACACCGATACCCCCGATATCTATTACATAGGCAACACCATCAACCCCGCAGCACTCAACGATGTTCTCAAGGTATGCGAGGGCAAGGATATCTCCGTAAACGTTATATCCAAGTCCGGCACCACCACCGAGCCCGCTCTGGCTTTCAGGATCTTCAAGAAGCTCGTTGAGGACAAGTACGGCAAGGAAGGCGCAAAGAAGCGTATCTTCGCTACCACCGACAAGGCTAAGGGCACTCTTAAAGAGCTGGCTGATGCCGAGGGCTATGAGACATTCGTTGTTCCCGATGATGTCGGCGGAAGATTCTCGGTGCTCACCGCTGTTGGTCTGCTCCCCATCGCCTGCGCGGGCATCGACATCGACAAGCTGATGGCAGGTGCGGCAGCAGCAAGAGAAAAGTATGCAAAGAACGACGGCA
This sequence comes from Ruminococcus sp., assembly GCA_024697545.1. Lineage (GTDB taxonomy): Bacteria > Bacillota > Clostridia > Oscillospirales > Ruminococcaceae > YE71. The sequence continues at coordinate 5,594 of JAILFN010000053.1, forward strand.
ACGACTGCTACAAGTACGCTGCCCTCAGAAATATCCTTTACAATAAGGGCAAGAGCGTTGAGATGCTCATAAGCTATGACCCCTCCTTCGCTATGATGAACGAGTGGTTCAAGCAGCTGTTCGGCGAGAGCGAAGGCAAGGATCAGAAGGGTATCTTCCCCGCATCCGCAGTATTCTCTACCGACCTGCATTCGCTCGGTCAGTTCATTCAGGACGGCTCCCGCATCATGTTCGAGACCGTTATGGATATCAAGAAGCCCCGCTCGGATTTCTTCCTCGAGGCTGACGAGGCTAACCTTGACGGACTCAACTTCCTGACAGGTCAGAATATGTCCGTCGTAAACGAGAAGGCTTTCCAGGGCACCGTGCTCGCTCACACCGAGGGCGGCACTCCCAACATGATCCTCGAGCTCGATGCCGTTGACGAAGAGACCATCGGCGAGCTTATCTACTTCTTCGAGAAGGCTTGCGCTATCTCGGGTTATATGCTCGGCGTAAACCCCTTCAACCAGCCCGGCGTTGAAAGCTATAAGAAGAATATGTTCGCACTGCTCGGCAAGCCCGGCTTTGAGGACAGAAAGGCAGAGCTTGAAGCTAAGCTCGGCTGATAAAATTTAAGGAATTAAAGAGCAGGATGTTCTGACGGCTCTTTGATATAAATGTCGCAAGACAGATTGGAGATATAACTATGATTAATTTGATTCCCGGAAAAAAGGGTACAGGCAAGACCAAGATCCTGGTTGACCAGATCACCAAGGCAGCTGCTGAAAGCACAGGATATGTTGTCTGCATCGAGAGGGGCATGAAGCTCACCTACGATATACCGCACAAGGTAAGACTCGTTGACGCTGAAGAGTACGGCATCACCAGCTATGACGCTTTCTACGGCTTTGTAGCAGGAATGCTCGCAGGCAACTACGATATTCAGGAGATCTACGTTGACGGTATCCTCCGCATCGGCGGCAGAGACTACGATGAGTTCGGCGCTATGATCGAAAAGGTCGCAGTTCTGGCTAAGGACGTTAAGGTCGTACTGACCGTTTCGGCAGATCCCGAGGAGCTGCCCGATAAGGTCAGAGCATTTATCAAGTAAGAAAAAGCGAGCAGCCGCCGTTTATAACTATGGCGGCTGCTTGTGAATATTTAAAAAACTTTTGCAAAAGGGGTTGACAAATCCCGTGCAATGGTTTATAATAAGATTTGTTACGCTTGCGTGTTGAGCGCGGGCATATACAGATGAAAGGAACGCGCGGCTTATGATCTTGCAGCTCAGACAAATATTTGAGTTATCCGGTCAGTCGGTCGATATTGATGTATCGCTGCCTGCCGAACAGCTGAATGAGTCGGAACCGTTTCTTGAATTTTCCGCACCGTTAGAGATACGCGGTGCTGTAAAGAGCAGGAGCGGCGTGGTGACACTCGACTACGCGGTGAAAACGACGCTCTCGCAGCAGTGCGACAGGTGCCTGAAAGCGTTTGACAGGGAGTATGGCTATGAGTTCTCGCATACCCTCGTCCGCGAGCTGGCTAACGACAGCGATGAGGACGAGTATGAGGATTATATCGTCTGCCCCGATAATACGCTGGACATTGCAGAGCTTGCATTGTCCGAGTTGAAGTTATCGCTGCCCTCAAAGATACTCTGTAATGAGGATTGTCTTGGTCTGTGTCCCGTCTGCGGGCAGGATCTTAATGAGGGAGACTGCGAATGTGAAGAAATTTAACGTGCGTCTGCACGGTTAAGGAGGTGCCAAAATGGCAGTACCGAAGAGAAAAACATCTAAGGCGAGACGCGACAAGAGACGTTCTAACGTCTGGAAGCTCGAAGCACCCGCTCTGAGCAGATGCTCCAACTGCGGAGAACTGACTGCACCCCACAGAGTCTGCAAGAACTGCGGCTATTACAAGGGTGTTGAGGTAATCAGCAAGGAAGCTTAATAGGTGTTTTCAACGGGCAGAGGAGGCAGATTTTTCCTTCTCTGCTATTTTTTTATAATCGCACCTGTGCCGCTGCGGCAGGGTGCGCCCACGGTTTTCTGTATCAAGGAGTTGTGTTATGGCGGTCAAGGTCACTGGTGTTGATAAAAAGAGCTATGCCGAAAGGGCGGGGATATGTGAGGGGGATACGCTTATCTCGATAAACGGTCACTCTATCGCCGATGTGCTCGATTATATGTTCTATGCCGCCGAGTCACGCTGCGACCTTGAGCTTGAACGCGGGGGCGAGAGGTTTCGCGTCAGGATAAGAAAGTCGGAATACGATGACCTCGGTATGCAGTTTGCTTCGTTCCTTATGGACGAAAAGCGCTCCTGCTCAAACAAGTGCATATTCTGCTTTATCGACCAGATGCCGCCCGGTATGCGTGAGACGCTCTACTTCAAGGACGACGACGCACGCCTTTCTTTTTTGCAGGGCAACTATGTCACGCTGACGAACCTGAACGACAAGGACATACAGCGTATCATTGATATGCGCCTCAACATAAACGTGTCGGTGCATACGACCAATCCCGAGCTTCGCTGCATGATGATGCACAACCGCTTTGCGGGCGACAAGCTGCGCTATCTTAAAATGATGGCGGACGGCGGGCTGATGCTCAACTGTCAGATAGTCTGCTGCCCCGGGATAAACGACGGCGATGAACTCAGGCGGACGCTCACCGACCTTTATGAGCTTATGCCGCAGATAACCTCTGTTGCGATAGTGCCCGTCGGGGTGACAAAGTTCCGCGAGGGGCTTTTCCCCATGAAGATATTCGATGCCGAGGGCGCTGGCAGGACGATAGATGTGATCGCCGAGACTCAGGAGAAGTGCCTGAAAAAATACGGCACGCGAATGGCTTTTGCGGCGGACGAGTTTTACCTCACGGCAGGCAGACCTCTGCCCGAAGCGGATTTCTATGAGGACTATCCGCAGTACGAGAACGGCGTCGGCTTGTGCAGGTCGCTTATAGATGAGGTACACGCGGCGCTTAGGCTCGCGGACTACGACGGCGGCAAACGAAAGGTGACTATCGCTACGGGAACGCTCGTCTACCCCGTACAGCAGCAGCTCGCGGAGGACATAATGGCGCAGTTCCCCGACATCACCGTGCAGGTGATACCGATAGTCAACCATTTCTTCGGCGAGACTATAACCGTCACGGGGCTTATAACCGCGGGCGACCTTATGGATCAGCTGAAGGGCAAAGACCTCGGCGACGAGCTTCTTATCGCAAGATCTATGCTCAAAGCCGATGAACCGATATTCTTAGATGACATATACCTCGATGAAGTTAAGGAAACACTCGGCGTAAAGATCACCGCCACCGCAAACGACGGCTATGAATACCTCGACGCGGTGCTGGGCGTGGAGTGGTAAGGCAGCAGCGGCCGTGATCTGCAAGAACTTAACTTTGGTATAATACAGTACAAAAATACGGACAGGAGATGATAAGATGGCATTACCGTTGGTCGCAGTGGTCGGCAGACCGAACGTCGGCAAGTCAACGCTGTTCAACAAGCTGATAGGACAGCGCCTCTCGATAGTAGAGGACACGCCCGGCGTTACCCGTGACAGGATATATTCAAAATGCGAATGGCTGGGGCATGAGTTCATGCTCGTCGATACAGGCGGTATCGAGCCCGAATCGCAGGATATCATACTTTCACAGATGAGACGTCAGGCACAGCTTGCCATCGAGCGTGCGGACGTTATAGTGTTCGTCACAGACATAAGAAGCGGCGTTACCGCCACCGATGAAGAGGTAGCGGCGATGCTGAGAAAGTCCCGCAAGCCTATAGTGCTCTGCGTGAACAAGTGCGATACCGTCGGCGAGCCGCCCGCGGAATTTTATGAATTCTACAACCTCGGCATCGGCGACCCCATTGCCGTATCCTCGGTACACGGACACGGAACGGGCGACCTGCTCGATCAGGTACTTGAAGAGCTTCCCGAGATGCACGAGGAGGACTACGGCGAGGACGTTGTGCGCGTTGCCGTTATCGGCAAGCCGAACGTCGGAAAGTCCTCTATAATCAACCGCCTCTGCGGCGAGGAGAGGGTCATCGTATCGGATATCGCAGGCACCACCCGCGATGCCACCGATACATATGTCGAGAACGAGCAGGGCAAGTTCGTGTTCATCGACACGGCGGGTATACGCAAGAAATCAAAGGTGCTCGAAAGCATAGAAAAGTTCAGCGTGCTGCGCTCATATATGGCAGTTGACCGCGCGGACGTCGCCGTTATCGTGATAGATGCCGAGGTCGGCTTTACCGAGCAGGACAGCAAGGTGGCGGGCTATGCACACGAAAAGGGCAAGGCTTGCGTTGTAGCCGTCAACAAGTGGGACGCCATCGAGAAGGACACCAACACGATGAACGAGTTCAAGAAAAAGCTTGAGATAGATTTCAGCTTTATGAGCTATGTTCCCTTCGTGTTCGTTTCGGCAAAGAACGGCACCCGCATGGATAAGCTGCTGGAGCTTATAAACTACACCGCACAGCAGAACGCGGTCCGCATACCTACGGGAAGGCTCAACGATGTGCTGGCGTATGCAACAGCCCGCGTGCAGCCGCCTTCCGACAAGGGCAGACGCTTGAAGATATACTACATGACGCAGGCTTCTACCAAGCCGCCTACGTTCGTCTGCTTTGTAAACCGTGCCGAGCTTTTCCATTTCTCGTACAGGCGCTATATCGAGAACCAGATCCGCGAGACCTTCGGGCTTGACGGTACGCCGATAGTAATGCTCGTGCGCGAACGTGACCGCGATGACGTCAAGTCCTGACAATAAGAATCTATCAAAGGAGCAAGTGGTATGAAATATGCACTTTGTCTTATAATAACAGCGCTGCTCTCCTATCTCTGGGGCAGTCTCAATTCCGCGATAATCACAGTAAAGCTGCTAAAGGGCGAGGATATCCGAGGGAAGGGAAGCGGCAACGCCGGACTTACCAATGTGCTGAGAGTATACGGCAAGGGCGCGGCTTTGACCACGCTGATCTTTGACCTTATCAAGGGCGTGGCGGCTGTCGTGGCTGCAAGGCTCATCGTCACGAACCTTGCAGGAGTGACCTTCTTCGGCGGCGACAAGATATTCATAGGCTATATCGCGGGGCTGTTCACCATCATCGGGCATATGTTCCCCGTGTTCTACGGCTTCCACGGCGGAAAGGGCGTGCTGCTCGCGGCGACTACTCTTATCGCTATGGATCCGCTGACCTGCATAGTATCGCTGACTGTTTTTGCGGTGCTTGTGGCTGTTACCAAATATGTATCTGTGGGTTCGATATGCGCGGCGATAACCTATCCCGTTTTTACGCTGATATATCAGTCGATAAGGGCTGACGCTTATCCCGGGCATATACAGAACTTCCTCGTGGCGGCTGTTATAGGCGGCATGATAGTGTATATGCACAAGCCAAATATCGAAAGGCTCAGGGCGGGAACTGAGAATAAATTTGGACAGAAAAAGAAGAACCCCGTTGAGAACGACGCGCCCGCAGACAGGGCGCGATAAAATAAACTGTACTAAAATTTGTACAACTAAGAAAGAGAGGTGCCGTTGATATGGCAAAGATCATGATTCTCGGCTCGGGCGGCTTCGGACTTGCAGTCGCCGTCACCTGCGCCTCCGCAGGACATGAAGTTACCGTTTGGTCGAAATTCCGCGACGAGATCGAGGCTATCGAAAGAACGGGCGAGCTCAAAGCAAAGCTTCCAGGAGTGAAGATCCCCGCTTGCATCACCCTCACCACCGATATCAGTCTTTCAAAGGGCAAGGATCTCGTGATACTCGGTATCCCTACGGCTTTCTGCCGCAAGGTGTGCGAGGAGGCAGCGCCCTATATTGATCCCGAGACCATCGTGGTGAACACTGCAAAGGGTCTTGAAGAGGGCTCTCTCAAGACGATGAGCGTTGTTACGAAGGAATCTCTGCCGAACAACCGCGTGGCTATACTTACGGGTCCTTCTCATGCGGAGGAGCTGGCACGCGGCATACCCACCACCGTTTGCGTGGCTGCCGATGAAGCAGATGTAGCGGAGTACGTTCAGACCACATTGTCCTCGTCATACTTCCGCATATACTCCAACAGCGATGTGCTCGGCTGCGAGCTGGGCGGTTCGCTTAAAAACGTCATCGCACTTGCAGCGGGCGTTTGCGACGGACTTGGTCTCGGCGACAACACAAAGGCTGCACTTATGACCCGCGGCATACGCGAGATATCCGCACTCGGCACCGCAATGGGCGCTCAGGAAAGCACCTTTGCGGGGCTTTCGGGCATCGGCGACCTTATCGTTACCTGCTGCTCTATGCACAGCCGCAACCGCCGCGCGGGAATACTTATAGGCAAGGGCACCTCTCCGCAGGAGGCTGTCGAGCAGGTCGGCACCGTTGAGGGATACAAGTGTACCAAGAACGCCTATGAGCTTGCGAAGAAATACGGCGTTGAGCTGCCCATCACCGAGCAGCTGTACTCGATACTCTTTGAGGGCGGAGCACCCGACAAGTCTCTTTCCGCACTCATGCAGCGTCCGAGCAAGCCCGAATCGGAATCCAAATTCCTCGGAGAATAAAAACACACGGACAGACAGCAGAAGCTTATATCTGCTGTCTGTTTTTTGTGTGGCAGAGTGTCGGGGATATTGTGTCAATTTGTTAAAAAATAAAAAAAAGACTTTACAAATCGGCTGAAATAAGGTATAATTTTAGATAAGGATATTTCTGCCCGAATGTATGTTCGGCAGACGAGAGCCTGCTTTCACAAGTTCTGTCCGAAGAAACAGGCACAGCTCTTGTAAAGACAGGTTCTAACTTCAAATGAACAGAAGGAGTGTATATCTGATGGAACCAAAGTATAAAAGAATACTGCTGAAGCTTAGCGGTGAAGCTCTCGCGGGAGACAAGAAGACAGGTCTTGATTACGATATCATCAACACTTTAGCACAGTCTGTAAAGAAGTGCGTTGACGCGGGTGTTCAGGTAGGTATCGTTGTGGGCGGCGGAAACTTCTGGCGCGGCAGATCAAGCGGCGCTATGGACAGGACCCGCGCAGACCACATCGGTATGCTCGCTACCGCCATGAACGCTCTTGCCGTTGCAGACGGTATGGAGCACTGCGGCTTGCAGGTCAGAGTCCAGACCGCGATCTCGATGCCGCAGGTGGCTGAGCCGTATATCAGAAATAAGGCAGAGAGACATTTTGAAAAGGGCAGGGTAGTCATCTTCGGCTGCGGCACCGGCAACCCCTTCTTCTCTACCGACAGCGCAGCAGCCCTCAGAGCTGCCGAGATCGAGGCTGATATAATCTTCAAGGCTACAATGGTAGACGGCGTATATAACAAGGACCCGCACAAGTATGACGATGCGGTCAAGTATGACGAGATCACCTTCGACAACGTTCTTGCTGAGGACCTGAAGGTAATGGATTCCACCGCCGCTGCGATGTGCAGAGACAACGGTATCCCGATACTCGTTTTCGATATCGCACGCCCCGATAATATTTACGACGCCTGCATGGGCAAGAGCATCGGCACCATCGTAAAGTAAGCTGAGGATACGGCTCTTTCACACGCGGGGCGGTAAAGAACGTTAGGCAAAGCGCAGGAACGGATGCTTTGCGGCACAGGCATCATATGTGACCCGTATCCCGACGCGGTTTTGAAAGACTAGGCAACATCAGCCGTATCTGTAATGTCAGTAAAAAATAAATTATCGAAAGGAACATTTATCATGAATGAGATCATAGAAAAAGCTAAAAATAAGATGAACAAGTCGATAGACTTCATGCTCGAAGAATTTGCAACTATCCGCGCGGGAAGAGCTAACCCCGGCGTGCTCGATAAGGTAAAGGTAGACTACTACGGTGCGCCTACCCCCGTAAACCAGCTCGCTGCCGTATCCGTTGCCGAGGCAAGGATACTCGTTATCTCCCCCTATGACAAGAGCATACTCAAGCAGATCGAAAAGGCTATCCAGGCTTCCGACGTCGGCATCAACCCTCAGAACGACGGTCAGGTGCTCCGCCTTATCTTCCCCCAGCTCACCGAGGACAGACGTAAGGAGATAGTCAAGGACGTAAAGAAGATCGGCGAGGACGGAAAGGTATCCGTTCGCTCCATCCGCCGCGATGCCATCGACAAGGTAAAGGCTATGAAGAAAAACGGTGACATCACCGAGGACGACCTCAAGATCGCCGAGGAAAAGATACAGAAGATCACCGACAAGTCCGTAAAGGAGATCGACGAGCTTGTTGCCAAGAAGGAAAAGGAAGTTCTTTCGCTTTGATAAGGAAATTGGTTTATGGCAGATAATAAAAAGGCTCTTCTTCCCGAGGGCACAAAGGTACCCGTGCATATCGGTATAATCATGGACGGCAACGGCAGATGGGCGAAGAAGCGTATGCTTCCGAGAAAGCTCGGTCACCGCGAGGGTGCACAGACCTTCCGAACCATCACCCGCCATGCCAAATTGCTCGGCGTGAGATATGTGACCGTTTATGCGTTCTCGACAGAGAACTGGCGCAGACCCGTTGATGAGGTCGAAGCGCTGATGGATCTTTTTGAAAAATACCTCGATGAAGTAAATGATTTTGTTGACGAGCATATCCGTGTATGCTTTATCGGCGACCGCTCTATGCTGCGGCGTTCACTGCGGGACAAGATGGAGTCGGTCGAGAAGTCTTCGGAACACTTCGACAGCATGACTCTTTTGATAGCGATAAATTACGGCGGCAGGGACGAGGTGGTCCATGCGGCGAAAAAGCTTGCAGAGCGTGTGAAGAAGGGTGAGCTTTCTCCCGAAGATATCGACGAGAAGGCTCTTAATGATTCGCTCTATACCGCAGAGCTCGCGGGAGATATCGCTCCCGATGTCGATCTTATAATCCGCCCGAGCGGTGAGCAGCGGCTGTCAAACTTCATGATCTGGCAGGCGGCTTATGCGGAGTATTATTTTACAAATATCCTGTGGCCGGATTTCAAGCCCGCAGATCTTGAAGCGGCAATAATAGAATACAGCGACAGGAACAGAAGATTCGGCGGGGTATGAGCCCCATGCCTCATGGCAGCTGCCGTATCTGTAGAGGGGACTGATAAATTATGAAGGTCAGAGTCATCTCGGCGCTTGTGGCGCTGGTGATAGCCATAGTCGTTCTGGCACTGGCGCATACCTGGGTGTTCTATCTTGCGATAGCCGCACTGAGCGTCGGCGCACTTTATGAGCTTTTCAAGGCAATGGGACTTATCAAGTTTCCCGTTGAGTGCTGCATATGTTTCGGGTATGCGGCGTTTGATATACTGATCGAAATGGTACACGGCTACAATATACTCGGCGGGCTCAACGGCAGGATCTATGGTCTTGTGTTCGTCTCGCTGATACTGCTTATGTATCTTAAAGATTACAGCAAGTATGTATATTCGGTGCCTTTCACGCTCGTGGGTCTGACGCTCGGTGTCAGCTGGGCGTTCAGATCGCTGGCACTTATGCCGACGATGTTCCCGAAGTTCGGCGTGTTCGCCATCGTGCTGACTCTTGCGGGCGCGTGGCTTGCGGATTCGGGCGCATATTTCGCAGGGACGTTTTTCGGCAAGCACAAGCTGGCACCCGTGATAAGCCCGAAAAAGACCATCGAGGGAGTTATCGGCGGCACGGTGGTAAACGGCGTGCTTCTTCTGATAGTAGCGGGAGTTTACGGAGCATTCATCAACAAGCAGGTCGATTTGCACTACCTGACGATATTCATCATGGGAATGCTCTGTTCACCTATCGGACTGCTCGGGGATCTTGCGGCTTCGGTTGTAAAGCGTCAGGCGCAGATAAAGGATTACGGCAATATAATGCCCGGACACGGCGGCATCATGGATCGTTTCGACAGCGTCATGACTGTAGCGCCGTTCATGTACTGGCTCTTTTCGATAGGCGCACTTATAACTATAAAGTGATCTTTGCACAAGGCTTTGTGAATGGGGCGACCCGAAGTCATAAAGCCTTTGCTCTGTTTATTGAGGTATTTTGAAAATGCAGACTATATCAATTTTAGGCTCTACGGGGTCTATCGGCACTCAGTCATTAGAGGTCGCCAAAAAGCATAATATCAGGATAAAGGCTCTTGCCGCGCACTCAAATGCAAAGCTTCTGGCAGAGCAGGTGAGGCAGACGGGCGCGGAGTATGCCTGCATATACAACGAAGAGAAGCTGCCCGAGCTTGAAGAAGCGCTGAACGGCTGTGATACCAAGCTGCTCACGGGCATGGAGGGGCTTAAAGAGATCGCCGCGCTTGACGGTGTTGACAAGCTGCTCAATTCGGTCGTGGGTATGGTGGGGCTCGAGCCTACGCTTACCGCCATCGAAGCGGGCGTTGACATAGCCCTCGCCAACAAGGAAACGCTCGTCGCGGGCGGAGAGCTTGTTATGAAGCGCGCTGCCGAAAAGGGGGTACACATATACCCCGTTGACAGCGAGCATTCCGCGATATTCCAGTGCCTTCAGGGCAACAAAGCCGAACAGGTCCGCGGGATAATCCTCACCGCTTCGGGCGGACCCTTTTACGGAAAGACAAAGGTCGATCTTAAAGACGTTACCGTCGAGCAGGCGCTCGATCACCCGAACTGGAGCATGGGTAGCAAGATAACGATAGACAGCTCGACACTTATGAACAAGGGTCTTGAGTTTATCGAAGCCATGCGGCTGTTCGATCTCAGACCCGAGCAGATAGAGATAGTAGTTCACCGCCAGAGCGTTGTACATTCTGCCGTCTGCTACAACGACAGCTCGGTGATAGCGCAGATGGGCGTGCCTGATATGAAGATACCGATACAGTATGCACTTCTGTATCCCGACCGCTTTGAATGCCCGACCCGCCCCCTCTCACTGACAGACTACGGCACTCTGACATTTGCAAAGCCCGACTTTGACACCTTTGACTGCCTGACCGCCTGCATAAAAGCGGCGGGCGAGGGCGGCATACTTCCCGCGGCTGTCAACGGCGCAAATGAAGTCGCGGTAAGGGCGTTTCTGGACGGCAGGATAAAGTTCCTGCAGATAGGCGAGATCGTCACCCACGTCCTCGGGAACACCGAGAACCGTCCGCAGGACAGCCTTGAAACGGTGCTTGCGGCAGACAGGGCGGCAAGAGACTTTGCCGAAAGAGAGATAGAGCGCCTCAGCAATTAAACGGATAGTAAGGAGACAAACATGACAAAGATATTAAGCATAGTATTCGCGCTGCTGATCTTTGAGATCATCATAGTGATACATGAATTCGGTCACTTCATAGTTGCGCGATGGAACGGCGTAAAGGTGAACGAATTCGCCATCGGAATGGGTCCCGCGATATTCAAAAAGCAGGGCAGGCAGACGCTTTTTGCTCTGCGCGCATTCCCAATAGGCGGTTACTGCGCTATGGAGGGCGAGGATCAGGACAGCACCGCCGAAGGTGCCTTCTGCACAAAGAGCGCCCCGAGGAAGATAGCTGTCGTATCGGCGGGTATCATAATGAATATCCTGCTGGGGTTCATACTCCTCGTGGTGTTCACCTGTATGTCGGGTCCCATAACCTCCACCACGATATCAGAGTTCTACGACGACGCGGTATCGAACGCTTCGCTCAAAAAGGGTGACAGGATACTTTCGGTAGACGGCATGAGGGTATTCACCGCTTCGGATATAGTCTACAAGTTCCAGAACGATGACGACGGCGTGTTCGATATGGTGGTAAAGCGCGGCGGCAAAAAGGTCGAGCTTTCCGATGTGACCTTCGATCTGCGTCAGAACGGCGAGAACAAGAACTCGCTCTACATCGACTTCATGGTGAAGCCCACCGAGCTTACCCCGCTGACCGTCACGGGTGAATCAGCGCGTTCAGTGCTGACCTACGGCAGGATAATATATATATCGCTGTTCGATATGGTTCGCGGCAAGTATTCGCTCAACGACCTTTCGGGACCTGTCGGCATAGTTGAGCAGATAGATGACGTAATAGATTCCGAGACCACCGCCGACAAGGGCATCGATTGGCATTTCCTTGCCCTCGACCTTATCAGCATGGCGGCGCTCATAACGATAAATATTGGCATATTCAATCTTCTGCCCCTTCCCGCACTGGACGGCGGCAGACTTGTGTTCCTGCTGTTCGAGCTTATCTTCCGCCGCAGGGCAGACCCGAGGTTCGAGGGTGCGGTGCATCTGGCAGGCATGGCTCTGCTGCTGGCGCTAATGCTCGTTGTGACGGTCAGCGACGTGACAAAGCTGTTCAAGTAAGAGTACGGGAACTATTGCGGATACGGTAAATATGAAGCTGCAAGGCTGCGGCGAAAACTGCACAGAAATATGAAAATGCGAGGGTAAAGCTATGGCAAGAAATGTAAGACCTGTCAGGGTGGGGGATCTCACCCTTGACGGAAAGAAGATATACATACAGTCGATGCTCAACGTTGAGGCACACGATATTGAAGGCAGCGTTAAGCAGGCACGGGAGCTTGAGGCTGCGGGCTGCGAGGTGATCCGCGCTGCCGTCCCCGACCTTGAAGCCGTGCCGCTGATACCCGCGCTGAAAAACGCGGTGAACGTTCCGATAGTCGCAGACATTCATTTTGACTACCGCATAGCTCTCGCCTGCGCGGAAAACTGCATCGACAAGATACGCATAAACCCCGGAAACATCGGCGGCGAGGACAGGGTGCGGGCGGTAGTCGATGCCTGCAAGAGCCGTCATATCCCAATACGCATCGGCGTGAACGGCGGATCGCTTGAAAAGGAGCTGCTCGAAAAATACGGCTCGCCCACGCCCGAAGCACTCGTTGAGAGCGCTATGGGTCATGTGAAGATACTCGAACGCTGCGATTTTGAAGACATAGTCATCTCGATAAAGTCCTCCAACGTGGCGACCATGATAAACGCTTACAGACTGCTCGCAGAGCAGTGCGATTACCCGCTGCACCTCGGCGTTACCGAGGCGGGCACGGAACGCATGGGGATAATAAAATCCGCAATGGGCATAGGCTCGCTGCTGATAGACGGCATAGGCGAGACTATCCGCGTTTCGCTGACAGATACCCCTGTAAAGGAGATATATGCCGCAAAGGATATCCTTAAAGCCTGCGGCAGGGGCAGGGGAGTGAAGATAGTTTCCTGCCCGACCTGCGGACGCACACAGATAGACCTCATAGGCCTTGCGAACAAGGTTGAGCAGGCGGTAAAGGACGTTGACAAGGATATAACGGTAGCGGTCATGGGCTGCGTCGTCAACGGCATCGGAGAGTCGGGCAACGCCGACATCGGCATTGCGGGCGGCAAGGGCTGCGTCGTGCTTTTCTCGCACGGAAAGCAGTTGTGCAAGCTTCCCGAAGAGCAGGCTCTTCCGAGACTTCTTGAAGAGATAGAAAAGCTTTAATGCAGCACCGCAAAAGCCTTTGTACGTCATCTGACAGCAGAGCTGACGCACAATGACCGCGCGGTATTGCCTTGACGGGCTCTTCCCGCATTTTAAAAAGCATCCGTGCCGAAAGTCGGACGGACGCTTTACCTAATGATATAGTGTAAGGAATGTATATATGAAGGAATACACACTGGATGAATTCTTGGAGGGCTGCGGACAGCAGGTGCCCGAAAGTCTGAAAGGCGCAACGCTTCTGAAGATAGCCTATGACGAGTCGAACGGCGGCAGTATGGTCATGACAATACGCTGCCGCAGTCTCGTGAGCTTCCGTGATGCCTGCGATCTTGAACACTCGTTGAAGCAGAAGCTCGGGCTTAATTCACTTTCCGCAGCCCTGAAATATACCCCCGATATGCTTTCGGGCGAATACTTCTTTGAGCTGATACAGTTTTTAAGGTCGCGCTTCCCGACGGTCAACGGGTTCTTTGACAATGCTGTGGTAAACTATGACGGCGGCACCTTTTATGTTGACCTCGATCACGGCGGCGGCGATGTGCTCAAAAAAGCGGGCATAGAGGTTGCTTTCCCGCAGCTCGTGCATGATATGTTTTCGATAAACGTAAAGATAGTGCTGGGCGGCGTGCTTAGGTTAAGCGATGAGACTTACGCCGATGAACAGAAGAAGCTCCTCGACGCTATCCCGATAAATAATCCTCTGCCCCTGCCGCGCGGCGGAAGTGCTCCGCAGAAGCAGGAGCCCGAGATAAATTTCCGCACCGTTGACACCGAGTTCACGGGTCTTCCGATAATCGCGGAAGGGGCAAAGGTACTCGTCGGCGCACCGATACTCCCCACCGAAAAGGTAACGCCCATGTGGGAGCTTTCAAACGAGACGGACGAGCATATAACCGTCTGGGGCGAGATATTCAGCGTCGATACCCGCGAGACGAAAAAGGGCATGATAATAGCTACTCTTTTCTTTACCGACTTCACCTCATCGCTTTCGATGAAGCTGATGAGCAGCAACTGGAAGCGCGGCAAGAACCTTTCAAAGGAGCAGCTTACCGCCGTGCTCGAGAACATGAAAAAGGGTACGACGATCATCGCATCGGGCAAGATAGAGCAGGACGATTACGACCACAATTTCTATTTTATCCCAGAGAACATAATGCAGGTCAAGAAGACCAAACGCTCTGACAAGGCGGAGCAGAAGCGCGTCGAGCTGCACTGCCATACCAATATGTCCGCTATGGACGCTCTCGCCGCACCTTCAAAGCTGGTGCGCCGCGCGTTTGAATGGGGACACAAAGCGATAGCCATAACCGACCACGGAGTGGTCCAGGGCTTCCCGAATGCCGTCAATGAAACTGCTGCGATACGCAAGGGCGGCGGAGATTTCAAGACGATACTCGGCATCGAGGCTTATGAAGTCAACAACGATGTCGTGATATACAAGGGCTGGGAAAAGGAAAAGCTTACCGATGAGATAATCGTCTTCGACCTTGAGACAACGGGCACCAATCCCGTCAACGACAGGATAATAGAGATAGGCGCTGTGAAGCTCAGAGGGCTTGAGGTGGTCGAGGAGTTCAACAGCTTCGTAGACCCTCACCGTGAGCTTACCGATTTTATCTCGGGGCTCACAAATATAACCGATGATATGCTGAAAGGCGCTCCCGACGAAGCCGATGCTCTGGCGGAGTTCAAGAAGTTCTGCGGCGACAAGCCGCTGTTCGTTGCACACAATGCCGACTTCGACTGCGGGTTCATACGCGAGACCGCAAAGCGCTGCGGGATAGATTTCCCCTTTTCGCAGCTTGATACCGTCGTGATGTCACGCTGTATGCTCCCCGATCTTGAAAAGCACAAGCTGAACTTCGTGGCGGAGCATTTCGGATTTGAGTTCAACCATCACCGCGCCTGCGACGATGCGGGCGTACTGGCTAAGATATTCATCAAGCTGGCAGGTCAGCTGATGGAGGAGTACCCGAATACCGTGCTGACGGCGGATATGCTCAACAGCCTGCTTGCAAACACAGACAGTGTCACAAAGGATAAGTCCTACCACCAGATAATACTGGTCAAAAACAACACGGGACTCAAAAACCTTTACCGCATGATATCTGATTCAAACCTCAAATACTTCAAGCGAAACCCGAGGATACCAAAGTCTGAGCTGGTAAAGAACCGCGAGGGTCTGCTGGTAGGCTCTGCCTGCGAGGCGGGTGAGCTTATACAGGCATACCTGCGGGGCGAGAGCCGCGAGCGCTTAAAGCAGATAGCTTCATTCTACGACTACCTGGAGATACAGCCCGACGGCAATAATGAATTCATGCTCCGTTCCGACAGAGAGCCTTACGACAAGATCAACACCCCCGAGCAGCTTAGGGATATCAACCGCTTTATCGTAAAGCTCGGCGAGGAGCTTGGCATACCCGTCTGCGCTACGGGCGACGTTCACGTTATGGAGCCCGCAGACCTGCAATTTCGTGCCATAATCATGACCGCAAAGGGATTCTCCGATGCGGACAAGCAGGCAACGCTTTATTTCAAGCCGACCGACCAGATGCTTGATGAGCTGAGCTATCTCGGTGATGAAAAGGCGTTTGAGGTCGTCGTCACCAATACCAATATGATCGCCGACAGGATAGAGGCGGGCTTGCAGGCATTCCCCTTCGGCACCTATACCCCCTCGCTCCCCGGTGCTGTGCGTGAGCTTCAGGATCTTTGCTGGCACAAAGCCTGCTCGATATACGGCGACTGCGACCCTTCGGAGATCGAAGTTCCCGAGGGCGAAGATGTTGAGGTAGCACCGTATTTCAAGGGGCATATCCCCGATATAGTTTACGACCGCCTTGACAGAGAGCTGAAGGCGATAATCAAATACGGCTTCTCGGTGCTTTACATGATCGCACAGAAGCTTGTGCATAACTCCGTTCAGCACGGCTATCAGGTCGGTTCGCGTGGTTCGGTAGGCTCGTCGTTCGTAGCTTCGATGTCGGGCATTTCCGAGGTAAACCCGCTGATGCCGCACTATGTATGCCCAAAATGCCGTTACAGCGAGTTCATAACCGACGGTTCGGTGGGTTCGGGCTACGACCTTGAGCAGAAGAACTGTCCAAATTGCGGGACAGATATGCTCCGCGACGGACATGATATCCCCTTCGAGACCTTCCTCGGATTCAAGGGCGACAAAGCCCCCGATATCGACCTTAACTTCTCGGGCGATTTCCAGAGCCTTTCCCACCGCTACACCGAAGAGCTGTTCGGTAAGGATCACGTTTTCAAGGCGGGCACCATAGCGGGCGTTCAGGAAAAGACGGCGTTCGGTTACGTCAAGAAATACCTCGAACAGAATAACAAGACGGCAAACCCCGCCGAGATGCAGCGTCTGGCTCTCGGCTGCTGCGATGTAAAAAGGACTACAGGTCAGCACCCCGGCGGAATGGTCGTTGTTCCCGGCGATTACGAGGTCTATGACTTCACACCCGTTCAGCACCCTGCCGAAAAGGACGAGAGCGACCTTATCACCACCCACTTCGACTTCCATTCAATGCACGACACGCTGCTAAAGCTCGATGAGCTGGGTCATGATGTGCCGACGATATACAAATACCTCGAGGAATTTTCGGGCAGGATCATCACCGAGATACCCATGTCCGACCCCGATGTGTACAGTCTGTTCACCTCGCCCGAGGTGCTCGGCGTTAACGCCGATGATCTGCTCTGGAAGACGGGAACTCTCGGCATACCCGAGATGGGTACCAACTTTGTGTGCGGGATGCTGCTTGAAGCGAAGCCTAAAAATTTCAGCGACCTGCTGCAAATATCGGGACTTTCCCACGGTACCGACGTATGGCTCGGCAACGCGCAGGAGCTTATCAAGAACGGCACCTGCACTATATCCGAAGTTATCGGTACCCGTGACAGCATCATGACATACCTTATCTACCACGGAATGGACCCGTCGCTCTCCTTCAAGATAATGGAGATCACGCGAAAGGGCAACGCGCCCAAGCTGCTGACGGAAGAGATGAAGCAGGATATGCGCGACCACGATGTTCCCGAATGGTACATCGACAGCTGCCTGAAGATAAAGTATATGTTCCCGAAAGCGCACGCGGCGGCTTACGTCACATCGGCGATAAAGCTATGCTGGTTCAAGGTACACGACCCCCTCGTGTTCTATGCTTCGATATTCACCGTCCGCGGTGAGGACTTTGATGCCGAGACTGCCATCAAGCCTGTCGAGCAGATAAAGGACAGGATAATCGCGATACGCTCGCTTCCCAAGGAGGAACGCAGCGCCAAAATCGACGACACCCACGATATGCTCATGATCATCTATGAGATGAGACTGCGCGGGTATGAGTTCCTGCCCGTGAATATCTACAAATCGCACGCCTTTATCTACCAGATCGAGGACGGAAAGCTGAGACTGCCGTTCAAGGCGATAAGCGGTGTCGGAGCTTCGGCGGCGCAGATGATATACGAAAAGGCAAAGGACGGCGATTTTATTTCGATCGAAGAATTCCAGCAGCAGAGCGGTGTCGGCAAGACTGTTGTGGATACCCTGAAATCGGTTGGAGCTTTCGGCGATCTGCCTGAAAGCAACCAGATATCTTTGTTCAATTTCTAAGAACGGGAAACCGAATATTTACAGAAATTCAATGGAATGGAAACAGTTTTGCTTGACAATCTTCTGTCAATGTGATATTATATATAAGTCATCTGCTAATATGCTACTATATTAGCACTTTAACATAGTAAATCAACCGTATGTGAAAGGAAATACGAATGAAAAGATATGATCTTATAACTCCCGAAGGCACAAGGGATCTGCTGTTCGAGGAGTGCCTTGCAAGACGCATGGTCGAGGAAAAGCTCGCAAAGCTTTTCTCGGGCTTTGGTTACAGCGAGGTCGTTACGCCAGGAATGGAATTCTATGACGTGTTCCTCGGAACTTCGAGAACATTCCGTCAGGAGAGCCTTTACAAGCTCACCGATTCCAAGAACCGCCTTATAACCCTCAGACCCGATTCCACTATCCCGATAGCCCGCCTTGTGGCGACAAGGCTCAAAGAATCCGACCTCCCGCTCAGGCTTTACTACAATCAGTCGGTGTTCGAGAACAATGCACTTCTAAAGGGACGCTCGGACGAGGTGGTCCAGGCAGGTATCGAGCTTATAGGCGGCGAGAACACAAAACGCGCCGATTACGAAGCCCTCTGCACCGCAGTTGAAGCGCTCGCACTCTTCGGCAAGGATTTCCGCCTTGAGATAGGTCACATCGGCTACTTCAAGGAGCTGGTGCGTCAGCTCAATATCGACGCTCAGACGGAAGAGGAGATACGCATACTCATCAACGCGAAGAACTACCCCGCGCTCAACGACCTGCTTGACGGTATCGCTGACAATGAGATAACCGCTACCCTTAAAAAGCTGCCCGGTCTGTTCGGCGGCGAGGAGGTCTTTGACAAGGCTGACAAGCTTTACACCGATGAGAACATAAAGTATATCCTTGAAAACTTAAAGGTCGTTTACCGCAGACTGAAGTCTCTCGGCTATGAAGACAAGGTGATAGTTGACCTCGGTATCGTTCGTCATACCGATTACTACACGGGCATAGTTTTCAAGGGCTACCTTACGGGTATCGGAGACAGCGTGCTGAAGGGCGGACGCTATGACGGTCTGCTGGGCGAGTTCGGGCGCGATTGCCCCGCGGTCGGCTTCGGCGTGAACTGTGATGCTATCGCCAATTACTTCTGCAAGCAGGGCGAGGCTCCGAGCCCCAAGACCGCGGATGCGATAGTTTACGGAGAAAAGGGTCACGTTGTTGAGGCTATGGCTTATGCCACAAAGCTCGTGCGCGACGGACTTACCGTTGAGAACAGCCTGTTCAACACGATAGAGGACACAAAGGAATATGCCGCCGCCAAGGGCATACATAAGATATTCGTGGTGGGTGAAAAAAATTACCACATCGAGCTGTAAGGCGGATACGGCAATGCTTTATATAATGAGACACGGCAAGACCGACTGGAACGCTCAGCACAAGCTTCAGGGCAGGGCAGATGTTCCCCTGAATGAAGAGGGCAGGCAGATGGCTCGGCGGGCTGCCGAGGAGTACCGCGGCGTTCACTTTGACGTATGCTACTGCTCTCCTCTTTCCCGTGCCAGGGAGACTGCCGAGATACTTCTTGACGGCAGAGATGTCCCGCAGTTAACAGATGACAGACTCGTTGAGATGAGCTTTGGAAGCTGTGAGGGGATGCAGTACAGCTTCGGGGATATCGATGGACCCATGAGCGTGCTTTTCCATCATCCCGAGGATTATAATGAGTCGATCGGCGGTGCGGAGACTTTAGACGAGCTTTTCGCACGGACGGGGGAGTTCCTCAAAGAAGTCGCGCTCCCGCAGGTGGCTGAGGGCAAGGACGTTCTGATAGTCGGGCACGGCGCTATGAATTCAAGCATCGTCAGCATCATCCGTAAACTGCCCCGCTCCGAATTCTGGAAGGCGGGTATCGAGAACTGCAAGCTCATGCAGCTGATCTGACAACAAGTAAAGGAAGATAATATATGAATAAACCGATTAGGATAGCCCTGACAAAGGGCAGACTCGAAAAGGACACGGTAGGGCTTTTCGAGAAGATTGGCTACGACTGCACGGCAGTGCGCGAAAAGGGAAGAAAGCTGATACTCCCCGTAGCCGACGGAAATATGGAAGTCGTTCTTGCTAAGGCAAACGATGTTATAACCTACGTCGAGCATGGCGTATGCGATATCGGCGTTGTGGGCAAGGACACCATAATGGAAATGCAGGGCAAGTTCTTTGAAGTGCTCGACCTCGGCTTCGGGCGCTGCAAGTTTGCGCTTGCCACAAAGAAGGGATCGCCTTTTTACGGCGGCTACAACGTCAAGACGATAGCCACAAAGTACCCGAACATCACCCGCACCTTCTTTGAGAGCAAGGGCATGGACGTTGATATCGTAAAGATCGAAGGCTCCGTTGAGCTGGCTCCGCTGCTGGAGCTTTCCGACGGCATCGTTGATATCGTTGAGACAGGCACTACCCTTAAAGAGAACGGACTTGAAGTCATAGAGGACATCTGCCCCATCTCCGCACGTCTTATCGTCAACATGGTAAGCATGAAGCTGAGACAGCAGGAGATCGAGGAATTCGTCGCAAAGGTGCAGTCGAATCTTTGATGACCTGATAATGATCGGAGTGAAAAGGATGGGCAAGACAAAAGCAGAAAAAGAACGAAGCGAGCTTGATAAAAAACTCATCAAAAAAACCTTTAAACAGGAGATCGGGCAGAAAAGAAGCTTTGATTGGCAACAGTTCATCAAAACAGCTATTGGTATATTTATAGGCATGATGATATCCGATCGGTTGAGAGGATCGGCTGATATCGCCGCACCTTTAATGTTTGCTGCGGAACTCATCATCATGATCGTTTGTATTGTTGCTGTCGATCTTTTGCGATCAGCTTTTGGAAGAATAATTCGGAGGAAATAAAATGGAAATTATCAGAAAAATATACGCAGACGGTACTGCCGAAGAGGAATTCTTCAAGCAGGTAGAAAAGCGCAGCGGCGAGACGGATAAGAAGGTAACTGCCGTTGTCAGTGAGATAATCGAGAACGTTAAGGAAAACGGCGACAGCGCCGTAAAGGCCTACACCGAAAAGTTCGACGGCAAGCTGCCGCAGTATTACGAAGTCCCCCGCGAGGTCATAAATGATGCCCTGACAGAGGCAGACCCCGCATTCACCGACGCTCTTTTAAACGCCATCGAGAACATCTCCGACTTCCACAACCGTCAGAAGTCGCAGAGCTTTGTCAATGCAAAGGAAAACGGCGTTGTGCTGGGTCAGCGTGTACGCGGACTTGAAAGGGTCGGTCTTTACGTTCCGGGCGGCACGGCGGCTTATCCTTCAAGCGTGCTGATGAACGCTATCCCCGCAAAGATCGCGGGCGTAAAGGAGATAATCATGGTGACACCGCCCCTCAAGGACGGCACGCCAAACAAGGATATCCTTGTTGCAGCTGCCCTCTGCGGAGTTGACAGAGTGTTCCTTTCGGGCGGCGCACAGGCTATCGCTGCACTTGCATACGGCACCGAGGAGATACCGAAGGTGGACAAGATAGTAGGTCCCGGAAATATCTTCGTGGCGACCGCAAAGAAGCTGCTCTACGGCACTGTTGACATAGACATGATCGCAGGTCCTTCCGAGATACTTATCGTTGCGGACGACAGCGCAAAGCCCAAGTTCGTGGCGGCTGACCTTATGTCTCAGGCTGAGCATGACAGACTTGCTTCCGCGATACTCGTTACCACAAGCGAAAGGCTCGCGGACGAGACTATCAGGGAGCTTGAACGTCAGATGGCTGACCTTGAGCGTAAGGAGATCATTGCGGAGTCGCTGGCAAACTACGGCGCTATCATAATCTGCGGCAGCCGTCAGCGTGCCTGCGAGATCGCCAACAAGCTGGCACCCGAGCACCTTGAAGTTCTGTTCGAGAACCCGATGGAGTATATCGGCTGCCTCGATAACGTCGGCTCGCTGTTCCTCGGCGATTACGCTCCCGAGCCTCTCGGCGATTACTATGCGGGTCCCAACCACGTTCTTCCCACAAGCGGCACCGCACGCTTCTTCTCGCCCCTCGGAGTAAACAGCTTTGAGAAGCGCTCCAGCTTCATCTACTACACCGAGCAGGCACTCTGCGAGGCAAAGGACGACATCGTTCTCGTGGCTGAGAAGGAAGGACTTACCGCACACGCCAATGCCATCAAGGTTAGATTCAACTGAACCACGAAAGGCTGATATCATGAGAAAAGCAGAAATCAAGAGAAAAACAAAAGAGACTGACATAACCGTTGCACTCGACCTTGACGGCAGCGGCAAGGTGGATATAGATACGGGGATCGGATTTTTCGATCATATGCTTACAGCCCTCGGCGTACACAGCGGGATGGATCTTACCGTCCGCTGTAAGGGCGACCTGAATGTTGACGGTCACCACACCGTTGAGGACGTGGGCATAGTTATCGGACAGGCTGTGGCTCAGGCACTCGGCGACAAGGGCGGCATCGCAAGATACGGCAGCGCTTATGTGCCTATGGACGAGGCACTGAGCTTCTGCGCGCTCGACATAAGCGGCAGACCCTTCCTCGCTTTCAAAGCAGAGTTCACCGATTTCCGCTGCGGCGAGTTCGATACCTGCCTGACTGAGGAGTTCTTCCGTGCCTTCGCGATGAACAGCGGCATAACCCTGCATATCCGCGAGGAATACGGCAGGAACGACCACCATATCATCGAAGCTATGTTCAAGGCTGTGGCTCACGCACTGAAGGACGCCATGACCGTGACGGGCGGCGGTGTATTATCCACAAAGGGCGTGTTATAATGATAGCTATAATTGATTACGGCGCGGGGAATATATTCTCGGTCAAGAATGCGCTTGACTACCTCGGCGTTGAGAGCAAGCTTACGGCTGACGCAGCCGAACTTGAAGCCGCCGACGCGCTGATCCTTCCGGGTGTAGGCGCTTTTCCCTGGGCTATGAAAAAGCTTACCGAAAGCGGTCTTATAGAAACCATCAAGGAGCAGTCGAAGAAGAAGCCGCTGCTGGGCATATGCCTCGGTATGCAGCTGCTCTTCGAGAAGAGCTTTGAGTTTGAAGAGTGCGCGGGTCTGGGGCTCATAAAGGGATATGTTGACAAGATACCCGACGCGGGTCTGGTCATACCCCACATGGGCTGGAACAAGCTGGAGTATTCAACCCCCTGCCCGCTGTTCGACGGGCTCGGCGATGATGAGTATGTTTATTTCGTACACTCCTACAAGGCATTCTGCCCCGACGAAGTTCTGAACGCTTATGCAGAGTACGGCGGGAAAGTACCTGCCGTGGTGTCCGACGGAAAGAATGTTTTCGGCTGTCAGTTCCACCCCGAAAAGTCGGGCGCCACGGGACTTAAAATGCTTGAAAACTTCGCGAAAATGACGGGGGAGGTATAACGATGCTCGCAAAAAGAATAATCCCCTGCCTTGATGTTCGCGACGGCAAGGTCGTCAAGGGTGTCAATTTTGAGGGTATAAAGGAAGTCGGCGACCCCGTTGAGTGTGCGTATGAGTACAACCTTCAGGGCGCGGACGAGATAGTATTCTATGATATAACGGCTTCTCACGAGGGCAGGGGAGTTATCCTCGATGTCGTGCGTGAGACTGCAAAGAAGGTATTTGTCCCCCTGACCGTAGGCGGCGGCATAAAGACCGTCGAAGATATTCGCAACACCCTTCGCGCGGGCGCTGACAAGGTATCTGTAAACTCTCAGGCGGTGCAGAACCCGCAGCTTATAAAAGAAGGCGCAGATGTTTTCGGCAGCCAGTGCATATGCGTTGGTGTCGATGCAAAGACGATAGGTCCGAATAAATGGACAGTTTTCATCAATGGCGGACGCATAGACATGGGCATCGACCTTATCGACTGGGTAAAGCAGTGCGAGCAGCTCGGTGCGGGTGAGATCTGTCTGAACTCCATCGACACCGACGGCGTTCGCGGCGGCTTCGATCTGCCGATGCTCAAAGCGGTCGTTGATGCGGTGAAGATCCCCGTCATAGCCTCGGGCGGCGCGGGAAAGCTCGGCGATTTTGCCGAAGCGTTCGAGAAGACCGACTGCTCGGCAGCGCTGGCGGCTTCGCTCTTCCACTTCCGTGAGCTGACCGTTTCGCAGGTAAAGGACGACTGCAAAGCCAAGGGTATAATAGTTAGATAAAGAGGGGTTCGGTATGGCAGAAAAGGACATGGAAAAGCCCGAGTGCATGACCGATCTTCAGATGTTATACCTACGGAGGACTTGCGATGGACGGTAACGAAACAAAATGCCCCTGCTGCGGAGCGCCCGACAAAGAAGTGCATAACTTCTATAAATACGGCAGTCTTATCCGCGTCTGCAAAAACTGCGGCGAGAAATATTTAGACCGCAGCTTCCGCGAACCCGCTATCCAGGGCGTTCACCCTAGAGCAAAGAATAATTATAAAAATAATTTTATATGTATCATCGGTGCAGTGATCTTCGCTGTCGTTTTTGCCGCACAGGCGCTTTGGTTTTACAAGACAAAGACCCCTTTCGGCTATGACACACAAAATCAGATAGGCGTGCTTATAATTTCCGCGGGTGCTGTTATCGGCTGTATATTACAGCTCATATATAACAAACTGGGTTATATGGACAAGTACAATCAAAGGTTCATTGCCGAAAGCGAAAGACGGCTGCAAGATCCGGAGTATGTAAAGGAACTGCTTGCCTTTGGTATTTATGTTCCCAAAAAATACATAAAAAAGGAGAAATGACAATGGGTTATTCCGAGATGAAATGCTCGCACTGTGGGAAGATGAACCGTGAGAGCTGCAACGCCTGGATGTACGGCAGCCCTATACGCTTCTGCAAGAAATGCGGCGAGAAATACATAGACCGCCGCTACCGCGAGCCTGCGATACAGGGCTTTGACAACAGGACGATGAGCGCTGAACTATATCTGAAGATCGCACCGATATTTGCGGGTATATTCGTCCTCGCGCTTATATGGAACAGATATACCGTGACCCACCTGGGCTATTTCACCACCTATCAGATACTTTTCATGCTGGTCGGCGGGCTGGGGGCTGTCGGCGGTATAGTGCAGTATTTCCGCATAAAGCTGGGTATCGAGGAAAAGAGCAATCAGCGCTATCTTGCTGAGAGCGAGGAAAGGCTCAAAAACCCGGAGTACGTCGCTGATCTTATCGCCAACGGCTTTAATGTGCCGGAGAAGTACAGACCCGCAGAGGAAACAGACGGAGGACAAGATGACTGAGAATAATTACATCAAGATAGATATTAACGACCTTGACCGCTATTTCGTCAAGAGTGAGCTCATACCTGCCATATGCTATGAGGTCAACACAAAGACGGTGCTGATGCTCGCATATATGAACAAGGAGAGCCTTCGCAAAACGCTCGAGACAGGCTACACCTGGTTCTGGAGCAGGTCTAGGCAGGAATACTGGAACAAGGGCGCTACGAGCGGTCATGTGCAGAAGGTCATATCCATTTACGCCGACTGCGATGATGACACGCTGCTCGTAAACGTAGAGCAGACGGGTGCTGCCTGCCACACGGGCAGCTACAGCTGCTTTTTCAAGGAAATATATAACGAGGAGGAAGAATGATATGACAGTTTATCAGGAGATCTTTGAGGTGCTGAAGCTTCGCAAGGAAATGTTCGACAAGGGTGAGGCTCCCGAGAAGAGCTATACCTGCTACCTTTACAGTCAGGGCGTTGACAAGATCTGCAAGAAGATCGGCGAGGAAGCGAGCGAGACTATCATAGCCGCCAAGAACAACGACAACGATGAGCTGAAAAACGAGATCAACGATCTGCTGTACCACGTTATGGTGCTGGCTGTGAATCAGGGTCTTGACTGGTCGGATGTTGAGAAGGTGCTCGACGAGCGCAACGAGAAGATCGGCAACTTAAAGCAGTTCAAGACTGTGGATAAGAATACCTGATCCGTTTGCTGAGCAAAGAACGAAAGGGAACTGCATGGACAACAAAGACTTCAGGATAAATATGGAGCAGCTTTCGGACGAACAGAATGAACAGCTGACCAACATATTAAAGCAGGCGGAGAGAAGAAGAAGGAACAGCCTGCCCGAATCGACAGGCAAAAAGATAGGCATCATCGTGCTTTCGCTCTCGGCGCTTATAGTGCTGTTTTGTATGTATCTGCTGCTGTTCGGCGGCAAGGCGGAGGGCATCTGCACAAAATCGCCGCGCACCGTCAAGCATCATTACGATTGTTATACCTACACCGTTGACGGCAAGGAATACTGGACCACATTCAACATGACGCAGGGCAAGCCCAGCCACCTCGGCAGGGAAAAGACGATACGCTACCTGCCCGCCGCCCCTTCGGTGACCTTTGACTTCAACCTGCTGATACTCGCTCTGATAACCGCGGTCTTCGGCATGGGATTCCTGATGCTCTCGGGAGACCAAAACATCGGCGGGACTTATGAGCTGCCGAAAAGGGAATAAGGCTGTAAGTTTTTTAACGGCAAAGCATTTTGTCGCTTACTTGATCTTCAGAATAAATAAACCGACCCCGAAAAGTTTGTCAGACTTTTTGGGGCCGCTTCATTATAAGTGTCCGTTTTTAGTAACTCGTTAAGAAAATGTTAAAATACTTGTTTAGACTTGAATTTTTTAGCTTTATGTGCTATAATCAAAGAGTATGGATATTTGCGCTCCCGCATACAGGATGGGCGGCGGCGTGAAATATCGTGAAAGGCAGTGATGTAAATGTCCGATTACGCACGAAGACTTAACCTTATCGATCTTAATGATTATCCCGTTTCATGGTGGAACGGTCTGCTGGAACTTGCACATGAGATACTCAGTGCTCCGCAGGATTACGCAAAAGCCTGCGACGGCTGCATAATGGGCACCCTCTTCTATGAGCCCTCCACCCGCACGCAGATGTCATTCCAGACCGCGATGCTCCGCCTCGGCGGAACGATAATCGGATTCGATAACCCCGCTACATCTTCTGTGGCAAAGGGCGAGAATCTTAAAGATACCACAAAGATAGTTTCGGGCTACGCCGATATAATGGTCATGCGTCACCCCGTTGAGGGTTCGGCAAAGGCGGCTGCGCTGACCGCAGAGTGCCCGATAATAAACGCAGGCGACGGCGGACATCTTCACCCCACCCAGACGCTTACCGACCTGCTCACCCTCAAGGAGGAAAAGGGAAGCCTTGAAAACCTGACTATCGGCTTCTGCGGAGATCTTAAAAACGGCAGAACGGTGCATTCCCTCATAAAGGCTATGAGCTGCTATAAGGGGAGCCGCTTTGTGCTGATCTCTACCCCCGACCTCGGGCTGCCCGCATACATGAAGGATATGCTCGCGGCTGACGGTCTGAGCTACAAGGAAGTCTCAAGACTCGAGGACGCTATCGGCGAGCTTGACGTTCTTTATATGACACGCATACAGCAGGAACGCTTCGCCAGCGAGGAGGAATACCTCGCGCAGAAGGGCGCTTATATACTCGATAAGGAAAAGATGAAGCTTGCAAAGCCCGATATGATCGTACTCCACCCGCTGCCCCGCGTTGACGAGATAGCGATAGAGGTAGACGACGACCCGAGGGCTATGTACTTCAGGCAGGCACGTTACGGAATGTTCGTCCGCATGGCGCTGATACTTACCGTGCTGCACAAAAACGGCACTCCTCCCGCACTTATCCGCGGCAGAGAGCATAAGTCGGTCAAGTGCTCAAACCCCCGCTGCATAACCCACCGTGAGCAGTATCTCCCCCATTTCTTTGAGGGCAGCGGAGATATACTTACCTGCGAATACTGCGATCAGAGAACTCTGATCTGACGACCCTGCGGCGTTTGCCGTAATGATCCGAGAAAGGAGGAGCCGCCCGCAAATGGCTCAAAGTGTACAGTCCGACAGCGGAAGAAGTATAGTCCATACCGAGCGTGTCGGAAGGGTAAAGTATACCTACTACGACGACGGCGTAGTGAAAATCACAAGGTATAAGGCTAAGAAAAAGATATACTGGGGCAGGATATTTGCCGCGCTGTGTATGCTCATGATACTCATGATGGGCTTCATCCAGCTTGGCAAGTCCTTAAAAAAGGCTGTAAAAGGCAGCCGCACCGAGATCCAGGTGAATAATTCAATGCCCGAGTTCGTGATGAGCGGCTCTGATAATACTACTCAGACTTCCGCCTCGGGAACTCCCGATGATGCCGAAGTTCGGGCAGAGGCTGAAAAGGGTCAGCTCTACAGCAATATGAATATCCGCGTCTGCATCGACCCCGGACACGGCGATTACGATACGGGAACTGTGGCGGGCGACGGCATAGTCGAAGCTGAGCAGAACCTTGAGATATCGCTGCTGATACGCGATTACCTTGAAAGCTGCGGCGTTGTTGTGACGATGACAAGAGAGTCTGATGTTTCGGTGTCTCTCTCAGACAGGTGCAGCATTGCCAATGAAAACGGCTGCGATTTCTTTGTTTCGATGCACCGCAATTCCGTTTCGGATACCTCGAGCGATTACAGCGGGATAGAGGCTTGGGTGAATAACAAGGCTCCCGAGTATGACACCGCGCTTGCACAGAATATACTCACGAAGCTCGATGAAGCGGGCGTGAGCGACGACCACGGCGTAAAGTACGGATACCGCGATATGCCCGGAAATAACTATCAGGTAAACATGGACACCGTGATGCCCAGCTGCCTGCTGGAGCTCGGGTTCGTGACCAGTGAGCAGGATAATGAGCTTTTCCTCAACAAAAAGCAGAAGTACGCCGAGGCTGTCGGCAATGCGATAATCGAGACTGCTATACAGCTCGGGGTCATCAGCGAGAGCGGCGAAAGGCTGCTTTCGGGACAGCTGATCTCCGAAGGCAAGAATAATGTTTATATCACCGACGCTTATGCAAAAAGCGGCGAGTTGAAATTCGTGACGGGCATAAATGATGCCGGGAACGATCCTCAAAGGTAAAAATGAAAGGACGAGTAAAGATGTTTGATTTTCTGAGAAATGTAATGATCGTGACTACCGCTGCCGCTGTTATCTGCGGTTTTACAGGCTGTGCTGACAAGAACCAGCCCGAGCATTCGGCTGCCGATGATCCCGTAGCTTCTTCTTCGACAGAGGCAGAGGAGACAGGAAGCTTTATCATCACCATGTATCCCGATACCGCTCCCATCACCTGCGAGAACTTCGAGAAGCTCGTGAGCGAGGGATTCTATGACGGTCTGACCTTCCACCGCGTTGTTGATGACTTCATGGCACAGGGCGGCGATCCCAACGGCGACGGCACCGGCGGTTCTCCCGATACCATCGAGGGCGAGTTCTCCGCAAACGGTCATGAGAACAACCTCTCCCACACCCGCAGCGTGGTTTCTATGGCAAGGTCTATGGATATGAACAGCGCTTCCTCGCAGTTCTTTATCTGCTATTCCGATTCCGATACCTTCCTTGACGGTCAGTATGCCGCTTTCGGCAAAGTTACAGAGGGCATGGAGATAGTTGACAGCTTCCTTGATGTTGAGAGACTTGTGAACACCAACGGAGAAATGGCTATCCCCAAGGATCCTATCGTTATCACAAAGGCTGAAATGATCGAGGACGATACCGACGGCAATCCCCGCGCTAAGTTCAGCATCTCCATAGGCTGATGCTGAACGAAGAAAAGCTGCTTTCGGCAGCGGGAGACTGCGGCTGCGTTATACACATAGTCCCCGAAACAGGCTCTACAAACGATGATATGAAAGCGATGGCAGCCTACGGTGCTCCCGACGGCACCGTCATCGTGACCGATAAGCAGAAAAACGGCAAGGGCAGGATGGGCAGAAGCTTTTTCTCTCCGCGCAGCGGGGTGTATCTGTCCATGCTTCTGCGTCCCGAGGCTGATGTTTTGCAGTCGCTGCATTATACCGTTGTCGGCGCGGTAGCTGTCTGTCGCACCATTGAAAAGATCTCGGGCAGAAAGGCTCAGATCAAATGGGTCAATGATGTTTACGTTGACGGTAAAAAGGTCTGCGGGATCCTCGCCGAGGGCTCGGTCTCGGGCGACAGACCCGACTGGATAATCGTCGGCATAGGCACGAACATAACTCCGCCCGAGGGCGGCTTCCCACCCGATATCGCTTCGCGTGCGGGGGCGCTGTTTGAAGACGGCGATGCTCCCCGCGGCATTTCCGAGCTTTACGCCGCGGAGCTTATCCGTGAGCTTCGAGCACTTATGTCGCTTTCGCGTGAGACTGTCGATGAGGTTATAGCCGAGTACCGCGAGCGTTCGCTTGTGATCGGAAGGGATATCATAGCCGTTACCCCCGCAGGAGAAAGACCCTGCCGTGCAGTCGGCGTTACCGACGCCGCAGAGCTTATGGTCGAGTATCCCGACGGCAAAATGGGTATACTCTTTTCGGGAGAGGTCAGCTTGAAGCTTTAAGGAAAAATTTAGAAAACTTTCTTCCATATTCCGAAACTTTTTACTGATTATCACGAAATGAACACAATTGTAGTGTATTATATATATAAAGAATAATCAGAACTTTAGAAAAACATATTATTTTTCTCCATCATATTTACTGTAAAGGAAGAGGCACCGCGTGGTGCTTCTTCTTTTTTGCATTGCAGATCAGACGATTATTTGAAATTATATAAAATTTACGAAAAATGACCTTGCGACTATTGCATTTTCATAAGATATGTGCTATAATATATTAGATTAGAAGTATTTGTTTTTGGCGAAACAATTATTGATCGGAGGATATTAACATGAAAGTATTAAAGCGTATCGCTGCACTTTCTGCGGCACTTGTGCTTACTGCGGGTCTTGCAGCCTGCGGCAGCTCGAAGAAAAGCGGCGAAGATGAATCTTATGTCGATAAGGTAAAGGTAGAGGACACCGACGAGGTGGCTCCTATCGCTGAAGGCGAGGAGACCGAGCTTGAATGGCTCTCCTACTTCGACATCAACCCCAGCAAGAACTCAAAGGAAAAGAGAGTTGATCTCGACCTGTTTGAAAAAAAGGGCGGCACTATCCACTACTCCCCCACGACCTCGATGGTAAAGTATGACCAGCTCGCAAACCGCGTGCTCTCCAACGACCCGCCCGATCTTTTCTGGTTCGAGCAGAAGATGACCTTCCCCTGCTACTGCGTAAAGGGAATGTTCCAGCCCGTTGATGATGTCGTAGATTTCGACAGCGATCTCTGGGTCGATATGAAGGGTCTTGCAGATCAGTTCGTGCTAAACGGCAAGCACTATGTCGCACCCGTTTCGGTCGGACCTCTTTCGGTGCTGACCTACAACAAGGATTTCATCGAAGCCAACGCCCTTGACGATCCTTACGATCTTTACATGGACGGCGACTGGACTTGGGATACCTGGTACGGTCTGATGGAGGAATTCGTAAACGGCGCTACCGGCGAGGAACAGCGCTACGGCATAAACGGCTGGTTCGGTCCGTTCATATTCCAGTCCACGGGTCAGACTCTTATCACTTATGATGAGGAAAAGGACGAGTTCGTATCCAATATCGATAACCCAGAATTCGACCGCGCTTCCTCGCTGCTTTATGATTTAAAGAAGAACAACTATTACTACGGCGACTGGATAGGCAGCGCTACCGAGTGCTTTAAGAAGAACATACTCTTCTACGGCATGGGCACATGGGCAGTTTCTCCAAAGGAAGGCGACAACTGGGGCATCGTTCCAATGCCCAGAGACCCTAACTCTGATAACAACTACACCACGATCGACATCGCGGCTTATATGTGGGTAAAGGGCTCGACCAAGAAGGACGCTGTACGCTGCTGGTATGAGTGCGCGCGCATAGCAGAATCGGATCCCGAGTATACCGAGGCAGGCAGAGAGAAGTTCTTCGTAACTCAGCCCGCATGGACAGATGAGATGTATGAGATGGCAAACGTTGAGCCTCTGACCGACAAGTATATCAAGGTCGTCGATCCCGGCTACGGTATCTCCACCATCCTCTCAAACGACGATGCCGCTACAAACGCCACCAAGGAAGCGGTAATACCTTATATGTATACTTCCGTTATGAAGACCGACGACGACGGCAAGCAGTTCACATGGACTCAGCTGCGTGAGACCTACTCTTCGACCATTGATTCCGAACTCAAGACATTCAATGAGGAGTACCACAAGTTTATTCAGGAAGGCAATTGACAGAACTGTTTTATTTCCCCGCCCAAACAGCGGGGAATAAAGCTTTTTGGTGACGGAGAACAAAGTATGAAAAGAACATTACGCGCAGCCGCCGCCGTGACGGCAGCGCTTGTTATAAGCAGCTGTACCGTAAAGATAGATAATGTTGACAGCAACGGCGAGCTGCTGTATCGTTCGTCAAGGGCTGATATGAGCAGTGCTGCCGAGACGACCCTGACAGAGACTGAGGCTTCCGTATCGGAAGAGCCCGATGACAGCGCCGAAGAGGAGCAGGGCATCGTTATGCCCGATGACAATACCCTGACCGTGCTGATCGGCGACGACCACGAGAAGCTGCTTGAAGGCTGCAATAGTTTTTTTGAGAGCCTGGGCGGAGAGCTTAAAACAGAAGTCGTTGACAGCGACCTTATGTATGATACCATCGCCGCGGGCGTGATATCCGACAGCCCGATCGATGTCGCGACCTTCGATAACGGTATGCTGTTCCCATACTTTGCGGTCAACGGCATTGCCGCACCGATAGATCATGAGATCGAGATGCCGGCACTCCCCGATAAGCTGGAGGACGCGGCGGATCTGTTTGCGATAAACAACTGGCACTATGTGTTCCCGCTCGGGATCGGGCAGTCATATCGCCTGCTTTACGACACCGAGACTATAAAAAGGTACAAGCTTGAAGACCCCGCTGATATTTCCGACAGCGAATGGAGCACCGAAAAGCTGTGCGAGATGATAGGTAAATTCCACGAACGCGGCGGAGAGTTCCCTATATCGGGCAACTACGGCGAGCCGATACATATCTCGACGGGAAGTGCTCTTGCGATATTCGAGCGCGATCCTGCGGGTTTTTATAACAATCTTTTCGACCCCGCAATGGCTGAGACTACCGATATGCTGTTTTTGCAAAAGCAGAATGGTATCGACATGGAAAGGCAGTTTGCCTCCCCCGCCGAAGCCTTCAGAGAGGGCGTGCTGTTTTACTCGGCGACGTTGTTTGAAGCCGAAAAGGAACCGCTGCCCGATACGGTAAAATCGGTCGCGGTGCCGACCTTGAAGGAACTGGACAGGTACAGCGAGCTTTCGGTATACGGTCTGACGCTTATGGAAGCATCGGAGCATAAGGCGGCGGCGGAGTGCTATTTCAAGTGCGCCGCAGAATATGCCGCCGCAGAGCTGCCTGCGGGAAGATTTGCAGATGATTACCGCCTTGAAAGCCTTGAAAGGACTGTCTACCCTTATGACAAGGGCATATCCCCAGGCGTTTCATACAGCCCCGCCCACATGAACGAGGACAATCAGCTGGCGGTGTCGCCGCTTATATATACGGGGCTGGAGAACAAGGAAGACTGGGGCGGCGTGTGCGCATATTATTCACGCTTGTTTATTAACGATTGTACCGCGCTGAACAACATTATCAGCAAGGAGATTTACGGAGACTGACTTATGGCGATTGAATGGACTGATGAACAGGCTGCTGCGATAGCAACTATCGACAGGGGAGTTGTAGTTCCCGCTGCGGCAGGAAGCGGAAAAACGGCAGTGCTCATAGAACGCACTGTGCGTATGCTTGAAGACCCCGACCCCAAGACAGGCTGCCCCGCGGAAAAGCTGCTTGCCGTTACATTTACAAAGCAGGCGGCGGCGCAGATGAAGCGAAAGCTGCGTCAGGCTTTGCTTGACAGGATAGTTGTGCTCGGCGACAGCGATCTTAGGCAGAGAAAGTGGCTGGAGACCCAGCATGAGATGCTGGAGCTTGCAAACATAAGCACGATAGATTCCTTCTGCTATGAGATAGTGAAGAACAACATCGACGAGTTTGATTACCGTAACGGTCTGAAGATCGCCGATGAAACTGAGGCAAAGGCTATCATAGATGAAGCCGCAAGGCTTGCCGTTGAGCAGCTGCGGAGGGAACATCCCGAAAAAGCAGAGCTGCTGACCGACGCTTTCTCAAACAAGGACGACTCCGCGCTTTTGGGGCAGATCTGCGAGCTGCGCGATTTCCTGCGCTCCCTCGCGTTCCCCGAAAAATGGATCGACGAAACGCAGAAGAAGCTTTCGAGCAGAGCCTACGCCGACAGCTGCGCCGCAAAGATCATGGATCATATGCGTGAGCAGATAGATAAGGCTGAAAAGTTCGAGGAGATGGCAGAGACTGTCGCGCATGATATGCTGGCGAAAAAATACCTGGAGCTCGCCTGCGATAACCGCGAGCGTATACTTGATATCATAAAGGCGCTGGACAACGGCAGTTGGGAGCAGCTTTTTGATGTCACACGCTTCGATTCACTCGGCAGGCTCACAAAGCCGCCGATGAAGGGTCTTGACCCGGAAGCCGCCGCCAACGAGGAGCATCTTTACGAGCAGTTCAGCCTGCTGTTCAACGGCTTAAAGGCTCCGATCACGGCGATCAAAAAGGAAGTTGACCTGGTCGGCAGGGATATTTACGAACCCATGCAGTCCTCGGCGCTTATATTCTCCGCACTCATCGAAGCCGTCAGACTGCTTGAGAAAAATGCCGCCGAAATGAAGATCGAGCGGGGCATATCTGATTTCTCCGACATCGCCCGTATGGCGCTCGACCTGCTGGTAGTCAGCGAAGACGGCGTGCCTAAAAGAACGCCCTTAGCCGAGCGCATAGTATCAGAGGACACCTACCGTGTCATGATGATAGATGAATATCAGGACGTCAACAATCTTCAGGAGACCATATTCCGCGCCATTTCAAAGACCACAGATCTGAACGTTCTCGGCTCCAACGTGTTTGTCGTGGGCGACCGCAAGCAGTCGATATACCGCTTCCGACAGTCAAATCCGAGGCTCTTCTCAAAAGCCGTCGGCGATGCGGATGACCCCGAAAAGCCGTGGCTCAAAAAAATAAGCCTCACCCAAAATTTCCGCAGCAGAAAAGTCGTTATCGACTTTGTCAATGCGATCTTCGGCACACTCATGAGCGAAGAGATCGGCGAGGTGACTTATTCGGGCAGCGAGCTGCTGCGCTTCGGCGCTCAGTTTGCGGGTGAAGATCAGCCCTGCGAGGTCATGCTCATCGAAGAACCCGAGGAGTTCGATGATGACGAGCTGAAATACCTGAGCTTCGGCATCGAAGAACTTGTGGTGGCGAACAAGATACGCGAAATGCTGGAAAATGGCGTTATGGTCTCGGACGATATGACGCTCAGGAAAGCGCGTCCATCGGACTTCTGCGTGCTGACGCGCTCGAACGACAGCTGCGGGAAGATCGCCGACGCGCTGAGATATGTGGGTCTGAAAGCCAAAAACGAACAGAGCGACGGCTACATCGGCTCACGCGAGATCATGATAATGATAAGCCTGCTGCGGGTCATCGACGACCCGATCAAGGACACCGATATGGCGACCGTGATGGGGTCGCCGATAATGGGCTTCACCGCCGACGACCTCGCAAGGCTTCGCATACGCGGCAGGGAAGTTCTCGCCGAAGAAGCAAAGGAGGGCGAGACCGCTGCTAAAAACATGGGTCTGCGGCTTATCATAAACCGCGCCGCAAAGAGTGAAGATGCCGACGAAAAGGAAAGCCGCCGCATTGAGCTTTCCGATGAGACTTTGCAGGAAAAGTGCGTGAAAGCGGATCAGCTGCTGCGTCAGCTGGAGTTTTACGCCGTGAGCCTGCCGCTCGATATGCTCATCACAAAGATATACGACGAGACAGGCTTTCTCGCTTCCGCGAGCGCTTTTGAGGATCCCCGCCAGCGCAGGGCGAATCTGCGGCTTCTGGTGCAGTACGCCGCAGCCTATGAGAAGAATTATTCCGGCGGCATAGCGGGATTTTTGAGCTACCTCAGCAGGATCTCGGAATCGGGCAAGGATTTCAGGCAGGCGGTGACGACCTCCGGCGGCGAGGATTCCGTCAACGTCATGACCGAACACAGATCAAAGGGTCTGGAATTCCCGTTCGTGATAATGGCGAAGATGAACACCCGATTCAGCGGCATGGATATCTCAAAGAAGGTGCTGCTAAATGAGTATGAGGGCGCGGGACTGAAGTATTACAGGCACGACAAGCTCATGACCGTCGATACCGTCGGGCGGCTCGCGCTGAAAAAGAATGTCATATCAGAGCAGCTCAGCGAGGAGATGCGCCTGCTTTACGTCGCCCTGACCCGTGCCAAGGAAAAGTTGATACTACCGTTTTTCCTGACGAAGAGTACATCGACTGCGGGCGGCATGAAGGCGGCGTTAGCTGATCTTGCCAACGCCATCAGTTCGGCGGGCGGGGTAAACAGCCGCATACTTTTTGATTGCCACACCGCTTCGGAATGGCTCGCCGCATTCCTCATGCAGTCCGACTTCAACTACCCGCTGCTCGAAGCTATCGGGCTGGAGGACATGGCGCCTGAGCTTGCGGCACTTGCGAGATACGAGCCTGAAACAAAGCCGTCGCTCATATGGTCGTTCCCGAAGCTTTCGGAGCTTAAACGTTATGCTGAAGCACGAGAGACTTTTGTTCAGGGCAAGCCGCAGCCTGAGCTTGTCGGGCAGCTTGTTGAAAAGTATTCACGGAAATATCACGGCGAAGGCAAGGCGGCAGCTTCAAAACGCACCGTGACCGAGATCGTCGCCGAGATGCGCCGCGAGGAAAGCTCGGACGAAAAGACCGACCACAGCTTCTTCCCGCAGCTCGGCAGCCTTACCGAAGAAGCGGGCAGGCTGACAGCCGCGCAGCGCGGCACATTCACCCACCTGTTCATGGAGCTTGCCGATTACGACCTTGCGGAAAAGAACGTCAGTGCCGAGATCGAAAGGCTTCTTGTGGCAGGCAGAATGTCCCCCGCAGAGGCGGGCGGCATTTACACCAACGCGGTGAAGCACTTTTTCGAGAGCGATCTTTACCGCCGCATGAAAGCCTCCGACGATATCCGCCGCGAGATGAAATTCATGGTATCGGCTGAGGACGCGGGGCTTTATGAGAAGTTCGGCAAGTACATAGACAGGAGCGGTATGCTCCAGGGTGTCTGCGACTGCATTTTCCGCGAGCCCGACGGTTATGTGCTGGTGGACTACAAGACCGACGGCTTTACAGACATCTCCCAGCTCGACACCTATCACACGCAGCTGGAGCTTTACAGGTCGGCGCTTGAACTCATTCTTCCGATGCCCGTCAAGGCGTGCTATATCTATTCATTCAAGCTCGCTGAGGGCAAGGAGATCACGCTGTAAGAAGGCGGCGTTGGCTGCCGAAAACAATTCAGACCGTCCGTTTTGCGCGGGCGGTCTGATGTTTATTATTCGGCTGTCAGCTTCTGCTGCTGCCCGATGTACGGCTGCCTGATACGGGCGGTGTCGTATCGTTGTCGGTGATCTGCTGCTCCTGACAGCTTATCGAGCAGGGATCGAGCGCCTGCGGGAAAAACTCGCCGGCAGGGAAGCTCATCTTGTCAAACAGCTCGCAGGGGCTGTCGGTGTTGGTCGAGCATTCCTTTGCGGGCATACAGTAGTCGTAGCTGGGTACCATCAGAGGTACGGGACGCGCCAGCTGTATTATCGCGAACAGACCTATGGTGATGTAGATAGGACGCGCGCCGGCCGCAGGTACTTCCCCCAGGCTTGCCGCAAGGCAGACAGGGGGCGCAAGATTTACCGAAGCCACAGGCAGGGTGCAAACGTCGCAGGAACAGCAGGCACAGCCGCTCGTTGCGTTCTCCTGCACGGCGGGGGCAGTCTCGTCAGAGCTGAAACGTATGCTGTTCGCATCGCTGCCGAAAAGTATCACCCGCTTTGAAAAGGTCGAGGTGCCGTATACTATCGTGGGCGGTGTGACACCCGTCTGGTGCGCTTCGATCTCGGAGTTGAAATTGTAAGTAAGATCGACGGTGTAGAATCCCCTGTTGAACGGCACGGGGTCGATCACGAAGTTTACGTCCGAAACGCTGATGTTCTTTACCTTGATGTAGGAAGCGTCGGTGATCGTCTGCTCATCCTCCGCGTCCACGGTAAAGAGCAGATCTTCAAGACAGTCCTGCGAGCTGCATGAGTCGAAGATCCGCATGGCGTCGATGCAGCAAGCCTCTTTGAATTGTCTGGCAGATAAGTTGTCACTCATAAAAAGCTCCTCCTTATAGTTTTATTATGACCTATGTAGCGTCATTAGTACATTCTATTCGGAAAGGCGCGATTATGTGCAGGATAGTTGACAAATCCTCTGCGATAAAGTATAATTAGTATAATGAGATCAAGGGAGTGATAGTATGCGTATAGCGGCTATGGGCGATATCCACGGCAATCATATAGCGCTTGAAGCGTGCATGAAATGGGTGTACAGGAATAATATCGACGGGATAGCTTTTCTCGGCGACTATATCTCCGACTGTCCCTATCCAGAAAAAACTATGCGTATAATAAGGAATATCCCCGATGCCTTCAGGACATGGTTCGTCCGCGGCAACCGTGAGGATTATATGCTGGATCACCGCTATAACCTCACCGAGGAATGGCGAAGGGGCTCATCTCGGTCGGGCTCGCTGCTTTATACCTATCAGGCGCTCTCGGGCGGTGATATGCGTTTTCTTGAAGCTATGCCGATCGGCATGGAGGTAAAGCTCGACGGCTATCCGCCGTTTTCCATCTGCCACGGCTCGATGCAGGATAACCGCCGCCTGATATTTCCCGATTCCCCCGATATCGACGAGCTTTTTGATGAGTTCATGACTGGCGTGCTCGTCTGCGGGCACTGCCATAAGCCTTATACAGCGACCCGCGGCAGCAAGACTATCATCAATGCGGGCTCGGTGGGCAACCCCGTTTACGGTCAGAAGGGAGCTTCGATCGTGCTGCTTACATCCGACGGCGGCGAATGGAGCGCCGAGCATATAGAGATACCCTACGACAAGGAAGCTCTGATAGAGGAGTTTGAGCAGAGCGGTCTGCTGTACTTTGCCGATGTATGGGCACGGGCATTTATCGCCTCGCTGCGCGATGAGGACGGCAGGAACTTCAATTACGAATGTGCGACCCTCGTTAAAGAGCTCCGCGCCGAGCAGGATAAAGAGTTTGACGACGAGGATATCTGGCAGGAGGCAGCAAAGAGGCTTGGCATATGAAAAGAAGTAAGGAACTGCTGGGCAGCGTGCGGAATCCTGTCATGATACTCATGTGCGTATTCTTCTGCTCGGGACTGATACTGCTTTGCATAGCGACCGACCGCTATCTTTTTTCGGAAGAAAAGCAGCAGGCGGCAGAAGCCGCAGCGCCGCCCGAAGTGATAATGGGCTTTCCCGTGCAGGATATAAAGGATATGTTCGGCGTTTCCGAGGCTCAGATAGAGGATCTTTTCTGCATCACCGTCACCGATGATATGAAGATCGAGGACTTTGACGGCGATATAGCAGGGTTCTGGGAGCAATCGCATAACACGCTTACGATAGATTACACAGGCAGCTATGAAGATCTGCTGAAGCTTTGTGACGGCGATCTTGAATACTTCACAAAGGACGGCATGATACATTATTCCGACGGCTCGGTAAAGCCCGACAATACCATACATATGTATAATGAGTCGTTCTGCTATGTGAACAAGACGCAGTATTCCTTCACCCGCGTTTACGGACGCATTTACCGCAGCGGTGATGGTTACAGAGTAGAGCTGCGCTTGTAAGGAGAAGGTAATATGGAAAAGAAAAAAGTACTCGTCGCCATGAGCGGCGGTGTTGACAGCTCTGTGGCGGTCAGGCTGCTGCTTGAGCAGGGCTATGACGCGGCAGGAGCTACAATGCACCTGTATTCAAACGAGGATATCGGCATTGAGCGCAGCAAGACCTGCTGCTCGCTCAACGATGTCGAGGACGCGAAGTATGTGGCGCTGAAACTCGGGATAGAACATCATGTCTTCAATATGTCCGCCGAGTTCAAGCGTTTCGTCATAGATGATTTTGTAGGGACATACCTGCGCGGCGGCACTCCGAATCCCTGCATCGAATGCAACAAGCACTTAAAGTTCGGCTGCTTTCTCGAACGCGCAGAGCTTCTCGGCTATGACTATATCGCGACGGGACATTATGTAAGGCGCGAATTTGACGAAGCCTCGGGACGCTGGCAGCTTCTGCGCTCGGCAGACAGGGCGAAGGATCAGAGCTATGTGCTTTACGGCATGACGCAGCATCAGCTTTCACACACCCTGTTCCCCGTAAGCGATATGAACAAGGACGAGATCCGCCGCATAGCGCAGGATAATGAGCTGATAAACGCCGCAAAGCCCGACAGTCAGGACATCTGCTTTATACCCGACGGCGATTACGCGCGGTTCATAACCGAAGCCGCGGGCGAGCAGCCGCGCGGTGATATCCGCCTGACCGACGGCACGCTGCTCGGTGAGCACAAGGGGCTTATACATTACACCATCGGGCAGCGCAAGGGGATAGGCGTGTCCTATTCCGAGCCGCTGTTCGTTGTGGAAAAGGATATGTCTGCTAACACGCTGGTGCTCGGCAGAGCGCCCGAGCTTGCCCGAAGCTCACTCACCGCCCGCGATGTCAACTTCATCGCCTTCGACAAGCTTGAGGGCGAATACCGCTGCACCGCGCAGACGAGGTATCATCAGAAGGACGTTCCCTGCACGATATCCCCGCTGCCCGACGGCAGGGTGCAGGTAGACTTCGACACCCCGCATCGTGCGATATCCCCGGGTCAGGCAGTCGTCTTTTATAACGGCGAATATGTTGTCGGCGGCGGGACGATAGAATAAAAACAACGGCAAGGCTATATATCAGGCCTTGCCGTTTTGTGTTATCTGTGTGTGTCAGGTCTTTTCGAGATGTACCACGCACTCCACATGCTCCGTCCTCGGAAACAGATCCGCGGGGGTCACGCTTATTACCCTGTACCCGAGTTTTTCAAGCTCCGCGCAGTCTCTTGCGGCGGTGGCGGGGTTGCAGGATATCATCACTATCCGCGAGGGGTGCATCTTTGCCATGTATTCCAGCGTGTCGGGGGTGCAGCCCTTTCTTGCGGGGTCGGCGATGATGACATCGGGCAGCTCGCCGCGGTCGTAAAGCATCTGTGCAGCCCTGCCTGCGTCGGCGCAGATGAACTCGGCATTACCGATATCGTTTGCCGCCGCGTTTTCCTTTGCGTTTTCTATCGCCTGTGAAACGACCTCAACACCTATGAGCTTGCCGACCCTGTCAGCCATCGAAAGCCCTATCGTGCCCGCACCGCAGTAAAGATCGAGCAGCGTTTCGCTGCCGCCGAGGGATGCTTTTTCCGCCGCAAGACGGTATACCCTCTCGGCTTGCATCGTGTTTATCTGGTAGAAAGAATGCAGCGATATGGCGATCTTCCGACCGCACATAGTGTCGTGGATACGGTCGCTGCCGAAAAGCGGTACCACACTCTCTCCGAGTATCGCGTTTGTGCGGCGGCTGTTTATGTTCAGCAGTACCGACTTTATACCGCTGTATTTCTCGGCGAGGGCTTCTGCCAGCGGTCTGAAAAGAGCCGCGCATTCGTCGGAGGTGACGACGAGCGCCGCCATTATCTCTCCGCTGTGAACGCCCCGCCTGATGTAGATATGACGCAGCAGTCCCTCGCCCGTAAGCTCATCGTATGCCGTCACGCCGTGCTCGTTTGCGTAGTCGAGTATGTCCGCGCATATGCCGCAGAATACCTCGGGCAGCAGCGGACAGTCGGAAGTCTCTATCGCACGGTGGGAACGCCTTGCGTAAAAGCCCGAATAAAGCCGCCCGTTCTCGTCAGCAGATACGGGGAACTGCGCCTTGTTACGGTAACGGTCGGTCTGCTCGGCGCCGAGAATCCCGCAAAACTCGGGGTGCAGCCCGCCTATGCGTTCAAAAGCGTCGCGGACTATCTGTTCCTTTGCTCTGAGCTCGGCGGGGTATGTCATGTGACGGAACGAGCAGCCGCCGCATTTGCCGTATATCCCGCAGCCGCTGTTGCAGCGGTCGGGCGATGGCGTTATGATATCGCTGACGATGCCGTAGCAGTAGCTTTTTCTGACCTTCACTATTCGGCAGGATATGATGTCGCCCACAGCCGTGAAAGGCACGAAAACCGCAATGCCCTCATGTCTGCCGACACCGTTTCCCTCGTTTGTAAGAGCCGTGATCTCAAGCTCTATGATGTCATTCTTTTTCAGCATAAAACTCCCTTATCCTGTCCTTGCGCTTTAACATAAGCTGAAAATTGTTGTTGTAGTCCTGCGGATATTTGTAGTTGAATATCCTCTCCAGCCGACCGTCTTCCGTGTCGAGCAGCTTTGTAGAGCTGACAGCGCCCATCGCGAGTATGGTCTGCACTTCTTCCATTATGCAGATGTTGTATACGCTCTCGTGACCGGGTCTTGCCCAGCCGATGTTCTCGAGGTTGTCTACCATGTTCTTCTGGCGGTAGAGGTAATAGGGTCTGTACCCCGCAGCCGAGAGCTTTTCGTTCGCATACTCTACCATTTCGGAAGCGGGATTGTCGAACACTTCGCTCTTTCCGTCCTCCATGTTGAGGTTTGAAGAACGCTTGACCGAAAGGGTGTGTACGGTTATATTCTCGGGCGAGAGTTCTATAAGACCGTCTATCGTCGCCCTGAAGCTTTCAAGTGTGTCCGAGGGGAGCCCCGCGATGATGTCGGTGTTTATCGTATCAAAGCCCGCCTCACGCGCGGTGCGGAAAGCCTCGTAAAACAGCTCGGTGCTGTGGCTCCTGCCGATGGTCTTCAGCACCTCATCATTCAGCGTCTGCGGGTTTATCGAGACTCTCGTGCAGCCCTTTTCACGAATGGCGCTGAGCTTTTCGGCGGTCACGGTGTCGGGGCGGCCCGCTTCTATCGTGTATTCGCGTATCTTTGAGAGGTCAAAGCTTTCCTCAAGGACGGTCATTATCCTCGTCAGCTGAGCCGCAGACAGGGTGGTGGGGGTGCCGCCGCCGAAGTATACGCTGTCGGCTGTAAGCCCCAGCTCACGCGCGATCTTTCCCGTGTAACGTATCTCGTCGCAGAGGTTCTCGATATAGGGCGGTATCAGCTTCTTGATAGCGCTGCCCTGTGCCGACATCGAGATGAACGAGCAGTAGGAGCAGCGGGTCGGGCAGAAGGGTATCGAAACATAAAGCCCGAAGCTCTTTCTCCCGCGCCTTGCTGTCTCTTCGAGCAGCGGACGCTGAGTGACGGCGGTTTCCCATGCTATGCGGCTTTTTTCCTCGCTCACGAGAAAGCTCTCGCGCAGCTTTGCGAAGACTTCATCCTTGCCGCAGCCTGCGTCGGTCAGCTTGTGTACCTGCTTTACGGGTCTTACCCCCGTGAGCACGCCCCACTTTGATGATATCCCCGTGAGCTTGCTCATGCAGGTGTACAATTCTTTGGATAGTTCTATCTTGCAGCTGTCGTCGTTGAAGTCCTTCGGGAAGCGGCAGACCTCGTGCTGCCTCCTGCCGCCCAGCTGAACTTCGACTGAAAGCTCTGTGTCCTCGCCGCCGACTGTCCTCACCATCATGGCGCAGTCGCCGTCAAAATGCTGCTTCGCTTCGTCTAAGCTCTCGCAGTAGGAAAATTCAAACCTTTCGGCGGGCAGGAAAAGCTTCATCACCGCTTCTGTGTCGTATTTAAAATCGTTCCCGACATATATAAGTCGCATCGGATCACCTCACATAAAAGGGCGCACCGTAAGCACGCCCGCATGGTATTATTTCAGATATGAGTTCAGCCTGCGCTCTGTTTCAAGGGTGGTCTCTCCCATATGTCCGGGGAGGATACGCAGGTCGCCTCCCAGATCTTTGATGACAGCCATAGATCTCATGAGATCCTCGTAGCTGCCGTCGGGCATATCCGTCCTGCCGACAGACCTTGCGAACAGCGTGTCGCCGCTGAACATAACGTCATCAGCGATATAGCATACCGAGCCCGAAGTGTGCCCCGGGGTGTGGATAACGTCAAACTCGATCTCGTCGAGCTTTATGATATCGCCGTCGCCGATGGGCTTTGCGCCCGCATAGGGACGGTAGCCCCTGACGTGGAAAAACT
The DNA here is from genome assembly GCA_024697545.1 of Ruminococcus sp. GTDB lineage: Bacteria > Bacillota > Clostridia > Oscillospirales > Ruminococcaceae > YE71. The sequence continues at coordinate 49,737 of JAILFN010000053.1, forward strand.
GTATAAGCTGACTCTCGGGGTCTGTGAGCTTTGTAAAGTCGCGCTCGTGGATATAAACGTCGCAGCCTGTCCTTTCGGCTATGTCAGCAACCGCACCGACGTGGTCGAAATGCCCGTGGGTGAGCAGTATCATTTTAAGCGCCAGCCCGCGCTTTTCTATCTCGCCGAGTATATAGTCTGCATCGGCAGGCGCGTCGATAAGCGCCGCATTGCCCGCTTTCGAGACTGCGATATAGCTGTTGGTATCGCACACGCTGAGCGGTTTGAGTTTAATAACGTCCATTTTTTTAACTCCCGTCACGCCTGCCTTTTGCAGGCTTACTGTGTTCAGGTCGTGCAGCTTGCCGACCCGCTTACTTTCTTTTGTGGAAATACGCACTGCCGTGCCCGCATTCTAAGGACAGAGTGCGTTACTGCGGTTCCGTCATTTTCCGCTTCTCTCGACCGAGATCACATTCTGTATCTTTTTCAGCTTGGTGATAACGGTGTTGAGCTGCTCCATGCCCGCTACGCTTATCGTGATGGAAAGGATAGCGTTGCCGTTTTTCAGCTCTCTCGAAGCCGATTCGTAAATGTATATGTTTATCATCGCCAGTGCCGAGGAAACGTCAGCCAGCAGACCTATGCGGTCTACCGCGATGATATCGAGCGTGGTCTTGAAATATGTCGAATTGTTCTTGGTCTGCTGCCAGCGGACGGGCACCCAGCGCTCCGCGCTTTCGGGGTCGTCCTTGTGTGAGGTGTAGTTCTGGCAGTCCGACTTGTGTATCGAAACGCCGTGACCTCTTGTGATGAAGCCGACTATCTCGTCGCCGGGCAGCGGATTGCAGCACTGCGCGAACTTGATGACGCAGTCCTCAACGCCGTCAACGATAACTCCCGACTTGCTCTTTGTTGACTGCGGCTTGATGTCCTCCTGAGAAAGCTGCTTTGCGGTGTCGCCGTAGCGCTTCTGGTACTCTGTCTTTAAGCGCTGCATCACCTTTGAGAGCTGAACGCCGCCGTAGCCTATCGCCGCGAAGAAGTCGTCAAGGGTGTCGCAGTTGTGCTTGCTCATATCCGTCTTGAGGAAGTCCTCAAGCTCGTCCTCGGGAACGCGCAGGTTGTTGCGCCTGAACTCTCTTTCAAGAGCCGTCCTGCCCTCATAGATGTTCTCTTCGCGGCGCTCCTTCTTGAACCATGCGCGGATCTTAGCCTTGGCGTCGTTGGTGCGAACTATGTTCAGCCAGGATCTGCTGGGACCGTGTCCCTCAACATTCGTGGTGAGTATCTCGATTATCTCGCCCGTCTTGATCTGGTAGTCGTAGGATACCATCTTCTTGTCCGCCTTGGCACCGCACATCTTGTGACCTACCTCGGTGTGTATGGCGTATGCAAAGTCGATGACGGTAGCACCCTTGGGGAGCGTTATCATGTCTCCCTTCGGGGTGAAGGCGAACACGTCCTCGGGTGCGAGGTCGTTCTTTATCGCGCGGACGATCTCTTCAACATCGTTCGATTCCTGCTGGGATTCGATTATCTGCCTTACCCACGCTATGCGGTTGTCAGACTTTGAATTGCTGACGATGCCTTCCTTGTACTTCCAGTGTGCCGCGATGCCGTATTCCGCCATGCGGTGCATCTCCCATGTGCGTATCTGTACCTCAAAGGGTATCGCCTCGCGCCCTATGACGGTGGTGTGCAGCGACTGGTACATATTCGGCTTGGGGGTCGAGATGTAGTCCTTGAAGCGGTTGGGTATGGGTCTGAACATATCGTGGATTATACCCAGCACATTGTAGCATTCGGGTATGGTGTTGACGATTATGCGGACAGCGTAGCGGTCATAGATCTGGTCGATGTCCTTGCCGTCGCGGAACACTTTCTTGTATATGCCGTAATTTGACTTTACGCGCCCGTCGATGTGGGGCGGGGGAGTGAAGCCTTCCTTTTCAAGGCGCTCTGATATGCGGCTCTTGATCTTCTCTACAAGCTCCTCGCGGTCATTGCGCCTGAGCTTCATCTGCTCCTCTATCTCCATGTAAGCATATGGGTCGAGGTAATAAAACGCTAAGTCCTCTATCTCGTCCTTGATGGAGCTGATACCGAGTCTGTGCGCGATGGGCGCGTATATGTTCATAGTCTCATGGGCGATGGTCCTGCGCTTGTCGGGACGGCAGTAGGTGAGCGTCCTCATGTTGTGCAGGCGGTCTGAGAGCTTTATGATTATTACTCTTATGTCCTCGCTCATGGAAATGAGTATCTTGCGGATGTTCTCCGCCTTCTGTTCTTCCTTTGTAAAGATCTCGACCTTGCCGAGTTTTGTGACGCCGTTTACAAGCATTGCGACATCGTTGCCGAATCTCTTCCTCAGCTCATCGAGGGTGCATTCGGTGTCCTCAACTACATCATGCAGGAGTGCGGCGCATATCGTGTCGGTGTCCATGCCGAGCTCGAGCAGAATGTACGCCACCGCAAGGGGGTGCGTTATATAAGGCTCGCCCGACTCACGCTTCTGATCGTGGTGGTAGCTCTCGGCAAGCTCGTAAGCCGAGATTATCTTGTCCAGGTCATACTGCTTCTCGCTGTCGAGTATCTTCTGGATAAGAGCGTCGATCGTCACCAGCTCTTCCGGCTCCAGTAAATAGTCATTGTTCCTCGAAGACCTTTCGGGTCTGTCGGGCAGCATCTTTTCCGTGATGACTGTTTTCTCATTGTTTTCCTTTACTTCCTGCATAGTCCCGGACTCTCCTCTCCGCTATATGGTTATTGATCTTTCTTACTGCTATACTATCAATAAAGCCGTCCATCGGCTTTTGCCTGCCTGCGGTCCTGCTGATGCTAATTCCTGACCGCGTTTGTGAGCATCTTCATCGTGGGCGTTGACATAAGGTCTGCTTTGCCGCTCGGGGTGAGCAGCGTCACTGCCTGCTCTGAGGCTTTGAACTGCATGAGCCCCGCTTCCGTGAAGATATCTGCCGCAAGCCTCAGCTTGCAGTAGTTGAACGCCGCGTTGTTTATCTTCATAAACAGATCGTCGAGCTTTATGGTGTGAAGCTTTGACATCAGATTGTAGAGGTATACGAGCTCCTGCCTTGACGGGGTCATTTTCCGCAGGTAAGCCGCGGGCAGCTCAGCGCCGTTCCTCAGCTTTTCATAGCTGTCGCGGGCTGCAAAGTATCTGTCGGTGTCCATGCCCGCAGGCTTCATGTCGGTGACTCTGAGGCTTACCGACTCTTTGCCGTTGAAGCAGTTTACCGAAGGCACCGCCGCTATGTCTATCCTGTCGCCTGTGCGGAAGAAAAGGCTCTCGGGCGATCTTGAAAATACGAGCGCCTGTGATCTCAGACCGTCGCAGGTGATGTCGAGCTTTGTGTGCTTTCCTCCCGAAAGAGGGTAAATGCCGTTTACCGTGCAGCCCTCCAGCATGAACATCGGCTGAGCGTTGTCAACGCCGAACGGCTGAAGCTTTTCGAGCGACCTTACCGCTTCAAGGTCAAGATCCGCGGCTGCTGCCTTCATATCACATTCGGTCAGCGGAGCGGGCATCTGCGGGGATGCTGCCGCGTATTCCTGTACCTTCAGGCGGAAGGCTTCAATGTTCTTTGGCAGCAGCGAAAAGCCGCCGGCACATTCGTGACCGCCGAATTTTGTCAGCAGATCCTTGCAGTAGGTCAGGCATTTGTGTATGTTGAAGCCCTTTATGCTGCGTGCGCTGCCGCGGGCTTCGTCGTTTTCTATCGAGATGATAAGGCAGGGCTTGCTGTAAAGATCCATCACCTTCGCCGAAACTATCCCTATGACACCGTGGTGCCAGCCCTCGCCTGCGATCACCAGCACGCGGTCGTTGAGAAGCTCGGGGCGCTCGTCGATGGTGTGCTTTATCTCTTCCATTATCCCCGTTTCGATGTCCTTCCGCTGCTGATTGAGCGAGCACATCTCACTTACGAGCTGTTCCGCTTCGGCGGGATCCTCGGTGAGCAGTGCCTTGAGTGCCGTCAGGGGAGATGCCAGCCGCCCCGCGGCGTTTATCCTCGGGCATATCTGAAAGCCTAAAGATTCGGTGCTGAGCTTTTGGCGGTCGGGGACTGCGTGCTCCATCAGTGAGTTCAGCCCGAACCGTTCCGTGTTCGGCAGGTAGAGAAGTCCCTTCTGCACGAGTGTGCGGTTCTCGCCCGTAAGCGGCACGAGGTCGCCTACCGTCCCGATGGCGCAGAGATCGGCGTACTGCTCAACAACGGCATCGAAGTCGCCGCCGTCCATAGCGGCACACAGCTTCAGCGCCACACCTACTCCCGCAAGCTCCTTGTATTCGGAAGGGCAGTCGGGGCGGTGAAGATCCACCACGGCTTCGGCTCTCGGCAGCTGCTCGGGTACGGCATGGTGGTCGGTGATGACAAGCTTCATGCCGAGAGAGTAGATCTCCTCGGCTTCATCAACGCAGGATATGCCGTTATCGACCGTCACGATGAGCTTTACGCCCTTGTCGGCAAGGCGGCGCACAGCGTCTATATTCATGCCGTAGCCTTCCTCGCGCTCGTTGATGTGGTATATGACGTTGGCACCCATGCTTTCAAGATAGCTGAAAAGCAGGGCGGTAGCGGTTATGCCGTCGCAGTCATAGTCGCCGTAAACGCAGATGAGTTCATAAGAATCTATGTATTCGTTTATGGTATCGACCGCCTGCTGCATATCGGCTATCACGAAGGGGTCGCCGAATCCGTCGGTGCCGAACATATCCGAGACCTCATCAAAGCCGCTTGCCCCTCTGGCGGTGAGCAGCCTGAGCGCCGTCAGACTGAGGTCGCACTGTTCCTTGAACTGTGCGGCGAGCTTGTCATCGGGGCTGTTTGTTTTCCACTTTCTCATCTGTAATATCCTGCCGATCCTTTCTTTAAGGCTATGCCGCAGTGCTTTTCTGCGGGGCTGCCTTTTGTACCTATATATAAAAGTAATTATACCACAAACCGCGTGAGAATTCAATAGCTGCTTTTATAAATATATAAAATTTTAAGAAATCCCCCTTGTTAAAGCTCGTGATATGTGTTATAATCAAAAGGATACAGATGAACGAAAGAAAAGGGAGGGTGAGATATGTCAGAGATCAATAAAAAGCTGACTATCGGTATACTTGCCGACGTTGACGCGGGAAAGACGACGATCTCCGAGGCTATGCTCTATCTTGCGGGTGCTGTAAGGAGCCGCGGCAGGGTGGACGACGGCAGCACCTTTCTCGATACCCACGAGCTTGAACGGGCAAGGGGCATAACGATATTTTCAAAGCAGGCGGTGTTTGAGTATGGGGGTACCCGCTTTTATCTGCTCGACACCCCCGGGCACGCCGATTTTACCGCCGAGACCGAACGCGCGGCAATGGTGCTCGATCACGCGGTCATGCTGATAAACGGCTCGGACGGAGTGACGGCACACGCCCTGTCGCTCTGGAAAACGCTTCGCAGCAGGAACGTCCCTACGTTTATTTTCGTCAACAAGACCGACCTTGCGGGCTTTGACAAGGCAGCGGTCATGCAAAACCTGACAAGGCGGCTGGGCGATGCCGTCGTGGATTTTGATGCCGACCCAGACGAGATAGCCGAGGAAGCCGCAGTCTGCGATGAACAGCTGCTCGAAGTGTTCGACCGCACGGGGAGTATCCCCGAAAGCGAGCTTGCGGCGGCGGTCGCAAGATGCTCGGTCTTCCCCTGCATATTCGGCTCGGCGCTCAGGTCCGATGGAGTTGACAAGCTGCTCGGACTTCTTTGCAGCCTTACCCGTGCTCCGCATTACGGTGATACATTCTCCGCGAAGGTGTATAAGATAGAGCGCGATTCCGAAGGCAAGAGGATGACCGTCATGAAGCTGACGGGCGGAAGTCTTTCTGTCCGCGATGTTATCAGATACCGCGCCGCAGACGGATCGTATATCGAGGAGAAAGCCGCGCGTATACGCATTTACAGCGGCGGCAGAGCAAACGAGCTGCGTACCGCCGAAGCGGGCGATGTCATAGCCGTGCCGGGACTGACCGCTACATACGCGGGCATGACGATAGGCGGCACCGAGGAAACGTCCGAGGTCTCAGGTGAGGCTTCGATATGCTGTGCCGTTTACCCGCCCGAGGGCTGCGACAGCTATACGCTTCTCATGAAGCTGCGCGAGCTTCGTGAGGAGGATCCCTCGCTCTGCGTGCATTTCAATGAAAAAACTCAGGAGACCGAGGTCAGCCTTTCGGGAGAGCTGCGAACAGAGGTGCTGCGGCATGAGATAAAGCGCCGCTACGGTCTTGACGTTACTTTCGGCAGCGGGCGTGTGCTTTATAAGGAGACTATAGGTGCGCCCGTGGAGGGAGTGGGGCATTTCGAGCCGCTGCGCCACTATGCCGAGGTGCATCTTGTGCTGACACCTCTCCCCGAGGGCAGCGGCATAGTCTATGATTCCGCCGTCCCCGAAGACAGGCTCGACCGCAGCTGGCAGAACCTTATACTGTCAAGCCTTAAAGCCAAAGAGCATATCGGTGTGCTGACGGGAAGCCCGATCACCGATATGCGTATCACCCTTACCGCAGGCAGGGCACACACAAAGCATACCGAGGGCGGCGACTTCCGCGAGGCTTCATGGCGTGCGCTGCGTCAGGGACTCATGAAAGCACGCAATATCCTGCTTGAACCGTTTTACAGCTTTGCGCTCAGAGTTCCCGCAGCTCAGGTCGGCAGGGCGCTCACAGACCTCGATGCCATGCACGCCGAGTTCTCACAGCCCGAACCCGACGGCGATATGCAGCTGATAACGGGCAAGGCTCCCGCCGTCAGGCTGAAAAGCTACGCTGCCGATGTCGCAGCCTACACCCGCGGCAGCGGCTCGATCTATACCGAGCCTGCGGGCTACTTCCCCTGTATAAATGATAAGGAGGTCATAGCCGAGATGGGCTACGACCCCTGCGCGGATCTTGAAAATACCCCCGATTCCGTCTTCTGCTCGCACGGCTCGGGCGATGTCGTAAACTGGGCGGAGGTGGAGAAGTATATGCACCTGCCCGCAACGCTTGCCGATGACAAGCCCGTGCCTGTCTCCGCGGAACGCAGCCGCAAGATAAGCCTTGGCGACGATGAGCTTCGCAGGATAATGCAGAAGATAGCCCCCGAAAAAGAAAAGATCTCCGATGAGGAGGAGAGCCGCCGCTCACGCGAGAAGGCAAAGGCGGCAGCCGCAAAGTCGGTAAAGCCCGACACCCGCCCCCGCCTGCTGCTTGTGGACGGATATAACATCATCTTTGCATGGGAACAGCTGCGCGGGCTTGCGGGCGTGAATATCGACTCCGCCTGCGCGAAGCTTGCGGATATACTCTCAAACTATGCGGGCTTCAAAGGCATTGACGTAATGCTCGTCTTTGATGCCTACAAGACACCTGCCGTCACCCCGCATAAGGTCACAGCCGATTCCATTGAGGTGGTCTACACAAGGTCGGGGCAGACGAGCGATGCTTTCATAGAGAGCTTTTGCAGCGAGAATCGCAAGAAGCTGAGGATAAAGGTGGCGAGCAGCGACGGCATGGTGCAGATGTCGGTGATGCGCTGCGGCGCTCTGAGAATGTCCGCCCGCGAGCTTGAGCTTGAGGTCGCCCGCACCGAAGCTCTGATAACCGAGATCATTTCGGCAGACTGAGCCCCGACGGCAGCTGCAAAATGGCAAAAAAAAGAGCCTACACGGTGTAGGCTTGAGATGAAATGAAATAAAACTATGTGTAGAACAAAAGAAAGGAGACAACAAAACGGATGTTAGCATCAATCATTAAATGAATGACTATTTAACATCAATTACATTATATACTATTTTCGGTCACTTGTCAAGAATTTTTTGCTGAAAATGCAAAAAGATGTACGGTTTCAGCGTTATGCACAATTCCAAACACATAATTTTCACGAAACCAACACCCTTTTTGTATAAATTTTTACTCATTTTCTATTATTTTCTTTTTTTTCGCATTTTCTTGATTTTTTTTCCATGTTATGGTATACTAAAAGATATCTCTGAAGAAAGGCGGGAGAGCTTTGAAACATATTGCTAAGGCTAAGAATAACAAAAGACGACAGGGCTCTTCCGTGATGCCGCAGGCGGTCGAGTGCGTCCTTGCGGTGCTGGTCATGCTGATATCGGCAACGGCTGCGGGACTGGGCTTTATCATAATAGCAGGCTCGAGCGTGGCAAGGGTGCTCGTGGGACTTTGTAGCTGCGTGCTGGTCATACTTCCCGCATTCGTCACAAAGACCTTTGCCGTGCTTACGGGTTTTCGGAACAGAAGGACGCTCTGCCTGCTCTCGGCAGCGGGCTTCCTCATTTCGCTTTATCCGCTGCTTTGCTTCTTCGTCAGCCATGATTATGAGATGAGCGTTTACAGGTATATGAAAACCAGCCGCGCCGATGTTTATTACTTCGGCGGGCTTGATGAGATAAAGAAGGACTATGACAGCACCGAGGACTATATGTATCACATGAAGCAGGCACCCGCTTCTATCGTGCTGCAAAGCATGAGCCGCGACAAGCTGCATGAGCTGAGTTCCGAAGACCTCGGTACTATAATCAATGAGAGCCTCTGGGATTACTGCGGCTTTGATGAGATACTCGGTGCCACAGCCGATGAAGTCCACGATTCGATGGAGCAAGCCGCAGGAATGAACGCCTATGACTTCACATTCGATTACCGCGGCCTCAGCCCGAAGGATCTGAAGTATATGCTCAAAAACCCGAAGGCTATGTTTCAGGAGCTCTCGCTGCTGTTTATGGGCGGCGATCATTCTGATTCGCCCGCCGTGCTGGTGTTCTACTTCGCGGGTCAGCTGTTCGCCCTTTACATGATCTCGCTGCATTTCGATGTCAATGAAAAGGGTCAGCTCGTGTATCTATATGAAAAGCACGAACGTTCATTCGTCGGGGACAGCATAGCGTTTATCAAAAGCGCCTACGGCAGGGAAGGCAGAAAGCATCCCGATAAACGCACCAAAGACCGCATCCCCGCCGCCGAACCGCCCGATGTCAGCCCCGCGGAGGCAGCGCTCGGTCCTGCCGATGATAAAGCAAAAAAATAACCGCCGAAGAGCTTTTGAGCTTCGGCGGTATGTTTTTTGTTATACGTTATAAGTTACGCCTTTACCTCTACGTTAGTCTCTAACAAAGATGATGTGCAGTGAGGGCAGCGTGTAGCCTCGATCTTGATATCTTCCATCAGGCAGTAAGGGCAGGTCTTGGTGGTGGGGGCAGCCTCTTCCTCGTTCTTCTTGGCAAGAGCAGCAGCCTTCTCAACAGCGCCGTTGATAGCCTTGAGCATGAGGAACAGAATAAGCGCGATAACGATGAAGTTGATGACCGCCGAAATGAAGGAGCCGTAGTCGAACTCTACGTTGCGGAGAGTGAACTTTCCGCCCACTACCTGCATAACGCCGTTCTCATCCTTCTTGGCACCGCCCGTTACAACGCCGATCAGAGGATTGATGAAGTTGTCGGTAAGAGATGTCACGATGTTGCCGAACGCAGCACCGATGATAACACCTATCGCCATGTCCATAACGTTGCCCTTGAGCGCGAACTCCTTGAACTCACTCATAAAATTCTTGATAAAACCTTTCTTTTCAGCCATATTAAAGCACTCCCTTAAATAAATATTTGCAACGCGGTAAAGCACTGCATTTTTTACGATAAAAATTATAACATATTTGAGATGCAAAGTCAACAGTTTTTTGTCAAATAATGTGCTTTTTTGTATATCATACCCGATATCTGCCGAAGAGAACTCTTGAAAAATGAACGAAAGTTCCAAAAAACTATTGACATATCACATAAATCATGGTATAATATGTTAAAACAGTTTGGTTATTATAATGAACGAAAAATGATATATCTATCAAATATACAGAAAGGAATCTTTTGATATGAAAAATATTCTTTTTGCTTCGTCAGAGGTCGTACCTTTTATCAAGACAGGCGGTCTTGCGGATGTTGCGGGCTCGCTGCCAAAGTGCTTTGATAAGAGATATTTCGATGTAAGGGTCATTCTGCCAAAATACGCCTGCATTCCGCAGAAGTTGAAGGACGGCATGGCTTACAAGACCCATTTCTATATGTACTTCAACGGTCAGAACCGCTATGTCGGTGTTCTTGAATCTCAGTACGAAGGCATAACCTTTTACTTTATAGACAATGAATACTACTTCAACGGCGATAAGCCCTACGGCGACTGGCACTGGGATATCGAGAGGTTCATGTTCTTTGACAGATCGGTGCTTTCGGCGCTGCCGCTTTTAGGCTTCCGCCCCGATATCATACACTGCCACGACTGGCAGACGGGTCTTATACCCGTGTACCTGCATGACAGCTTTCAGGGCGGCGAGTTCTTCCGCGGCATAAAGACGGTCATGACGATACACAACCTTAAATTCCAGGGCAACGAGAATGCAGAACGCTTCAAGAAGCTTTCGGGGCTTTCAGATTACTACCTGACCTACGACAAGCTGCTTCATCAGCGTGACGGCAATATGCTCAAAGGCGGTATCGTCTATGCCGACGCTGTGACCACCGTTTCCGATTCCTATGCGGAGGAGATCAAGACGGGCTTTTACGGCGAGGGGCTTGACGGTCTTCTTCGCGCAAGGAGCCATGATCTTCGCGGCATCGTAAACGGCATCGACTATGATGCGTTCGACCCTGCAAAGGATGATATGATAGCCTGCAAGTACGACAAGAACACGGTGACTGAGGGAAAGCTCGCCAACAAGCGTGCTTTGCAGCAACAGCTGGGGCTCACCCGTGATGATAACAAGTTCATGATAGGCATAGTCAGCCGCCTTACCGACCAGAAGGGCTTTGACCTCATAGCTTACATGATGGAGCGCTTTTGCCAGCAGGATCTTCAGATCGTGGTGCTGGGCACGGGCGACGGCAAGTATGAGGATATGTTCCGCCATTTTGCATGGAAGTATCCCGACAAGGTCTCGGCGAACATTTATTACAGCGAGGAGATGTCACACAAGATATATGCCGCTTCCGATGCTTTCCTTATGCCTTCGCTGTTTGAGCCCTGCGGTCTTTCACAGCTGATGTCGCTGCGCTACGGCACTCTGCCCATCGTGCGCGAGACAGGCGGTCTGAGGGACACCGTCCAGCCGTATAACGTCTTTGAGAAGACGGGCACGGGGTTCAGCTTTACAAACTATAACGCCCACGATATGTATAACACCGTAATGTTCGCACATTCCATCTATGTGGTAAACCGTGAGGACTGGAACGGTATAGTCAGCCGCGCTATGTCCGCAGACTTCTCATGGCAGGCTTCCGCAAAGAAATATCAGGAGATGTACGACTGGCTCATCGGATAAAAGGATATCACCCGCCCGCATTCCTCAGAGGGATTGCGGGCTTTTTGCTTCATGAAAAGTTTACACTATCTTGTCAACCAAATAATAAAAAGAGGTTGACAAACATTCCCGCGTGTGTTATACTATCATACGTCAAAATATCACAAGGAGTGTTTTAAAATGTCTGAAGCAGTTATGAAAAAGAATAAGTTTTCCGTCATTGAGCTTGTGTATATGGCTATGTTCGCAGCTCTGATGGCGGTATGCTCGTGGGTGAGCATACCCGCGCCCGAACCGTTCGTGCCGTTTACCATGCAGACGTTCGGGGTGTTTATCACCCTTCTGATGCTCGGCGGAAAGCGCGGCGGTATGTCGATACTGGTATTTATCCTGATGGCAGCGGTGGGGCTTCCCGTGCTGGCCGGGTTCTCGGGCGGTATCGGGGCGCTGCTCGGAGCGACCGGCGGATACATACTCGGCTTCCTTATCGCCTCACCGATATATATCGCAGGCGAAAAGCTGCTCGGTGATAAGCAGTGGGTCAAGGCGGTATCGCTCCTGCTGGGGCTTATCGTATGCTATGCTTTCGGTACGGCTTGGTTTATGGTAGTCTACACAAAGAATACGGGTGCTATAGGTCTCGGCGCGGCGCTTAGCTGGTGCGTCCTGCCGTTCATTATCCCCGATATCGCAAAGCTCATGCTTGCATGGGGACTTGCGGCTCTGCTGAAAAAAAGGATAAACCTGTGAAGCTGCGTCCGCACCACGCCCTCTGCGTGCAGTTTTTCGAGGGCAAGGGCTACTCGGCTGAGTTCACGGAGAGTATGTGCCGTGTGACGGAGCGCCTGGCGTCGGAAGATCCCGTGATCGAGCTTACCCTTTCGGCGGACGTTATATGCTCCGCCTGTCCGCACAATGTCGGCGGGGTATGCGAAAGCAATGCAAAGGTCGCGATGTATGATGCTGCCGTGCTGAAAGCGGTGTCCGCAGAGAAGGGAAGCGTCATGCCGTGGAGCAGGCTTTCAAGCTCGGTGCATGAAAAGATCATCGACTGCGGCAGGCTCTCCGACATATGCGGCGACTGCGTTTGGGCAGGGATATGCGGTCCAAAAGCCTGAGCTGCACAAAGACAGATAACAACAGATCGGGGCGGTCACAGACCGCCCTTTTATTATTGCTCTTTTGCTAACGTAATGATCGTTTAGAGATCGGCACTGTATTGACAATTCAGCCGATCTGTGGTAACATTATGTGTGTCGTCATTTGCAAGTAAAGGAGTAGTGACAATGAAGTACATGATGAAGATGATCGCGGGGCTCGTTTCGGCAGTGATACTTGCTTCCGTTTCGGCTGTATCTGCTTCCGCAGCAGCCTATTACCCCGAGGTCGGCGGAGGGCTGCACGGTGACGTGGACGGGAACGGGGCTGTAAATGGTGATGACCTCGACTTGCTTAAAAACGCAATGCTCGGGTACCGCGACCCGCGCGTTACCCCGATGTCCGCTGACGTGAACGAAGACGGTTCGGTCAGCATTCTTGATGTGGTCATGCTGATGAAGATATTGAAAGCGGATATGCACTGTACAGACGGCATCAATTCCAAATATCAGTTTACCTGCAACGGCAGAACATTTACAGCCGTATACACCGAGAACAAAGAAAAAGGTCTGTATAACTGGAAGATCACGGATTCCTATCAAATAACCAAAACGAGCGATATGCTGTTTATCTGCCGACTTCTGGCAGAGCGTCACCCCATACCCACCGCGGCTCTGAACGGGATGAGCTTCAGATCGGCAGACAACATGGCAATGGAATGGGACGCTCATAATTATGTGTACGGCATTACGGCAATAGGCAGCAGCTGGAATGATCGTGCCAAAGATGTTGACATAGACCCCACGGGTGACGGCATGAACAGAAATAATTTCTTTTTCTATCTGTAAAAGCTGACGGCAGAACTCATCAGGTGAGATCGGCGCAGTTTCAGGATATCCGAACGGAGCGGTTTCTGACCGTTCTTTTTCTTGTTCACAGAATATTTCGGTTTGGGTATTGAAAAGACAGCCGAAATATGCTATACTAAATATATATTTTTTGAAAAAGGAGCAAGGCTTATGAGACAGAACGGTCACGAGTATGTGCTTATTATCGACTTCGGCGGACAGTATAACCAGCTTATCGCCCGCCGTGTGCGTGAGTGCAATGTTTACTGCGAGGTCAAGTCGTACAAGACTATCACCATCGAGGAGATAAAAGAACTTCACCCCGAGGGCATCATCTTTACGGGCGGTCCTCAGAGCGTTTACGGCGAGGGTGCGCCCTCCATCGACCGCGAGATCTTTGAACTCGGCATCCCCGTACTGGGTATATGCTACGGTTCTCAGCTCATGGCGCACGTTCTCGGCGGTAAGGTACAGACCTGCACCACGAGCGAATACGGAAAGACCGAGACCGTTTACGACAACGGCTGCCTGATGTTCGGCGGTATGCCCGAAAAGGCTGTATCCTGGATGAGCCACACCGATTACATTGCAGAGATCCCCGAAGGCTTCAAGATCACCGCGCACACCGACAACTGCCCCGTTGCAGCTATGGCTAACGCCGAAAAGAAGCTCTATGCCGTACAGTTCCACCCCGAGGTCAACCACACCGAGAACGGTCTTGCGATGCTTGACAGCTTCGTGAAGAAGGTCTGCGGCTGCAAGGGCGACTGGACTATGGGAAGCTATGCCGAGACCGCTATCCGCGACATCCGCGAGAAGGTCGGCGACGGTAAGGTGCTGCTGGCACTTTCCGGCGGCGTTGACAGCTCGGTTCTTGCGGCTCTGCTCTCAAAGGCTGTCGGCAATCAGCTGACCTGCATTTTCGTAGACCACGGCTTCATGAGGAAGAACGAAGGCGACGAGGTCGAAGCGGCATTTGCCGACTGGGACGTAAACTTCGTGCGCGTAAATGCTAAGGACAGATTCATGGCAAAGCTCAGCGGAGTTTCCGACCCCGAGACAAAGCGCAAGCTGATCGGCGAGGAGTTTATCCGCGTATTCGAGGCGGAAGCCAAAAAGATAGGCGCTGTTGATTTCCTGGCGCAGGGCACCATCTATCCCGACGTTATCGAATCGGGTTCGGGCGATGCCGCCGTCATCAAGAGCCACCACAACGTAGGCGGTCTGCCCGACTATGTTGATTTCAAGGACATCATCGAGCCGCTGAGAATGCTTTTCAAGGACGAGGTCCGCAAGCTGGGTCAGGAGCTGAAGCTTTCCGACACGCTTGTATGGCGCCAGCCCTTCCCGGGTCCCGGGCTTGCTATCCGCATCATGGGCGAGATCACCGATGAAAAGTTGACGATCCTTCAGGACGCAGACTGGATCTTCCGCGAGGAGATCGCAAAGGCGGGGCTTGACCGCAGCATCGGTCAGTACTTTGCCGTGCTGACGAGCAACCGTTCGGTAGGCGTAATGGGCGATTTCCGCACCTACGACTACACCCTCGCGCTGCGTGCAGTGACCACCACCGACTTCATGACCGCCGACTTCGCCCGCATCCCCTACGAAGTGCTTGAGGTATGTTCCGCGCGTATCGTCAACGAGGTCAAGAACATCAACCGCGTAGTCTACGACGTAACTACAAAGCCGCCGGCTACTATTGAGTGGGAATAATTAAACCTCATTAAAACCCCACGCAATATCGGCGTTTTAAGCATTTCACTCACCGATTTGATAGCAAAATGATAGCAGCTTAAAAACTGCCGTTATTCAATTGTGAGCGAGTGGTTTGCTGGTATCAATAAAAATTCAAAGGCATTATCGACTTTTGCTGTCGGTAATGCCTTTTTTTATGTCTCTTTTAGGAGGTGGTCAGTCGAATGATGTGATCTTCTTAAATGTGCCCGAGGTATCGGAACTAGGATAGTTGTACCTCCAGTTATCGTATTCTTCTTTTGTGATCTCACTGCTGCGAAGCTGCTCGGCTTTATCCTCCCAAGCCTTGAACATCTCGACCATGTTGAGAAAGTCCTTGCTCTCTTTATCCAAGCGTATGCAGACCTCGCCGTCGAGCTTGTCAATCTTCAAGCCGAAAGTGTCCTCAAGTGCGAACAGCGTGTGCATTACCCCGAGATAGCTCTCTATGTTCGGTATGTCAAGCGTTTCGGGAGCAACGCCGAGAACATCGGCTATCTGTTTGGTGAGATCAGCTTTGGGCGTGCGGGTACCTTTCTCGTACTGCGCCATACGCACATCAGCATTATTAGCCGGAAACCCGACAGCCTCACCGAGATATTTAAGTGTCATTCCTCGCAAATTGCGGATTCGTTTGATTCGTTCACCTATTGCCATGATCTTCGCTCCTTTACAAGTATAGAGGGTGCAATCGTATTTTTACTATTATAGCATATTTGTTTAGAGCTTGTCAAGAGATATTTAACAAAAAAGTTTAAATATTCTGTAAAAAGGGGGCTAACAAAAGCAAAAATGCTTAGTATAATATAATCAGAATAATTAAGCATATATGCTTAGAGTATCAAACAATATATATGAAAGGGGAAATGCAAATGAAAGAATCGTTGTTTATGAGAGTTGAGGAAGTCGCTGAGGTGATGGATGTTTCGGTGCCGTATGCTTACAAGCTGATCCGTAAGCTCAACAAGGAACTGGAGAATACGGGGTGTATCACTATTGCAGGCAGGATCGACAGGAAGTTTTTCTATGAACACTTTTACGGAACAAGAAAGGAAGGTGATGCTGATGGCAGCGTTCAAGAATAAGAATGGTACATGGTATGTACAGTTTCGCTATACCGACTGGAAGGGAGAGAAGCAGCAGAAGCTGAAGCGAGGATTTGCCACTAAAAAAGAAGCTCAGGAGTGGGAACGTCAGTTTCTTATGCAAAAACGTGCTGATATAAACATGACCTTTGAGAGCTTTGTCAAGCAATACGAAAAGGACATAAGACCACGCTTGAAGGAAAACACATGGCTCAATAAGCAGTGTGTGATCGAGAGTAAGATACTTCCGTATTTCGGCAGCCGCAAGCTGTGCGACATAACTCCCGCTGATGTGATAGCGTGGCAGAACGAGATCATGCGGCAGACTACAAAGGACGGAAAGAAATACTCTGGAAGCTATCTGAAGAATCTGCACAATCAGCTATCATGTATTTTCAATCACGCGATAAGGTACTATGGGCTTTCGTCCAATCCGGCAACCAAGGCTGGGAACATGGGCAAGGAAGAACACAAGGAAATGCTGTTCTGGACTTTGGAGGAGTACCGCAAATTCTCCGAAGCGATAATGGATAAGCCGATCTCGTTCTACGCCTTTGAAATGCTCTATTGGTGCGGCATCCGTGAGGGGGAGCTGCTTGCTTTGACAGCGAGCGATTTCGACTTTAATGCGAACATCGTGACTATCAGCAAATCGTATCAGCGTATCAAAAAGCAGGACGTCATCACTCCGCCGAAAACTCCCAAGAGCAATCGCACGATAACCATGCCGAAAATACTTGCAGAGGAAATGCAGGAATATCTGGGGATGTTCTATACCCCGACAGATAGCGAGCGTATATTTCCTGTGACCAAGCACTATTTGTCGCATGAGATGGAGCGTGGCTGTAAGCTAAGCGGCGTAAAAAAGATACGCATACATGACCTGCGTCATTCGCACGTTTCGCTTCTTATCGACATGGGATTCTCGGCGCTTGCAATTGCTGATCGCGTAGGTCATGAAAGCATCGACATTACATATCGTTACGCTCACCTGTTCCCCTCAAAGCAAAAGGAGATGGCGGAGCAGCTCGATATGGAGAGGTTGAAGAAGGAGGGCTTAGATAATGTCAGCTAAAAATTTCGACACCCGCGGAAGATTCCGCTCAAAAACGATAGCATTCAGAGTCTCCCCCGAAGAAAATGAGCAGTTGAACATAGCTGTTTCACTTTCGGGGTTGACTAAACAGGACTACATCACCAACCGTCTGCTATGCCGAGATATTGTGGTGCAGGGAAATCCAAGAGTTTACAAGGCTTTGAAGAATCAGTTGGCTACAACACTTGATGAGCTAAGTCGTATAGAGAACGGCGCGGGGGTAGATGAAGATTTGCTTGCCACGATAAACCTCATCACAGTCACCCTCGACGGAATGAAGCAGAAAAGCTGAGCTAAACAGCCCCGGGTGTATGCCCGAATTGATTCCACGAGCGTTAGCTCGTAAGAAAGGGGTGCAGAGGAACCGCTGCCGCAAAAGCTTTTGTCGCTCCGTTCAGGAGTGACAAAAGTATCTTTGCGTTGATAGTGGCAGACCAATTCTGCGAAATCACAACACCCCACTGAAAGGAGAAATGCTTATTAAGAGAAGCATAAGCGGACGTATCGACAAGGGCAGTATCGGTCACAACAACCGAGTGTTCATTGCCCCAAACGTCGATAAGAGCCGCACACACGAAAATATCACGTTGGTGCGCGAGGACATTCAAGAGGTCTATCACGAACTTTTTGATAGGGCTCTTGATGAATATAACGCTCGGCAAAAGCGAAAAGACCGACGTATTAAAAACTATTATGAACATATAAACCGAAGCAAACAGGAGAAACCGTTCTATGAGGTGATCTTCCAGATTGGCAACACTGAGGATACACATTGTGGCACTCCAGAAGCCAACGTTGCGACTAAAGCACTCAAGGAATTTGTCGAGGGATTTCAAGAACGTAACTCGCATATCCGAGTATTCAACGCTGTAATTCACTTGGACGAGGAAACGCCCCACGTCCACATAAACTTCATTCCGTTTGCAACTAATCAAACGCGGGGGCTGTCAACGCGCAACTCACTGTCGAAGGCGCTTGAACAGCAGGACTTCAAGGGCGAGGGCAAAAACAAGACCTGCACAATGCAGTGGGTCGAGCATGAAAAGGAAATGCTTGCTGCTACCATGCAGGGCTTAGGTATCGAATGGGAGCAGCTCGGCACGCATGAGCAGCACCTTGATGTGCTTGACTATAAAAAGAAGATGAGAGCGCGTGAGGTCGCGGTGCTGGAAAACAAGGTAGAGTGTACACAGCACCAGTTGGAAAACACCCAAGCAATCCTAGACGATGCCGATACAGCGTTAAAGCGGTTGGATAGCGAATATGCCGAGAAGAGTGATGCCGTCGAGCAGCTTGACTCGGAGCTTGCCGATAAGAATTCGGAGCTGGCAGATGTCGCAGACAAGCTGGCGGTCAATCAGCAGATGCTAAAAACATCAGAGGAAAAAGTGACTGCCCTCATGGAAATTGATACTATTGAGGTCAAGCACAAGGCGCTGGGGGATAAGGTCACGCTCTCGGCTGATGATTATGAAAAAGTCGCTGACCTTGCCCGAAAGCAGGTAGCGACTGAAACAGATAATGCAGAAATGTCGGAGGCTATTGATAAGCTGACGGCGGAGAATGATGAACTGTTGCAGAATGTTGCAAGGCTGCGTGAGATAAACAAGACTTTGATGACGGAAAAGTCGGCTTTGCAGAAAACCGTTGACCGCCTGCGAGATACACTTAGGTCGGTGCAGGAGGAGGTTGGCTACTGGAAGGCGAAGTATAGTAGGGTCATGGTGTTTTTGGATGAGCATAGTTTGAGAAAGAGGTGGGAGGAGTTGATTAAGCCGAAGATTATTAAAAACAGGTAGGAACAATAAGAAGATTTTAGTAATATGAATAGTAGGTTCCTATGCTGCACTGTTTTCATAAGCTGTTCTTGGTTGCTTTTCACAGGTTTGGAAATCTCAGGAATACAAATGCAAATATGATTATGAAAATGGTTTACATTGCGTTGGTGCTAATGAATACAATTTCAAAATAATATTACATAAATATTGACAAAATCTACAAAGTGTGATATGATAATAAAAGATAGTTTACAAACTATTATCTTTTTGGTAATTTGCTGAGGGCGGCATTACCATGAGTAATACGAGTGTTGGTATGTTTGGCTCTGCTATACAATAAAATAGTGCTCATTATTTGTTAAAAAAGACAATCAATGAACTCAGTTATAACGATTCTGAACATCTGTTGTGCTATAATTGTTATGCAGACAGCGAATACAGGTAAAACAGAGCAAGTATATATTCGCTAGTCAGATAATATGCTGCTGAAAAAGGAATGTACTAATATGGGATTTCAAATTGAAAACGGTGTGCTGAAAAAGTATACAGAGGAGTTGGGGATGACTGAGGCTGTTATTCCTAGGATAGTGACAAAAATAGCCAGTCATGCTTTCTTTCGCTGCAAAAATCTAGTTTCGGTGATAATACCTGATAGCGTTACAGAAATAGGCGAAGGTGCGTTTGAACGGTGTACACGTCTTACTACAATAACGATTCCCGACAAAGTTACAAAGATTGCTTCGGATACCTTTAGTAATTGTAGAAGACTCAGCTCCATAATTATACCAAACAGTGTAACGGTAATAGAAATGAATGCGTTCAATGGGTGCACTCATCTGACTTCTATAGCTATACCTGACAGTGTTACAGAAATAGGTGGGGGAGCGTGTAGTGACTGTACAAGTCTAACTTCGATTACGATACCTGATAGTGTGACCGAAATAGAATGGGAAGTTTTCTCTGGTTGCAAAAGCCTCAATTCTGTGGTTATACCCGATAACGTGGTGAGGATAGGTGTGGGAGCTTTCATTGGCTGCACAAATCTTATATCTGTCATGATACCAGACAGTGTAACTGAGATAGGATATAATGCTTTCAAGGATTGTACCAGCCTTACCTCGGTCACAATACCTGACAGTGTTACGAAAATAGGCTATAGTGCTTTCAAAGGCTGCACCGGCTTGACCACTTTGACAGTAGATTCAAATAATACAGAATTTGTGAGCGTGAATAGCTTGATTATGAATAAAGATAAAACGATGGCTATTCTTTGTGCACCTGGTCTCACATCGGTCACAATACCCAATAGCGTGACGGGAATAAGCGAAGGTTTTTTCTCCGGCTGTGTCGATTTGACATCGGTCACTATACCCGACAGTTTGACTGGAATACCAAAAATTGCCTTCTCCGGCTGCACCAGTCTGACATCGATCACTATACCCGACAGTGTGACTGTAATAGGTGAGAACGCATTTT
This sequence comes from Ruminococcus sp., assembly GCA_024697545.1. Taxonomy (GTDB): domain Bacteria; phylum Bacillota; class Clostridia; order Oscillospirales; family Ruminococcaceae; genus YE71. The sequence continues at coordinate 70,176 of JAILFN010000053.1, forward strand.
ACCAGTGCATCAGTTTGAATTCGGTCATTATACCGAATAGCGTGACTGCAATAGGCAGTCGTGCTTTCGAGGGATGCACTAGCCTTGAAACCATAAACGTTCCATCTACATTCACACTTTTAGATAGATGGGACGTTAAAGATACTAAATGGTATAGGTATAATAATCAAATAGATTTTACTATACTTGGAGCTGTACTTATTGCCTATAAAGGAAATGCTGCTGATGTCAAGATCCCCTACAACGTGACGAAAATAGATGGGGGTGCTTTCGAAGGCTGCACAAATTTGACATCGGTCTCGATACCCGACGGTGTAACTGCAATAGGCGAGAACGCTTTCTACCGGTGCACCAGTCTGACATCGGTCACAATACCAGAAAGTGTGTTAGAAATAGGAGATGGTGCTTTTGATGGTTGCACCAGTCTGACATCGGTCACAATACCTTCTAATATGGTAGATTTACAAATTGATGTTTTCAATGACTGTACATACTTTAATAAAATAAGATTCTATTTAAGTGATCAGATAATTGAATTGAATATCAGCAGAAATGACATGTTGAGCAAAGAATTGAGTAAAGTTGTTGACATGATCCAATCATGCAACTATTCTATCAAGCTAAATCATGAAATAAAGTATCCCTATATTATTTTAAAATTTCTACGCGACCGTGACGAAGAAACTACGGCGTATATTAAGAAGAACCTGACAAAGATAATGAAGGAAAGCATTCCCAATGGCGATGTGTGCTTTATCAGCGCACTCTGCGAAACGGACAAGTTCTTTACTAAAAGAAACATCGACAAATTCATCGAAATGGCACATCAGGAAAAGAAGGTCGAGGTTGCTGTCATGCTGATGAATTATAAAAACAATCATTTTGGCGCTGATGACCATTTGAAAGATTTCAAATTATAGGAAAGAATTCCTGCAACACACACATGGAGAAACAATCTCAATAATGAATAAGAGCAAACAAATTGAAAAACTGTCGTATGATGTTCTGCAATATTCTCGTAACACGATCATGGTTAATCTTCGCTTTCTTGATGCGGCTCTGAGCAGACTTATGCCCATGCCAAATAAGGAAATACATTTCGGCACAGACGGAAAATACCTTGTCTTCACGCCTAAGTACTTGCTTAAACGCTACGTTGACAACGCAGAGTTTACCGTGCATGATCACCTGCATACGCTTTTTCACTGCATTTTTAGACATAATTTCGTAAGCCCAGTGATAGACAGGCGTTTATGGAAATTAGCTTGCGATATAGCCACAGAAAGCATGATCATAAGTCTTGGTACCAAAATTGCTAAGATGAATGAACAGGGACAGCTTTTGCAAAAATGTAATTACTTTGAAAGTCAGGTAAAAACGCTAACGGCGGAAAAGATCTACCGTCATTTGCAGGATGGTCCTATGTCGGAGGAGCAGTTGAAAAGTCTTGAGAACCTCTTCTATGTTGATGACCACCGATTGTGGTATATGACTGATGAGCAAAAACAGTCCAATGGGATAGGCGGCGATGACGGAAACGCCAACGATAATAACAAACAAAGAGACAAAGACAACAGTAATAACGACGGCAATTCAAATGATGATGTCACAAACGACGATTCTGAATCACAGACTCAGCTGGACGGTTCCCCACCCCTTTGCTCTGAGGAGGACTGGCAGAACATCGCTGAACGTATACAGGTGGATATGGAAACGCTGTCAAAGTCTCAGGGAGATATGGCAGGAGGTCTGCTGCAAGGACTTCGGGAGGTCAACCGCGAACGGTATGATTACACCGCATTTCTCAAAAAGTTTGCCGTGATGGGCGAGGCTATGCAGGTAAATGACGACGAGTTTGACTACATCTTTTACACCTATGGTCTGAAGCTATACAAAAATATGCCCTTAATAGAACCTCTTGAATACAAAGAGGTCAAACGAATCCGGGAATTCGTTATTGCGATAGATACATCGGGTTCGGTATCAGGTGAGTTAGTACAGACTTTTTTGCAAAAGACATATAACATTATGAAGCAGACAGAGAGCTTTTTCAACCGTATAAACATACATATTATCCAGTGTGACGCAGATATTCAGGAACACGTCAAGATAACCTCCCAGGAGGAATTTGATGAATATCTGAAAGTGCTGTCAATACGAGGATTAGGTGGGACGGATTTCAGACCTGTTTTCCAAATGGTTGACAGACTTATAGACGAAAAGGAGTTTTCAAACCTCAAGGGACTTATCTATTTCACGGACGGTTGGGGGACTTTTCCCTCAAAAAAGCCAAATTATGAAACAGCATTTATTTTTATCAAAGAGGACTATTTCAATGAGATAGTTCCTCCGTGGGCAATAAAACTGATACTTGACGAGGATGAAATATAATGAATATAAAGCAGGCAAAAGAACAGATAAAAAACGCCATGACCGCCTATTTTGAAAAGGATGATTACGGCGAATATATGATACCTGAGGAGGAGCAGCGTCCTGTGTTTCTAATCGGTGCGCCGGGTATCGGAAAGACGGCTATCATGCAGCAGATAGCCCAGGAGCTTGGTGTGGGGTTGGTATCCTATTCAATGACACACCACACCAGACAGTCGGCACTCGGTCTGCCGTATATCGAGAAAAAGACCTACGGCGGGCAGGAGTATAGCGTTTCGGAGTACACTATGTCCGAGATAATCGCAAGCGTGTATGACCTTATGGAGGCCACGGATGTGACGGAGGGCATACTCTTCATTGACGAGATCAACTGCGTCAGCGAAACATTAGCCCCGTCAATGCTTCAATTTCTTCAATACAAGGTATTTGGTAGGCATAAAGTACCTCATGGCTGGATAGTAGTGACCGCAGGAAATCCTCCGGAGTACAACAATTCCGTTCGTGAGTTCGACATCGTTACTTGGGACAGATTGAAGGTGATAGACGTCGAGCCGAATTATGATGTTTGGAAGGAGTACGCATATAAAAAGGGAGTTCATCCGGCAATCATGACTTATCTTGACATTAAAAAGGACGATTTTTATAAAATAGAAACTACGGTTGACGGCAAAAGCTATGTCACCGCACGAGGCTGGACAGATCTCTCAAACATGATCCGTCTGCTTGAAAAGAAGAAGATTTCCGTTGACAGAGAGCTGATTTCTCAGTATATCCGCCACAGCAGGACATCTAAGGATTTCTCTATTTACTATGATCTTTTCAAAAAATATAAGTCTGATTATCAAGTAACCGATATACTAGCCGGAATTGCGACAGAAGACATTAAGCAACGTGCTCAAAGTGCTAAATTCGATGAAAGATTGTCACTTTTAGGGCTTATTCTTGATGGGTTGAATGAGCATTTTAAAGAAGCATTTGTTACCGAAACTGCCCTTACCGAGTATATGGCTATCCTTAAAGAGGTCAACAAGCAGATAAAAAACGTCAATGTTTCTGCTGCGGATCTTGTCACAGCTCAGGCGGAGAAATGCAGGAAGAATCTTGAACGTGAAAAGAAAATATCCGGTGTATCGGCAGATAAGCTTACAGCAGCGCACAAGGTAGTTCAATGCCTTGAAAGCCTTACTAAACAGCTGAAAATGTCTGACGATGAACAGTCAAAAGAAATAAAAAAGAACTTTAAAAGCGAAACAGATCACCTGCGGGAGATTTCTCTTGAAGCCGGAAAAATGCTTGATAATGCATTCTTTTTTTGTGAAGATGTTTTTGGAGAAGGTCAGGAAATGATCATACTTGTAACGGAGCTTACGATCAATTTCTACAGTTCGCATTTTATCACAAGATACGGTTGTAAGAAGTACTTTGAATACAACAAGGCAATGCTTTTCTACGAGCGGCGGAAAGAGCTTGCAAAGGAGATTCTTTCTCTTGATGAAGAAATCTAGTAAGCAGAAATATCTATTATTTGAGATATGTACGTAATTAAGTATAAGTTATTTGACTTAATTATAACTTTGAAAAGAAAAAGATAGTGTTGAGGAAAAGGGTGATTATAATGACGATCTCAGATATTGAAAAGTTGATCAAAGAAAATGGTTATAAATTATTAGGCGAAATTCTGGTATCTGACGATGATTATGAAGACCTTCGTATGTATACCTATAAGAAAATCTTTTCTGTTAATAATGGAGTGAAGTTTCAGCTGAAGGCTTATGATTTAAAATATGCACTGGGTATTACCCAGCTTGCAATAAGGTATTATGATCGTGCATTGTGGCGTGATATTGATAATGCTCTTGGAACATCAACATCTTCCGTTGCTCAGAGTGAACTCGGCAAACTATATATGAATACCATCAGACACTATGGTCTATTTGAGGTATGTGCAGGTGGTAATAATAAATATGTTGAAAACATTAAAGCAAATGCTTATGTTACCAATAGATTTTTGGACGGATGGTATGAGTTTTGGGAGGCATACTATGAGCATTGTCTTTTCAGACAGATAGATGATTTTAATGATAATGATGTACAGGCTATAAAAGACTTTATGCGTGAATCCTTAAGCAATATGAATGATGACAGTATTCTTGAGGACGGCATTAAGGCGAAAAAATCATATCGACTTCTTAAATCAACACGCAGGGTACTGGCCGAGTGCGATGGATCAGCAGTTCGCCAATTAATAGAAATTACTCTGAAAATGCTTGATGATCATTACTATGATGACAAGCTTCCGAATGCAAATGCAGGCAGATTTGAAAATGAATTTATTAAATGGTGCCATAAAAAAGACAATAAGATTCACGAAGACTCAAGAGGAAAAAAGGAACGCAAATTAGTCAGTCATTCTCCATATCTTTACGTTGATATGAGAAAAGAAGAGGCATCATTGGTAATACCTAGACAGCGTTTTAGGAAAAATGAGATAAACAGAGCAGCATATTGTACAGTTATTATTGATGGAAGGAAGTCGGTATACCAATTAGAACTTACAGAATCATTTGGTACATTTATTTCGAATGAACTGGAACTGCCAGTAGATGATATTTTTTCTGACTTTATAATCGAAGTAGATAGAAAATCAAAAACATTAATCAAAGCAGCTGACTATAGAATTTTTGTTGGGCATAAAAATACGAAAATGCTTCTGAAGGACAAAGAATGTGAGGTTCTTGTAAAAAAAGAATGCAGTATCGAATCGGTTAGATAAGATACTTGCTCCGGAATTCAGTATTATTTCAATAGCACAAATGAAACGTGATAATAATGAGGTTACATTTGGGAGATTGCTTAAGGCAACACCGCACAACTTGTGCCACAGTCAAAAATATGATATAATAGAACTATGAAAAGTAAACTTCAAACCACGCTCTTCGGAGATTCGTTCCAGAGCACAAAGACCAACAAAAAACAGTTCCTTGAGAAAATG
>JAILFN010000074.1 GCA_024697545.1 Ruminococcus sp.
TCAACACCGATATATCCGCCGCCAACGACAACTGCTTTTTTCGGAGCTTCATTTTCAATAAAGCTCTTTATCTTCATTGTGTCGGGGATATTTCTCAGGGTGAAAACGTGTGGCTGGTCTATGCCTTTGATATTCGGACGTATCGGCTTTGCACCGGGGGAAAGGATCAGCTTGTCGTAGCTTTCCTCATATACCTCGCCCGAATCGACCCTGCGTATCTGTACGATATGCTTTTCGGGAATGATCTTAACAGCCTCGTTTTTAATGCGAACAGCTATATTAAATCGACTGCGGAAGCTCTCGGGAGTTTGCAGAGTAAGCATTCTCTTGTCGGTGATCTCACCGCCGATATAATACGGCAGACCGCAGTTGGCAAAGGAGATAAAATCTCCACGTTCTAAAATGATTATCTCGTCATGTTCATTAAGACGGCGCAGTCTTGCGGCTGCGGAAGCACCGCCTGCAACGCCGCCGATAATTACGGTTTTCATAAAAATACCTCCGAAAGGATAAACGTTATGTTTGAAAGTGTTTACTCAAAAGTTTTCCCGTTCTGGGATAAAATATCCGATGCAGATCGCAGCTTTATCTGCGATAATTCAGTAAAAAAGTCCTTTACCAAAGGTACAAATCTGCACAGCGGCAGTGACTGCTCGGGTGCATTCTTCGTCTGCTCGGGAGAGCTTCGTGCGTATATCATATCCGAGGACGGCAAGGACGTTACCCTTTACCGCCTGCACAAGGGGGATATGTGTATGTTGTCGGCTTCCTGCGTTTTGCAGACCATCACATTTGATGTGGCGGTCGATGCCGAGGAGGACAGCGAATGTATAGTGCTGAGCGGTACAGCATTCAAGCAGATGTCGGAGAAATATCCGGATATTCATATTTTTGTGTTGGAAACTGCCGTTTCACGTTTTTCCGATGTCATGTGGGTCATGCAGCAGATACTGTTCATGAGTATGGATAAACGGCTTGCGATATTCCTGCATGATGAAGCCGCCAGGATTTCCTCCGACACTATCTCGCTCACTCAAGAGCAGATCGCAAAGTACATCGGATCTGCCCGTGAGGTCGTTTCCCGAATGCTCAAATATTTTGCAAACGAGGGCATTGTCGAGGTGTCAAGAAAAGGCATTCATATCCTCGACAAGGCACGCCTGAGAAAGTTAGCTTTGTAACATAGCGAGGATTCCTTCCTTCGGTCTGTAGCCTACCTCCTGCGCAGTTATTCTGCCGTCCTTCATAGCAACGAGTGTCGGGATACTCATGACCCCGAACTCTGCTGCAAGCTCCGGCTGCTCGTCAACGTTTATCTTGCCAACGGTGAACTCCGAGTGTTCGTCAGCGATTTGGTCAACAAGCGGCGAGACCATTTTGCAGGGGCCGCACCAGGTCGCATAAAAGTCCAGAAGAACGGGCTTTGTGCTGTTTGCTACCTCTGCGAAATTTTCCTTTGTTACCTTTAATACTGCCATAATAATGACTTCCTTTCTGTTTTATTGTGTCTTTATTATACACTATTATTCGTCTGATTTCTGTGACTTGGTCACGTTCTTTGCCTTGCAGATAAGCTGTGTCATTGTTCCCATCGGACAGTAAACGCACCATGAGCGGGGTTTGAATAGCAGCATAGTCACGAAACCGAGGATCGTTGATGTGAGCATTATGCTGTAAAAACCGAATGCGAATTGTGCAACACCTTCGGAGAAAAGCGTTCCGTGATATGCCCAGTGCCACGACACTTTGAACGTCCAAAGCAGTTTTACCACTTGTTTCAGCGGCTGGTTGCCTGCGAATACAAGATAGGTGTTCCAAAGCATCACGAAGAACATTGTGAAAAAGAATATCAGAAAACCATATCGGAATGCTTTCGACCTCATCCACTTCGGCATATCATGCTTTCGTGAAAGTCCAAAACGTCCGCCAAGCAGAGAGAAAAGCTGACCTCTGCCACAGAATTTGTTGCAATATGCCTTATTTCCACAGCCTATCGAAATGACGAGAGGGGCAATAAAGCATATCATACCCAGCCATGCAAACAGTATATTCACAAAACCCAGCAGCAGATATGTCAGTGAGAATATCCAGAGGTAGTCATACCATTTCTTACTTCTCATCATGCACCCCCACAATGTCGATAACGCTTGCAGGACATTCCTTGGCACATTTTCCGCAGCTGACACAAAGCGTGCTGTCAACCACGGCGAACACACCGTCAGGAACGCTTATCGCTGACTTTGGACAGACCTTCACGCAGCAGCCGCAGGCAACACACAGATCGGTGTTCACGTTTGCTTTTCGTTTCATATCATCGCCTCCTGTTTTATATTATACAGCAGGTAGCACTAGTTTTCTGTGACTTGGTCACATTATCTCAAAATGGTTCTTCCTGCACCTAATAAGTCCGTCCTTCTGCATTTTACTCAGCTCGTTGGACAGCACCGACCGTTCCACATTGAGATAGTCTGCAAGTTGCTGACGGTCAAATGGAATATCAAACTCACGGCTGTTCTTCTGAACGGAAACAGTGTTCAGATACGCCATAATACGTCCGCGCACCTGTCTCGGAGCAGTATGAAAGCTTCTGCTCGACAGGTGCAGATTTTTTCTTGTGGTGATCGTCAACAGTTTTGCAAGCAGTCTCACCCTCATGCTTTCATCAAGCCTGCCGACAGACTTCATATCAAGATAAACAATGGTGCAGTCCTCGTTGGCACAGACATCGACAAGCATAGGCTCATCAGGCAGCAGAGCATAGCTCTCAGCGAAGAATTGTCCCTTGCTGACAAGGTTTAGTATCGTGCGGTTGCCCCACATATCATTGCTCTCGATAGTCACACTGCCTGTGATCACAAAGCATAACGTGCTGATGACATCTCCCGAATGAAATATCATCGCGCCTTTCCTGAACCGCTTTTCCCTCGCATTCAACGAGCCCAGCAGATTATTTACCTCGGTTTCATCAAAGCCATTGAACAGTGCCGAACCACTTAAAACAGAAATATCCATAAAACCTCCGAAATGTTGTAATTACAACATACTTTCATTCTTGATTACACTATAATGGATACAGAAAGTCAAGGAGGTATGATCTATGATACGGAAAATAATTGAAATAGACGAAGAAAAATGCAACGGCTGCGGTCTGTGTGCGAAGGCTTGCCATGAGGGAGCGATCGCTATTGTGAACGGCAAGGCTAAGCTCATGCGTGACGATTTCTGCGATGGCTTCGGTGACTGTCTCCCTGCCTGTCCTATGGACGCTATCCACTTCATAGAGCGTGAAGCAGCAGCCTATGACGAAAAGGCGGTACAGGCAAATAAGCAGAAGCAGTCCGCCTGTGCAGGATTTACTTGCCCCGGCTCGGCATTGCAGAGCTTTACGCCAAAAGAAGATGACAGCGATGTTCGTGTTCCAGGCTGTCTGCGACAGTTCCCGATAC
>JAILFN010000110.1 GCA_024697545.1 Ruminococcus sp.
CGACAACTATTGCGTAAAACGCAGAAGTCATCAGCTTATGATAAGCGGTTTCGGTTTCCCGTGGGAGAACATCATTCCCGTATGAAATTTTCTGTTATTATTATAACATTTTGCTGGCAAGTTGTCAATAGTGAATCTAACCCAAGAATTTCAATTTTTACTTGACATAAGTCGAAAACTATGCTATAATTGACATAAGTCAGAAAGGAGATGCTATTATGCCAAGACCTCAGAAATCACGCCGTATCTGTTGTTATCCCGATTACTGGAGCTTTGCGCCCGATCAGGACAAGGCAAATGATACGGTCACTATGTCCCTTGATGAGTTTGAAACGATACGCTCTATCGACTATCAGGGGAAAACACAGGAGCAGTGCGCTCAGGAGATGAATGTCGCGAGAACGACTGTCACGGCGATATATGACAGCGCAAGAAAAAAGCTCGCTGCTGCTCTGGTGGAGGGCAGGCGCATCGTCATTTCGGGCGGAAACTATACTCTTGATAACACGGTCTCCGAGGAGATCACAAGGAAAGGAAACGGTATTATGAGAATTGCAGTAACTTATGAAAACGGACAGATTTTTCAGCATTTCGGCAGAACAGCAGAGTTCAAGCTCTATGACGTTGCCGACGGCAAGATCATAGGCGAACAGGTAGTTGGAACGAACGGTGCAGGACACGGCGCATTGGCAGGATTTCTGAAAAACGCTCAGGCAGACGTTCTGATCTGCGGAGGTATCGGCGGAGGTGCACAGATGGCTATGCAGGAGGCAGGCATTACGCTCTACGGCGGTAATATGGGCAGCGCCGATGAAGCGGTAAAGGCTTTCCTTGCACAGACGCTTGTTCAGAACGAGAACCCTACCTGTGATCATCACGATCACGAACACGGTGACGGTCATTCCTGCGGAGATCATGGCTGCGGTGAACACTGATGAAGTACGACCATACCGAAAAGGCAGCAGCACTTTTTACACAGGGGTATAACTGCGCTCAGTCTGTTTTTGTCGCATTTTCCGATGTAACAGAAATTGACGAGGAGCTTACCAAAAGGCTTTCATCTTCATTCGGTGGTGGAATGGGACGATTGCGTGAGGTCTGCGGCACCTGCTCGGCTATGTTTATGATTGCTGGTATCCTGTACGGCGAAAGAACGGAAACCGATCACGCTGTAAAAACAGAGCATTACAAGAGGATACAGTATCTTGCAGAGGAATTCCGCAAGAAGCATGAAACGATCATATGCCGTGACCTTTTGAAAGGACTTGCAGTTACAAGCACTCCTACACCCGAAAAGAGAGCGGAGCAATACTACAAGGTCAGACCTTGCGTGAAATTCGTCAGAACGGCTGCGGAGATACTTGACTGCTATCTTGAAGAAAACCCGCCGGTGAGGTGAAAGCTATGAAGATTATAACGCTTGTTGAGAACACTTCCGAAAGACAAGAATGTATCGCAGAACATGGGCTGAGTATCTATGTCGAGACTGAAAAGCACAGACTTCTGCTCGATACCGGACAGACCGATGCAGTAGTCAGAAACGCCGAAACGCTCGGAATTGATCTAACTGCTGTTGACACTGTTATCCTGAGTCACGGGCATTATGACCATTCGGGCGGGATAATGCCGTTTTCAAAGCTCAACCGCTCCGCACAGATCATTATGCAAAGATTGGCAGCCGAACCGCATTACAACGGCGAGCGCTATATCGGCATTGATACCGATATACTCAAACTGCAAAATGTCCGGCTGATAGACGGCGATATGCAGCTTGACGACGAGTTGTTCCTGTACAGCGGTATCAAGGGCAGGCGGTGCTATCCGCAGGGAAACAAAAAGCTGTCCCGCGTGAAAAACGGAGAAAAATCCGAGGACGATTTTCGTCACGAGCAGTGCCTTGTCATAACTCAAAACGGCAAACGCTGGCTGCTTTCGGGCTGCGCTCACAATGGCATACTCAATATCCTTGACAGGTATAAGGAACTGTTTGACAGCTATCCCGACTTTGTTATTACAGGATTTCACATGATGAAGCGTGAGGGAGAGCACACCGAGGAAGAAAAAGCTGTTATCATTCAGACGGTGCAGGAGCTTTCACAGCTTGATACCGTATTTTACAGCGGTCACTGCACGGGCATTCCTGCCTTTGAGCTGATGAAAGAGATCATGGGCGATAAGCTCATCGCTTTGCACAGCGGCGAAACAGTAGTATAATAAATATCACACCGGCAGAGCCGGTGGTTTTATAACAGCCCTAAAAGGGCACTTTACCAGCCGCCCCTTAAGGGGCACGTTGGAAGCTGAAGCTACCTACCGCATTTGTTGTTACTTCTACTTCTTTACGTCTTTAA
>JAILFN010000016.1 GCA_024697545.1 Ruminococcus sp.
TGATATTCCTGCATTTTATTCTCAGTGGTTCATGAACAGGATACGGGCAGGCTTTGTGTTGGTGAGAAACCCTTACCGCCCCGATTGGATAACACGCTACGAACTTAGTCCCGATGTTGTGGACTGCCTTGCGTTCTGCACAAAGGACCCTGAACCGATGCTGAAGCACCTTAAAGAACTGAAAGCCTATCATCAGTATTGGTTCGTAACGATCACGCCCTACGGCAAAGAAGTCGAGCCGAATGTACCGCCGAAAGAAAAGGTAATTCAGGACTTCATCACACTTTCCGAAAAGGTCGGAGTAAACTGCATCGGCTGGCGGTATGATCCGATATTAATCGACCGCACCTACACCCTTGAACGGCATATAGCCGATTTTGAGCAGATGTGCAGGACACTCTCGGGATATACGAAAGTCTGCATTATCAGCTTCATTGACCTGTACGAAAAGGTCAAGCGTAACTTTCCGCAGGCAAGAACGGTCACTCCGCAGGAGCGCATCACCATCGGCAGGACTTTTGCAGAGATAGGCAAACGCTATGGCATTACAATAAAAGCCTGCGCCGAAGGAACCGACCTTGCACCATACGGCGTGGACTGCTCCGGCTGCATGACAAAGCAGACCTTTGAAACGACTATCGGCAGCAATCTTATCGTGCCGAAGAAGAAATCTCAGAGAGCTGAATGTGCCTGTGTTCTTGGTACGGACATTGGCGCTTACGATACCTGCGGACACCTCTGCCGTTACTGCTACGCAAACTACAACCATGAAAATGTCAGACGGAATATGCAGCTTCATGATCCTGAGTCGCCCTTTCTTGTAGGCAATTTGCAGGAGGGCGAGGTCATTCATCTGGCAAGTCAGGAAAGCTGGATAGATGCACAGCTTTCATTCTTTTAGGCGGTGATACTATGAACAGACTTGACTATTTGATAGACTATTTGCTTTCCGAGCGTAATGACCTCGGCAGGATAGAAATACCGCAAAATGAGCAGGACAAATTCAGATTGTATCGCAGTTTGGTAAATATTCGCCCTGCTGTCAAGGCAGACGAGGACTTTTTGCTGGCGGAGGACGAATACCTCACCGCTCTGACCGAGAGCAAAGGTATCACCTCTATTGCCGATTTATCGCCAAATAGAGGACGGCATTTATCTCTGGAAAGGCGACATCACGACGCTCCGATGCGTTGCTATCGTCAATGCCGCCAATTCGGGAATGACGGGGTGCTGGCAGCCGTGTCACTCCTGTATCGACAAATGCATACACACCTTTGCGGGGGTGCGGCTTCGTTACAAGTGCGGTCAGATCATGCAGGCGCAGGGGCGTGAAGAACCCACGGGCAAGGCAAAAATAACACCTGCTTACAATCTGCCCTGTGACTATGTGATACACACCGCCTGCCGCACTCGTTTCAGACGGTAGTAATATGTCTTAAGATTGATACCGTTCTGCCTGCACCATTCAGCTACAGTAAGACCGCTTTCGTTTCTCTGCTGTATCATTTCTGCCCATTGTTTCAGCTTAACTTCGTTTTTGATCTTCGTTATCTCATTCATTCTGATCTACTCTGGTTCGACTATTTTGGATAGTTCTAGTTTAGTCTATTTGGACTTCTTTGGGTAGGGTGGGGAGTTTTTTGGCGGGTACTGACAATCAAATAATCATGTGCTAATATGCAGATAAGACCGACTGCTTTCACAATCGGTCTCATCATACACTTTTCTATTGCACTATTTTGCGTTTACACAGAATTTGGGAGAGAGTCCCTCCGAAGAGGCTCTGAAAAATAAGTTAGTATATACGTTTTAAATATCAATTATTACTGTTGTTTTTGACTTCTATGTCTATATCCGATTCAGATATTTTGTCCTTTATGTTTTCACTGATATTGCAGTCAATAAAGGTCATTTCTTTCAGATTTGTAGGAAGTGATGAAATATCTATATTATCACCTATTATAAAATCGTGAAATTCAGCTCGTTCCAATGAATTCATTTCATCGAAATAATCATCAGGAAGTTTGAGTTTATTCTCGCCTGAATAATTATATATTATCAATTCTTGTACCGAAGAAAAATGTGATGTGATTTCGAGTTCTTCCTCATTGTATACCGTACACTCTAGTTTTTTAAGTCCTGACATATCAACTATAGGAGTCAGGTCGATTTGAGGGAAAAGTGGTTCAAGATTCAGTTCTTCCAAACTGTCCAACTTAGTTAGCGGAGACAGATCAAATGGTTTGCGTTCAATGCCCCAAAATAATATACTTTTAATTTTACGGCATTTGCTGATATCTCTGATATTATCATCAGTGATATGTCCTCCAAATAACCAAATGCATTCTAACTCCGGCATTCTATCTGATATTTCATCTAAACAAATTTCGGTGTAGTCGCCGTTGTGGATAATCAATTTTTTCAGCGATCCCACTTCTGGAAATGAAGAAATATTAAGAGGACAAGATTCATCAACATTAACATTTAAATCTTGAAGCTCATCAAGTTCTTTAAGAAAGTCAAATTTGTCGATCGAATCTACTTCAAGAGTTTTCAGTTTTTTCATTCTATTAAGACCAAATGAAGAATATATTCTTACTGTTCTGGCGTCATCATCCAACAATTCTCTGCAATTTGTATTATAAAGTTCCCAGCCTGATGAAGTGCGTAACAACGTTTTACTTCTGAAAAACCATACACCTGTACACACAATAATAGCTATAATACAAAAAATAATTATTTTTTTCATACGTATAAAACCTCCAGAATGATTATCAGAATCATTTTCCATATAAAGATATAACACTTCATATTCCTGTTTATTGAATTATTCAATTCACAAATATTATATCATTTGTGCGATGTTTTGTCAATAATAAAGGTCGGAAAGACCGGCTGCAAGGGTGCGTGGAGCAAAATACGCAAGGTCGGGGTAAAGTGATTCGCAGCTGACAGGATCAGTTGATCAATGAAAAAGGGACGGCAGACAGCCGCCCCTTTCGTTTATGCGGTCGCGGGCTGCATGGTAAGGCGGCGGTCATCTGTCAAAGCTCGGATCGTCGGATCCACTCTATACAACCGAAATATCAAGCGGTGGAATTGTGCAATATCCACAAGCATACCCCTTAAAACTTTGTAAATAACCACAGGTGTAAATTCTGTATTTTTTATTGAAGATCTGTTGCAGATATGTTATAATATAATTACAAGTTAATGAGTCTGACCGTGCGATCTTTTTGGTCGTACCGGCTGTTTGTGTGTAAGGAGAAAATACTATGAGCTAAGAAATCAAAAATAATGAAATGGAACTCGATCTTGAAAAAAATGGAACAGGTCAGCGGAGGCGTTTCTCTTGAGGATGTTGTCACAGCGATACGCAGATCGGGAAAAGCACGCTATTACAGGGAGCTGCTAAGGACCAAAGGCAAGGCTGCTGCTGCTGCCGAGTGCTGCGCCGACAATCCTCCCGAAATGTGCGGTTTATGCGCCGCAGCTGTCACAATGGTCTAATGACCGAAACAGCGGCGCTAAAAAGAGGTGACGAAGGTCATGGACAGGACGTGTGAAAACACGGTCACGGGACGAAAGCGCGCGTTGACGGAGAAAGGCGGTCTGAAAGTTTTTCGGGACGGGCAATGGCATGAGCCTGATCTTAACAGCATCTTTGACGGAGAGCCCGTGCCCTGCACGGTCGGGGATATAATTTACGCCCGTGATGATTTTTATGCCGCGGGCACGGCGGCAGACGGGCGGGCAACGCTCCATTCCTCTCTTACGGGAGAGCTTTGGACACCCGTGAATTATTACAGAGCAGCACTTCTGGGAAGGCGGCATAATGCCGAAGGGCGGTGCCGTCAGGCTCTTCTTTGAGCCCTGCATGAGTCAGATACTTATGGTCTGCACAAGCGGAGATGTGGCGATCGTTCCCGAGTGTACGAAATGCGTAAAGATCCTGCATCTGACCGAGCGCACTGTTGCCGATGCAGAATATGAGGATCACCGCATGACGCTCAGCTTTGCAGACGGCGGCACCGAGTCATTCTCTCTCATCACCGCGGATCGTATCCGTGTGTCGCTGAGCTATGTTAAGAATGCCTGTGCAAAAGGCGGCGAGCTCATAGACGTGCGCCCGCAGCATCTTCGTATGCAGGAAGGCCCCATACCCTGTACAGCCGCAGTCGCCCCCGAGGAGCTTGACGAATATCTGCAAGACAAAGACCCCGATACAAAGCTGTTTTTCATGTGCAGCTACGGAACGGTCGCAGATCAGGCGGCATGGCACAGCTACTATCTCGGCTTTCGGAATGCCCGTTCTGTCGGCGGCTGGCACAAGGGGATGCACATCGACTGATAACAGACCATCAAGGCAATACCGCAGGATCACAGCCCGACAGCTTTTTGCGGTGTTGCCTTAAAAAATGCTTGCATTATCGGAGAGAGTGTGGTATAATTACCATAAGTGGATATTTGAATGGCGGCACCGACTAAATATTGTATGCACATATTCTGCATAATATACGGCTTATAAAGTGAATATACGCATACTTTTCTATAATATGCAGGATTTTCACAGAAAATTTGCATATTTCGAGAAAAAATATGCAAAAAGCCCTTGACATTGTGCGAAAAGGGTGTATAATAATATATATCGGTACGACACTGAAAATATTTAAAGCTTAGATATAAGATAAACTGGAGGAATCAGCAATGGCTAAGGAAATCAAAAAGGTAGTTCTCGCATATTCGGGCGGTCTTGATACTTCTATCATCATCCCGTGGCTGAAGGAGAATTATAACAACTGTGAGGTCATCGCAGTGTCCGGCGACGTAGGACAGGGCACCGAGCTTGACGGTCTTGAGGAAAAGGCTATCAAGACAGGCGCTTCAAAGCTCTATATCGAGGATCTCAAGAAGGAGTTCATCGAGGAGTACGTTTACCCCACCGTTCAGGCAGGCGCTGTGTATGAGAACAGATACCTGCTGGGTACTTCCTTTGCAAGACCTATCATTGCAAAGAGGATCGCAGAGATCGCACTCGCCGAGGGCGCTGACGCTATCTGCCACGGCTGCACCGGCAAGGGCAACGACCAGGTAAGATTTGAGCTCGCTATCAAGAGATATGCTCCCGATATGCAGATCATCGCTCCCTGGAGGATCTGGGATATCAAGAGCCGTGAGCAGGAGATAGATTATGCCGAGGCTCACAACATTCCGCTTAAAATAAACCGTGAGACCAATTATTCCAAGGATAAGAACCTGTGGCACCTCTCCCATGAGGGTCTGGATCTTGAGGATCCCGCAAACGAGCCTCAGTACGAGAAGCCCGGCTTCCTCGAGATGGGCGTATCTCCCATCGACGCTCCCGACAAGCCTACTTACGTTACCATTCATTTCGAGAAGGGCATACCCACCGCTGTTGACGGCGTAGAGATGGACGGTCCCGCACTCGTTGCAAAGCTCAATGAGCTGGGCGGCGCTAACGGTATCGGTCTTGCAGACCTCGTTGAGAACAGACTGGTAGGCATGAAGAGCCGCGGCGTGTACGAGACTCCCGGCGGAACTATCCTTTACCACGCTCACGATGTTCTCGAGACCATCACCATCGACAAGGAGACTGCGCGTATCAAGCAGTACCTCTCCATAAAGTTTGCTGACGTTGTATACAACGGTCAGTGGTACACACCTCTGCGTGAGGCTATGAGCGCATTCGTTACCGAGACTCAGAAGACTGTTACCGGTGACGTAAGACTCAAGCTCTACAAGGGCAATATCATCAACGCAGGCGTTACCTCGCCCTACACCCTCTATGATGAGGAAGTTGCTACATTCGATGAGGACGATGTTTACGATCAGAAGGACAGCGCAGGCTTCATCAATCTGTTCGGTCTGCCCATCAAGGTAAGGGCAAAGCTGGAGCAGAAGAGAGGTCAGCAGTAATAACGGTATATCCATACGGCAGCCCGCACGCGGAGATCTTTTCCGCAGTGCGGCTTTGCCGCAGTTGAAGGAGGGTGAATCAAATGGCTGATAATGAGAATTTATTTGAAGGCGGTATCGAGAAAAAGGTCGAGATATCCTATGACAGTCTCCCCAATTCCTCTTTTGAGGACGTGAATCTGGGAGAG
Source organism: Ruminococcus sp. (assembly GCA_024697545.1). Lineage (GTDB taxonomy): Bacteria > Bacillota > Clostridia > Oscillospirales > Ruminococcaceae > YE71. The sequence continues at coordinate 6,126 of JAILFN010000016.1, forward strand.
GCAAAGTTTTCAAACGTTAACCTGAAGGATTCCAGCTTCGATGATGTAAATATGGACGGTGTCGTGTTCAACAATATCAGTATGCAGAACGGTGAGTTCACCGACATTTACATGGTCGGTGCGAGGTATCTCGGCGTGAACCTAACGGGTGCGAGATTCGGCTGCTCTATAATGAACAACGTTGAGTTCAAGAACCCCGATCTGAAGAATTCGCAGTTCGTACACTGTGACCTTTCGGGCGTTGAGATAAACGACTGCAGGATCGACGGTCTGAAGATCGACGGCATTGACATCGCAAAGCTTCTCGAGCAGTACAAGGGCTGGGAAGAGAAGAAGTAATAACAGATATTATCAAAAGCACAAATGCGGCGAGGTATCAGGCTTCTCGCCGCAAAGCTTTTTTGAAAGGAATACAGCTATGGCAGATATGATGTGGGCGGGACGCTTTACAAAGCAGATAGATGAAAGGGTGAACGATTTCAACTCTTCCATCAAGTTTGATTCGAGAATGTACCGCAGCGATATAGAAGGCTCGATAGCGCACGCCACCATGCTCGGCGAGTGCGGCATCATCGACAAGAGCGAGAGCGAGAAGATCGTTGAGGGTCTTAAAGGCATTCTTGAGGATATCGAAAGCGGCAGGCTGGAGTTTGATCCCGCTGCCGAGGATATCCATATGTTCAACGAGTCGGAGCTTACCAAAAGGCTCGGTGCTACAGGCAAGAGACTTCACACCGCACGCTCGAGAAACGATCAGGTGGCTCTTGACATAAGACTTCACCTGCGTTCGGATATCGCTGAGATAAAAGCTATGACCGCCGAACTTATCGACACCATAGTAAAGCTTGCGGAAAAGAATACCGAGACTGTAATGCCCGGATACACACATATGCAGAGGGCACAGCCCATCACTTTTGCACACCATCTGCTGGCTTACGCACAGATGCTGCTGAGAGATATGGGAAGACTTGACGATGCGGCGGAGAGAATGAACGTAAACCCCCTCGGCTCCTGCGCTCTGGCGGGCACTACCTACCCCATCGACCGCTTCCGCACCACCGAGCTGCTCGGCTTTTCAGAGCCTATGGGAAATTCGCTGGACGGTGTTTCCGACAGGGATTTCTGCATTGAGCTTGCATCGGCCATCTCTATCCTCATGATGCACCTTTCGAGATTTTCCGAGGAGATAATACTCTGGTGCTCATGGGAGTTCAAGTTCATCGAACTTGACGACGCATATGCAACGGGCTCTTCGATAATGCCGCAGAAGAAGAACCCCGACGTTACCGAGCTTATCCGCGGCAAGACGGGCAGAGTTTACGGCGACCTGAACACCCTGCTCACCATGATGAAGGGCATTCCCCTTGCATACAACAAGGATATGCAGGAGGACAAGGAAGCGATATTCGACGCTGTGGACACCGTAAAGCTCTGTCTGCGTACATTCATACCCATGCTGGCTACCATGAGAGTGCTGCCCGAGAATATGCGTGCGGCGGCGGCAAAGGGCTTTATCAATGCCACCGACTGCGCCGACTATCTCGTTAAAAAGGGTATGCCCTTCCGCGATGCTTACAAGGCTACGGGTACTCTCGTTCACATCTGCATAGAAAAGGGTCTTACGCTTGAGACTCTTCCTATCGGCGAGTACAAGGCGGTGTGCGATACCTTTGACGAGGACGTATACGAAGCTATAAGCCTTGACACCTGCGTGATGCAGCGCGGCTCCTTCGGCGGTCCCGCTCCCGAAGCTGTAAAGGTGCAGATAGAGGGCATAAAGGAAAAGCTGGATGTTCTTAAATAAGCGTATCCATTCCCCGCTTCTGGGGCTTATATTCCTGACGGTATGGATAATACCTGCCGTCGGTCTGAAGTTTTTGTTCGACGAGCTGATAGGCTCTGTACTGCTGCACGTTTTTTATGTGATGATATTCCTGCCTGCATGGACCTTCGCGGCGGCTTTTGTCTACACAAAGCGCTGCGGGCTGAACGGTTGGCTTATAGCCTACATGGCTGCGGCTGTTGCACTGCTTTACCTGTTCTGCGGGTTCAGGGATATGAGTCCGAATTTTTGTATAGTTAATCTTATCGGCGGATTCTTCGGTTTCGGGCTGGGGAATGTTTTCAAGGACGAGGCGCTGGTGGCGGCTCAGCAGGACATCGACAACACCCGCAGGAAGAAAAAGCTTGAGGAAGAGAAGAAATATATATCTCTCATCGACACCGACCCCTCAACAGGCGAGAGGGCAAATCTCAGAAAAAGGAACGGAAAGAAAAATGAGCACTAAGGTATTTATAGATGGAAGCGCAGGCACAACAGGCTTGCAGATATATGAGCGCATCTCAAAGCGCGACGACATTGAGCTGCTTGTCATCGACGAGGCTAAGCGCAAGGACGCCGAGGCAAGACGCGAAATGATAAATTCGTCCGACATCACCTTCCTCTGTCTGCCGGATGCGGCAGCGGTGGAGGCTGTGTCGCTGGCGGGGGACAGCGTTCGTATCATCGACGCATCTACCGCTCACAGAACAGACCCCGCATGGGACTACGGTTTCCCCGAGCTTTCCGCACAGCACAGAAAGAACATCGCAGTATCAAAGCGCGTTGCCAACCCCGGCTGCTACGCAAGCGGCTTTATTAGCCTTGTCTACCCGCTGGTGCAGGCGGGCGTTCTGCCCGAGGATTATCCGCTGACATCTCACGCGGTATCGGGCTACAGTGGCGGCGGCAAGAAGATGATAGCTGCCATAGAGGGCGCTGACAAGACCTTTGAGATGGCTTCGCCGAGACAGTACGCACTCCCTCAGGCGCACAAGCACCTGCCCGAGATGCAGAAGGTCTGCGGGCTGAAATACAAGCCCATGTTCAACCCCATCGTTGACGATTACTACGCGGGCATGGTGGTAAGCGTTCCGCTCGTGATAAGGGCGCTGAACAAGAGATACACCCCCGCCGACATACACGAAATACTCTCGGCGCACTACGAGGGTCAGCATTTCGTCAAGGTAATGGAGCTCGGCGGCACCGAGACCCTGCCCGACGGATTCTTAGCTGCCAACACCCTTGAAGGCACGAACGATATGCAGCTGTTCGTGTTCGGAAACGATGAGCAGATACTTCTCTGTTCGAGACTGGATAACTTAGGCAAGGGCGCTTCGGGTGCTGCTATACAGAACATGAACATAATGCTCGGACTTGACGAAGCAACAGGACTTGATGAATAAACTAAAGAGGTAAGAAAAATGCCGGATTTTAATATACTTGAAGGCGGAGTTACATCGCCGAAGGGATTTATGGCTGCGTCAGCAGCAGCGGGTATAAAGTACACCGGACGCACAGACATGGCGCTCATATACAGCGATGTCCCCTGTGTTACGGCGGGCGTTTATACCACAAATGTCGTAAAGGCTGCTCCCGTTTTGTGGGACAAGGAGATCACCGATTCCGATGCTAAGGTAAGGGCTGTCATCGTCAATTCGGGCATAGCCAACGCCTGCACGGGAAAGCAGGGACTGGACCTCTGCCGTGTGACCGAGCAGGCAGTCAACGATATAACAGGCAGCAACGATGAAAAGGTGCTGGTGGGCTCAACGGGCGTTATCGGAATGAAGATAGATCCCGAAAGGATCACCGCAGGCGTTAAGGAGCTGATGTCGAAAAAGGCATACGGCAGGGAAGCGGGCGCCGAAGCCTCACGCGCCATCATGACGACAGATACCGTCAACAAGGAGATAGCTGTTTCGTTCGAGATCGGCGGCAAGACCGTCACCCTCGGTGCGATGAGCAAGGGCTCGGGAATGATCCATCCGAATATGTGTACCATGCTCGGATATGTGACCACCGATGCGGTCATCGACAAAAAGCTGCTTCAGGAAGCTCTTTCGGATATCGTAAAGGATACCTTCAACATGATAACCGTTGACGGAGATACTTCCACGAATGATACCCTCCTGATCCTTGCAAACGGTCTCGCGGAAAACCCCGCGATAGCCGCAAAGGACGAAAACTACAAGCTGTTCCGTGATGCACTTTATTACGTTTGCGAATATCTTGCAAAGAGAATGGCAGGCGACGGCGAAGGCGCAACGGCGCTTTTTGAAGCCAAGATAATCAATGCAAAGACAAAGGAAGACGCAAAGCTCATGGCACGTTCTGTCGTAGGTTCAAACCTTTCAAAGGCTGCGATATACGGCCACGATGCGAACTTCGGACGTTTTCTCTGTGCAATGGGATATTCGGGCGCACAGTTCGACCAGAACGATGTTCAGCTCTATTTCGAGAGCGCTGCGGGCAAGATGATGGTGTTCGACAAGGGCGATCCCGTTCCCTTTGAGGAGGAAGAGGCGACGAAGATACTTTCGGAAGAAGCCGTTACTATCCTCATCAACATGAATGAAGGCACCGAAAGCGCTACAGCATGGGGCTGCGACCTTACTTACGATTATGTAAAGATCAACGCAGATTACAGATCTTGATTTTTAAGAGGAGTATGAGTAAAATGGAGATGGAGATAAACAATCATATCCGCTCGCAGATAATAAGTGATGCGCTGCCTTACATTCAGAAGTACCACAACAAGATCGTGGTGGTAAAGTACGGCGGCAACGCTATGACCAATGATGAACTCAAAGAGGCTGTCATGTCGGATATCGTGCTGCTCACCGAGGTCGGCATAAAGGTTGTGCTGGTACACGGCGGAGGACCCGAGATCAACGCAATGCTCAAGCGTGTGGGCGTTGAGTCCAAGTTCATCGGCGGACTGAGATACACCGATGCTGAGACCATCGACATCGTTAAGATGGTGCTGGCGGGCAAGGTAAACAAGGAGCTGGTTTCGGCGCTTCAGCTGCATGGTGCAAAGGCGATGGGTCTTTGCGGCATCGACGGCAAAATGCTCGTTGCCGAAAAGCTTGAGAGCGATATCGACCTAGGTTATGTGGGACAGATCAAGAAGGTCTCCACCAAGCCGATACTCGATGCCATCGCAGGCGGATATGTGCCGATAATCTCGACAGTCGCTACCTCTGACGACGGTCAGTGCTATAACATCAACGCCGATACAGCCGCTGCACGCATAGCCTCCTGCCTGAGAGCCGAGAACCTTATCCTTATGACGGATATCGCGGGACTCTGCCAGGACAAGGACGACCCGTCTACACTTATCCCCTCGGTAAGCGTCAGCGATGTGCCCTATCTCAAAAACACGGGCATCATAAGCGGCGGCATGATCCCCAAGATCGACTGCTGTGTGGAGGCGGTCAGACGCGGTGTACGCAAGACCACCATAATCGACGGACGTATCCCTCACTCTATACTCATAGAGCTGCTTACCAATGAGGGCGCAGGCACCGAGATAATCTGAAACAATACATAAATGAGGTAATGGAAATGAACACGATAGAACAATTTAATCAGCACGTTATGGGTTCATACGGGCGGTATGACCTTGTGCTTGAAAAAGGCGAGGGACGGACTGCCACTGCCGAGGACGGAAAGACTTACATTGACTTCGGCTCGGGCATCGGCACAAATTCTCTCGGCTATTGCAATGAAAAGTGGGTGGAATATGTCTGCGCTCAGGTAAAGAGCATACAGCATACCTCCAACTATTACTACACAAAGGTGCAGGCGGACTTCGCAAAAAAGCTCTGCGAAGCCACCGGCTATGATAAGATGTTCTTCGGCAACAGCGGTGCCGAGGCTAACGAGTGCGCTATCAAGATCGCACGCAAGTACAGCTTTGACAAGTACGGCAAGGATGCCGAGCGCAACATCATCGTGACGCTCAAAAACAGCTTCCACGGACGTACAATGGGAACTCTTTCCGCAACGGGTCAGGACGTTTTCCATAACTACTTCTTCCCCTTCCTTCCCGGCTTTGTGAATGCCGAAGCGAATGACATCGACGACTTGAAGCGCGTGCTTGCCGAGAACAAGGGCAAGGTCTGCGCCGTTATGTTCGAGTTCATTCAGGGCGAGGGCGGCGTGGTATCGCTGACGGAAGAATACATCAGGGCGATCTTTGAAGAGTGCGCCAAGGACGATATCCTCACCATCGCGGACGAGGTACAGACGGGCGTGGGCAGGACAGGCGCTCTGCTGACATCTCAGCACTTCGGCGTGCAGCCCGACATCACCACCCTTGCTAAGGGTCTTGCTGGCGGTCTTCCCATCGGCGTGTGCTTAGCTTCCGAAAAGTGCTCGGGCGTGCTTACTCCCGGAACTCACGGCTCTACCTTCGGCGGAAACCCCGTTGCCTGCGCCGGCGGAAACGCTGTGCTGGACACCGTCCTCGCAGAGGGCTTCCTCGACAAAGTCAATCAGAAGGGCTACGACTTCTTCCGAAAGCTCAGTGAGCTGCCCGAAGTTGACCACGTTGACGGACTCGGGCTTATGATAGGCGTAAAGCTGAAAACAAAGGACGCGCACGACGTTGCAAAGGCTTGCCTTGACAGGGGACTGCTGATACTTACTGCAAAGGAAAAGCTGAGGTTCCTGCCTCCGCTCAACATCACGGAAGATGAGATCGACAGCGGTCTTGAGATACTTAAAGAAATACTTGCAGACTAAACGGAAAGGAACGTGACCCATGAAACATTTACTGAAACTTTTAGACCTCTCCAAGGAGGAGATCATCGAGATACTCAACCTTGCCGATCAGCTCAAATATGAGAACAAGAACGGCATCGAGCATAAGCTGCTGGCGGGAAAGACCCTCGGTATGATCTTCCAGAAGTCATCTACCCGTACCCGCGTGAGCTTTGAGACAGGTATGTACCAGCTCGGCGGTCAGGCGCTCTTCCTTTCCAACCGCGATCTTCAGATCGGCAGGGGCGAGCCTGTGCAGGACACCGCCCGTGTACTGTCCAGATATCTGGACGGTATCATGATCCGTACCTTTGAGCAGAAGGAAGTCGAGGATCTTGCCGAGTACGGCTCTATCCCGATAATCAACGGTCTTACCGATTTCTGCCACCCCTGTCAGGTGCTTGCCGACCTTATGACGATACGCGAGCACAAGGGCAGACTTGATGACTTAAAGCTCACCTACATCGGCGACGGCAACAACATGGCAAACTCTCTGATCGTCGGCTGCCTCAAGGTTGGTATGCGCGTAGCTATCGGCTGCCCCGATGATTATCGCCCCGATCCGAAGGTGCTGGAGTTTGCGAAGGAATACGGCGACAAGCTGCTCGTGACCGGCGACATCATGGAGGCTGCAAAGGGTGCTGATGTTGTTTACACCGACGTCTGGACCTCTATGGGCGAGGAAGCCGAGACCGAAAAGCGCAAGATCGCTTTTGCGGGATTCCAGGTGAACGATGAGCTTATGTCCGTGACCAACGAAGGCTGCATGGTACAGCACTGCCTGCCCGCACACCGCGAGGAGGAGATAACCGCCAAGGTCTTTGAGGCTCACGCAGATGAGATATTCGACGAGGCTGAAAACCGTCTGCACGCACAGAAGGCTGTTATGGTCAAGCTGATGAGCAAGTAAAAGATTTTGGGGGAGCAAAAATGCTCCCCCTTTTTGATACAGGCGATACCGCCCGACAATGGTGCGGTATCGCCTGTATCTTCGTTTATTATGCGTCTGTATATAGTCGGGCGGGATCATGACCCTGCCGCCTCTGACGGGGTCAGGCAGTTGTTTATACAGCTGACAGCTGCTTCGGTGAGTATATCTACAGTCTGCTCGTCGGCTGTAAGGGGAGTATCCGCAGACTTTGCATAGCTTATAAAGTCGGAGAGCTCTTTTTTCGGGCGGTTATGCGATTTGTTATAGATCTCTTTGACAGTATAAATGCACTTTTAGTCTGTCTGTATGCCAAATGTTGTCTTGATTTACCAATGCGAAGAATGTAAACATTATGTAAACCGTTAACAAAAAATTATTGACAATATATAAATGAATGTGTATAATGTGCATAAAGACAAAGTGCTCAGTATAACTAAAGGAGGTCACAAATATGGCTGATGTAATGGAGAATAAAATTGAAAACGAAGAGATCGGCATTAATGACCTCGAAGACGTAAGCGGTGGATATGCAGAGAGAGCCCTCGTTTATACAACAAAATCGTTATCGTTTTTCCGAAGAAGAAGTTCAAAAGATAGCACATCAAACTGGCGTTCCTCTTGCGGTGGGCGTTGAGTACAGCCAAAAAGATCTAAATGAAATGGGTATCCTGGGATTAAGCCTTTCAAAGTTAGGAGGAGGTTAATTAGCATCTTTAGGTGTATACTTATCAGCGCATTACTAAACAAAATAACTAAAGGAGGTCACAAATATGGCTGATGTATTGGAGAATAAAATTGAAAACGAAGAGATAGTCATTGATAATCTTGAAGATGTAAACGGTGGATATGATATAAGAGATCCCGCGGCTTTTCAAGAGAAACGTTTTCGTTTTTCCGAAGAAGAAGTTCAAAGATAGCACATCAAACTGGCGTTCCTCTTGCGGTGGGCGTTGAGTACAGCCAAAAAGAGCTAAATAAAATGGGTCTCCTGGGATTAAGCCTTTCAAAGTTAGGAGGAGGTTAATTAGCATCTTTAGGTGTTTATCGCACTAGTTATGAAAGTAATTATTGACCAAGATGTTCGGACAGCTGCATAATTGCCGCTGTCCTGTTTTTTATGTAGCAAAAACCCGACTCCTCGATCCGCTGTTCCATGGAGCATAGGCTCTTATCATCCGGCAAGAGTGAAATAATTCTTTATTTCGGCAGAAGTATAGTTTCAGATCACAAAACAGTATTATCTATTTTAGTGATATGAAACACTTTATCTCATGGTAAGCTCAGCAAGGGCAATCACATCAGCACGGCAGAGAATATCGACAGTATCAGGATAGGTCAGGTGATAAGCATACTGCCGGACAACGCCGTGAGCTACACACCTGCGGGCGGCAGAGTGAAGCTTGCCCTCTCCGATGAGGGCAGGCACCATGTTATAAGGGTGAGCGACAGCGGCTGCGGCATACCCGACAGCCAAAAGAAAAAGCCGCGCCTGCGATATCTTTCGTGCGGCAGGTGCGGTCATGAAAAACAAAAAAGCCAAACCCTGACAGCTTGACTTTCTGCAAAAAAATTAATGGTTGCGGAGGCAGGATTTGAACCTGCGACCTTCGGGTTATGAGCCCGACGAGCTACCGAACTGCTCCACTCCGCGATATTTCAAATACTCTCTTTCCTGATTGCTTTACTATTATATCACAACAAGGCGGCTTTGTCAAGCTTTTTTCTGAAAAAAATTGCGTTTGCGGGAAATTAAGGAGTTTTAAAGAAAAACTTTCAAATCTCGATAACATTATTGTGCAATTCATCAAGCACTGATTGACGAAAATGTCAAAAAAAAGCGGAAAAATGCGCTATTCTGTATAAAAATTCTTTTTGGTATTGACATTTCAGATGCAAAATAGTATAATATTACAGTAATCGCTTTATTGGGTGAAAACGTAAAAGCAATAAAGCTTTAAATTATCACAGCTTCGCCCGTAAAGCAAATCTTCAAAAAGGAATGATAGTATGACACTGTGGATCACACTTGCGGCGTACCTTTGCCTGATGATCGGCATCGGCGCGTATTACCGTAAGAAAAATCAGGGCACGAATGATTATGTGCTCGGCGGAAGAAGCCTCGGCTCCTGGTTTACCGCTTTCGCTTACGGCACCTCTTACTTCTCGGCTGTAATCTTCGTAGGCTATGCGGGTAAGTTCGGCTGGGCATACGGCGCGTCTGCCGCGTGGATAGGTATCGGAAACGCCATAATCGGCTCGCTGCTGCCGTGGATAATACTCGGCAAGCGCACCCAGAAGATGTCAAAGCACCTCGACGCACGCACCATGCCCGAGTTCTTTGAGCACCGCTATGACAGCAAGGGTCTGAAGCTCGCTTCGGCGGTGATAATCTTTATCTTCCTCATACCCTATACCGCTTCTGCCTTCAACGGACTTTCAAGGCTTTTCGAGAAGGCGTTCGACGTTGACTATTCAGTCTGTATCATCGCTATGGGCATAATCACCGCGGTGTACGTTATCGTCGGCGGTTACAAGGCTACTGCGCTCAATGACTTTATTCAGGGTCTTATAATGCTCGTTGGTATCGCGGCTGTTGTTATCACAATACTCAACGCGCACGGCGGTCTCGGAAGCTCGCTCGATAAGCTGGGCGATATAGCCGACCCCAAGGGCAGAACTCAGATCTACAACTCCCTCTTCGGACCCGACCCGATAAACCTTGTCGGCGTTGTTATACTCACATCGCTCGGTACATGGGGTCTGCCGCAGATGGTGACAAAGTTCTATGCCATCAAGGACGAGCAGGCTATCAAGCAGGGAACTATAATCTCTACCGTGTTCGCACTCGTCGTAGCGGGCGGCTGCTACTTCCAGGGCGGCTTCGGCAGACTGTTCGTCGATCCCGACGAGACAGGCGCTCCCGTTGAAGGCTTTGACAGCATTATCCCTACCATGATGAATTCACTCCCCGAGATACTCTTCGGCATCGTTATCGTGCTGGTGCTCTCGGCTTCAATGTCTACCCTTTCCTCGCTGGTACTTACCTCCAGCTCTACGCTTACTCTTGACATGATAAAGCCGATGATGAAGAACAAGATGGACGAGAAGAAGGAAGTTCTCGTTATGCGTATATTCGTTGCAGTATTCCTGCTGCTCTCCTGCCTTATCGCCATCATCACGATACGCAAGCAGGTGACCGTTATCTCCACCCTGATGGGCATTTCATGGGGTGCGCTGGCGGGTGCTTTCATCGCTCCCTTCATGTGGGGACTTTACCTCAAGAGGATAACCAAGGCTGCCGTATGGACTTCGTTTATCTGCGGCGTTGGCATTACCGTGGCGCATATGTTCTACTTCACCTTCGGCGGCCACACCATGATGCTCGGCGGTCTTGCAGTACATTCTCCCATCAATGCGGGCGCATTCGCAATGCTGTTCAGCATCGTGATAGTTCCGATAGTGAGCCTCTTTACCGCAAAGCCCGACGAGGCAAAGGTAAAGGAGATCTTCACAAGCGTAGAGTAACGGCTATTGGATAATAAAGCTTTCAGCCCCTGTTCTGTATTGAACGGGGGCTGTTTTTTTCGGCGCGTGTATAATTATGGAAACGCTGTCCATAATGAAGGTACACCAAACAAAAAAGGAGTACAAAAAATGGACAATATTACAAAAGCGCTCATACTCGGACTCGCGATAGCGGTGGCTTACAGCGTGGCTGCCAAGATGGACAAGAATGCCGCAGATGCCGCTGCCGAGGAGGTATTTCTGTTCCCGCAGTTTTCCATATCGGCTGCGGCAGAAAAAAACACCGACAGCAAGGAGGTCGAATACGCCTTCAAACTGTCGGAAATTCTGGACTCTTTAGAAAAGGCTACCACTCTATCTGCCCGATCGGCAGAGGATCGGGGTTGGTAGTCACGCTTTCGATGCCGCCGCTCTTGACGCGGATAACGCGGTCAGCCATAGCTGTCAGCGCCGAGTTGTGCGTCACGATCACAACGGTCATCTCGGTCTTTCGGCACATATCCTGCAAGAGCTTCAGCACCTGCTTGCCCGTGTTGTAGTCAAGAGCGCCCGTCGGCTCGTCGCAAAGCAGCAGCTTAGGCTTTTTCGCGATGGCTCTTGCGATGGCGACCCTCTGCTGCTCACCGCCCGAAAGCTGTGCGGGGAAGTTATCCATTCGCTCGCTCAGTCCGACCGCTTCAAGCGCTTGCTCGGGCGGGAGGTGGTCGCGGCATATCTGCGAAGCGAGCTGAACGTTTTCCAGCGCGGTGAGGTTGGGTATCAGATTATAGAACTGGAAGACGAAGCCAATGTCTCGGCGGCGGTAGACGGTGCGCCTGCGCTTGTTCATTCTGCCGATATCCGTTCCGTCTACCAGTGCGCTGCCGCTCGTCAGTACGTCCATGCCGCCAAGTATGTTCAGCAGCGTGGTCTTGCCCGCGCCGCTCGCACCGACGATGATGCAAAGCTCGCCTTTCTCGATGGAGAAGGTCGCGCCGCGCAGGGCGGATATCTCGACCTCGCCGACATTGTATTTGCGTTCGACTTCTTTGAACTCAATGAAACTCATTTTCTTAGCTCCCTGCTGATTACGGTCGTGTGTCATTGTGCGAAACGTGCGTTCCTGACGAACGATTCTGCCTTTGCAGCGTCCTTGCCGCCTTCTGGAAGCTCTATCCCTGAGCTTACATCGACGGCATCGGGGCGGACAGCTCCTATCGCGCGGGCGACGTTTTCGGGATCAAGCCCGCCTGCCAGGAACAGCTTTTTGCCTCCGCGGGGCAGCCTGACAAGAGCGTTCCAGTCGCAGCGCTTTCCGCTGCCCGGTTCTGCGGCGTCGAAGAGATAAGCCTTGATCTTGTCGAGTCTGTGAGACCTTTCAAGCTCGCCGACAGGGAAGTCGTTAAATGCGCGGATGATCGGCAATTCGATGCAATTGTACGTTTCTTCGGACAGTTCTCCGTGTATCTGGATAAAGTCGAAGCCCGATCTGTTTATCTGCTCCGCCTGCTCGGGAGTGGGGGAGACCGTCACCGCAACAGCCTTTACGCCGTCGAGCGCTTTCACGAGCGCGGCGGCTTTTTCTATGTCAAGGCAGCGCCTGCTCTTCGGGAAGAACAGCACGAACCCCGCATATTCGGGCTTCAGCCTGTTGACGATCTCGATGTCGGCGGGGGTAGTCATGCCGCAAAGCTTTACCTCAACGCTCACTGTCCGAACACCTCTTTCGCGATATCGCAGGATTGCTTGGCGTCCTTTGCGTAGTAGTCGGCACCTATCTCCTTGGCGTAATCGGGGGTGAGCACAGCGCCGCCTACCATTACCTTGCACTCATGGTTCTCACGCAGCAGGCGTATCGTTTCCTCCATGCCCTTGAGGGTGGTGGTCATGAGCGCACTTAGCCCCACGAGCTTTACGTTATGCTCCTTAGCGGTCTTGACAACGAGCATCGGGTCAACGTCCTTGCCAAGGTCGATGACCGTGTAGCCGTAGTTTTCGAGCAGCACTTTTACGATGTTCTTGCCGATATCGTGAACGTCGCCCTTTACGGTGCAGATGACGATGGTGCCCTTTGAAACTCCGCCGCCGCCGTTCTTCGCGAGGTGTTCCTTGATGACCTCAAAGCAGCTCTGTGCCACGCCCGCTGTGAGTATCAGCTGCGGCAGGAATATCTTGCCCTTTTCAAACTCGGCACCCGTGCGGTCGAGCTCGGGGATAAGTATGTTGTTGACGATATCCATAGCATCGGTAGTCTCGAGCAGCTTTGCGGTAATGCCCGCCGCATCGTTTTTAAGACCGTGGCTCATGGCATAGCCGAGGGTCATATCCTCCTGCTTGACAGCGGCAGCCGCAGCCGCGGGAATTTCGCCGCCGTAGTTTGCAACGTATTCCTGCGCGTTCTTGTCGATGTTGGCGAGCAGCCTGTAAGCGCGCACCGCCGAGGTCATTGAGGCGATGTTCGGGTTCATGATGGGAAGGTCAAGACCCTTTGTCAGCGCCATAGTCAGGAATGTGCGGTTGACGATCTCTCTCTGCGGCAGACCGAAGCTTATGTTGGATACGCCGAGTACCGTGCGTACTCCGAGCTTTTCTTTACATATCCTCAGCGCTTCGATGGTCTGCATGGCGGCTTCCTGCTCAGCCGAACAGGTCAGCGTCAGGCAGTCGATGCAGATGTCGTGGCGGGGTATCCCGAGAGCATCTGCACGCTTGCATATCTTCTCTGCTATTGCCACGCGCCCCTCGATGGTCTTGGGTATGCCGTCCTCGTCAAGACATAGTCCTACAACGGCAGCGCCGTATTTCTTTACCAGCGGTAGGATATTGTTCAGCGACTTTTCCTCGCCGTTTACCGAGTTGATTATCGGCTTGCCGTTGTACACCCTCAGTGCCGCGTCCAGCACTTCGGGGATCGAAGAATCCAGCTGGAGGGGAGTATCGCAGATGCCCTGCACCGCCCTTACTGCGGCGAGCATCATCTCCTTCTCGTCGATGCCCGGCAGACCGACGTTCACGTCGAGTATCTCGGCACCCGCGTCGATCTGCTCTATCGCCTGATTGCAGATGTAGTCAAGGTCGTGCTCCTGAAGCGCCTGCTTGAAGCGCTTTTTGCCCGTAGGGTTTATCCTCTCGCCGATTATGCGGGGAACGTCGATGTATACGGCGTTGCTTGCGGTACATACGGCGGATATCGGCTTGAACTCCTTCGGCTGATACTTCCTGCCCTCGAATGCCTTGCGTGCGGCACGGATATAATCGGGAGTAGTGCCGCAGCAGCCGCCCGCGATCTTTATGCCGAGGGGTATCATGTCGGCAAGAAGCTCGCCGAACTCATCGGGGAGAACGTTGTATTCGTTTGTGAGCGGGTCGGGAAGTCCCGCGTTTGGCTTTATGATAACGGGAAGATCGGTGCATGAACAGAGCTTTTCCACAGCGGGACGAAGCTCGCGGGGACCCAGTGAGCAGTTGATGCCGATAGCGTCAGCGCCCAGACCGCCGATGGTCATAGCCATAGACTCTATGCAGCAGCCCGTAAAGGTACGCATATTCTCCTCGAATGTCATGGTGACCATAACGGGGAGGTCGCTGTTTTCCTTTGCAGCGAGCAGCGCCGCCTTTGCTTCGAGCAGGTCGGTCATAGTCTCGATAACGATGATATCAGCGCCGTCTGCCGCCAGCACCATTTCCTTGAAGATATCATAAGCTTCGTCAAAGAGCATAGTACCGTTCGGTTCTAACAGCTGTCCGATAGGACCGATATCGAGGGCGCAGTAAGCGGTGCGCGATGCCTTTGCCTTAGCGCCGTTTGCTATCTTTACAGCCGCCGAAATGATCTCTGCGGGGGTCTTGCCCGTCTTTGCGAGCTTCAGGCGGTTTGCGCCGAAGGTGTTGCAGTAGAATATATCCGCGCCCGCTTCTATGTATTTCAGGTTTATGCTTTCGATAAGCTCGGGGTGGGTGATGCTGAGCAGGTCGGGGTTCTCGCCCGCTTCAAGCCCTGCCGCCTGGAGCATGGTGCCCATGCCTCCGTCTAAGAATACGAACTCATTTTCGTTTAAAAGCTTTTTAAGATCCACAGTGTTCGCCAGCCTTTCTGAATGTACATCTGTCCTTCATGCTGCACGCAGCGCAGCCTTGTTTTTTCCTCACTATCGGAGTATCGGATATCCCGATGACCGCCGTGACCGTCTTTCGGGGTATCATGAGCAGCGATCCTGTGCAGGATACCCCCGCGCGTTTTCCCGCTTCCAGCACAGCGAGTATCTTCGGCTGCAAGTCCAGCGGCAGGTCGCCGTAGCCCGGTGAGAACCGCCATGTAAGGTACTTGTCCGCAAGTCTTTTACTCAGCTCGGCTTCAAGGGAATCGCACACGCCCTCCACAGCCGCGCTGGCAAGGCAGTCGGTGATATAACCCTGTACTAAATCCTCTTTTTCCTTGAGCCTTATAAGCTCGTCCGCCTTAGCGCCTGCCGTGGCGCACAAAAGCACGCACCTGCCACAGCCCTCAAGATGGCTGCGGATATCCTCGCCCGTAAGGGTCAGGGTAGTGCCTTTGAGGAGTATGCCTTCGTCGGTCTGTTCTGTCGGGAATGCGCGGTATACCCATGCGGGCTCGATGTATTCCCGCAGCTGCTTTTCGCAGCTCAGTATAAGAGCTTTTTCCTGCTCGCCGGGGGTGAAGCCGCGGTAGCCCATATATCGGACTGCTTCGTCGATGTTTATCTTGTAGTCTATCATATCAGTTTGATCTCAATGTTCTCCCATTCATCATGGTAGGGTATCGGCTTGCCGGCTTCAAGGGTCTTTTTAACGTCGAGGAACCGCTGATTCGAGCTGCCCTTGAATCTCAGCTCATAGCTTTTGAGCGACAGCACGAAAGGACCGTCCACGATGTAGTCAAGTCTTTTCAAAAGCTCCATAAAGCAGTTTTCCGGGGTATCCTGCTTTATGAGCTGTTCTATCGTGTAGCCCGTGTAGCTCATGACGGTGAGCTTCGGGAACTCCGCCCTTATGCGGTCGGTGAGTTCGCAGAGCGCCTTTGCCTGAGCAAACGGCTCGCCGCCCGAGTAGGTCACGCCGTCAAGCAGCGGGTCTTCCCTCAGCTTTTCCATGATCTCGTCAAGGCTGACGTCCCGCCCCGTGCCGAATTCCCACGTCTCGGGGTTGTGGCAGCCTTCACAGTGATGGGGACATCCCTGAACGAATATCGCATATCTTATCCCGGGTCCGTCAACGATCGAATCGTTCTGGATACCCGCAATGTTGAGTTTCATATCAATTACACTTCCTCTTTTACAGCTGAACGACAAGGTATTACTTCGCTGCTACCCCGAACCAAAGCATCACCAGCACGCCCAGCACTATCCTGTACCAGCCGAATACCGTAAAGTCGTGCTTTTTGATGTAGCTCATGAGCAGCTTGATGACGAAGAAGGACACCGCAAATGCCACGACCATGCCGATAAGGAGCATGGCGGCTTCTGTGCCTGTCATATGTCCGTTGTCGGCGAAGAACTTCACCATCTTCAAAAGGCTCGCGCCGAACATTACGGGTACTGCGAGGTAGAAGGTGAATTCCGCAGCCGTCTTTCTTGACACACCTATGAGAAGTGCGCCGACTATCGTGGCGCCAGAGCGTGATGTGCCGGGGAATACCGCCGCTATAAGCTGGAACGCGCCTATCATCATAGCCACGCAGTATGGCATCGAAGCGATGGAATCGAAAACGGGTGTCTTGCCCTTGTTGCGCTTTTCGACCACTATCATGAATATGCCGAAGAGTATCAGCATGACCGCTACCGTCTGCCAGTTGAAGAAGAGTGCGTTCAGCATATCATCGAACGCCAGCCCGACGATAGCCGCGGGCACGCAGGCTACCAGCACCTTGAACCACATTTTGAAGATATCGGTCTTGATATATGCCCCCGCGCCGTCGGTTGAGAGGGGGTGCGGGTTGTCCTTTTTGCCGAAGGGGAAAAGCTCCTTCCAGTAAAGCAGCACGACAGCCATTATGGCGCCGAGCTGTATCACAACGTCGAACATCTCCTTGAAGTCGTCGGAAGCCTTCAGCTTCATGAACTCGTCCACGAGGATTATATGTCCCGTACTGCTGACGGGCAGCCATTCGGTGATTCCCTCAACTATTCCCAGTATCAGTACCTTGATAAATTCTGTCATTATTCATGTCTCCGTTCTTTTATTTCTGTTATATCTCTTTGCAGCTTTTCGAGCCGCTTGTCTATAAAGTCGTTGAGCTTTCCGTCGCGGGCGCGGTCGAGCTGTTTTTCCATGTAGCTTTTCAGGTGCTCTTTCAGCGATATCTCAGAGCTCAGGGCGTAGAGAAAACGGTACTTCGAGCGGCGGCGTTCGGCTTCAAGGTGAATGTGCCGCTTCAGCTCTTCGTAGCGTATGACCATCTCATTCTCTTCCGCAAACGCCTTTATCTTGTCGGTGATGCTGAATGAATATGAAAGGTCTATCGCCAGCACGCCGTAGAAAAAACCTATGACGAACGAGAAGAGCAGATTGTGCGAGAACCAGTTGAGTCCCGAAAGTATGCGCGGGTGTATGATAAAGTAATAAAACGCCCCGAGCACCGCCCAGTAGAATGAGAATCTGGGGCAGATGAGCCCCTTGTAGTTTAACCGTTCGTTTGTATAGTCCCACAGCTTCAGGTGCCGCCTGATGATGAATATCTCTCCCGCTATAAGCTCGATCAGGGTCATGGCGGCTGCCATGATGGCAAAGAGCATGAGCTTCCTGAGCGGCGGGCTCTCGATGCCGATGTGTTTTTCGAGCGATGCCAGCAGATAGAGTATCGTCAGACCGAAGCCGTAAAGCGGCAGGCAGGGACCCGTGAGGAACCCCGGGTTTATCCAGATGCGTTCCTTGTTGTCGGGTTTGAATCGGCGGTAGAAGACCTCTATCCCCCAGCCGATGAAGCTGCCTGCCGAAAAAAGCAGTGCCAGTATGATAAGTTTGTAAAATATCTTCATCGCATAAGCTCCGCCGTCAGTGCATAAAGTCCGCTTCGGGGATAAGCTCGCCCGCGCAGTTTTCTTTCATCGTCGTCACGATATCTCCGCCCGCCGATACCGCAAGGCAGAGCTTAATGTACATCGAGTCGGGAGTGGCTTTCGGGAGCGGGATCGCACCGAGTTCCAGGTACTTCCCGACGGTCTCGCTCAGCTGCGCTATGCCGCCCGTGCCGCTTATGAAAACGGGTATGCCGAGTTCGCTGGCGCGGGTCATAAAGTCCGCAAAGCCGCTGTCGGCGCAGAGCGTGCCGGAGTTGTAGCATTCGATCAGCACCGCAGCCGTGCCCTCGGAGAGTGCGGGGTAGTACATACCCGGCAGGGCTTTCAGATACATCACCCTGCCGAAGCCCGAGGTGATCTCTTCATCCGGCTTGGCGAGCAGGGAAGTCAGCCTTCCGCTGCCGCTGTTTTCACGCCACGAGCCTGCAAGCGCGCCCGGACCCATGTAGAACAGCACCTCGTCGCCGACGCTCTGGATAAGCTCGTCATACGGGCGCTGGCGGAACAGCCGTGCCCCGTGATGTATCACCGCCGCACCCTGATAGTACCAGGGTACCGCGACCCCGCTGCTGCCCGACTTTATGTACTGCAAAGCCGCCGCTAAATTGTGCCTGCCGTTTGAATGGCAGCCCGAAAGCGGCGAGGCGGAGGAAACGAGAGCTATCGGCAGGCTGTCGGCGAACAGGTAAGAGAGGAATGCCGAGGTATAGCAGAGGGTGTCGGTGCCGTGTGTGACCACTACTCCGTCAAAGCCCGCTGACTCACGCTCTATGCACCTCGCGAGCTTTGTCAGCTCGGCGGGGGAGAGTTCTTCGCTCATTATGCTGTAAGGCGAAGCAGTCTCAAACTGCATATCATCGCTTTCAAACCCGCGCAGAAGCGATACGGGAGGCGTGTCGGCGAGCTTTACGGTGTTCTGCTCTGTGCGGCTTCCGATGCTGCCGCCCGTGAATATAACTTTTATCTTCATTATCATCATGCTCCGAAATGATCTTATATGTTTAAGTGTATGTGCCGCGCGGCATTATATTCCCGCGTAATGTCATACTATTTTATTATAACACATGATTTGTCTTTTTTCAAGCAAATCTTTTAAATTTAGGAAAATCGTAAAAATTCCGCAGAACCCCTTGAAATCCGAGTAAAAACGTGGTAGAATATACAATGGGAGAAAAGGCGGGGAGCCGCCGTTCAAGGACAGGAGGAGCATTATGGCAAAAAAGGCAAAGCGCAGCGGCAGGCTTCGCATTGATATCATTGTGGTCGTTTCGATAGTGATACTTCTCGTCACGTTTTTTTCATATATGCTCAATACCTCGCTTGAGGACGTTCTTGCGGAGCAGCGGGGCGAGGGAGTTATAATCACCCACACCGATTCTAAGAGTGAATAATATAAACAAAAGCACCCTTGGGCGGGGTGCTGTTTTTTGTTGCATATAACGATTGACAAAGCTCAATTGATGTGATAAAATCAATTCATAGCAAACCTATATGGTTATGCGGTTTTTCTATAAGGAGAGATGTAAGATGAAAACAAGGGTGAATGAAAGAACACAGAACCTCGTGCTCGCGGGACTGCTCGCAGCGTTCACGGCGATAGCCACGCTTCTGATACAGATACCGACTCCGACAAAGGGCTATGTCAACCTCGGCGACTGCTTTGTAAACATATCGGGCTGGATACTCGGACCCGTTTACGGCGGGGCTGCGGCGGGAGTTGGCTCGGCGCTTGCGGATATGATCTCGGGCTACACGGTATATGCGCCCGCAACGCTTGTCATCAAAGCGGGCATGGCAGCCGCCTCCGCGGTGATCTATACAAAGCTCAGCCGCCGTTTCTCGGGCTTTGCCGCAAGGATAGCGGCTGCCGTGACAGCGGAGCTTATAATGTCCTTCGGATACATGGCGTTTGAATCGGTGCTGTACGGCTCTGTGGCGGCAGCTGTCCCCGGGATACCCGCGAACCTCGCTCAGGGCATACTCGGCGCGGTGATCTCGGTAACGCTGTTTGAAGCGGTGCTGAAGCGCATACCCTTCCTGAAAGAGAAATAAGATGAGAAAACGAAAGACCGCCCCGTGGCTTGACCACCCGGCGGTCTTTTTCTGTCATTTGAAATAGCTGCGTAAGCTCTCTAAGTCCCTGGCGTATTTTTGGCAGCGCTCATCGTCGCTTTCTATCAAGGGATGTGCCAGCAGATAGGTTGCTGTTTCCCTTACCTTGTTCAGGTACTCATCAGCATCATTCGTCAGCGCGATGTTCACTATGCGGTGGTTGCGCTCGTTCTGGAACCTTTCCATAAATCCCAGCGATATCAGCTGCGAGACAGCGCGGGTAGCCTGCTCGTTGCTCGTGTTTATCCTCGTTGCCAGCTCAGACATACTGAGCACGCCTGCGTTTGCCATCGTCATCAGGACTATCTGCTGCGTTCTGGTGAGCTTTATCTCCTGCCTGTCAAACGCCTCGTGAACCAATCGACGCAGCTCGGGGTAAACACCGAATATCGACGTGGCAATATCATTAAGCGTCTTGTTATCCAAATCGAACTAAACTCCTTTCACTGCCCGCGTATCGGGCGGGCACGGCATCTGCCGTCAAATGCTTCTGACAAGCGGCGATGCTATTCTAATATATATTATTATTATAAAACATTTTACCTGATATTGTCAATAGAAAATGAGACATTTTCGCAAGAAATCTGATTATATTGGCAATATTAAACAAAAAGAAGCGCCGTGATTAGGACATCATGCCTTGACTGAATTGGACACAAACAAAAAATGCGCCTTGCCTTCGGGGCAGCACATTCATATGCCTTGTTCATTCGGCAGAGGTGTCTTTACCAGCTTTATGCAGCGGTGTACGCTCTCGGTGAACTCTTCGGGGGTGGTGGGTTCTTTAGAGGTCAGCCAGCGGATAAGCGCACAGATCACGGCATCGGAGAAGAATTTTGCGGCAAACACGGAATCCTTTTCGGTCGCAAAATACTGCACAAGGTATTCAAGCAGTATAGCCTCAAGGATATCGTGGAAGTAATCGCGGAAGGAATTCTGCCCTTCTATCTTCAAGGCTTTTGAATAAAAACGCTTGTTCTCGTGAAAATACCTGCAAACGTCGTTGAGGTGCTGCCAGCCGTTGTCCTCGGCGGAGTAGTTCAGAGTGTGGACGAACTCGGTGTAGAATATCCAGTTTACAAGATCGTACTTGTCGCGGAAGTGATAGTAGAAGCTCTTGCGGTTCATGCCGCACTCGCTGCAAATATCTCCGACGCTTATCTTTGCGAAAGGCTTGCGGGACATGAGCGACTTCAAAGCGGAAGCCAGCGCTTTTTTTGTTGCGTTA
The DNA here is from genome assembly GCA_024697545.1 of Ruminococcus sp. Classification (GTDB taxonomy): domain Bacteria; phylum Bacillota; class Clostridia; order Oscillospirales; family Ruminococcaceae; genus YE71. The sequence goes on from JAILFN010000016.1 coordinate 27,527, forward strand.
GATTCTGCCAAAGTCACATCACCCCTTTCCGTAAAAGACAGCATATCAAAACGACATAAAAAAATGACGAAAATATGCAGAAAAATAAATGAACAGTTAACGTTATTGCTTTCTGTTATTATATTATAATACCGTACACAAAGTCAAGCGTAAAGTTATATGAAATTTTTAATTTTTTTTGAAACAACACTTGACAATGCTGTAGAAGTATGCTATAATCAATTTGGATAATTTTAGAGTTATCCGAGAGGAACATTTATAACATACAAAAACATATGGAGGGAACAATCATGCAGAAGAAAAGAATCGCATCCATGACAGCTGCTGCCGTAATGGCACTGAGCAGTGCTGCTGCAGTTATCCCCGCTTCCGCGGACACAACTGTTGCTGCTGCATCTGCTTTCGAGACCATTGAGGCAAGCACCGCTACCATCAAGTTCAACGCTAACGGCGGTACCATCGTGGGCGCTAAGAAGAAGACTTATAAGAAGGGCAAAACACTCGGTGTTCTTCCCAATGCCAAGAAGGCAAACGTTGTATTCGACGGCTGGTACACCAAGAAGACCGGCGGCAAGAGAGTTACTTACAAGACCAAGCTTGCTAAGTGCACCAACAAGACCTTCTATGCTCACTACAAGGTAATAGATCAGCCCCACCTGAAGTGGAAGTGGGAGAACAGCTATGACGGCTTCCAGTATCCCAGCAACTACGTTACTCCTTACGAAAGAATCAGATATATATTCGACAAGAACTATGCTGACTGGCTGTGGGAAACCAATGGTTTCAAGTATATGCCCTGGGGCGGTAACTGCTTCGGTATGTCCTCTACCGCTTCCTTCAACGCACTTGGTCTGAACAACCTCAAGACCTTCAACAAGAAGGCTACCTACACCAAGGATATCGGCCTTAAGAACAAGAGCACCAAGCTCAAGCTGACAGCAGGTGAGTTCTGCGAAGCGGCTCAGCAGATACAGTTCAACTGGGGCATCCAGAAGATGTATGATGAGCACGAGAACAAGTATCAGGCTATCGCCAACGCTGCAAAGAGAGTTCAGAAGAAGAAGGCTAAGCCTGTTGTTATCGGCGTTCTCGACAGAGTATACGGCGGCGGACACGCTCTGCTTCCTTACAAGTTCGTAAAGGGTTCCAAGTCCGATAAGGTTTACGTTTACGACTGCAACTATCCTAACGAGAAGGAGCATTATGTAGAGCTCTACAAGAATGCTTCCGGCGCTTACTATGATTTCAGATATGCTGACTTCCATGACAGCTACACCGATATCACCTACTTCCCCACTGCTACTATCTGGAAGGTATGGCAGAACAGAGGTAAGAAGGCTGCTGCCGGTATGACCAATGAAGAGAGACAGTATTACGGTGTTGATTCCAAGACCAATGCTACCATCTATGATGCTAACGGCAATGTTTACGCTACTATTGCCAACGGCGACGTAGAGGGCGGCGATGCCGTTCAGCTGAACGTTCTCGCTGACAAGTGGATCGGCAAGAAGATGCCTACCATCGTATTCAGCCTGCCCGCAGGTGAGTACACCATCAAGTCCAACGACGGCTCTGTACTCAGCGCTTCCGTATTCTACAACGGCAAGTCTGTAGAGGCTGAGGGCAGCGTTCTTTCCGCAGTAAAGGGAACTCTCGCTGTAGCTGAGTGATCCATGCGGCTTAATGGCACAATAATTTGAATTTAAAACGGTATCGGGCGGCATTGTCCGATACCGTTTTTATATGGGAGAGATGATGATGTTTGCTTGTCCTGTGTGCGGCGGAAGGCTCAAGGAAAACAGGTTCGGGCTTGCCTGCAAAAAGGGACACCGCTTTGATGCGGCGGCACAGGGGTACGTCAACCTTCTGAGTGCGCGGCACGATCCCGGCAACGCGGGCGACAACGCCATGATGGTGGCGGCGAGGACGGCGTTCCTTGAAACGGGACACTACCGCAAGCTTGCCGACAGGCTCGCGGAGACCGCCGCTTCTCTGCTTAAAGATACCCCAGATGCCGAGGTGATCGACTGCGGCTGCGGGGAGGGGTACTATACCAACATCTGTGCCGCGGCACTGCCCGAGGTCAGCTTTTATGGCATAGACCTTGCAAAGAGCGGGGTGCGGCACGCGGCTGCGGCGGCAAAGTCTGCGGGGATATCAAACGTAAGGTTCGCGGCGGCAAGTGCTTTCGAGCTGCCCTTTGCCGACCGTTCGGCTGACCTGCTGCTCAGCGTTTTCGCGCCTGTTGCAGGTGAGGAGTATAAACGTGTGCTTAAAAAGGGCGGCAAGCTGGTGATCGTCAGCCCTTCGCCCGAGCACCTGTTCGGCATGAAAGGCGTACTGTACGAAAAACCGTACAAAAACAGACCTAACGTCTACGACCTCAAAGGCTTTGCAGAAGCGGGCAGCGAACGGCTGGAGTATGACATCACTCTCGGTTCGCACAGGCAGATCATGGATCTTTACACGATGACCCCCTACTACTACAAGACCCCCGCGGGCGGCAGGGAGCGGCTTGAAGCCCTCGAAACGCTCGACACCCGTGTGGGCTTTGAGATAATGACGTTCAGAAAGAAATAGCTGCGAGAGGAATATGGGATATGGAAAGACTATTTTGCAAAGGCTACACCTGGGGATTTTTCTCAGGCAGCGGTGTGTTTGGCACGCCCGAAGCAGAGCGCTCGATGGAGCTGCTCGCGAAAAACGGACTTGACTGGATATGTATACCGGTAAACTGTTTTCAGGAGACTTTTCACTCTACGGTGATATTCTCGATGTTCGGGCACACGCAGACCGATGCCGATATTGAAGCGGCGGTCGTGAAGGCCAAGTCGCTCGGGCTAAAAGTCTGTCTGAAACCGATGGTGGACTGTCTTGACGGCAGCTGGCGTGCGAGGATAAATTTCCCGCCCGAGCAGCCGAGATACTGGGACAGCTGGTTCAAAAGCTACAACTCGTTCATGCAGCACTACGCCTCGCTTGCCGAGCGCCTTGGCTGTGAAATGCTCTGCACGGGCTGCGAGATGTTCGGCATGGACAGTCAGGACAAGCATTGCCGCGAGATGATAGCGAAGGTCCGTGAGGTCTACAGCGGTATCATCATGCACAATGTAAATCACGGCGACGAGCTGCGGTTCCCGTGGCTTGAAGATGTTGACGTTATCGGCATATCGGCGTACTACCCCTGCACCACTCCCGACGATAATTCGCTCACGCAGATGAACAGCGTCTGGGCGGGCATCGCCGAAAAGCTGGCTGACGTGCATGAGCATTACGGAAAGCCTGTGATGTTCGCCGAGATCGGTCTGCGTTCCGTCCACGGCTGCGCGCAGTATCCGTGGGAGTATCACTACGACCCGCAGGAGCAGCCCGACGAGCAGGAGCAGGCGGATTTCTACGAAGCCGCGATGGCTTCGACCTTTGATATACCGTGGTTCGCGGGATATTTCTGGTGGGACTGGAAGGCAAAGCTGCCGCCCGCCGACAAAGCTAAGGATAACCGCGATTTCACCTGCTACGGCAAAAAAGCCGAACAGGTGCTGAGAAAGTGGTATGCGAAGTAATATGCAGCAAAACGACCTCCCGAGGCACACAGTGAGCCGCGGGAGGTCTTGTTTGTATTTGTATCCTACTGTTCGGATGATCACTCCGCAATGTATTCAAAATCGACGTTGCCCGAGCTTACATCGACCTTTACCACCTGCACGCTGATGCGCTTGCCTACGGTGAACTCCTCGCCGGGACCTACGCGCTTGATGGTGAATTTCTCATCGTAGAAGTAGTCGGGGTAGGGAAGTGTGTCGATGCGGACAAGACCCTCGCAGGTGTTGTCGAGCATAACGTACATACCGTGCGGTACGCAGGAGACTATGATGCCCTCGTAAACATCGCCGAGGTGCGCTTTCATGTACTCTGCCTTGTAGCAGTCCTCGCAGCCGCGCTCGGTCTGGAGAGCGATAAGCTCGGTGGCGGAAGCCTGATCGGCAGCCTTGCCCGAGAATTTTCCGTAGCGCCTGCCGAGCTCATCGGCATCGCCCGAAGCGAGGAAATCGCTCATTATGCGGTGTATCGCAAGGTCGGGGTAGCGGCGTATCGGGCTGGTGAAGTGGGCGTAATCCTCAAGCACCAGTCCGAAGTGACCGAGAGGCTCGGCGGAATACTTCGCCTTTGCCATGCTCCTCAGCACAAGATTGTTGACAACGGGGAAGCGGTCGGTGCCGCGCTCCCATTCGAGTATCTCCGACAGGGCTTTCGGCTTTACACCGCCCTCAAAGTTGAAGGGTATCTTCAGCTCGGTAAGTCCCGCTTTCAGGTATTCGAGCTTGTCCTCGGGCGGGTCTTCGTGTACGCGGTAGACGAACGGCAGACCGTTTTCGGCACCGAAACGCGCAGCACAGCAGTTGGCGCAGAGCATGAAGTCCTCTATCATTTCCTGAGTGTAGCCGCTTTCGTGCGGGCGGACATCTATGCAGTAGTCGTTCTCGTCTATCACAAGCTCGCTCTCGGTGGTGGAGAGCTGCGGAGCGCCGCGGTGTATGCGGTTGCCTTTGAGCTTGTCGGCAAGCTCCTTCATGAGCGGCAGGCAGTCGATGACCTCGGCGTACTTTTCGCAGAGCGCTTTTGCGTTGTAGCCTTCAAGCAGCTCGTTGAGTTCGCTGTAAACGCCCTTTACGCGGGAGCGTATGATAGACTTTGCGAACTTGTAGCCTACGATCTCGGCGTTATTATCCAGTTCCATCAGGCAGGAAAATGCGAGTCTGTCCTCCTGCGGGTTGAGCGAGCATATGCCGTTTGAAAGCTCGGTCGGGAGCATCGGGATCACGCGGTTTGCGTAGTAGACGCTGGTGCCGCGCGAGAAGGCTTCCTCATCGAGCTGAGACTTAGGCTTGACGTAGTGTGAAACGTCGGCGATGTGAACGCCAAGACGGTAGCCGTTTTCGGTGCGCTCGATGGATATCGCATCGTCTATGTCCTTTGTGGAGGCGCTGTCGATGGTGAATATCGGCAGGTCGCGCAGGTCAAGGCGGTTCGGGGCTTCGCGGCTTATCTCACGGTAATCTGAGACTGCGCGCGCTTCGGCAATGACTTCGGGCGGGAAAATGGGGGTGAGCCCGTTGAGACCCAGCACGCTCATAGCGCAGACGGAGGCTTTGAGCGAGCTGCCGTAAGACATCACGATGGAGCAGCGGTGGTCGGCGTGTGAGCTGCCACGGTGGCTGACCTCGGCAAGGACTTTATCTCCCTCGCGCAGATCAAAGCTGTTTTCCTCGATACGCATAGCGTACTTCGAGAGGGTGTCGGGCACTACCTTTAGCTCGCCGAACTCGCAGACGATGTTGCCTGTGAAGCGCGAGAAGCTCTCCTCGGTGATCTCCATGACCATGCCCTCGGGCTTGTCGTCGCGCCCGGGGTAGAGCTGTACCATGACCGAGTCGCCGGGGAGCGCACCGTTCAGATAGCGCCCCGCCACGAAGTATTCCGTGCCGTCCTCGTCCGAGCGGACGAACCCGAAGGTCTTCTTGACGCGCGAGACCTTGCAGGGGACGAGCTTGCTCTTTGAAGCGAGTATGTACACCCGCCCCGTATTGATGACCTTGCCCCGCTTGCCGAGGGCTTCGAGCCCTTTGTCGAGGTCCTTTTTGGTCAGCTGGGAGCTGAGTGGTTTATAGAGCTCGTTGAAGCTAAGCCCGTTCTTGTTCTTTTTCAGTCGGTTGAGTATAAATTCTTCGTATTCTTTACGCATTTGACGCTCCTTGTGTCGTTTACATATCTATCCTTCACTTACTTACAAATTTATATTATATCATATTTCGGCGGTGAAGTCTATGGGGGAAATGTAAATTTTGCAAAAGCCTGCGCCGAATACTCTGCCCGCAGATGGAATTTGTGTGAAAAAGCTTGCATTACTGTGAAAAATGTGTTATAATGGGATATAAATTTGCAACAGGGGGTATGCTCGTGATCGCTTGGCTGGTAATGCTCAGTTCAATGATCGCCGTTGGCGGAGCGGCGGCGGTTTGTATGTTCTATGTCGTCAAACGGACCCACCGCTTCTATCATATCAAAAAACTTGCCCGTACCCACCGCTGGCTCTCGTGGGCGGCGGCGATGTCGCCCGTGCTGGTCTGTACCGCTTTCGCCTCGATACGCATAGTTGCCATGTATGTCGTGGTTTTCCACCTCACGCTTTTCTGGATCATCTGCGATATCGCTGCGATGCGGGTACAAAGGTACCGCAAGAACAAGCGTCTGAAGGCACGCAGGGCAGAGGGCTACAAGCCGAGGAAACGCATCAGGCGGCGCTATACCGCGGGGTATGTCGCCATGCTTATGACGGTCGTGTATCTGGGCTACGGCTGGTACATGGCTCATCATATCGTGACGACACGCTATGATGTCAGCTCGGATAAGGATACGCACGGGCAGCTCCACGTTGTGATGATCGCCGACAGCCATATCGGTATTACTTTCGACGGTGAAGGCTTTGCCGAACAGTGCCGCCGGATCAGTGCGATGCAGCCCGATATCGTGCTGCTCCCGGGAGATTTCGTGGACGATGATACCTCAACGCGGGATATGAAACGCGCCTGCCGCGCTCTCGGTGAGATCGAGTCGAAGTACGGCGTTTACGTCAGCCACGGCAATCATGACCCCGGCTTTTTCGGCTACCGCGACTTCACCATCGACGAGCTTGACCGTGAACTCAGAGCGGCGGGAGTACATCTTCTTGATGACGAGACCGAGCTTGTGGACGGCAGATTTTACGTCACGGGGCGTGAGGACAAGTCCGACCGCAAGCGCATGACGATGGCTGAACTGTCCGAAGAACTGGACAGCAGTGTCTATCAGATAGTTCTGGATCATCAGCCGAACGATTTTGAGGCGGAAGCGAAAGCAGGCGCAGACCTTGTCGTTTCGGGTCACACGCACGGCGGGCATATCTTCCCCGCGGGGTATTTCGGCAAGCTGCTGGGCTTCAACGACCGCATCTACGGCAGCGAGCGTCGGGGCAGCACGACTTTCATCGTGACCTCGGGCATCTCGGGCTGGGCGATACCCTTCAAGACAGGCTGCTGTTCAGAGATCGTGGATATCTATGTGAGCTGACTGCAAAGGGCGGGCGCTGCTCGCCTGTTTTGTTTTTGCGCCTGCAACGCAAGGGCTGTCACATACTTTTCACAGTAAGTATGTTGCAATTTCACGGAAAGTGTGCTATAATGGTATAGTATAAGGGCAACATCGCATAGCTATCGTGCGGTGTTGCCTAAATGCCCGCTTTGTGCGGGCGGGAAATTTAGGGAAAGAGATGTTTTGAAATGGCTACAAAAATAACTATATTCTCAGGCTTCCTCGGCGCTGGAAAGACAACGCTCATCAAGAAGCTCATCGCGGACGGCTATAACGGCGAGAAGCTCGTGCTCATCGAAAATGAGTTCGGGCAGATCGGTATAGACGGCGGATTTTTACAGGACGCGGGCGTTGAGATCACCGAGATGAACTCGGGCTGCATCTGCTGCTCGCTGGTCGGCGACTTCGGCAAGTCGCTCAGACAGGTTCTCGACACCTACCACCCCGACCGCATACTCATCGAGCCTTCGGGCGTGGGCAAGCTTTCCGACGTTATCCGCGCTGTGCAGGATCTTCACATGGAGGACGTTCAGCTGGACGGCTTTACCACCATCGTTGACGCAAAGAAATCCAAGATGTACCAGAAAAACTTCGGCGAGTTCTTCGATAACCAGATCACCTATGCGAGCTGCCTGATACTCAGCCACACTTCGGGTCTGGCGCAGGCTAAGCTTGACGAGGCTGTGGCTCTCATGCGTGCGCTCAACCCCGCTGCGACCATCGTTACTACCGAGTGGGATCAGCTGACGGGCGCTCAGATCATCGACGCCATGACTCAGAAGAACACCATCGACGACGAGCTGAAGGCGCTGCTCGAAGAAGCGGCTCACCATGACCATCACCACCATCATCATGACCATGACCATGACGAGCACGAGCATCATCACGATCATGACGAGCATGAGCATCACCACGATCACGAGCATGAGCACGGCGAGGACTGCACCTGCGGCTGCCACGATCACGATCATGAGCATGACCATGACCACGATCATCACCATCATCACGATCATGACGAGCATGAGCATCATCACGACCACGATCATGAGCACGGCGAGGGCTGCACCTGTGGCTGCCATGACCATGACCACGACCATCACCATCATCATGCCGATGAGGTATTCACCAGCTGGGGCAGGGAGACCTCCCGCAGCTTTACCGCAGAGCAGATAGAGAACGCTCTGAAGGCTCTCGGCGATGAGGAGAAGTACGGCATGATACTTCGCGCAAAGGGTATCGTGCAGGGCGAGAACGGCGAGTGGATACACTTCGACTACGTTCCCGGCGTGCCCGATGTCCGCACAGGCTCAGCCTCCACCATCGGCAGGCTCTGCGTTATAGGCTCGGAGCTCAACGAAGCCGCAGTTGCCGAGCTTTTCGGTGAAGCATAATGACATAAATGGCATAAAACAGACCATTGATCGTACCAATATACGGAGGAAAATGACTATGAACATCAGACGTGTAACCACATCCGTTCTCGCTGCCGCTATGCTGGCATCTTCGGCACTCCCCGCAGCAGCCGTTTCGATCGGCACCGCCGCCCCCGAGACCTCAGTCTCCGCGAGCGCTCTTACCCTGAGCGAGAGAGACGTAAGGAGCAAGCTCTACATCGTCTGCAAGGATGGCAGAAAGGTGTATGTCGGCGGCTCGAAGGGAAGTATGCTCTCGACACTGTTCGTCCCGAACAACTACAAGGTAAAGAATGACGAGATAGCGGCGCTCCAGCTCGAGGTCTCTTTTGACGACCTCGCCGATAACTGCGATGCTACCGTGGATATCGGCGGCAATTACTGCATATACGATTCTACGGGCAAAAACCATTACAGCTTTTTTGCAAGGGGCAGTGCCCAGATACCCGGTATCAAGAAGTTCTATAACGTTATGCTCGAGATAAACGACACTGATGTTGCAAAGATAGACTTCCTTTCAGAGTACAAGAACGTAAGAGTCGAGAAAGTCCCTGTGGATCTCTCGGGCGCAAAGGTCACGGCAGAGACCAAGACCTACACGGGCAAGGGACTCATGCCCGCTCCGAAGGTGACTCTCGACGGAAAGCTGCTGACACCCGGCATTGACTATGATTACAGATACAGCAACAACATAGAGCCGGGATTCGGCAAACTCGTGGTCGAGGGTATCGGCGACTACAAGGGCTCGGCTTCCGGCACATTCAAGATCCAGCCCAAGAGAGTGAGTGCAAAGAAGGCGGTGTCCGCTTCAAAGAAGACCGCAAAGATAACCTGGAAGAAGAGCACCCACTGCACAGGCTTCCAGATAGTCATGGCTACCTCTTCCGACATGAAGAAGAACAAAAAGGTGGTATGGGTCAAGAAGAACACCACCACTGCAAAGACCGTCAAGGGTCTCAAGTCGGGCAAGAAGTACAGAGTAAAGATCCGCGCCTACAAGTCTGTGGGCAAGCAGAAGATCTACGGCAGATACAGCAAGCTGCTGACTGTCAAGGTCAAGTGATATCTGATACATAAGCCGGAAAGTATGGATATCAGCCGCAAAGACCATTAAGGAGAATTATACATATGCCAACAGAAGAAGAAGTAATGCCGGTCTACCTGTTCCTCGGGTTTTTAGAGGGCGGTAAGACTACATTTATACAGAAGACGCTGGGCGACAGCCGCTTTGTCAACGGCGACCGCACGCTGCTGCTCGTATGCGAGGAGGGCGAGGTCGAGTTCGATACCACCGACTTTGAGAAGAACAACATCTTCCTCCGCGTGATCGAAGACATCGAAGACCTCAATGAGGATAACCTCAACAGACTGGTCGAGGAAACGGGCGCACAGCGCGTCATGATCGAGTACAACGGTATGTGGCTCGTCAATGAGCTTTTTGAGCGTATGCCCGAGGGCTGGATGATCTATCAGGTCATGTTCTTCGCCGACTCCAACAGCTTTATAAACTACAACCAGAATATGCGCAGCCTTGTTGTGGATAAGCTCAATGTCTGCGAGCTGGTCGTGTTTAACCGCATAGAGCGCGAGGGCTTCGATAAGATGGAGTTCCACAAGATAGTGCGCGGTATCAGCCGCCGCACCGATATCGCCTATGAGTACACCGACGGCAAGGCGGAGTATGACGACATTGAAGATCCCCTGCCCTTTGATGACGGCAGCGACCACTTTGTCATAGCCGACAAGGACTTTGCCCTCTTCTACCGCGATATCTGCGAAGAAATGGAAAAATATGACGGCAAGACCGTTACCTTCAAGTCCTTCACGATGGACAGCCCTAAGTTCCCGCGCAACGCATATGCTGTCGGCAGAGAGATCATGACCTGCTGCGTTGAGGATATCCAGTACAGCTGGATGGTGGCGATATACGATGATATGCCCTACCTCATAGACCCGCGCTGGTTTGAGGTCACGGCTGAGGTCAAGATCGAAAAGCATAAGCTCTACAAGAAGAAAGGTCCCGTGCTTTACATTAAAAAACTCACCCCCGCCGACCCGCCCGAACAGAAGGTGGCTACATTCTATTGATGTGATAACTGCGGCAGTTGGGTGATCGCAATTTAACAATCAGGAGAGAATATCAGTATGGCAAGGAAAAGAATACTATCCGCAGCGGCAGCACTCGTGTTCGCACTCGGCGTGGTCGCACCCATCGGTGCAAGCGCCGACAAAAAGAAGGAGGAAGCTGTAAAGTTCGAGTTTGACAAGGATATGGTCACCGAGACCAAGGAACCCGCGCTTTCATTTGACGGCAGCGCTTACAAGGACTATATCCACCTGACGCGCGATGCCAAAAAGGGCGGCATCAGCTTTGAACAGGACAAGGATAGTTCGTATCAGGGCGTATCGCTCAAAGTGAAGTCGGAGACAGACGGCATCGACGGCTGGTTCTGCGGTTCGGAATATGTCCGCGACAAGGAGGGCAACTTCATCTACCACGACACGCCCGAGGTAGAGGACGTTGACAGCTTCAGCTATGTGGGTATCGAGCTACACTGCGAGGACTTCGGGCTTTCGACGTTCGATGGCTGCCTTTTCAACTTCGCTTACCGCCTTACCTCTGCGGATCAGGGCACTCTGCTGGGTGACACCGTATGGGTATACGGTGCTGACGATGACAACATCAGAAGGAGCGATGTTCTCCAGCTGACCGCCAACGACACTTTCGATGACAACATCAACCAGTACCGCAGCAATGCGCTGGCTTCGATCGCCGAGAATGCGGGCACATCAAAGCTGATAATAGATATGCCCGCACAGAAAGCCATCAACGGCGACGTGCTTTACATCGACAACATCTACATCGCCCTTCCCGATTCTGCGGGCGGTGGATACATCGCGAACGTTGACGACTACAACGCCAACGCAAAGGTGAGCGAGATAGTTGACGAGATCAAGATCGAGAAGCAGAAGAACGACACCACCATCGCCGACAAGAAGATAGAAAAGCAGAAGGACACGACCAAAAAACGCATCACGGTGTTTGTGATATCCATCGTGGGTCTTGCAGCCGCAGGCGGCGTGTTCGCGTTCATCAAGCTCAAAAAGAGATTTTACTGATCCCGCGCGAGATCTGACGTATGATAACAATGACCCCGACACCGCAAGGCATCGGGGTCTTCTGTTGCCTTCAAAACCAAAAGCCCCTATATAAAGGGGCTTTTGGCACTTATTTAAAGGAGATGTGAGGATGTGTCATTTCCAAGGGGGTGCCTGGCTTAGTGCCGGGACACCCCGATTCGCATTGGCTTTGAACGCCTTGCCTGGGCGATGTAAAGCCTTCCCGGTTGCGTGAAACGATCACAATTTGCTTTATGAACTAATTGTATCATATTATTTAAATATTGTCAAGAGGTTTTTGTATATATTTTTATTTTTTAACAATAACTTTGGCAATTTAACAGAATATCGTATGTTAGTTTTTTGCAGAATGACGAGATTGCTGTAACATCGGCAGGCGGCGGCATGAACAACGGTGAGGTGCGCTGAATACATTCCCGCAGCTGCGGCATACTTTATGATAGAGGCTGTCGATATAAATGTGAATAAAATGTAAAACTTCGCAAAAGGTCTTGACAAACAGAATTAAATTTGGTACAATTTAATTGCAAGCAAAGCAAATCCCCTCTAATAAAGAAAAGGAGTGCATTCAAATGAGTATTTACGACATCAAGGTAAAAAAGAGAGACGGAAGTGAGCTCGGCCTGGCAGAAATGCAGGGCAAGGTGCTGCTGGTAGTAAACACCGCCACCGGCTGCGGATTCACTCCTCAGTATGAGGGGCTCGAAAAGCTCTATGAATCCTACAACGCCAAGGGGCTGGAGATACTTGATTTCCCCTGCAATCAGTTTGCGGGACAAGCTCCCGGCAGCGATGAGGAGATCCATGAGTTCTGCACCTTCAAGTACAAGACCAAGTTCGATCAGTTCGCGAAGATAGACGTAAACGGCGAGAATGAATCCCCGCTGTTTACCTGCCTGAAATCTGCTGCCCCCGATGAAGAGGTCAGCGGCGTCAAGAACAAAATGGCGATGAAGGCGATAGAGAAGATAAGCAAGACCTCAAAAGAGCACGGCGATATCAAATGGAACTTCACCAAGTTTTTGGTAGACCGCAGCGGAAATGTCATCAAGAGATACGCGCCTACCACGCCGCCCGAAGATATCGAGCAGGATATCATAAAGGCACTCGGCTGAGTTTTGCGGAACAAACCATGACCTGAAATATTTAATAAGGAGGATCACCATGAAAGTTATAAAAGCAGATTCCAAGAATTTTGAGAATGAAGTATTAAGATCAGACGTACCCGTTATCGTCGATTTCAACGCAGACTGGTGCGGCCCCTGCCGTATGCTGGGTCCCGTGCTGGAACAGGTAGCAGCCGAGAACGACGGCTTCAAGGTAGCAGCCGTCAACGTTGACGAGAATGAAGATATCGCCTTTGAATACGGCATATCCTCTATCCCCTGCCTTATCGTCTTCAAGGACGGGCAGGAAGTAAAGAGGAGCGTGGGACTTATCGGAAAGGAGCAGGTGCTCTCGCTCGTCGGAGGTGTATGAGCAATGTATGACATCATAGTGATAGGCGCGGGCCCCGCGGGCATGACCGCCGCCATATACGGCAGACGCGCTTCCAAAAGCGTGCTGCTGCTCGAGGCGAGAAGCTTCGGCGGGCAGATAATCAACGCCCACCGCATCGAGAACTATCCCGCAGAGCCGGGCATCTCGGGTGTGGACTACGCCATGAAGCTCTATGAGCAGACCAACGCTCTCGGCGCAGAATTTAAGTTTGAACGTGCGCTGAGCATCCGTGACGGAGAGGTCAAGACGGTAGTGACCGCTTCGGGCGAGTATCAGGCTAAGACTGTGATAATCGCAACAGGTTCGGATAACGGCAAGCTGGGGCTTCCCAACGAAGCGGAGCTTACGGGCAGGGGAGTCAGCTACTGCGCTACCTGCGACGGTGCCTTCTTCAAAGGCAAGACGGTGGCGGTGGCGGCGGGTAACGCCAAAGCTTACAGCGATGCCGTCTACCTCTCCGACATAGCACAGACCGTTTATCTGATAGACCGTGACCCGAACGGCGGGAAGGGTCAGACTGAGGGCAGGGATAATATCAAGGTGATATCCGACAGCCGCGTTACAAAGCTCATCGCCGACAAGCGGCTCACCGCGATCGAAGTCACCGACAGCCGCGGCGGCAGCCGTGAGATAGAGCTTGACGGACTTTTCGTGTCGGTAGGCAGAGTTCCCGAGAATCAGAGCTTTGAGGAGCTTATAGATCTGGACAGCAACGGCTATGCCGCGTCGGAGGAAAATTGCCTCACCAGAACAGCAGGAATATTTGTGGCGGGCGACAACCGCGCCAAGACCCTGAGACAGCTCGTGACCGCCGCTTCGGACGGAGCGGTCGCGGCTACTCAGGCTGTAAAGTACATTGCAGCAAGGAAATAACGCATAAGCGGACGGCTTACGGCTGTCCGCTTTTTTGTACGCTTTCTCTATGCTTTTTCTTGATGTTAATTTGTTAATGCCGCATTGTGCAAGCTATACAAGGTTAAACACGATGTATTGTGCAAAAAGTCTCTTGACATAGTTTGTGAAATACCATATAATTGTATACAGTGGCATTTTGACCACTAGATGTTGTGGTGGCCGCTTGATAAATGTTATATAATTTACCAAATATATACAGTAAGTACGGAGGAAGAAAAATGATAATCAAGATCAGGAAGCGTGACGGAAGAGAAGTCACCTTCAATATCGAAAAGATCGCCAATGCTATCTACAAGGCGGCGAAGTCTGTCGGAGGATCGAACTACGAGGAATCGCTCCAGCTCGCGGGCAAGGTCGGCGATCTGCTCATGGAGCGCGGGCTCTCAAATCCTACTGTTGAGGAGATCCAGGACTGCGTTGAAAAAGTGCTGATCGAAGAGGGTCACGCATCGACCGCGAAGTCTTACATACTCTATCGCTCCGAGCGCACCCGTGCAAGAGAGATGAACACCCGCCTTATGAAGGTGTATGAGGATCTGACCTTCAAGTCCGCCAAGGATAACGACTTAAAGCGCGAGAACGCAAATATCGACGGCGATACCGCAATGGGCACCATGCTGAAGTACGGCTCTGTCGGCGCCAAGGAATTCTATGAGATGTACGTACTTGACCCCAGACACGCAAAAGCTCACGCCGAAGGGTTCATACATATCCACGATCTCGATTTCTACACCCTGACCACTACCTGCACACAGATAGACCTGACAAGGCTCTTCAACAAGGGCTTCTCGACAGGTCACGGACATCTGCGTACACCTAACGATATCTCCAGCTATGCGGCACTCGCCTGCATCGCTATACAGTCAAACCAGAACGATCAGCACGGCGGACAGAGCGTGCCGAAGTTCGATTACGACATGGCTGAGGGCGTCCGCAAGACATTCAGCCATCGTTACAGAGACAATGTCCACCGCGCACTGGCACTTCTCGCAAACCTCTCCGATTCGCGCGAGATCGTAAAGAAGATCTCCGACAAGATAAAGGCTGAGAAGAACATCGAACCGACCCTTGCCAACGATAACGGCTACATGGAGGCTGAGGCTGAGTATCTCTCCGCATTCGCTGATGAAGCTACCGTCAAGAAGATACAGAGCTTTGCCTACAAAACTTCTGTCAAGGAGACCGACCGTGCGACATATCAGGCGATGGAGGCGCTGGTGCATAACCTTAACACCATGAACTCCCGCGCGGGCGCACAGACCCCCTTCTCCTCGATAAACTACGGCACCGATACCAGTATCGAGGGCAGGATGGTCATAAAGAACGTTCTGCTTGCTACCGAAGCGGGTCTCGGAAACGGAGAGACTCCTATCTTCCCGATACACATATTCAAGGTCAAGGAGGGCATAAACTACGACCCCACCGACCCCAACTATGATCTGTTCAAGCTTGCCTGCCGCGTTTCGGCAAAGCGCCTCTTCCCGAACTTCTCGTTCATCGACGCGCCCTTTAACCTGCAATACTACAAGCCCGGCAATCCCGACACCGAGATCGCTTACATGGGCTGCCGCACAAGAGTTATCGGCAATGCTTACGACCCCAGCCGTGAGATCGTAACGGGCAGAGGAAACCTTTCCTTCACGACTATAAATCTCCCCCGTCTGGGCATCATGGCGGATCACAACATCGGCACCTTCTTCGACAGCCTTGATGAATATATGGATCTTGTTATCGAGCAGCTGATGCACCGCTTCAAGATACAGTGCTCGAAGCACGTCAACAATTACCCGTTCCTGATGGGACAGGGCATCTGGATAGACAGCGACAAGCTGGGACCTTACGACAGCGTTGAGGAAGTGCTGAAGCACGGGACACTCTCCGTCGGATTCATCGGTCTTGCCGAGTGCCTTGTGGCTCTGACAGGCAAGCACCACGGCGAGGACGAGGAGGCCCGCAAGCTGGGTCTTGAGATAATCGAACATATGCGCGCGCGTATGGACGAGGAGACTAAGCGCACGCATCTTAACTTCTCGCTGCTCGCGACCCCTGCCGAGGGTCTTTCGGGACGCTTCATCAGAATGGACAAGGAGCGCTTCGGCATCATCAAGGGCGTTACCGAGCGTGAGTATTACACCAACTCGTTCCATGTGCCCGTTTACTTCCCGATCAACGCCTACGATAAGATCGCGATCGAAGCGCCCTACCACGCGCTGACGAATGCAGGTCACATCAGCTACATCGAGCTGGACGGCGATCCGCAGAGCAATCTGCCCGCGTTTGAGAAGATAATCCGCTACATGAAGGAGCAGGGCATCGGCTACGGCTCCATCAACCACCCTGTTGACCGCGACCCTGTCTGCGGCTACACAGGCATAATCGGCGATAAGTGCCCCAAGTGCGGACGAACCGAAGCCGAGCACAACAGAGTCGGACATCAGCGATTCAAGAGGATAGAGTGCTGCTGACAAATACAAATATACAAGAGCTGTTGCACCTGGCTGCTTCAGCTCTTTTTTTGCGCCAAAAAAAAGCTGCCGCATAAAAATGCAGCAGCCGTGTGATTTTTTTCGTGTGGCAGTATCACAGCGTATAGTAATCGAACACCGCGGAGGCGGGAATGCCCTTGTTGTGCAGCGTTTCCTCCAGCGCGGCGCGGTCGGCTTCCTCTATCCTTGCGGGAAGATGCACCGTAATGTCGTCGGGGAGACCGTAGAAGCAGCCCGCCATAAAGCCCTCGATGGACATCTGATAGCTGACGGCACCGCTGAACCAGAGGTCGGTGAGGCCGGCGCTTTCGGCGAATGCGTTCGCGGGAAGCTTTTCAAGGTTTGAGTTTATGTAGATCTCCTTGTACGGCGAGCCTGTGAATACATTTTTGTTGACGGCATAGATCTCGCGGTTCTCCTCGATGCCGAATGAAAAGTGCGGGATATACAGGCAGTCGGACTTGTCGGTGCAGGCGGTGATGTCATAGTCCTCGCCGACGGTGTAGAGCTTGTTGTCGGCAGGCAGGAAATCGGGGTCTGTGCCTATCCATGCGATCTCGCCGAAGCCTATGCCGTTCAGGTAATCGTCCATCGCCGAAGATTCGTTCGGCAGAGAATCCATGGCGAGGTAAACCTGATAGGCGACATACTGGTATTCAAGACCGCGCGGCACCTCCTGCGAGAGATGCACTCCGCTGAGGTATACGCGCTCAACGTTGAATGCCTCCATCGCAAGCTTTATGTCGGGATTCATTATCGCGAGATACCCCGCGCTCGTGACAGCGTAGTGCTCCATGCCCGTGATGTTTTCAGGCAGGATTAGTGTGTCGAGCCGGGTGTCTGAGAAGCAGCCCTCCGGTATGAGCTCCAGCCTTTTGGGTATGGTTATGCTGTGCAGTGAGGGGTCGTCCGCCATGCAGTATTTGCCGAGCTTTTTCAGCCCGTTCGGGAGAGTCACCGAACTCAGCGAGGGACAGCCGCTCATGCAGTCACGCCCGATCCTTTCGACGCCTTCACCGAGCGTTATCGACTCGGCAGCGCAGCTGTTCATGACGTTCACCGCAGAAAGGTCGCCGCCGCTTATGTCGATGGTCTTGTAGCCCGACCATGCAAGCGCCTTGCTGTCAAATTTAGGTTCGCCGAGGCAGCTGAATGATGCGCTGCCTGTCTCGTAAAAAGCCTCGCTGCCGACATAGCAGACGGTGGCGGGCAGTGTCACGCTGTTCAGGCTCTTGCAGCCGCTGAATGCACTGCTGTCGATGGATATAAGACCCTCGGAAAGGCGGATCTCTTCAAGCTTTTTGCAGCCCGAGAAAGCCTTGTTGCCTATCTCGGTGATGCCTGCGGGCAGGGTGACTGATTTCACCTTGCTGCCCTTGAAAGCGCCGCTGCCTATGGCGGTGACGGCAACTCCGTTTATCTCTGAGGGGATGGTAAGATCTTCAATGCTGCCGCTGTAAGCGGTGATGACGCCGTCGCTGCCGCAGGTGAACCCGCTGACGGAAGCCGCGCCCGCTGCCGCCCCCGAACTGTCGGCGGTGACAGAAGCCATAACATCGGTGAAGACCTCGCTTTCAAGGAAAGCACTGAGCCTTTCGCTGTCGGCACTGCGGATGCACACCACAGTCCTGACAGCGCGTCCGCTGCCCATGTCGGAGTAAAGCTCCGCTATAAGCGTTTCGGTCTTTACGCTCTCGTCGTTTTCGTTCAGCGAGGGCGACTTTATGGTCTTTACAAACCCGCTGAACACGGTGCTGCCGTAGGTTTTCGTGAACACCTCGTTCTCGCCCGCGCGAGCTTTGGCATACGCTGCCGCATCGGAAGTGCTGACCGATGTGATGAGAAGTCCGCCGCGCTCTTTGCCGTTGACGATGTGTGCGGTTAGTGCGCCGTTTGCGGTATCAGCCGCAGGAGTCCAGCGGTCGGGGAGAGCTGCGGTGATCCCGCCTGCCGAAAGTGTCCCGCCGCGGCTTCTGACAGGCTCAAAGCCGTTGAGGAGCGAGCGGACGTGTCTGAGGTAGAGGTACTCGTAGATGTTGGTGGACGCATCAAATTTTGTGGGACGAAGGGTGATCTGTACGCCCGCCCACTTGCCGACATACTCGCTGCCGTAGTCCATCACTATGTTATACTCGGGGATACGCTCGTCCTCGGCTGCCGAGCGCCCTGCGGCGGTGGTGTTGGCGGCGCTCACGAAGCAATCGAAGCCCTTGATCTGCGTATCGCAGCGGTCGGCTTCGCGGTACCTTCTCGAGTCGCCCATGCCGTGGTCGGCGGCAAAACACCGTTCGTAAAATCCGCCCTGCGTGAACGGGGTGAAGCTGAGTACCCATTTGCCGCCGTTGTCGGTGAATATTACCGAATCATCCGACTGTTCGGCGGTGACTCCGGGCGGCACCTGAAAGGACATACCCTGCTCATCGAAGACCTGCTCTTCAAGGGGGAGAGTCCCCGTTTCGGGCGGTATGGGAAGCTCGTGTATCAGCTCGTTGTCGAGCGGTTTTTCCTCAACGTAATCATCGGCGACGGTAACTGTTTCCGCAGCCGAACTGCTGCTGTCGTTCTTTTTGGCACAGCCTGTAAGACCTGCGCCGAATATCGTTATAAAAGCAAGCAAAAAAGCAAGCTGTTTTCTCATATCCTGATCCTCCGTATGTCGGCATATTCTACGATATACTATTATACTATATAAAATGACAGTTTTCAATTGTCAATTTGCACAAAGGAAAAGCTTTGAGCGGGGTTGCAATCTGCGGCAGAAGGTGGTATAATAACACTTGCAGAGACTGTAATGCAAAGGAGGGGGCGTGATGTGGGGCGCGATCATAGGAGATATGGTGGGGGCTTCCTTTGCGGGAAAGCTCAACCACGACAGCCGCTTTGTACCCGCGGAGCATCTCGGCGGGTATACCGTCAACACTCTTCTGATAACGGCGCTTGAGGAATACCTGACCTACGACCCGACCCCGCCTTCGGGCAGGATAGCGGTAAAGCTTGCCGAGCGTGAGATCGCGGGGATCCAGAAGCGGTATCTGAGAAGAAACGCCGAGCTTTGCGACCCATCGCGGCGCAGATGGCTGGCTTCGGCAGGGGTGCGGAGAAATATTTCGGAGGGTGCTTTCTCGCCCGTTCTGGCTCTGCCGCTGGCGCTGGTGTGCTCGGATATCGAAGAGGTCACGCAGCGCGCGGAGCAGACCTGCGCCTACATCAGCGACTGCGCCGAGAGCAGGGAAGCGGCAAAGGCGGCGGCGGTCATAATATATTCGCTGGGACATGGGATAGATAAGTCGGAGCTCGGGGAGATCTGCGAGCCGTTCTGCGGTTTTCAGCCGCAGCTGCCTTATGAGGATATCCGCGAAACTCTGTCGGCGGGCGGCGGAACGCGCGAGCTGATACAGGGTGCGGTCGCCGCGCTTATAAAGTCATACGACTTTGACAGCGCCGTGAGGTTCGCCGCAGCCCTCGGCAGGGAGCCTCAGACGATATGCGCCCTCGCAGGGGCTATGGCTGAGGTCTGCTATAGGGAGATGCCTGACGGGCTTGCCGAAAAAGCAATGGCAAAACTCGGTATATATGAGCGCGGCAAGGTTAAAATTTTTATGAAAAAAATTCTTGACAAAAATGCTTTAACATGATATAATGATACAAGTGAGTCGGATATACGGCAGCGGCGCGGATATACGCGCTGAGGAAAGTCCGAGCATCGCAGAGCAGGATAGTTGATAACGTCAACCGAGGGTGACCTCCGAGCTAGTGCAACAGAAATATACCGCCTTATATAATAAGGTAAGGGTGGAAAGGCGAGGTAAGAGCTCACCGGGGCAGTCGTGAGGCTGCTGCCATGTAAACCTTATCCGATGCAACGCCAATGGCGGCGGCGCAGACAATGGCTGCTCGTCAGTCTGCACACCGTAGGCGGCTGGAGCTGTGCGGCGACGTACAGCCAAGATAGATTGCCGTACACGACAAAACTCGGCTTACAGTTCGGCTCACGCCCATTATCGGGATTTGGCAGTAACTTAGTATAGATTGTCAAATTTGGACAAAAGTTTAACAAGAAATTGTTATAATTGCTGAAATTTTCTAAAAACAGTTGCATATGGCACTGAAAGGTGCTATAATATAAAACGTAAATATAGATTCTATGGAGAATCAGGAGGAAAATGTTATGAAGATTTTAAAAGTATTATCTGCAAGCGCAATCGCAGCAGCAGTAGCAGCAGCAGTTACCGTTCCTGCATCCGCAGCAACTACATATAAGGATGTAATTGAAGCTACTAAGGCTTGCGGCGTTCAGGCTCACAACGTTCAGCAGCTTGAGAACTTCCTTGAGGCTAACGATTCTTATTTTACTTCTGATGAGTATGATGAGATGGTAGCTGATATGGAGAATATCCGCGACACTTATGTTATCCCTGCAGCTGAGAAGGCCGGTCTTCCTACCGATGACCTTGCTGCTCTGAGTGAGGATGACAAGATCCTGATCGGTCGTCAGTGGACTGAGGCTGATAAGGAAGCTATCTGCAACGACCTTATCGAGCTCGGTGCTGATTACGATGTAACTGTTACTATCACCAAGGCTTCTGAGAGCCACTATGATGTAACCGCTACCATTAACAAGACTGACAGCAATGATTCTGCTGATTCCAACAACTCGGGCAGCTCCAGCAGCTCCAGCACTACCGACTCCACCAAGAAGGACTCTGCTGTTGCTCCTTCCGGCGGCGTTATGAAGGCCGGTTCCAACGCTACTGCTATCGCTTTCGGCGGCATCGCTACTCTGCTTGCTGCTACCGGTATTGTTGTAGTTGCTAAGAAGAACAAGGAATAATTCCTGACAATTTACGGAGTGATTTATAATGAGCAAACATAAGTCCGGTAAGTCTTCCGGTCATGGAGCTCATCACAGACATTCTTCGTCGAATAGGGTGTTGAGGACAATAACTTTTGTTCTCACACCTTTTTTGATTCTGATGATAGTTTGCGGTGCGCTTACTCTTGCACTTTACAAGCCTTTTTATACCATAAAGCCTATGCTTGACATAGTCTTTGACGCTAAGGGCGCGGATAGCGATAATCTGCTTAATCTTGTCGATTCCGATTACAGCCTTGAGGACAGACACAAGGCTGAGCGCGTTGTCGTTGACGATGACACCAAGCAGGAGCATACCATGCTCTATCCCTACTACGGTGACAAGTACGCGACCCTCAACTGTATCCCTGCGGGCATGAATGATATTCCCGTTTACTGCGGCACCGATTCGGCAAATCTTGAAAAGGGCGCTGCATGGTTCAACGGCTCGGTGTACATCGGTCATAAGGGCAATGTCGTTATAGCGGGTCACAATCACACATATTTTTACAATCTGCCCAAGTGCGAGATCGGTGATGTTGTTACTCTTGAGACTTCTTACGTCAAGCAGACCTACTTGGTAACACAGCGCGAGGTCTTCCACGAAACGGATCTTACCTACATCAGACCTACCGATGACGACAGGCTCACCATGTATACCTGCTGGAACAACGGCAGACTGGGTATGAGTAAGTACAGGCTCGCGATTATCTGCGAGCTGACCAAACGCGAGTGGAAGGATGTGAAAGAGAAAAAGTGAAAAAGCTTTATCACTATCCTGCAATGATGATACTCTCTTTCTTTGCGGTGATCTTCCTCATGGTGTTCGAGGCTTCGATGTTCGTTGAGACCGTCATATTCAAGCCTACACTTTATTCGGAAGCGATCGGACGCAAGGCGGTCATCAATGCGGTGTACGAAGACCTTGAGGTTTACTTCACTCAGTTCTCCGCACCTACGGGTATCCCCCCCGAGGTCTTTACCGACCCTATCAAGAAGGAAGAGCTGTCGCAGTCCTCATTTGAACTGCTCACCGATTCTCTTGAATACCTCACAGACAAGAACGCTCCCAAGCCTGAGATCAAGTATGATTTTAAGCCGTTTGAGGACAGCGTCGTAGGTTATATCGAGAGCTATTCGGATCAGAATAACATCGAAAAGGACGAGGATTATTACAACCTTATAGACAATACAGTCTCAACGGGTGAGGGTCAGATCAGGCATCATCTTGATGTTATGATGCTCTATCAGCTGTCCAACAGCCGTTACGGCGGCGTTTTGCATGAGAAGTCGGGTTATATCCGCACGGTTATGTTGGGCTCGGCAGGCGTGTTGGTGCTTATCGCGCTGCTTATGTTCATCATCGACCGCCACCACATCAGAGACCTGACCTACTGGCTGGGTCTGATCGTCGCGGTATCCTCCGTTGTGATCCTGATACCCTGCATCTATCTCAACAAGATCAACTATTTCAGCACATTTTTCATGAGGTCGCCGCACATTTACCTGACGGTAACGGGCGTTTTCCAGACGATGCTCAACATGATAATCTACTTTGAGACGATAATGCTCATCATAGGTCTTATACTCATCGTGCTCACCATCGTGATCCACCTGATCTATGTGAAGTATAAACGCGCCAAGCACAGATTTGAAAAGGAATAAGATAAAGTCCCGCAGACTGCTGTCCGCGGGACTTTTTGTATTGCTCAGCCGTTTGACGGAGCCGATGTTCGTTTTTTTGCAGATCAAACTGCCGTTATCCTGCCGTCGGGTGAGATCGTGATCTTCCCGCGGGCGGCTGCTATTGCTATGCCTTCGGCGAGGATCGGCTCCGCAGCTGAGGTCAGGCGCGGATAGCCGAACAGGCGTGATACTTCGCGGAGAAGGTCTGCGCGTTCCATCGAGACCTGATCCCGAATGATGAGAACGGCAGCATTTGCCAGCTCTTCGGGCGGTATCTCGGCGAGGGGTCGCTTGAAACTCTGATCGTCAGCGGGAACGCGGCAGCCGTCATAGCTCTCGGGACGCTGCCCCACAGTCCATATGAATCTTTCGCCGCTTTGTGAGGCAGTCTCGGTGTAGTTGAGTGTGTCCATCGCGGCGCGTATCGTGTTCTCGGCTTTGGGTGTAGAGCGTGACAGCCCCCATGCTGCGACAATACGCTTTTTGATGCTCGAAAATGCAACGGGTGACTCGGCTTCAAGTATCCAGCCGACGTTTTCGCTTGTTTTTTCAAGGCTCTCGAATTTGTAGAAGTCCTTAGAGCTGCCGAGCTCGGGAACCTCCCAGCGTGCGTACTTTTCACATCTTTCGGCAAGCGGCGACGGCGCGTCCTCATACTCAAACTCGATCGGCGCGGCAGCCTTTATCGGCTCAGATATCTCGGGCGGTTCGTGGTATTCGCTGAGTGCCTTGTCTGCCGCTGAGGTGATCTTTTTTATCACGCTCTCGCGGTCGTTCATCCAGTCGAGTATGCTCACGTTCACGAGCTTCCAGCCCAGACCTTTAAGCACGGAGGGCTGACCGATGTACCTGTCGCGCGAGGAGGATTCTTCGAGCAGCGCCCTGCCGCCGCAGCTGATGCCGAGCAGGTACCTGTCGGGAGCGTCGGGATTGATGACAGCCGCATCAACGCGGTATCCCGAGCAGCCGACGCACAGGTCTGTCGCATACCCGCGCTGCCTGAGCATATCGGCAACAGCGGCAGCAAATCCGTCGCTTTGCAGCTTGACGGAGTTTGCGTTCACCGCGAGCGCCTGCTTGCCCTTTGCGGCAAATTCAAGGAACGCTTTCAGCTCTGCAACGCCGTCCGAGCTCGTTCTTGAAAGGTCGATCTGCTCGGGGCGGAGGGTAGAGAATACCTTCATTTCCTTGCGTGCGCGGGAGACTGCAACGTTAAGCCTTCGCCAGCCGCCGTCGCGGTTGATGGGTCCGAAGTTCATAGAGACCCTGCCATCCTTGTCGGGACCGTAGCCGATGCTGAAAAGTATGACATCGCGCTCGTCGCCCTGCACGTTTTCGAGGTTTTTGATGATGATCGGTTCATACATATCGTTGGCGCGTGCTTCAAGCGCGGGGTCGGCGATGAAAGCTTCACTCAGCAGGTCGTCGATAAGGTTCTGCTGCACGATGCTGAACGTTACAACGCCGATGCTGTCTTGCGACAGACTGTCGTCACGCAGCCTGCGGCAGATCTCGGCGACGACGGCTTCTGCTTCGGCACGGTTCACCTTTGTCTTGCTGCGGTCGTAAAAGCCCTCGACATTCACCCATGTCACCTTTGACTCGGGGTCGTCGGGGGAGGGGAATGTGAGCAGCTTGTTCTCATAGAACCTCGCGTTGCTGAAAGCGATAAGGCTCTCGTGACGCGAGCGGTAGTGCCAGAGCAGGTGCTTTGAGGGCATCGTCAGCGCAAGGCAGTCGTCCAGCACGCTTTCAAGGTCTTCATGCTCGATGTTCTCCTCATCGGTGTGGCTGACCGCAAAGAAGCTTGTGGGCGGCAGCTGCCGCGGGTCGCCGACTACTATGACATTGTCGCCGCGTGCGATAGCCCCGACGGCTTCTGATGTCGGCAGCTGAGAGGCTTCGTCGAACACCACAAGGTCGAACTTCGGAAATGTGGGGTCGATGTACTGCGCGCAGGAGATGGGCGACATAAGCATACACGGGCAGAGCCTGCGGAGAAGATTCGGTATGCGGTCGAAAAGCTTGCGGATCGAAAGCATACGCCCGCCCGAGCGTATCGCTTTTTGAAGTATGGCGACCTCCGAGCTTCCCGCACCCGAGCTTACGTTCGGTATGTTCGCCGAAAGCTTGGCGCAAAGCTCCTGAATGGTCAGCCTTTCAAACTCGGCAGCGGTGTCGCGGTAGCGCCGGATCTCGCTTTCAAATGCAGCGTCGCTGTATCTTCCGAGGGCTTCATCCTGCCTGAAGGAGCTGTCGATGACCGCCCGTGCGAATGCGTTGTCGAAAGCGCGGGGCAGGTCGGCAAACGAGATATCCCCCTCGAAAAGCGCCTTCACGGTGCTGTCCATGCCAAGCGAACGCATCTGTTCTATGACCGCCTGCAAAGCGGTGCGCTCGCGAAGTCTGCCGATACCGCCGTGCATCTTAGCTGTCTCGGCGGATATGTACCCGAAGATATCCGCCGACTGTTCGGCTTCCGCCATGTCAACAAACTTCGGCAGCTGTTCGTCGATAAGGTCTGTGAATGCAGCGTTTGAAGCGGTATCTTCGTTTATGAGCCTGCAAAGCTCGTTTATAGCGTTCTCGTCAGTCAGCCCGAGCTTTGAGGCGAATTCGTTCAGCTGCGACTGTGAGAATGAGTATTCTATAAGGGTGTCGAGCGTTTGGGCGAGGTTATCCTTTCTGACGCTGCCCGACTGCTTAGCGTGTATATCCAGCTCCTTTGCGAGCTTTTTCAGCCCGAAGTGCTTTGGCAGCGCCCACTTCTGCGCGACGCGCTTTACTTCAAGCTTCATCGCCTGAGCATCAACGCCGAACACGCTGCTTTCAAATGTCTGCCCGATCTGCTCACGCTTTTGCAGCAGAGCCTGCCGCATCCCGTCGAGTGTGCAGCCGCTGTTCACGGTGTCCTGCCAGCCCTTTCTTGAAAAATCGGGGTCACGCTTCATGGCGGCGCATATGCGTTCGTAGCTTGCCTTTTCGGCAGCTGTAATATCCGCGGCTCTCTCGCAGAGGGCGGCGAAGTTGTTGCGTATCTCGGGCGAGTAGGCTGTTCTGACATAGTTTTTCAGCGGCGACTGCGAAAGCTCGCAGCCTGTTTCCCGCCCCGCTGCCGAAGCCTGCGATACGGCGGCTTTTATCTGCGTCAGCTTTTCGGGAGTGCAGCCGTCTGCAAATTCCGCGGGGATGGATATCATGCCCTTCATTTCGCGGGTCGCATCATACCCGATAATGGCATCGTAAAGAGATACTCCGCAGCTTTGGGGCTTGTGCAGCCGCCTTGCTTCCTCATTGAAGCTTCGGCGGAGTGCCGCCAGCTCTTCGGCTTTGCGGGCGTACTCCTCGGGCTGCCTGATATGCCCGACCTCGAGAGTTTTTTCAAGCTGCCCCAGCACAGCCTTTTTCTGCGCCTTGTTGGAGTGCAGCTCCAGACAGAACGGGTCCAGCCCTATCTTTGCAAGACGCTTCTGCACCACCGAAAGCGCCGCCTGCTTTTCGGCGACGAAAAGCACTGACTTGCCGTTATACAGCGCGTTGGCGATGAGGTTGGTTATGGTCTGCGATTTGCCCGTTCCGGGGGGACCGTGCAGCACGAAGCTCTCGCCCTTTGAGGCGGCGTAGATGGCGGCGAGCTGCGAGGAATCGGCGCCCGTAGGTACCGCCATGTCCGAGGGGCTGATAGCCTCGTCCATCTCAAACGGCGTGAGCTCGGGCATATTCGGCCCCCACTCGGGCTTGCCCGAGATCAGCGACGCCACGACCTTGTTGGCTTTCAGCTCCTCTGTGCGGTTTTTCAGGTCGTTCCACATGATAAAGCGGCTGAATGAGAACTGCCCGATGAACGCGACCTCCTCGACCTCCCAGCGCGGCTTTGCCATAACGGCGCGGCGGATGGTGTTGAATACCAGCGGGATGTCGGTGCCGCTTTCGTCCTCCGGCAGCGGGTCCAGCCTCGTGATGTTTATTCCCTGATCCTGCCTGAGCATCTCAAGCAGCGTGATGTTCATCTGAGCGTCCTCGTCGCGTATCCTGAGTGAATAGCAGCGGTTGCGGAGATCCCGCACAAGGTCTATCGGCAGGAGTATGAGCGGCGCGAACCTCGGCTTCTCGCTCTTTTCAGTTTCATACCAGCGCAGGAACCCGAGCGCCAGATAGAGCGTGTTGACGCCGTTTTCCTCGATGGAACTCTTGGCGCTGCGGTGCAGCTTTTTGAGCTTTGTCTCAAGCTCCGCTTCGCTGAGAAAGCTGCGGACGCGCCCGTTTTTGAACTCGGCTTCGGCGATGGCTGTGATCTTGTCGGCGTTGTTCTCGGGCTCAAAGATCCTGCTGTCGGATATCACAAAGGTCTTTTCCTGCGGTATGGGCAGTATTCGGAAGCTCTCGCCTCGGCTTATCTCGTCCTCCAGCCTGCCGAGGTCGGAAGTCATGAGCTGTACATTTGAAGCGGCGGGACGGAAATTGAGCAGCGAGTTTCTGAGGCTCAGATCCAGAAGCTTGCGCTCCCATATCTCCAGCCTTGTGAGGGCGGCTCCGCCCTCCGCAACAGCGCCGTGCAGCGAAAGGTCGATCTCTTTGGGCGCGGAGGTGACCTCGCGGTTGCCGTACCTGCCGGGGTCGGGGGTCTGCGCCTTTATCTCGTCCGCACGCAGCGGTATCGGGCGAATGC
Organism: Ruminococcus sp.; assembly: GCA_024697545.1. GTDB lineage: Bacteria > Bacillota > Clostridia > Oscillospirales > Ruminococcaceae > YE71. The sequence goes on from JAILFN010000016.1 coordinate 55,316, forward strand.
CGCCCGCGCGGCAGCGGGTTATGTCTATCGACATCACGAACCTGTCGGGGTAGGTCAGGTGCGAGCCTGCCGCAAAAGCCGCGCTCTCGATATCCGTGCTCTTGCCCGCGCACATCAGAGTACACTCGACAAGGAACAGCTCGTCGATGCCCTCGGCTGTGCGTTTGGTTATGGCGGCGGGGTCTTCGTTTATACATTCGGGAAAGCACTGTTCCTCGAGCCATACGCCCGCGAATGCGTGCCCCTCTATGACGCATATTATCGGACGGAGCCCCACGGCTTCAAGGCAGGAGCAGTACAGCAGAGTCATGTCAAGACAGTTCGCCTGCTTTGATGCCAGCACCTGATCTGCGGTGCGTACCTTCTGACCCGTGCTCTCAAATCCAGGGGGTGCCAGAACGTAGGCGATGTTCTCCCGCTGGAGTGCGGCATAGATAGCCGCTGCCTGAAGCTTTACTTTGTTTGGATCGTGTGTCTGATATTCGGTAAATGAGGGGTCGCCGCACCATTCCGCAAGCTGCTGTGAAGCCTTGGAGATGATGCCCGCTACAGCAGGGTGCGCGGGGGTGACGAACGCCGCCGTGAGCTCGGGCAGCACGGAGGTGCCGCACCATTCGCTGACGGGGAGAAGATCTATCTGCCTGTCCTCCGAGCAAAGCACATCTCCTGCGGAAACGGTTATGTGCATGACAGCCGTGAGTTTTTCGGTCAGCGAGAACATGAGCTCGGGCAGCACGATAAGATCAACGGGAGAGATCTCAACGGGAGTTCCCGGGTCGATGCGGTCAATGTCTGCCGAGAAGTCTGCTGCAAAATGCGGTTCGCAGGTTATGCTGACCTTCAGTCCCTCGACAGGCTGTTCGCCCTCATTTTTAAGCAGTATCGACTGTATCGTCGGTATGTAATTTTGCTGTATCGCAAGGCTCAGCCTGTCAAGGCAGGAGCATTGCAGCGTTATCTGTTCATTCATGGCGCATACCTCATTTCTGTGTGAAATATATACACGATAATTATACCATTTATCCGCAAAACTGTCAATGTTTTTTAATACTTTGCCCCCGACGGCAGGCGGCTTTTTTTGCCGAGGAAATAAAAAAGCCTTATCCCCCCTCGTGGCAGGGTATAAGGCTTTGTGATGTAACGTCTGCGGGGTCAGATGATGACTCCGTTTAAGTGGTCGCATTCGTGCTGTATGACCTGTGCTGTGAAGCCGCTGTAATCTGCCTGATGCTGCTTCATGTCCTCGCCCGTATAGCGGACGGTTATGCTCTGATATCTGACAGCTTTGCGCGTGCCGACGAGCGAAAGGCAGCCTTCTTCGGTTTCGTATCTTCCGTCGCGGCGGGTTATCACGGGGTTCAGCATGACGATATGCCCCATGCCCGAGTCGATGATGATGATCCGCTTGTTCACGCCTATCATGTTGGCTGCCATACCGACGCAGCCGTCCTTGTGGGCTTTCATGGTGTCTTTAAGATCCTGTATCACCCCGGTGTCGGCTTTTGTGGCGGGAAGGCTTTTTTTCTTCAGAAATACAATGTCTTTGTTTATCGGGCGGATCATCGCTTTTCCTCCTTGGATGTTTCATACATGGTCGGCGGAGCACTGACAGGCGGGGCTTATTCGGTGCCGTCAAAGTAAAGCTGCAATGCCCTTTCGGCGGTAAGGTCGATGTGTTCGCTGCACAGGAATCCCGCGAGGGGATATGGGTATTCGAGCGCCACTATCTTGTCGCGCCATTTGGACAGCTGACCGGGTGTTACTGTTGTGATCGCTGTCGGGCGGGCTTTTTTCAGCTCTTCTATGGCGTTTTTATACTCCGCCTTCTGCGATAGCAGGCTGTCAAAGCCGCGCAGCTCGTCCCATTTGCGGGTGCTGAGTTCATCATCGGCAAACCCGCAGGAGCGAAGATATTCGAACATCTTAGGCTGCACCACCTCGTCCCACGCTATGTCGGTGTAGAGGTGCATTAGAAATCCCGTGAGGAAATCGGGGGTGTCGGCGTAGAGCGCCCTGTTGGTTTTATAAAAGTCGGATATGTTCTGCTTCCAGACGTCATAGTCCCTCGAACGTATATGCGCGCCGTATCTCAGCTCCTGCGAAGCAAAGCCGTCAAGGTTCACGGCGTCGGGGGCTATCGCTCCCAGGTAGTAAGCGGGCATATCGGTGATACCCAGCCGTTCTGCTATGCGCGAAGAAAGTGTCAGATGTACGGAGATGGAAGGCATATCACTTGCCCTCCAGCTGACGGAGTGCTCTCAGCTCGTTCTTGTCGAGCTTCACCACGCCGTCCTTCAGCAGCTCCACATCGGTCTTCTTGACGGTGATGATGTTGTCGCTCTTGTCGGGCTTGACCTTCAGCATACCCGTCAGCAGGTTTACATCTATAACGGTGCCCCTGCCCTCTGAGGTGTTGACAAGAGCGCCGACCTTCGGTGTTGTTTTGAGAAGATCCTGATAGGCTTCACTTTCATATTTCAGGCAGCACATAAGTCTGCCGCAGCTTCCCGAAAGCTTTGTGGGATTGAGCGACAGCGACTGTTCCTTTGCCATCTTGACCGAAACAGGCTGGAATTCCCCTAAGAATCTCGAACAGCAGAAGGGCTGTCCGCATATGCCGAGCCCGCCGAGCATCTTGGCTTCATCGCGCACGCCTATCTGTCTCAGCTCGATACGGGTGCGGAAAACGCTTGCCAGATCCTTTACAAGCTCGCGGAAATCAACTCTGTTCTTTGCGGTGAAGTAAAAGAGCATCTTGTTGTTATCAAAGGTACACTCAACGTCCACGAGGTCCATGTGAAGACCGTGCTTCTTTATCTTCTCCTCGCATATAGCGAAGGCTTCCTTTTCCTTTTTCTTGTTGCGTTCTATCGTTTCAAAGTCCTTTTCGGTCGCGACTCTGATTATCGGCTTTAAGGGAGAGCTAAGCTGCTTTTCGTCCATAGTCCTCTCGGTGAGAACTACCTCGCCGCACTCAACTCCGCGCACCGTCTCAACGATGACCTTGTCGCCTTTTTTAACTGCGATATCCTTGGGGGAGAAGTAATAGATCTTCCCCACGCTCTTGAACCGCACTCCGATGTATCTAACCTCTGCCATATTATGTACCTCTTTCTATATCCTGTTTGGGCAATAGCATAAAACCGTTCCGATCTGTTTTCGGCAGCAGGCATTCATACCCTGCTGAGCTGAGCTGCCAGATAATTGCTGAGCGTGCTTATCAGGCAGTTTGCATTAGCCCTTGACGCGCACTCAACGAATATGTCGTATATGTCGGTGAGCCGCCGTTCGCTGTATCTTAGTGCCATAGCGCGGCAGACCTCCTGCGAATACAGGTAAGGGCTTTCAAGCCCCGCCCGCACGCGAACGGCATCGCTCGTCAGGCGCTCTGCAAACTCCATAAGGCTGATGAAGCCATGCTTTTTGCCGCTCAGGCGGTTTATGTCGAGCAGCAGCCTGTACTCGTCCGAGGCTGCGATGTCGCGGCAGATGTCAGCCGCAAGCTCGGCGGTCTCACGCATCTTCTCATCGGAGCAGTAGTCAAGGCAGCGCCCGATGTTGCCGCCGCACCTCCTCACCGCCTGCTCGGAGTTCTGCGGATCGCAGCCGCGCCTTTCAAGCTCCGCCATAGCTTCCGCGGCGGAGACTTCCTCGGTGGTGAGCTGCAATGTGCGTGAGATTATCGTGTCAAGGAAAAGCTCGCGCGTTCTCGCCGTCAGTATGATGACCGCAGAATCGGGCGGCTCTTCGATGACTTTGAGCATCACGTTCTGTATCTGCTGCAAGGTCTGCGGGGAAAGATCCAGATCGGGTATCAGGAATATCCTGTAGCGTCCCTCGCTCGGGGAGATGTATGCTTCCGATACCATCGCGCGGATATCGTCTATCTTGTAATTGCCCGTTTCGGAAGCTGCCGCCGTTACAAGGTCGGGGTGTGCGCCGTCGGCAATAAGGCGGCAGTGTCTGCATACGCCGCAGCTTTTGCCGTCCTGCCTTTCGCAGAGCAGCCGCGCCGCAAGTTCGCGCGAAAGGGTCTTTTTGCCGCTGCCCCTCTCGCCGCATATCATGACAGAATGCGGTTCGCGCCCGCGGGATATCAGCCTTTCGATAAGTTCAAGCGAGGCTTCATTGCCGATCATCAGCCGACATTCTCCTTTCCGATAGTGTTTCACGTTAGCTCAAAATAACAAGCTCAAATTATATTATACCACATATATTTCAGGAATGCTATACCTTTTTAAAATTTTTACAGACTCGGCGGAAATAATTTCGCCGGGCATGACGACGGCTACCGACGGCTGGCAGCTCATGGCGGCTCTCGCACAGATCCTTCCCACCGCGTCGTCTGGCGGGACTGCCTGCGCCGATGAGAGCATAGCCTCGCGCAGAGAGACCGCTTTTTCGGGGCGGTGGGCGAAAAGCAGGCTGTTGTCGGCACTGTCCGCGTCGGCAGAACGGGTGACTTCGATGTTCGAGAAGAACTCGGTCAGCCGTTCAAAGTCGCGGTCGGTGTTGTAAGGCGAGAGCATAAGCACTACGGCGTAAGGGTCGGCGTACTCCGGCTCCATCTTTGACTGCCGCATAAGCTCGGCAAGCTGCCTGCCGTCATATCCGAAGTCGGCAGCAACGGTGATCTTCATCGGCTCTTCCGAGATATCGCGGATGCCGCGGCTTTCAATGACCGCCTTTACCTCTGACGTGCGGCGGCAGCAGCGGCGTATCATCTCGGGCAGCCCGCCGTGCAGAAGACCCGCGCACCTGTCCAGCGACTGCATTATCAGATAGGAGGGGCTGGTGGAGCCGAACATGAGCATCGAGGGCTTGCAAAGCTCGGCGAGCCCTTCGGGTGCCTGCTTTGAAATGTGCAGATATCCGCCGCCCGTGTAGACGGGGAGCGTCTTGTGCGCCGAATCGCATACAAGGTCGGCACCCATGTCGAGAGGGTGCAGCGACGGTGTCAGGAATTTAAGGTAAGCGCCGTGAGCGTTGTCAACGATCAATATCGTCCCGCGCTCATGGCAGACCTTTGCTATGCCTTTTACGTCCGCGAGCTGACCTAAATAGTCGGGGGAGGTGATGTAGACCGCATCGACAGGCAGGGGACTGCTGTCAAGAGCATCCGCCACAGCATTGGCGCTTACCCTGCACTCGCAGAGCATATTGCGCGGGCTGTCGGGCAGGAGCCACTCGGGTTCTATGCCGAGCAGAGCGCAGGCGCTTATAAATGCACCGTGACAGCTCCTTGAAGCCGCGACCCTTATCGGTCTGCCTTTAAGCCTGCGTACAGCACAGAGTGCGCCCTTGATCGAAAGCGACGAGCCTTCGGCGGAGTAGCAGGTACGCAAAGATCCGAAAGCGTCGGCGGTGTGCCGTTCGCTTTCGGAGATGATCCCGTCGGATTCAAAAAGCGAATCCGCGCCCTTTATCTCGGTGATATCGTAAGGCTCGCCGCCCAGCAGGGGAGTTCCCTTGTGGGCGGGCATATGGAACCTCGATATCTCCATGTCCGCATACCCGCGGACGAACTTTTCGATACTCATTTGTGTATTATTCTCCCGAAACGGCGGACTGACCGCCGATGATAAGCTCCGCCGCGGTTTTTAGCTGTTCAAGCTTGCGGTCGGCGCGTTTTATGGTGCGGCAGACGGTAGAAGGGCTGACGCACCTCAGCTCGGCGATCTCCCGCATCGTCATTCTTTCCTTATAATACATTATTATATAACATTTTTGTGTTTGAGTCAATTGTTTGTCGAGAATTTTTAAGAGAGCATCGTAAAGCTTTTCGTTGTAGCCTGCGGCGGAGCTGTGATTCATGCTCTGCACCTCGCGGCTAAGCTGGGAGAAGGCGGGGGCGGGGCAGCCTCTCTTGCGAGCCTGTCGGCAATGGCGGCGAGCTCCCGGCGTTCTTCTCTCAATACCGCAATCCGCGATTCTATGTCCGAGAGCGCCTTGGGGTCGGGGCGTTCGGCGACTTCGGCTTTCAGTTTGCGTATGTAGATCTCGATGTCGGCGGCAGCGGCATAGTAGCTGTCGCGCAGCTCTTCGGCTGATGCAGCGTTTTTGTACATTCTGTTGTCCTTTCTTTTGCCGTGCGGAAAGCCCGCACTTGTTGTCCCGTAAGCCTTGCGGCTTTGTCTTTCTATACTTCCATTATAGCCGAAAAATCCGCAAAGTCAATGGTTTTGAATAAATTTTGTGTACTTGCACAATATAAAGTACACATTCTTGGAAATGAAGTTCACATGACCCGTGCAGTCCAAAAATGCCGACACCCGATATCAATGTGTTAGTAAAATGTGGGTTATGGTGTATTTTTGTGTAAAGTGAGGGAAAATTAACGGACTTTTCGTGCAAAAATGACATTGCAAAAGAAAAAGAATTGTGATATAATATATTTACTATCTGCCAAAAGGGATATTTTATGGACTTGAACATAAAAACAAGCGGTATATAAAAAGATCCACCGCGAAAAGTCCGAAAATTTACCTGACGGCGGCGCGGCGTGTGTAAAGCCGCATGGTCGGTTTCGTTAATTGCAAGCTGTGCCGGAGAGATCCGGGCGGAGCGCAGCGGTGCGGGTCCTCCCGCGGGAGCAGTGGCGTAAATGACCGCATATTGCCGATGTGATATCGGTAAAGGAGTGTAAAAATAATGGAGCAGGTAAAGCTTGACAGATTGTCGGAGCTTACTCACATCTCACGCGAAAGGGAACTGACCGAAGCGGAGAAGCGCGAAAGAGAGACGCTCAGGAATGAGTACCGCGCTGCCGTTACGGGGAATCTTTGCGCGCAGTTGGAGAATACGACGATCGTAAGGCCCGACGGAGAACGCATTTCTCTGTCCAAGGGCGCAAAAAGCAAAGAAACGAGCGGGGAGGAATAGAACTTGGCTGGTGTATCAAGACAGAAACAGAAGCTGCTTATAATGGAGCAGCTGTTCAGGTCGCGCACCGATGAAACTCATGCGATTACGGGAAATCAGCTTATTGAGATCCTTGCCGACATGGGTATCAAGGCGGAGCGCAAGACTATTTATGACGATATTGCCACGCTCAACGACGCGGGGCTCAATATACAGACGACCAAGATCGGTCATTCCAACGCATATTATATGGGCGACAGGCTTTTTGACGATGATGAGCTTGCCGCTGTTTGCGATGCCGTCGCAACGTCGAGATTCCTTACCCTAAAGCGTTCGGGCGAGCTTATCCGCAAGCTTCAGACGCTGACGAGCGAGCATAAAGCACCCGCGCTGAGAAGGTCGGTGCATATCGAGAACCGCACCAAATCCTCGGGGGACGCTACATATAAGATAATAGACGCCGCCGAGCAGGCGATATTCTCCGACAGACAGCTCGAACTCGGGCTCGGGGAATCGGGCGCCGATAAGAAAAAGCAGAGCAGGACCGAGCGTGTGTCTCCTTTTAATGTCGTTTGGGAGAACGATCACTTCTACATCATCTGCCTCAGGGGCGATGAGAACGGCGGAGAGGTATGCCGCATACGCGCCGACAGGATATCGACGGCTGTTGTCGTGGACGAGAAAAGGGTGAGTCCCACTCTCGACGAGGAGCTTGAACTGAGAAAGCTCAAGGCACCGCTTAAAAACAAGGGCGCTGCCGAAGACCTCAGGATAAGATTCAAGAATGAACTGGTGGACGAGGTGCTCGACCGCTTCGGCGACCGCACGGTGATTCACCCCGAGGACGGGGATACCTTTTATATAGACGCGGTCGTACAGCTGTCGCCCGATTTCTGGGGCTGGCTGACAAGATTTGGCGAGGATGCCCGTATCGTGTCGCCCGATTATGTCGGAGATATGACGGCAGAATGGCTAAATAAAATTGTGTCAATGTATAGCCCCGAGGATTAAATATTTCACATAGTTATCATGTCGGATATGGAGAAATCAGCGCAAAAGTATAATTTTGTTGCATTAAATACACGATATTTGTTTGAAATTTATACAAAAAGAACAAACAGCAATGCACTATTTGTCTGAAATGACTATTGAAAAGATGATAAACTTGTGATATAATCGTAGTAAGATTATCAAGGTACGCAGTATACCCTGATGTAAAATCTTAAAAATTTTTAAATGGAGGAATTTACAAATGAAGGCATCTAGAATTTTAGCCGGTATGTCGGCTGCTGCTTTCGCTGCTTCTCTCATGAGCATGGTATCTGTTTCCGCAGCTACCGAGATCGCTCCTACTGATTTCGGCGCACAGGTATATGTAATGGGCAGCACCAATTGGAATTGGAAGTCTGTTGACGGAAGCTTTGGTGACGACGGCACTATCACACTGAAGGCAGACGCTGCTGATCTCTGGACTCAGTCCAGCGAGGGCGGCGACACCCTTATCGGTGACGCAGGCGTACAGTTCTACCTTGGCGAAGCAAGTGCTAACCTTGCTGATACCGAGTACACCACCGAGACTATCGAGTACACCATCAAGGACGGCGAGGGCAATACCATTGCTGAGTCGAGCGTTGAGGCTACCCTCGGTAAGAAGGGTGACGACGGCAAGAGAGCTACCACTACCGAAGTTAAGATCGCAGGCTATGAGTCCGATCCTGCTGATTTCACCAAGCTTGGCGAGATCACCGTTACCGCTACTCTGAAGGACCTCACTGTTGTTGAGGAAGAGGGCGGAGAGCCCGAGTTCACTTTCCCCTGGACTGAGGATTTTGACAACGGCTACGGCGGCGACTGGGGCTCCGACGGCTACGTTTCCAACAAGGTATACGAGCTTGCTCCCGCTGACAAGAACGTAAAGGTTACGATTGACTACACTCTCGAAGAGGGTTATGACTATTACCTCGCAGGTCTCTGCACCGCTAACGGCTGGGGTAAGGTTTATGACGAGCAGGCTGAAGAAAAGTACAACGAAGCTGTTGCTGACGGCGACGAAGAGCTTGCTGAGAATCTGAAGCAGTACGTTTGGAAGGCTTCTTCCATCAAGGGCGTTAAGCTGAAGAGCTCCCTCTCCGATGCTGAGCTTGAGGAGAATACCGAGCCCCTGCTCCAGAATGACGGTTACTTCATTCTGTATGAGTCCGGTTCCCTTACCTTCGAGCTTTCTCCCGAGGCTGTTAACTGGCTCGCTACCTATCTCGGCGGCGACGACGGCACATACGGCGGTTCTCTCTTCCAGGTTTACGGCGTAGACATCACTTCCATCACCATCGAGGAAGGCACTGAGGAAGAAGAGCCTTCCACCGGCTTCAACGCATTTGAGATGTACACCGATAACTGGACTTATCAGCAGATGAGCCAGGAAGATGCAGATGCAAGAGGCGTTGGCTTCACTGTAACTGCTGACACCAAGACTTACGTTGCAGAGTCCGCTCCTGCATTCTACAATGAAGCAGGCGAGCTTACTTACGGCGAAGTTCCCGAGGGTACCGATCCTTATACCGTTACCGGCGCTACCGTTTGGAACGTAGATATCGACGGTCTGGCTGACGCTGTTGGCGCAGGCACCGCAGGTATCGACGGTCTGTCTGCTCAGGACAAGATGGATATGGTCAAGGAAGCAGGCATCGAGATCACCAACGTTAAGCTGCTCATCGACGGCAAGGAGTTCTACTCCATCGACGACGACAAGCTCCTCTATGGCGATATTGAGGGCAACGGTAAGCTGAGACTCGAGGTTTACAACGAGTACGGCGAGACCGGCAACACCAGCGGCGATTTCTATGACGCTGAGCGTCTTGACGCTATCTTCAACGAGGCTAACGCAGGTACTCACTATGCAGTATCCTTCGACATCACAGGTATCCCCGAGGAGGCACCTATTGTTGATCCTACCGGTCATAACTATGCTCTGCTTACCGAAAGCGGCAAGACCGAAGAGACCATTGATCTGAAGGTCGGCGACGGCTATGACTTCAGCGTATTCCTGACCGATGACGGCGAGCCTGTTGCTGATGCTGACATCGTTTGGGCTGAGGTTGACCAGAAGGACGAGCCCGCTTCTACCGGCTTCAAGGCTCTCGGTGACGTTGACGCTACCGTAGTTAAGACTGACGAGAACGGCGCTTCCACCATCACTCTGTACGCTCAGAACGTTGGTACCGGCGTTGTATCCGCTTCTTACACCGACGAGGATGGCGAGGAGTACGAGGTTCTCTTCACCGTTAACATTGCAGCTGCTGATCCTTCTTCCGATGAGAGCGGCTCCAGCAGCAGCTCTAAGAGCAGCTCCAGCAACGGCGGCAACAGCAGTTCTGCTCCTGCTTCCGACAACAACCCTGCAACCGGTGCAGCTGCACTCGGTACTGTAGGTCTGCTTCTCGCAGGCGCTGCTATGGCAGTTTCCAAGAAGAAGCACTAATTTAAGATTCCGAGCATAACGCTTAGAATATAGCAAAGACTGCCGAGCAATCGGCAGTCTTTTTTTTGCTTAAAAATATCCCCGACGGCATGAAAGCTGTCGGGGATATCGTTATATCATCTTGATCTTTCTCTGCGGGTACTCAAACGGCTCGTCGTTGAGGTTTGAAAGTATCCGCTTTGCGGGGCGTGAGGCAAGCCTTGCCGCGGCGTAGATGAATTCAATGTTCGAGGGCGTTTCGTCCGATCCGTTTCTGTCAAATGCTGCGTTGAATTCTGCTTTTGTCATGCTGTGGACAGCCTTTGAGATGGTGTTGGTAAGGACGCTGTTGACGTTCGCGGGGGTGACATTATACTCGGCGGCGATCATTCTGCTGACCGCCTGCGACGAACCGAAGTAGCGGTAAGGCTCGCAGAGCACCTGTGTCACGGCGAATTTAAGATATTCGCTGCCCGCTGCGCTGTTTTTGCAGTGCATGGCGCTAAGCGTTATCTCGACCAGCAGCCTGAGCTTGCCGATGTAGTAATCCCGTGAGATCACCCGCGTCAGGAAAAGTTTTTCCAGATATTCCGCATCGCGAGGGGGGTAAACGGGCGGCGCGAGGTTCAGGTGATTTTTGAAATAGCTGCCCGCAGTTTTCGCCTTCGTTTCATTGCTGCCGATGGTTATGAGCAGCGCGGGTGCGGCGGCGTCAAGCCCTTTCGCAAGGTCTGCGATGTACTCGGCAGGCAGCACATCGCAGTTGAGAAGCAGTATATCGGGTCGGTGTTTTTTGCAGTGTGTAATGATATCGTCGTCAGGGACGGCAAGGTCGATGCTCAGCTCTCTTATGCGGAAAGCGTTTGCAAGTGCGCCTACCTGCTGCGTGCAGTCGAGTACGGCGCAGAGCCGCAGCACGGGCAGGTAGTCCTCCTCCATTACGGGATGACGTATCTCGAACAGCGATTTGCCTTCAAACAGCATCATCAATCACCGAACGAGATGCCGATGTCGCGGGCGGTCTTTACCATCTGATCGTCGGCGGGCACGAACTTGGTCTTTCCCGCAACGTCGCTCAGCTTGTTTTCGGTGATCTTGTCGCCGACCTTTGCAACGGCATAGCCGTACTTGTCCTTTGCGATGAGCGCGGCGGCGTGTACGCCGAACTGAGTCGCGAGCACTCTGTCGTAAGCGGAGGGGCTGCCGCCGCGGAGCATATGTCCGGGCACGCAAACTCTTGTCTCAAGCCCCGTCTTGGCTTCTATCTGCTTCGCGATGCGGTTTGAAGCGGTGGTGATGCCCTCCTCGGCGCGGAGCTTTGCACGCTCTTTCTTCTTCATCTTGGCTTCATCTGTGTCGAAAGCGCCTTCTGCGACCGCGAGGATAGAGAAGCCCTTGCCCGATGCCGCTCTCTTTTCGCAGGCTTCGGCAAGCTTGTCGATGTCGTAGGGTATCTCGGGTATAACGATCATGTCGGCGCCGCCCGCAACACCCGAATAGAGCGTCAGCCAGCCCGCCTTGTTGCCCATGATCTCGACTACAAGTATGCGTCCGTGGGAGTTTGCTGTGGTGTGGAGCCTGTCGATAACGTCGGTCGCGATGTCAACTGCGGTGTGGAAGCCGAAGGTCACGCTCGTTCCCCAGATATCATTGTCGATGGTCTTGGGCAGACCGATGACGTGAAGTCCCTCCTCGCTCAGCAGGTTCGCGGTCTTGTGTGTGCCGTTTCCGCCGAGTGTCAGCAGGCAGTCAAGCTTCTGATCCTTGTAGGTCTTCTTCATGTTCTTGACCTTATCTACATTGTCATCCTCGACCACTGTCATCATCTTGAAGGGGGTGCGTTTTGTGCCGAAAATGGTGCCGCCTGTTGTGAGTATTCCCGAAAAATCGGTTGGCTGCATAAGCTTGCACTGGTTGTTTATCAGCCCCGAATAGCCGTCCTGTATGCCGATTATCTCAACATCTGAGCCAAAGCGTTCATAGCAAGCCTTTGCAACACCGCGGATAGTTGCGTTAAGTCCGGGGCAGTCGCCGCCGCTTGTAAGAATTCCGATCCGTCTTTTCATTATAATTTCCTCCTTACGGATATGATGCTCCCCGCTGTCGGGCGGGGAGTGTTTTTACTTATAGTATGTGCAATGGTCAATACTTTTCATCATCGTCGTCGATGGTGTTCAGCATCTCTTCACCTTTTATCTTTGCAAGATCCAGCCCGTCGTCCTCGTCCTGCGGGGGCGCTGCCTCTTCGGGAGATGAAGGTATGATATCGTCGTCGTCCTCGTCGATGAAGCTCGTTTTCTGCGGCTCATCTGAAGAGAGGTGGAATCTTGCTATCATATTTTTGAGTATCAGCGACTGGCTTGAAAGCTCCTCGCTTGCGGAAGCGGAGCCGACAGCAGACGCGGTGTTCGCGGAAACAACTGCCGAGATCTGGTCTACGCCTGTGTTGATCTGCATGATAGCTTCAGACTGTTCTGCCGAAGCGTCGGCGATATTCTTGATAAGCTCACTGATGCGCTCGGAGTCCTTGGCAAGTGAATCGAGCGACTTCGCGGTGGTCTCTGCGATGCTCGTTCCGTTTGCAACGGCACTGGAGGATCTCTTGATGAGCGCTGCGGTCTGCTTTGCAGCCTCGGCGGAGCGTGCGGCCAGCTGTCTTACCTCATCGGCTACAACGCCAAAGCCCTTGGAGCCTTCGCGTGCAGCCTCAACTGCCGCGTTGAGCGCGAGTATGTTGGTCTGGAATGAGATGTCGTCGATGACCTTGAGTATCGTCTGTATCTCCTCTGAGGTCTCGGTTATCATCTTCATAGCGTCGAGCATATTACGCATATCCGCGTTGCAGCGGTTCATGGCGTCCGTGTTGTCGTTTACGATCTTGTAAGCGTTCATGGCGCTGTCGGAGTTCTGTATGACCTGATCCGAAACGCCGCTCAGCGTGGCGGAAAGCTCCTCGATGGCGCTTGCCTGCTCGGTAGCACCCTGAGAGAGTGCCTGTGCGGAGTTTGAGACCATCACAGCCCCCGATGTCACCTGCTCGGCGGAATTGTTGATGGAATCGAAAGTGACGTTCAAAGACTCGAATATCTCATTAAAGGTATCCTTGATCTTCTTGAAATCGCCCTTGAAATTGCCGTCCATGCGGTGGCTGAGGTTGCCTTCGGCGATCTGCTGCAGAGCTATCTGGATAAGGTTGATATACTGTCTGAGGTTTATGACCGTTTCTTCGAGTGAGTTTGAAAGCACGCCAAGCTCGTCGCTCGAATATACAACGTCAACTCTCGAAGAGATATCTCCGTTTGAAAGAGCGCGCAGGCGGTTGGTGGAAGCCACGATGGGCTTGGATATACGCCTTGCAAAGAGCAGCGCGAAAACGATCGTGACGATGATAAGTACCACAAGGAACACGCCGATGATCCATATACTGCCGCTGCTCACATCGAGCACGCCCACGGAGGTGGGAGTGGATACTACGATCATTACGTTGAAATGGCTGACGGGATAGAAGCCCGCGGTATAGCGCTTGTGGTCGAGCTTGTACTCATAAGAGCCGCTCTTGCCGTTGATAGCGGTCTTGAAGGTGTCGGCGATGCCCTTATAGCTTTCGTCGGTGTTGGCAAGCTCTATAGGCTTCTGTCCGACTTCGGCGTAAGTCTCGCCTGCGGTGAATATGACCTGACCGTCGCGGCTCAGCACATAGGCTGAGTTGGAGGTCTTGTCGCTTAAAGTATTGAGCGACTGCGAGATATTATCGCAGCAGATGACTGCGGCGGCTACCTGCTTTTCGCTGCTGCCTGCTGACAAAGGTATCGGCATGAGCACGCCGAAATAATATTTGCCGTCTATCTCGACCAGCTTTGTGACAGCGGCATCATAGCGTGCAGAAGCAGATGCGACATCGCTGTCGGTGATAACGTCCGCGCAGCCCGATGAGCTGGACTCAAGAAGCTTGCCGTCGCTTGAGTATATGCCGAAAGAGGTATACATAGTGTCACTGTAATAGCGGTCGGTGAACTGCGTGATGCGGTCGGAGTTATTAGCCGAATTCGCGAATGATTCGCTCGTCACCAGCTGTGAAACGCTTTTGACATATGAATCGACCATATAGTCAAAATTAAGCGACGCTTCCTTTGCAAGAAGCTGATTGTTTGCCGCCAGGTTTGCAGAGCTGCTTTTGGTGAAGAACCAGACAAAGGTGTCGGTCAGAAGTATTATCACAACGAAAACAAGTGCCAGCATAGCGAGCATGATTTTTCCGCGTATAGTTTTCAAGAGTATTACCCCCTTTATTATTTTAAGTCACATTCATTATAGCACATTTAAACAAAAAAATCAATAGATAAACTGAAAAAATGTCAGAATTTTTTAAAAGATCCCCCGAAAGTTCAGCTGACTTCGGGGGATCTTCCGATATATGTTAATTGATCGCCGCAAGGCTTATCTGCATATCCTCGCTATCGCATTGGCGTACATATTGAGGTTCATCTTGAATGTCTCGATGGAGATATGCTCGTCAACGCCGTGCATATTGTTGTTCTCCCAGGGGAACTCCGCACCGAACGCCACTCCGCCTTCGGTGTTGTGAACATATGTAATGCCTCCCTCCGCGATAGGCTCGCCGCGCTCGCCCTTGACCTCCTCGTAAACATCGAGCAGTGTCTGTACGAAAGGTGAGTCGGCGGGAACATAGTGAGGCTCCATGCCGCTGCACTCGTCTATCTCAAAGCCCGAGCTTTTCAGCTCCTGTATCACGATGCGACTTATCTCGTCATAGCTGCGGTCGATGGGAAAGCGTATGTCGATACCGCCGCGCAGCCTGCCGCCTTCTGTTGAGAGCAGCGTCAGCGCACAGGTCATCTTGCCCGAGATTTCGTCCTCAAACCCCAGCCCGAGCGACTCGCCGTCAAACTCGCCGTGCGGGAACATCCTCCTTAGAGCGCACAGCTGAGGCGTTTTGCCGCAGTCCTTTTTGTACGCCGCCAGAAATTTCGTGATGGCGTTCACGCCGTTTTCGGGGCGTGAAGCGTGGGCGGGCTTTCCGCCGTACATGAGCGTCGTGCCGTCGGTGCCCGCAAAGGTTATCCTGCACTTATCGGGAATGGCGTTTATAACGCTGCCGCCGCGTATCTCGGTGATGTCGGAATCCTCAAAGGGCGCGGAGAATGTCAGGTGTACCATGCCTTTTTCGCAGTTGAGGACGGGGAATGAGCCGTCGGGGGTGAACACCATCGGCGGGAAAGCCTCCTGCTTTTCGTAGTAGACGATGTCCTCGCAGCCCTGCTCCTCGTCGCCGCCGAAGATTATCCTGAACCCCTTGCTCAGCGGTATGTTCAGTTCTTTAAGCGCCTTTACCGCCCACAGCACGGCAACGGAAGGACCCTTGTCGTCGATGGCGCCGCGGCCGTAGATGGTGTCGCCGTCAACGGTGCAGGCGAAAGGCGGATAGTGCCAGCCTTCTGCGGAAGCGGGAACTACGTCAAGGTGACTGAGTATGCCCAGCACGGGATCGCTGCCGAAGGTCATGGATACTGCGTAGTTATCGAAATTCCTGACCCTGAGCCCGAGCTGCCTGCCTTTTTCCGCGCCCCACGCGAGTGCCGCCGCCGAGCCTTCTCCGAACGGTTTGCCCTCGGCGGGCTGTGAGTAAGACGAATCAATAGACATGATCTCTCCAAGATCCGTGAGTATCTCGTCAAAATGCTCGTCGAAGTAATCTGCGATACGCTGTCTGATGTCTGCATTTTCTGTCTTTGTAATGCTTTCAGCCGTCATTTTTGCTGCCTCCTTAAAATACATATCGGTACAGATTCGGGGTTGTTTATCCTGAATTTGCCGAGTCCTGCCGAGACTTCGAGCACTGCTTCGCCGCGCCCGCTCTTTCGGCGGTAGACTCCCTTTGTATATTTAGGGAAGAACCTGCGCTCGGGCGAGAGCAGGCCAGTCCCCAGTATCCTGATGATCCCGCCGTGTATGTGTCCCGACATTGTCAGGTCGGCACCCCATTCGGCGAACTGCTGAAACTGTATCGGCGAGTGAGCCAGCAGCAGGTTGAATCCATCGCTTTCCGGTCTGCCGAGAAGACCGTCGATATCTCCGACGGTCAGCTTTCTCAGACCTTTGAAGCTTCCGTCCGCCGCACGGAAGCATTCGCGCGGCATCTCAAGCCCGTAGATGTTTATATGTTCACCGCCGCGGAAAATTTTGGTGCTTTTGCTGCGAAGGACCGTAACGCCGACACCCTCCAGCGTCTTGCAGAGTATCTCGGTCTTTTCGGGAGCATCGACTTCATGGTTGCCCGTGATGTAGTAGACGGGAGCTGTGTCTGCAAGCTCTCTCATCATCGGCACGCGGGTCATTATCCTCTGTATGCTCTCATCGCGGCTGAAAATATCGCCCGTGAATACTATTATATCGGGCTTGTGCCTGCGGCAGGCGTTTATAAGCGTGCGGTATCCGCTGCCGTAATCCTTGGCGTGAAGATCCGAAAGGTGCATCACCCTCATGCCGTCAAAGGCTTCGGGCAGGCGGGGGCTTTCTATCTCGCTGACGTAGAACCTCAGCCTTTTGGCTGGTCTGTCAAAAAAAGCCGAGTATAAAGTGTTCGTAAATGAGCCGATGCTTTTGAAAAACGGCATCCCATCACCTCTCAAGATATTCTTTCAGCCTGTCCTCAGCCCACATACCGTGTCTGTATCCGTAGTCGTAAAGCCTGTTGAGCTTTGCGATATCCTTTTCGGTGCGGCTGACAAGAAGCTCTTTCTTGGGGTAAAAGACGAACACCTTGCCTTCGTTCCTGAGCTTTGTCAGCTCTTCGAGCTGCTTGTTGTAGCGTTCGGCGCGGGTCTTTATAAGCTCGCAGAATTCGGGGTAGTCGCGGAAGGCGTGAAGGATCAGCCACTGCGCCTTTTCGTCTGCCTTGACGTATCCGCGCTGGCGGGTGAGTATCACTATGACCTTATCGCAGCCCTCATCGAGCGCCTGACGGAAGGGTATAGAATCGGCAATGCCGCCGTCCATGTATTTTCTTCCGTCTATCTCTATCGGCGGGAAGAGGAGCGGCAGGGCGCAGCTTGCTCTGAGGTGTTTGAAGTCCTTGTCATCGCGCGGCATATCGGGGTAGACCGCCTTTCCCGTTTCAAGGTCGGTCAGGACGGATATGCACCTGCCCTTGAAATCGGCAAAAGCTTTGTAATCAAAGAACAGATGCTTGTTCGGGATATCTCTGAAATCGTAATCCAGATTGAAAAAGCTTCTGTTGTGCGGGTCGAGCATATGATGCACGCCCGAATATTTAGATGTGACATAGTAATCGTTTATCAGCTTTCTGTTTCTGTCCTTCTGACCCGAGCAGTAGGACACGCCGAAAGCTATGCCCGCGGACACTCCAATAAAATAGTCTGCCCTGATATTCTGCTCCATCAGAGCTTCCATCACTCCGCAGGAATATACGGTGCGGCTGGCGCCGCCCTCGACTACAAGACCCAGCATATATACATTACTCCCTTAACTTCAAAAATATATACACAGTTATTATAACACCTTTTGAATAATTTGTCACTGAATTTCGCGAATAAAATATACGAAAACCCATTAATTGTGCAGACTGCATATTTTAAGGACAAGAATTTTGTTGAATATGTTACGCGGAGGCTGTTGACAAGCGCGTGTATATCTGCTATAATGTATATATCGAATATACACAATCAATATACACTTTCCCGGGAGATGTATTATGGACATTATCATTTCAAATGCAAACGGCGAGCCTATCTATGAGCAGATATACTCGCAGATCAAGGCGCAGATCATGAACGGCACTCTTCAGGAGGGGGACGCCCTTCCTTCGATGCGTGCGCTGGCTCAGCAGCTCAGGATCAGCGTCATCACAACAAAACGCGCTTATGAAGAGCTTGAACGCGACGGGTTCATCGAATCCTATACGGGCAAGGGAAGCTTTGTAAAGGCGCGGGATATCGAGCTTTTCCGCGAGGAGGAGCTGAGGGCTATCGAGGGGCTGATAACCGAAGCCTGCGGGCGTGCGCTCCGCTGCGGGGTGTCGCTCGAGGAGCTCAAGGAGATAACCGAAATGCTTTACGGGGGTAATGAGAATGAATGATTATACCAACGCCATAGAAATAAACGGCATTACAAAACGCTACGACGGCTTTACGCTCGACAATGTCAGCTTCAACGTCGCAAAGGGCAGCATCATGGGATTTATCGGACAGAACGGTGCGGGAAAATCCACCACGATAAACACGGTGCTGAATATCATCAGACCCGATGCGGGAGATATAAAGATCTTCGGGCTCGATAATCAGAAGGACGAGCTTGAGATAAAGCAGTATATCTCGGCGGTGTTCGATGAGCTGCCGTTCCATGATGTGCTCAATGCAGTCCATATAAACAACATACTGAAAGGCGTGTTCTCGGGCTGGAGCAGCGAGACCTTCTTTGAATACCTCGACCGCTTTCAGCTGCCGAGAAGGAAGAAGTTCGGGCAGTTCTCAAAGGGTATGAAGATGAAGCTTCAGATAGCGGCGGCGCTCTCGCACGGCGCAAAGCTGCTCATCATGGACGAAGCCACGACGGGACTAGACCCCGTTGTAAGAAACGAGATACTCGATATCTTCTTAGACTTTTTGCAGGACGAGAACAACTCTATCCTTATGTCCTCACACATAACCTCAGACCTTGAAAAGGTGGCGGACAGTGTTACCTTCATCGACAAGGGCAGGATACTGCTGACGGGCTTCAAGGACGACATACTCGAATCGCACGGCATGATAAAATGCACAAAGCGTGATTTCAAGGATATAGCACCCGAGGATTACATAAGCGCCCGTGTGAACGACTTCGGCGCAGATGTGCTGGTAAGCGACAGGGCGGCGGCTTTGAGAAAGTACAGCGGTGCTGTTATAGATCCGACCACCCTTGAAGAGATCATGCTGTTTTATGTCAACAGAGAGAAAAAGGAATGGCGGTGATATACCATGCGCGGACTGATCTATAAGGAGTTCATACTTTCAAGAAAGAACTGGTTCATATGGCTGGGTATCGCGGCAGGGTTCATCGCGATCGAGACGATGCTCATGCTCAGTACATACTACGGCAATCTGGCGAAGATGAACGATGTTGAGGATCAGAGGGGGGTGTTCTTTTCACTGTTCCTGATAATCATCAGTGTGATATTCGTCGGGACGTTCGGAGACAACGGCGTCATTGAATCGGATTACAAGACAAAATGGTATTTGTTCGGCTACACTCTTCCCGTGAGTGAATACAGGCAGGCGGCTGTCAAGATAGGGAAGATAGCCTTTGGCACTGTTGCGGGTACGATCTTTTCTCTGCTGAACTTAGCGCTCCTCTATGCCCTTACCGACATAAAGCACGAAAAGGTGTATGTATATTATATCGCAGCGGTAGCGCTGGGATTTTTGCTCGTCAACTGTATATCCGTGCCGCTCACCATCAGGTTCAGGAAGGAAAAGATAACATTTATGATCCTTTCGGTAATATATGTGGTGTTGATGTTCGCGGCTTACGGGCTTATTGATCACTATACAGAAAGCCTGAAAGAGAAGTATTCCGGTCTTTCGGAGGAGCAGTTTGACGACGCCGTGACCTCGCAGATGCTTGCGGACGCGAAAAAGCTGCTGCTTACATTCGGCTGGACGATGCCGCTGATAATAATAGCAGCGCTTACGGTGAGCTATTTCTGCACCGTAAGGGCGATGAAAAGGAGGGGTGTCTGATGTACGGACTTCTTTATAAGGATACTATCATCATGCGCAAGAGTCTTCTGCCCACTCTGGTAGGCATCCTGCCCGTTCAGTTTATGCACTTTGTAGGCGTTCTCGGTGAACCCGATGTTGAGATCTCCAATATATACAAGATGATGTCGCTGTTTTCGATAATCTGCACTTTTTACATAATCGGAATGTTCCAGCAGGGCGTATTCGAGCCCGATGAGAGAAAGAAATGGGCGTATTACGTCACCGCTACAGAGGGCGGAGCAAAGGCTCAGGTGGGAGAGAAGTATATCCTGGTGTACCTTGCGAGCATGAGTACGGTGATACTCTGCAACTGCATGAATTCGATAGCCATAGATGTGACAGGTGACAAGGCTGTTCCCATGATGGGCATCACCTTTGCTTTGTTTTTCGTGCAGATGTTCCTGCGGGCGATAGATATACCGTTTATGATAGCCTTCGGCTCAAAGAAGGGCAATCTGCTCCACGGTGCTATACTGGTGGCAGGGCTCTTTCTGCTGGCGGCATACCTGCTCTTCGGCGACCTCAGCTTTTTCGGCAACAGCATGGACGGCTTCTGGGACAGGGTGTTCGAGCTTATGGAGGTCGGCAATAACGTCAAGGTGATGATAGTGCTGCTTTCCGCGGCGCTTGCGGTCATGCCGCTATACTATCTTTCCTACCGCTTGTCCTGCAAACTTTACCTGAAAGGAGTGGACGGGTATGACAAATAAAGAGACAGATAAAAAAATGACGATAAAACGGATACTGATATACCTGATCCTCGCCTTTGTGCCGGTATATATCATATGTATACTCGGCACCGACAAGGACTGCAATTTCAAGACTGTGTTCGGCTCGCTCTCGATAATGTGGTATCCCGCCATCGCGAATATCCTGACGAGGGTCATCACAAGGGAGGGCTTTGAGGAGAGCTATCTGCGGATAAACATGAAGGGCAACAGGAAGTATTACCTGCTTTCATTTGCGATGCCGCTGCTGCTGTCGGTGGGCGCGGGTATTGCCGAGGCGGTCCGTGCGGGCGGCGGGTATGATTTTTCGCGGTCGCTGGAATTTGCGGGCGGCGGAAAAATGCTTGCGGCTTCGCTGCTCATGTGCGCGGTGGTGTCGATAACCGGGTTCGACCGCGGCTTCGGCGAGGAGTTCGGCTGGAGGGCATACCTGACCCCAAAGATGGAAAAGCTCATGCCGACACCCGCAGCCATAACGGTCAGCGGCATCATCTGGGGGCTTTGGCACGCGCCCCTTATCGCCAAGGGCTATAACTTCGGCACAAAGGTACACCCTGCCGTCGGCATAACGGCTATGTGCATAAGCTGCGTGGTGCTGAGCTTTATACTGACATGGCTCACCAACAAGACAGGCTCGGTATATCCCGCGGCGATATTCCATATCGTCTATGACGCATTCCTGTCGGTGGTCGCATTAGTCATAGCGACGGGCTCGAAAAATTTTGACTACGAGAGAAGCGCTTTTTCTTCCGCTATGGTAATGATGGTGTTCCTGCCGCTTGCGGCTGCGATCATTATAGCTGTGATCTTGATGAGACAGCAGAAGATGAAGCAGCAGAAAGCGTGATCGGATCTCCCTGTAAGCATGGAAACGGGCTTGCAGGGGGGCTTTTTTATCGGGCTGCGATGTACTTGACATACAGTTAATAAAATGATATAATATCGGAGTGATGATTTCGCAGCAGGCAGCATTTGATCGCTGCCGTATTACCGTAACGGAGGTCAAGTTATTATGAGGAAAATGATAGCCGCACTGCTGGCACTCAGCATGGTCATGAGCGCATCGGCACTCCCTGCGTCTGCTGTTTCCGATACTGCCGCCGAGAGCAGCAGTACGGTCGGTGTGGGACTGATAAAAAAGAACACAAAGTTTGTCTACAGCATACGCCCTGACGGCAGTCTCTCTATATTGGATATAAAGGACAAGGCGATAAGCTCATCGGGCAAGCTGACTCTGCCCTCGAAGATAGACGGCAGGACAGTGGCTTCGGTAGGGGACAGCGCTGCGCGTTTTCTAAGGGTCAACTGCAAGAAGATTAAGGTCGTGGATATCCCCGACTCCATCAGGAGTTTTCCCGAAAACAGCATCGGCTTTACCGATGAGAGAATAAATGAGGAGAGCCCAAAGGGTGATGATACATACGGCTACAAGAGATACACCGGTGTGAAGATCATTTGCAGCCACAACTCATTTGCCGAGCTGTATGCGGTCGATAACGGCGTTAAATATGATTTCAGAAACAATGAAGACAGCATCAAAGGCACTTTCTGGAAGGATAAGTATTCCATAAGCCTTACAGCCATAAGGTTCAGATGGACTGAGGTAGAGGGTGCCGACGGCTATGAGATACGCCGATATGAGGAAGGCGGTAATTCCGTAATTCTGAAGACCGTCAAGGGAAATAAAAACACCGAATTCAAGGACAGCAAGCTGAAGCGCGGCAAATACTACGACTACACGATACTGCCTTACAGAATAAAGAACGGTAAGAAAGAATACGGCAAGGACAGTGCTTTGCTGAGGTACATGACCAGACCTGCCGCACCCTCCGTTTCAAAGGCGACCCCTACAAGCGATCACAGCGTGGCTGTAAAGGTGAAGGATCTGAACTCTTACAGTGACTATTACCGTGCAGAGATAATGGATCCCGAAACGAAGGAATGGAAGGAAGCCACATATGAATCAAGCAATATGGACGGCAATGACTGCCTGATGGAGTTCAGCGGATATCTGACCCGCAATCCCTTCACGGGACGCGCTTTCAACGAACCGCTGGTATCGGGCAAGAAATATAAGTTCAGATTCTGCCGCAAGGGCAAGGTGCAGTTCTATTCTCATCACAAATATCTGGTGGGAGATCGCTGCAAGACGCTCACGCTGAAAGCCAAGTGACAGCGGAAAGGAGAGAATGAAAAAATGTTGAAAAAAAGGATCGTTTCCGCGGCACTCGCTATGTCGCTTATATACAGCAGCACGGCTCTGAATGCCTCTGCGCTCAGCCCCATGACGATAGACTTGCCCTCGCAGGGCACTGCTCATCAGGCTGTCGGCAAAATAAAATGCGGCAGCAAGTTTTCTTACAGGGTGAACCCCGACGGCAAAACAGTCTCGCTTATCGAGTTTACCGATAAGGCGATAGAATCAAATACACTGAGGATACCCTCTAAACTTGACGGCATGAATGTCACCGTTATGGCGAGGAGCCTCGTGACGGATTTTGATAAATACTACAAGCAGATAAAGGTGCTTGATATCCCGAAGACTGTCAAGACGATAGAGGAATGCCTTGAGGGATACTTTATCGACGAAAATGATCAGTTCCGTTATTACTCCGATCTTTTCACGATAAAGTGCTGCAAAAAAACGGCGGCTGAGACCTTTGCGGCTCAGAATAATTTCAAATACAGCGTAAAGGACGCCGACAAGAACTATGTCCATGCCGTGCGTTTCAGCAAGAGCGTTGCGATAAGCAGCAGCAAGGTAAAGATAAAGTGGTCGAAGGTGAAAAACGCAAGCGGTTACAGACTTTACCGAATGGAAAACTATAAGTGGAAGAAGGTCAAAGATCTGGCTCCCGATATCACATCATATAAGGATGCCGATTGCGGCAAGAGCGGCGATAACTACTATATGATCCGCGTTTTCCGCAAGTCGGGCGGAAAGACCTACTGGTCAAGAAAGAGCACGATAAAGGGCGTAAAATGCTTTGACTCCACCGCACCAAAGGTGAAGAATGCAGCTGCCAACGGAAAGGAAGGGTTTGATTTTACGGCTTCAAATTATACCCGCGACAGGTTGATAAACCTTTATGTAGATGTTCAGGACCCCGAGAGCGGAGAATGGTGCAGACCAAGGACCTTCTACAACAGCACCCCCGATGCCGAAGTCTCGGGAACCGTTTCGGATATGGATTTCGACATTGACGGCAAGAGGTACTCCGATGAGTTTATAAAGGGCAGGACATACAAGGTGCGGTTCAGATACGGCGTTTCCGTAGATGACATTGTGATACCTTACGAGAACGGACTTCTTGTCTGCAAGGACCATGTTTATTACGGCAAGGCGACAATAAAGAACGTTACCTTCTGACCGCTGAGAATAATTGGATAGGATCTCTGCCGAAAAAGGCGGGGATCCTGTTTTTTAGCGGCGTGTAACGGTGCTATGTGTTAAAAATGTGAAAACTTCAAAAAAAGGCTTGCAATTTAGAATGATGTGTGGTATAATAGATAAGTCAGGAATGAAAACCATGACCGTAAGATCTCGATCCGAGATATAGGTGTGCGGGTCCTGCGCAATGAAGCACTGTGAACCATGTCAGGCGGGGAACCGAGCAGCATTAAGCAGATCGTTTCGTGTGACGCAGTTTCGCCTGCACGCCTATATGTCGGATCGATTTTGTATATAAGGGGGTCTTAGCTTGTATCAGGCATTGTACAGAAAGTGGCGCCCCAGATCCTTTGATGACGTAGTATCGCAGCCGCATATAACCGAAGCGCTGAAAAATCAGCTCGCGGCAGGGAAGACCGCCCATGCTTACCTCTTTACGGGTTCGCGCGGAACGGGAAAGACTACCTGTGCGCGTATATTTGCCAAGACGATAAACTGCGAGGCTCCGCAGAACGGGCAGCCCTGCCTTCAATGCCGCGTATGCAAGGCGGCAGAGAACGGCTCGCTTCCCGATATCATCGAGATAGACGCGGCTTCAAACTCCCGCGTGGACGATATCCGCGAACTTCGCGAGGGCGTTATCTATACGCCCGAGTTCTGTAAGTATAAAGTATATATAATCGACGAGGTGCATATGCTCTCGGCGGGCGCATTCAACGCTCTGCTGAAAACTATGGAAGAACCGCCCCCGCACGTTAAGTTCGTGCTGGCGACTACCGAGATACACAAGGTACCCGAGACGATAGTTTCCCGCTGTCAGCATTTTGACTTCGGGCGCATAAGGAGCGAGGATATCGTCGCGAGGATAGGCTACATCTCGGAGCAGGAGGGCTTTACGCTGCACGACGACGCGGCGGCTATGATAGCAAGGCTTTCCGACGGCGGTATGCGCGATGCGCTTTCGCTGCTCGACAGATGCTCGGCTTATTCTGACGACATCACTCTTGACATAGTATCCAACGCCGCGGGCATCGCGGGAAGGGATTACCTTTTCGACCTGCTCGAAAAGCTTGCGGCTTCGGATACCGCAGGCGCTATCGCGGCGGTGGACGAGCTTCACGGAAAATCAAAAGATCTGAAAGTCCTCTGCGGTGAGCTTCTTACCATGTCGAGGAACCTTATGCTCATAAAATCTACCGACAGCGCAAGGGAACTTATCGCCTGCCTGCCCGAAGAGTATGAAAGGCTCGCGGGGATAGCTTCAAGCGTTTCGCTCGACAGGATATTTGAATTTATCGACACCCTCCAGCAGTGCAGCGAACGATTCGCGAGAGCTTCGGACAAGCGCATCGAGCTGGAGATATGTATGATAAAGCTTTGCACCGCAAAGGCAAAGGCGGCGCCCGCGGGCGGTCAGGCATCAAATGCCGAGATCGCGGCGCTCAAAGCACAGGTGGAGACTCTTACAAGAGCATTGGCTTCGGGAGCTCCCGCGGCAGCGATACCGCAGCAGCAAAGACCCGCACAGCCGCAGAAGCCCGCCGCACCGAAAAAGAAGTTTGATCCCAACAACTTCACGCCGCTTGGCGAGTGGCAGGAGATACTGGAGATCATAAAACAGCGTTCGCCCGCTTTGTGGGCGTTCCTCAAGGATTCGCTTGCCGCCATCGAGGGGGATATCTTCTGCGTGGTGGTGCCGAGTGCATTCTTCAAGAAGAAGTTCACCGAATCAGGCGACAAGGTGCTGCTCAAGCAGATAGTCAACGATTATTACGGCAAGGACTTCGGATTCATGGTATATACCTCGGCGAGCGTCGATATCAAGGAAAAGGACGCGCCGATAAAGGAGCTTATAAACCGCGCCCGCGAAAACGGTGTCGAGGTTGAAATAATAAAAAATTAAACAATAAGGAGTTATTATTATGAGAGCAAGATTACCCCAGGGCATGGGCAAAGGACCTTCCGGAAATATGAACCAGATGCTCAGACAGGCACAGGAAATGCAGGAGAAGATCACCGATCTTCAGAACGATCTTGAGCAGAGAGAGTTCACCGCTTCCGTAGGCGGCGGCGCTGTTGATATCAAGATCAACGGCAAGCGCGAGGTGCTCGACCTCAAGATCAAGCCCGAGGTCGTTGATCCCGCAGACGTTGAGATGCTTCAGGATCTTATCATGAGCGCATTCAACGAGGCTGTACATAACCTCGATGAGGTAAGCGACAAGGAAATGAGCGCACTTACCGGCGGAGTATCCTTCCCCGGACTTTTCTGATAGATGGATAACAACAACGCGCTTCCGCTGGTGATACTTGCCGAGCAGTTTGCAAAGCTCCCGGGTATAGGTATGAAATCGGCGGAGAGGCTGGCGTACCATGTGATGCAGATGTCGGACGGCGAAGTTGAAGATTTTGCCGACGCGCTTATCAACGCGCACAAAAAAGTGCATACCTGCGCTGTCTGTCAGAATCTTACCGAGAACAGGCTTTGTCCGATATGCTCAGACCCGCGCCGCGACGGCTCTACCGTCTGCGTGGTGGAAACGCCGAAGGATATAAGTGCCTTTGAGCGCACCCGCGAGTACAAGGGCGTATACCACGTTCTGCACGGACTGATATCGCCCATGGACAACGTCATGCCCGATCAGCTCAAGATCAAAGAGCTGCTGGCGCGTCTTGACGGCTCGGTCAAAGAGGTCATAATGGCGACCAACCCGACAGTCGAGGGCGAAGCCACCGCCATGTATATCTCAAAGCTTATAAAGCCGCTGGGCGTCAAGGTCACGCGGCTGGCGTTCGGTCTGCCCGTCGGCGGTATACTGGAGTATGCCGATGAGGTCACGCTTTACAAAGCGCTGGAAAACCGAAACGAGATATAACGCACGCTGATACTGCGAGATCCGGGTACTTGTATGAGGGTGCCCGGGTCTTTTTCGCTGCTGCCTTAGCTTTGACAAGGATCGGCTTTTTCGGGTCTGTGTGCTGTAATAAACATAATATGAAACTGCCACCGGGTAGTATATGCTTAAAGCATTTGTTTACACATCGTTAGGTCTTAGAAGATGGGTATGCAGATGCTTTATTTTTTTGGAGGGAAACTAATGATAGACAGGCTGAAAAAATATTTTTCAAGGACGGAGCTGCTGATATGGAGCATATCGGAGATATTGGTGACCACGGCATTTTTTCTGTTTGACAGGTCTGATCTTATGATACTCGGCGCATCGCTCATCGGGGTCACTTATCTGATACTCAATGCAAAGGGCAATCCGCTCGGTCAGGTGCTTGTGATACTGTTCAGCATTCTCTACGGCATCATTTCCTATAGATCCTCATATTACGGCGAGATGGTTACATACCTCGGAATGACGATGCCTATGGCGGTCTTTGCCCTTATCTCATGGCTGAAAAACCCTTACAACGGAAACAGGACCGAGGTCGCGGTCGGGGGGATAGGTAAAGCGGAAACGGTATTCATGATAGTTCTTTCGGCTCTGGTGACGGTTGCTTTTTATTTTATATTGCGGGAGTTCCATACCGCAAACCTCCTGCCGAGCACACTTTCGGTCACGACCAGCTTTATCGCGGTATACCTCACGTTCAGGAGGGATCCGTTTTATGCGATAGCTTATACCGCCAATGATATCGTCCTTATCATTCTTTGGATAACGGCGAGCCTGTCGGATAGCAGATATATTTCGGTAGCCGTCTGCTTCGCGGTGTTTTTGTTTAACGATATTTACAGCTTCTTCTGCTGGCAGAAAATGAAAAAACGGCAGTCCGGGTCGCTTCCGCGGCAGCTCTGATCTTTACGGAACTGATTTCCCCCATAGCCTCACAGAATGGGCGGACATGACGAAATAATACGTTCGGGGCTCCTTAGTGGATGAAGTGGACAGAAAATGGAAAAACACGGTGGATAAAATGAAAATACAAATAGGGGCGTTTTTCAAAAATGTAAGAAAATTTGTGCGTACAACCACTAAAAATTGCCTAAAAAATGGAAAAATCTGCCATCGAAAACGATTACGTTGCTGTTAAAAATTATACATTGTTGATATATTAATGTGCTTTTTACTTTCATACTGTTAAATCTTTGTAAAAATTCACATTATGGTATTGCATTCAAAGGTCAAAGAGGATAAAATAAATGTAAAAGCTAATATAAAATATAGATAAAAGCGACAGAAGCATACAAATTGTGAAGTACCCGGGCTTCGTCGAGTGCTTCGGGAGCTTTTCTATATAAATCGTTTTTGGAAAGCTAGAAAGTGAGGTAATTAGCTTATGAAGAACTCCGTTTACAAGCGAGTGGTAGGTGCTGTTCTTGCCGGTTTGATGGTTGTTTCACCTACACAGATGATCCCTGCGGATCTGACTGCGTTCGCTGATATGAGCCTTACCACAAGTCCCTCGCATACGCGCGATGAGGGCTGGTATAAAAATTATCATCATGAGATCTGGCAGGCGGATACACCTAATTCGTCTTCTATGACCCTGCATGATAATGACGGCGGATTCAGCACGAAATGGAAGTGCGGCCCTAACAATTCAAAGGGCAACTTCCTTGCACGCCGCGGCCTTTTCTATGGTCTGGATAACCCCAAGACCTGGAAGGATTACGGCGGATTCACCTGCGATTTCGATTGCAACTGGTGGGCAGGTCAGTCGGGCAACTCCCGTATCTGTATCTACGGATGGGCTCAGAATCCTCTCGTTGAGTATTATATCATCGAGGACTGGAAGAACTGGAACCCCGGTCAGGATCCCTCAGCCAAATACAAGGGAACTGCTTATATCGACGGAAGCAACTATAAGATCTACACCAGCGACAGATACTCATATACCATAGAGGGCACAAAGGCTTTCACACAGTATATAAGTATCCGTGAGAAAACAAGAACATCGGGCACCATCAGCATTTCCGAACACTTCAAGAAGTGGGAAAGTCTGGGTATGAAGATGGGCAATTTCTATGAGACCGCTTTCAACGTTGAAGGCTGGGAGAGCGATGGTGAGGCTGATGTCAATTGTACCATCAAGGAAGGCTCTGGCACCCCGATCTATGAGCCCGAAACTCCGCCCGATCCCGATTCAAACGGCGATTACTTTACAAGCAGCTTCGAGTCGGGCAAGGACAACTGGGGCGGCAGAGGCGGCGCTTCCGTTGCACTCGACACCAAGAATTACTACGGCGGCAAGCAGTCGCTCTTCGTAAGCGGCAGAACTAAGGAGTGGAACGGTACTTCCATCGACCTCAGCACTTCTACCTTTGTCCCCGGCAGTACATACAGCTTCAGCACGGGCGTTCTCCAGAAGAGCGGCTCGGCTACTAACATGAAGCTCACCCTTCAGTACAAGGATTCCTCAGGTACTGCACAGTATGATGAGGTAGCTTCCGTGCTCGCAAAGAGCGGCGAGTGGACAAAGCTTGAGAACAAGGCTTACACCATTCCCTCGGGCGCTTCTGATCTCGTGCTTTATGTAGAAGCTCCCGACAGCCTTACAGATTTCTATATCGACAACGCACAGGCTTCAAAGTCTGGCAAGGCTTCCTCCGTTACTACCGGTTATGGTACCGTGGATTATTCTGCCTCCCACGATGATCCCGATACTTCCGATGCGGTCCTGAAAAACGTTTTCTCGAGCTACTTCAAGACAGGTACCTGCGTAAGCTACAACGAGCTTCGCAAGAACCCCGATTTCATCAAGAAGCACTTCAACAGCATAACTCCCGAGAACGAGCTGAAGCCTCAGTGGATACTCGACCAGTATGCAAGTAAGTCCAGAGGCAACAACGTTGATCCTCAGGTAAAGCTTCCCGATGATACAAAGGCTATCCTTGATTTCGCGGTAGCGAACAATATCCCCGTAAGAGGTCACACCCTTATCTGGCACAGCCAGACCCCGAGCTGGTTCTTCAAGGAGAACTTCGATGACAACGGCGCAGTTGTTTCAAAGGACGTTATGGATCAGCGTATGGAGAACTTCATCAAGAACACCTTCAATATGCTGAAGCAGAACTATCCTACCCTCAAGCTCTACGCTTACGACGTAGTGAACGAGGCGTTTGATCCCGGCAACGGAAACCTCAGACAGGCGGGCTTCAGCGAGAGTGACGGTCAGTCGCCTTATATGTACATCTACGGCGATGACAGCTATATGCAGAAGGCATTTGCTTATGCGAGAAAATACGCTCCCGATGGCTGCAAGCTCTTCTACAACGATTTTAATGAGTACAACGACGGAAAAGTTACTTCGATCTATAATTTTGCCAAGAAGGTTCACGAGGCAGGCAACCTCGACGGTATCGGAATGCAGTCGCACCTCGGCACGAACTATCCCGATGCTACCAGATATAAGAACGCACTGAACCTCTTCTCATCCATCCCCGGTATAGAGATCCACGTTACCGAGCTGGACGTTATGTTAAAGGACGGCGCTGACGATTACGCACAGGGTCAGTATTACAAGAATATCGTTCAGGATATCCTTGACTGCAAGGCTGTTACCTCCCTTACATGGTGGGGCACCAACGACGGCGCAAGCTGGAGATCCTCCGATAAGCCTCTGATGTTCGATTCAAGCTACCAGCCCAAGGCTGCATTCAATGCAGTTGTCGGACTCGTTCCCCCCGAGCTGTGGGGCAAGACCAACGGCAGCGACGACCCCGATCCTCAGCCCGGCAAGAACACCTATCCCGCAAACATCTCGGTAGAGACCAACTCCACCTATCATCAGATCAGATTTACATGGGATAGCGTAAGCGGCGCTGACAGATACGGCATTGCTGTTTACCTCGCAGGAAAGTGGAGAATACAGACCCAGAGCCTGACCTCTACTTCCTACACCACTCCCAAGAACATGACTCCCGGCAAGACCTACAAGGTTGCTGTCGCTGCAAGAGTTAACGGCACATGGGATGTTGCAGGTGCAATAAATCACGCTGTAACTGTTACTGTAAGGTAATAACGATATCACCTTTCGCACTATGATAGAAAGCCCCCGTGACCATAAAAGGTGACGGGGGCTTTCGGTTTTCGGAGTCTTAAATGCCCGCCCTTGCGGGTCTGCCTGACGATATATCAAAAGGCTGCCGTTCCATAAGCGGCAGCCTTTATACTATTATAATATGTATGACAGGGCTCAGCCTGAAGGCTCGATGCCGTTTTGCTCGTCCAGCATCTCCTGCACCTTGTTGTCGAAGGTCAGGAAATGGCTCAGCTGTTCTATCGGTATCGGGCGGGAATACTTGTAGCCCTGAAGATAGCTCGCCGACATCTTCATGCAGTGCGCCTCATCGCTGTCGTTCTCAACGCCTTCAAAAAGCACCGAGTAGTCAAGCTGGTTGAACATATTCGCAAAGGTGCATACCATAAATTCCGAGCTGTCGCTCTTGTTGGATTCTATCAGCATCGAACGGTCGAACTTGATGATGTCGAAGGGTATCTCCATAATACGCTCAAAGTTTGAATAGCCCGTGCCGAAGTCGTCGAGGTAGAACTTTATGCCGCGCCGCTGCAAGTCGATCACGCGCTGTTTTACGAGGCTGAAATCCGATTCGCTCCTGCTCTCGGTTATCTCTACCGCGATCTTTCCGTAGGGTATCTTGTTGGCTTCGATTATCCTGCAAACGTCATCGCAGAAGGTGTCGCAGCGCAGGTCTATCGCCGAGAAGTTTACCGATATCCGCTGGATATGGTAGCCGGCTTCGAGCAGGATGTGTATCTGCTTGCAGACCTTGTTGAGTATCGTCATGCTGAGGGTGTGTATCTGCCCGTGCTGCTCGGCTATCGAGATGAACTGATCGGGATAGAGCAGGCTGCCGTCCTCTCCTCGCAGACGCATGAGGGCTTCGGCGGTGTCGTACTTTCCAGTCAGCAGGCTGTAAACGGGCTGGCAGTATACCAGCACGCGCTCGTCATCAAAGTCGCCGCGGCTTTGGATATCATTAAGCTCCCTGAGTATGTCTGCCTTTGAGCGGTAACGGGCTATGTCCTCGGCGGTGGTGTAGTGTACCGAGTTTATCGGCAGCTCCTTCTCGATATGATCGAGGAAGTTTATAACGTCTTTGGCGGAGGTGAAATCGGAAGAGGTCTTTAGCACCGTTACCTTGAAATCCAGCTTGAATTTTGAGTAGCTGCGCTTGAATGCGTCTATGATCTGTAGGGTGGTGCGTTCGGGGTTCTCCTTTTTGCTGGCATAGAAAGCCAGCGTAAGATGGTCGTGCGGAAGCCTGTAAAGCACGCCGCGGACGTTGCTGTCACGGAAGAACTTGTTGAATTCAAGGTGTACCTCCTGAGATTTTGCGAGCTCGGAGCTGAAGCCTGCGATATGTGTATTAAGGATATACATAGGGCGGTTCTTGTCCAGAGCCGAGTCAAGCTCGGGGTAAAGGAAGCTGTCGGAAACGGCACCCGTGTCAACGTCGTAAGGATTGGCGTGGAAGAAGAAGATAAGCCCCAGCACGGGGAAGAAATACGCAAGCGTCGTGTATGAAGTCTGCCCGTGCCTGCCTTGAATACCCATCATAAGCAGCGTTGTAAGGATAGAGCCGAACAGTCCGCGGAACACCTGCTTTATCAGCCTGTTTCGGTGCTTTATGAGCAGATAGAATATGATCGCCGTAAGTATTACGAACATAATGGCGTAAAGGTTGCGCTGCGGGTTCTTGTGGACTTCCCCCGAAGCGTCGATGTAATAGCCGACCTTTAGCAGAGAAAGCACAAGATCGGCGAGCACGGTAAAGAGCGACAAGACCGAGACTAAGCGGAGATAGCGCTTTCTTCTTTCCGCCGAAAGCCAAAGCGGCACGCTTATATAGCTTATATAAAGCACAAGCACCGCAAGTATGCAGAAGTTGTGCGTTGAGCGCAGCAGGTAGATCAAAACGGGGTTGGCTCTGTTGATAAGCGCGTGGCTCTGGATATTGGTGACAGACGACACGAATATCAGACACATCATGCAGACGATGGATCTTATCCTGCCCGAGCCGCGCAGATAGCTTTGGAATAGAAATATCGAGCAGCATATGCAGATAGCCATGACGGAGATATCGGCAACGACCGAGTAATCAGCCGTAAATAAGTTGCTTCTGTCGATCATTCCGCTCATTCCTTTCCGTATCGGGACGCAGTTGTCCGCTCATTAAAATTATTATAACATATTTTACGAGAATTGTCAATATACGATATTAGTCTTATCGAGTGTTGTTTTAAATTGTATAATCTGACGAATCGGGTAGGATATAGCAGCAGACGGAACTGACGGGCAGGGAGGAGGATGGGCTGCAAATGTTGCGGTTCGATGAATGCAGCAACGTTTAGTAAAATGAAATAACTAAATATGTAAAAGTTTACAGAGATTTTATATTTCAATATCGCGGAGAAGGTGGGTTACAAAAAGAAAGAATTTGTCACCGAATTGTCACAAGTTTTGCAACGGAGCATTTTCTGCGGTACATTTTTTTGAACTCGCGCGGTTCAACATCTTCCGGAACGCGGCTATTGACATATACAATATATTGTGTTATAATGTATGCAATGAACCACAGAATGTCAGACGGCAGCCGACGGGCGTTAAACGCTTAAAGGTTACGCCGCCTGTAACATCTCTCTTTGAACGTTACCACTTTGTAACCGAATCACGGACTATATAACATTGCTGTCCAAAAAATCACCCTGCAAACCCACATTTGCAGTACCTCTCCCTGTTGATTTTTTTGAGAACATGGTGTATAATATAGGCGCAGGGGTGAAAAGTGTGCAAAAGTGGGGAAAAATTCCTGCATTGTGGTTTGCGCACTTTCCTCTGCAACGAAAAGCGGGGAGGGATATATGTGGCTGAGCTGATGCTGAAGGGTACCTATACCCAGTCGGTCGATGTCAAGGGCAGAATGGCGTTTCCCGCCAAGCTGCGTGAAGCGGTCGGCGAACAGCTTATCCTTACCAAGGGCGTAGGCGGCTGCATATTCGTATACACTCCCGAGGTCTTCTCGCAGAAGGCGGAAAGACTGAATTCATTGCCTATGGCAAAGGCACTCACCCTGCAAAGGTCGTTCATGGCGAACGCCGCTGATGTTGAGACAGACAAGCAGGGAAGAGCGCTGATACCCGCACGGCTCAGGGAGCTTGCGGGCATCGAGGGCGAGGCTGTGGTGATAGGCGTGTCCGATCACTGCGAGATCTGGTCGCCCGAAAGATGGGCTGAGCTTAACGACAGCATTTCCGATGAGGATTTCCTTGCGGCACTGGAGGGCGCTGATTTTTAATGAGCGAATTTAAACATATTTCGGTGCTGCTCCACGAGACTGTCGGAGCGCTGAACGTCAGACCCGACGGTATCTATGTTGACGGTACGGCAGGCGGCGGCGGACATTCATATGAGCTTGCAAGGCAGCTCGATCCGCAAAAGGGCAGGCTTTATGCCTTTGACCGCGACCCCGAGGCTATCGCGGCGGCGGGCAAAAGGCTTGAGGGTCTTCCCGCAACACTGATACACGCGACATTTGATGAGATGAAAGAACAGCTCGAAGAGCTTGGTATAAAAAAGGTAGACGGCGTCATGCTCGACCTCGGGGTGTCTTCAAGGCAGCTCGATGAGGCAGAGCGCGGGTTTTCATATCACAACGACGCACCGCTTGACATGAGGATGTCGGGCGAGGGGCTCTCCGCCCGCGATGTTGTGAATGGATACTCCTACGAACGGCTGAGGACTATTCTCTTTGATTACGGCGAGGAAAAGTTCGCCCCCGCGATCGCTAAGGCGATAGTTTCGGCAAGGGAGAAGAAGCCGATAGAAACGACCCTTGAACTTGCGGAGCTTGTAAAGGCCTCCGTGCCGCAGAGGGTAAGGCGTGAGAAAAATCCCTGCAAAAAGACATTTCAGGCGATACGCATCGAGGTCAACGATGAACTCGGACAGCTTGACCGCGCGATGGATACCGCTTTCGGACTCCTGAAGGTCGGCGGCAGGCTCGCGGTGATAACCTTCCACTCGCTCGAGGACAGGATGGTAAAGCGCCGTTTCGCCGAATATACAAAGGGCTGCACCTGCCCGCCCGACTTCCCGCAGTGCGTCTGCGGCAGAAAGCCGAGAGGAGAGCAGGTCTTCAGAAAGCCCGTGACAGCTTCCGATGAGGAGCTTGATAACAACAACCGCAGCCGAAGCGCAAAGCTCAGGGCGATAGAAAAGCTCAGAGAGAACGCGACGGACGAATGATGATATGATGATATGACTGCTGCTCACCCGCTCGGATATCCCGGAGGGGTGACAGGGATGAAGTGAGGTGAATGGGATATGGCAACGAGTGTGAATCTGGCGTACAAGTATGACAACGTGACGGCTGACGAGCTGCACGAGGAGGAATACGCCGAAAAGCTCCGCGATAGAAGAAGTGCCAACAAGCGCAGGAAGAATGCGGCGAACATACGCATCATAGTTGCGGCTGTTATAGTTTTAGCCCTCTTCTCGGTGATGACATACGGCAGGGTCGAGCTTTCAAAGCTGTATTCCGAAAAGGCGCAGATGGAGGATCAGCTGATGCTGCTCCATAATGAGAACGTGAGCCTTGAATCAGAGCTCGCACAGCAGACGGGTCTCACAAAGGTCGAAGAATACGCAGAAAACAAGCTGGGGCTGAAAAAGCTCGATAAATCTCAGATAGAGTACGTTGAGGTCGAAGAAAAGACCTCGGCAACGGTCGTCGAGGACCCCGATTCCAACATATTCGTTGACATTCAGGAATGGTTCAACGGCGTGCTGGAATATCTCGGCGTGTGATGAATAAAATATAATAACGGCGGGAAATGCCCCGCACAGGAAAGTTAAGAACATGAATAATGTACTTAGCTTTCTTGTTCTACATAGATATATTGTTACGGAAGGGAAAGTAATATGATAGACAGACCAAGTGAACGTATGCGCCGCAGGGTGCTTATATGGCTCACGCTTCTTGTCGCGGTGCTGGTGGGATACACCGTTTACTGCATATACAAAGTATCGGTCAAGGAGTCGAAGAAATGGCAGACGCTGGCGAACTCTCAGCAGCTGACCAGCACCACCGTTTCCGCTTCACGCGGGACGATCTACGATTCGCAGAATCAGGTGCTGGCACAGAGCGCTACCGTGTATACCGTTTACGCCGACTGTACCATGCTCTGGGAATTTATAAATGAAAAGGATAAAAAGATAGAGGACTACCGCAAGGCGGTGCTTCTTGAGGACGATGAGGACGAAAGGGCAAAGCTGAATGAAAAGCTGCTGAGCCTTACCACCTCGCAGCAGACCTACACCGATCTCTGCAACTTTATGTCGGATGTCCTGAAAATGTCTGTCGGCGATTTTGAAAATGCCGTTGCCGATCCCTCGAATCAGTATGTTGTACTGAAGAAAGAGGTCGAGAAGACCGACGCCGACAGGATCGAAAAGTTCCTTTCAAAGAACGACCTTGACGGCATCAGGTGCAGCCCTACCACAAAAAGATTCTACCCGCAGAATTCTCTTGCGGCAAACGTCATCGGTCACACCGATTACGACGGCATAGGCATCTATGGGCTTGAGGCTTATTACGATGACTACCTCTCGGGCGTTGACGGACGGATAATCACCGCTTCGGACAAGTTCGGTTCTGAGATACCTTATAAATACAAGCAGAGCTACGAGGCTCAGGACGGCGCTTCGCTTTACCTTAACATCGACGTGAACGTTCAGTATTACCTCGAAAAGGCGATGGCTGAGTGCGTTGCCGAAAACAAGCCGCGCGAACGCGCCTGCGGTATCATCATGAACCCGAAGACGGGTCAGG
The DNA here is from genome assembly GCA_024697545.1 of Ruminococcus sp. Lineage (GTDB taxonomy): Bacteria > Bacillota > Clostridia > Oscillospirales > Ruminococcaceae > YE71. The sequence continues at coordinate 92,331 of JAILFN010000016.1, forward strand.
TCTATGCTATGGCTACCAATTACAGCTACGACCCCAACAAGCCCGCCGAGATCACCGACCCCGCGACCGCTTCAAAGCTCGCAGGACTTGACCCCGAATCAAAAGAGTATCAGAACGAACGCCTTACCGCATGGAGTATCGAGTGGAAGAACAAGGCTATTTCTGAGCTTTATATCCCCGGTTCGGTATTTAAGGTAATAACAGGCTCGGCGGCGCTTGAGGAAAAGGCTATCACCACAGAGGACACCTTCTTCTGCGGCACCCACCTTAAGGTCGAGGACACAGACTTCCACTGCTGGAGTGAGACAGACCACGGCGGTCAGACCCTTCAGCAGGCTATGACCAACTCCTGCAACCCCGCATTCATACAGATAGGTCAGCGCCTCGGGTTCGATAACTTCTTCAAGTACCTCAATGCTTTCGGCTTCAATGAGCTGACGGGCATAGACCTCCCGGGTGAGGCTTACAGCTTTACACAGGATCCCGATTCCGCGGGTCTTGTCGAGCTTGCGTCAATGTCCTTCGGACAGACCAACAAGATCACGCCGATACAGATGATAACCGCTTACTCGGCTGTAATAAACGGCGGATATCTTGTAACACCTCAGGTGGTAAACAGGATAACCGATTCAAACGGCAATATCGTGAAGGAAAACTCCACCGTTGTCAAGAGACAGGTAATATCCGAGCAGACAAGTGCCGCAATGCGCGATATCCTTGAAAATGTCGTTATCACGGCACCTGGCTCGAATTCATACATACAGGGCTACCGCATCGGCGGAAAGTCGGGTACCTCGCAGAAGATAGACCTTGGTGCCCAGGGTGAGACTATCTACGTTGCTTCCTACTGTGCTTTTGCCCCCGCGGACGACCCCGAGGTCATCATGCTTTTCATGTGCGATGAGCCGAGCGGCGAGAACTTCTACGGCTCTCAGGTCGCAGCGCCCGTATGCTCCAAGGTGCTCAGCGATGTGCTGCCCTACCTCGGCTTCTTCCCCGAATACACCGACGAAGAGCTTGCAGAGCTTGAAGTCAGCGTGCCGAACGTTGAGTACAGGGATATCGACGAAGCCAAGAAGACGATAAGTGACCTCGGACTTGAAGTCACCGTCATCGGAAGCGGTGATGTCGTGCTGCGTCAGTCGCCTATGGGCGCTACAGTACAGCGCGGCGGCTCGGTCGTGCTCTACACCGATAACACCACTCCCGCCGAAATGGTATCAGTCCCGAACGTCGAGGGACTTTCAAAGGAATACGCCCGCGAGCTGCTGCACAGCGTAGGTCTTAACATGACCGTTGACGGCTCTGTCGGAACTACCGATGCCAATGTTTTCGCGACCGAGAACATCATGACGGGAAGGACGGTACCTGTCGGCACCGCGATACCCGTGGCATTTGAACCATACACTGTAAGCTCACAGTAATACACCATACAGTAAGGAAAGATCAAGATGAAATTATCAGAACTGGTCAGGGAACTCGGCATAGACTGCGGCTCTCTGGCAAATACCGAGCTTGACGGACTGACTTCGGATAACCGCGTCACCCCCGGAAAAAGCTTTGCGTTCGTTTGTATAAAAGGCAACACCTTCGATGGTCACAGCGCGGCTGCGGCTATGGTGGAAAAGGGCGCGGCGGCAGTATTCTGCGAACACGACCTCGGGCTGCCTCAGCAGATAATAGTAGAGGACACCCGCGGTATATATCCGCACCTCTGCTCGGCGTGGTTCGGTCACCCCGAAAGGGAGGTCAAGATGCTCGGCGTTACCGGCACCAACGGCAAGACCACAATAACCACCACCCTGAAAAAGACCCTCATGGCGCTCGGCAAAAAGTCGGGGCTTATCGGCACCTGCCAGAACGAGATAGGCGATGAGGTGCTGCCGACCGCACGCACCACTCCCGAACCTTACGACCTCTTTGAGCTTCTCCGCAAAATGGCGGACGCGGGCTGCGAATATGTCGTGATGGAGGTATCATCTCAGGGTCTTGAGCAGAAGAGGACGGGTCCCTGCCGCTTTGAACTTGCGGTGTTCACCAACCTGACTCAGGATCATCTTGATGTTCACGGCACTATGGAGAACTACTATCAGGCGAAGAAGCTGCTGTTCGATATCAGCGGCGAGGCTCTGATAAACATAGACGATGACCACGGCAGACGCTATCTTGAAGAGATAACCATACCCGCAAGAACATACTCGGCTGTCGAGCCTGCGGATTACTATGCCGAATCGGTATCGCTCGGCGCAAGCGGCGTGAAGTACGTCTACTGCTGCGGCGGCGAGGGCTGCGATAACAGGCACAACGTTACCTTCGCGATGCCCGGGCTCTTCAATGTATCTAATTCGCTGGCTGTTATCGCGGTATGCGATATGCTCGGCATAGGCGCAAAGGCTGCGGTGGATAAGATCAATTCAATGACGGGCGTTCGCGGCAGAGCCGAAGTCATACCTACGGGCAGGGATTTCACGGTGATATGCGACTACGCACACACCCCCGATGCCGTATCAAACGTGCTGAGGGCTATACGCAACGGCACGGAGGGCAGGCTTGTATGTCTGTTCGGCTGCGGCGGCAACCGCGATGCGAAAAAGCGTCCGCTGATGGCAAAGGCTGCGGCGGAGAATGCCGACTATCTTATAGTTACGAGCGACAACCCCCGCAACGAAGACCCCGATGCGATCATAGAGGATATCCTCAAAGGGCTGGAGGGCAACAGCACTCCTTACACAAGGATCACCGACAGGCGTGAGGCGATATTCTACGCCGTACGGAACGCTCGTGCGGGAGATGTCATAGTGCTTGCTGGAAAGGGCCATGAGGATTATCAGATCCTGGCGGGCGGCAAGAAGATACATTTTGACGAGCGCGAGATAGTAGCTCAGGCGCTCGGTCAGGAAATAGAAACAGATTGAAAGCAGGTGGGTAGATATGGAAAAGATAAAGCTCTCAGATATCGTTGCGGCTGTGGACGGCAGCTTTGGTTATCCGTCCGATGTTGAAGTTACCTCTGTGTCTACCGACACCAGGACGATAAAGCCGGGTTCGGTGTTCATAGCGCTAAAGGGCGAGAATTTTGACGGCCACGATTACGGGGCAAAGGCTTGCGAGCTGGGCGCCGAAGCTGTCATCGCAGAGCGCAGGATAGACGGTGCAAAGTGCATAATCGTTGATTCCACCGCGAGGGCGCTTTTGCAGCTTGCGAACTTTTACAGAAAGAAGTTCACGATACCCGTTGTAGGCATAACGGGGAGCGTCGGCAAGACAACGACAAAGGATATGATCGCTCTGGCATTGTCGGAGCAGTTCAATACGGTAAAGACGGAAGGCAATCACAATAACGAGATAGGTATGCCCATGACGCTGTTCGGCATGGATAAGACGACACAGGCGGCGGTCATAGAGATGGGCATGAACCACTTCGGCGAGATATCACGCCTTTCGATGTGCTGCGAGCCTACCGTTGTGGTGATAACCAACATCGGGCATTCGCATATCGAGAACCTCGGTTCCCAGCAGGGTATACTCAAAGCCAAGATGGAGATACTCGACGGTGCCGACTATATGGCACCTATGGTGCTCTCGATGGACGACAAGCTGCTTTCGCAGGTAGAACCCCGCCACGGCAGAAGGATCGTTTTCTATTCGATAAAGAAAAAGGCTGCGGACGTTTACGCTTCAGAGATCGTGACAGATCCCGAGGGTACGTCTTTTAAGATAAACTATGACGGCGGCAGCATCGCGGCGCGTGTCAACTGCGCGGGCGAGCATAACGTCAAGAACGCGCTGGCGGCATTCTGCGTCGGCAGGCTGCTCGACATACCCGACGAAAAGCTCGTCCATGCGATAGGTGAGTTCAAGCCGCAGGGCATTCGTCAGAGCGTGCGGGAGGTCAAGGGCATGACCTTTGTTGTAGACTGCTACAACGCGGCTCCCGATTCCGTCAAGGCGGCGCTTTCGACACTCATGCAGCTGAAAGTCCCCGAGGGCGGCCGCAGGATCGCCGTGCTTTCGGATATGCTGGAGCTCGGCAAGCAGGCGAAGACTCTTCACAGGCTGACGGGCGAATATGTTGCGGCGGCTGGCGCAGACCTGCTCTACTGCTGCGGCAGCGACGCTGCGAATTACGTTGACGGCGCGGTGAAAAAGGGTATGTCTCCCGAGTACTGCAAGCATTTTGAAAGCAAGCAGGAGATGACCGAAGCACTCAGGGCAGACCTGCGCGAGGGCGATGCGGTGCTTTTCAAGGCAAGCCGCGGAATGAAGCTCGAAGAGGTAGTTAGTGCTCTGGAATAAGCTAATGGCGGTAACTGCCATGCAGACGGTGCTGGCGTGGTTTCTGGGGCTTGCGTTCATACCCGTGCTGAGGAAATACAAGACGGGGATCTACACCCCCTACATCGGCGACAGATATTCCGCCGACGGCAGCGAACCGTCATTCGGCGGCGCGGCGGCGTGGGTGGTGCTGATGTTCGGGACGCTGGTTACATCGGCGTTCTGCGAGCACAGGCTGAAGATGATACTTGCGGCGGTATTCGCGGGGCTCATCATGCTGCGCGGTATAGTCGATGACCGCATGACGGACATTCTTCACAAGCCCTACGGCGTGAAAGGTGTGACGGGGCTCGGCTGGTGCTATGCCGTCTGCTTCGGATATATGCTGCTGGCGAAGCGCATGGGCTTTGTCGGGAGCGCTGTGATATTCCCGTTCGGGATAGGCATTCGGGATCTCGGCATCATCTTCTGCCCGCTGACGGCGGCTGTCATGACCGCGGAGATCTACTGCTTCAAATATATGAACAGATTCGGCACAGACGATGAAAGCTGTATCGGCGGACTCAGCTGGGTCGTGTCTTTTTTGTTGATGTCGGGCGTTGCCGTGATGGGCAGTGCCATCAAAGATGAAAGCCTACTCTGCTTCGGAGCGTCCGCGGCGGCGGCGTTCGGGAGTGCGTGCATTTGGGGGCTTTCCCCCGCAAAGCTCAAAAGCGGCAGCTCGGGCGGTATGCTCACGGGAGCGGCGGCTGCTGCTGTCATGGGAATGGCGGCATTTCATCAGACGGCGTTCTGGCTCATAACGCTCGCAGCGGGCGTTGACGGCTTCTGCACGCTTATACAGTATCTGCATTTCAGGCGGACGAAGCAGCTGCTGTTAAAGGGCAGCTCGCTGCACGAGCATCTTCGGGCGAAAAAGCTCGGTGACTATGCTGTTATACTGATATTCGCGGGGATAGCTCTTGCGGGTGCGGCAGCGGGCATCGCTGTGACGATATACGGACAAAAGAAGTTTTTTTGACATAAAGGGAGGCTGTACATTTGGCGACTGAGATAGCAAAAACAAATACCGCCGCGGCTCAGGCGGGACGCAAGCGAAAGACCTTCAATTTCAGGTTCGTGCTTGCTGAGATAGATAAGACGTTCTTCGCGATCATCGTGATACTGCTCGTATTCGGACTTATCATGATGTTCTCGGCGAGCTATGCTACGGCTCTCAATCAGGAGGGCGACGGCTACTACTATTTAAAAAGGCAGCTGTTCTGCGCGGGACTGGGTATCGCGGGAATGTTTGTCGCGTCTTTTCTTGATTATAATTTTTTCTTCAACACAAAGGTGGCGTACCTGTTCTTCACGGGTTCGCTGGGGCTCTGCTTCTACACCGCGTTCTTCGGCGAGGAAACGGCTGACGCGCGGCGCTGGATAACCATTTTCGGCATACAGTTCCAGCCTTCCGAGATGCTAAAGATCGCATTTATATTCATATTCGCGTTCATACTTTCGGTGAATTTCCAGAAGTTCGATAAAAACTGGAAATACTGCATGGTGCCGTTTTTTATGATATTCGCTGCCGTGTTCCTGGTGCTGCTTTTGCAGAGGCATATGTCCGCGGTAATGCTGTTCGGCGTTATCGGTATCTCGATAATGTTCGCGAGCGGCATGAGAAAAAAGTATTTCTGGATATTTATAGGGATATGCGTGGGCATAGGACTGTTAGGAGGACTTGTGCTGATACTCAAGGGCGGCGGTAATTTCAGCTACATAACCGACCGTATCCAGAGCTGGCGTGACCCCATGAGCGACCCGAGCGACAAGACGCATCAGACCTATGAGTCTATGCTCGCCATCGGCTCGGGCGGATGGTTCGGGCTGGGCTTCGGTGAATCAAGGCAGAAGTATATGTACCTCCCCGAATCGCAGAACGACTTTATTTTCGCGGTAATATGCGAAGAGCTGGGCTTCTTCGGCGGGTTCATCGTGGTGCTTCTGTTCATGCTGTTCATACTGAAAGGCTTCCAGATAGCCGCAAATTCCCGCGACCGCTTCGGCACGCTTGTGGCTACGGGCATAACGGTGCAGATAGGCATACAGGCGCTGCTCAATATCCTCGTTGCGACAAACGGATTCCCGAACACGGGTATATCCCTGCCGTTTTTCAGCGCGGGCGGTACGGCACTTGTGTTCCAGCTGTGCGAGATGGGCGTGATGCTCAGCATATCGCGCCAGAACATAAAGCGCGGCGCGGCAAAAACAAAGGAAGATGCGGCGGAAAATACAGCTGTGAAAAAGGCGGCTGAAAGCTGAAAGATCATATCGGGGCGGGCATTGCTCGCCCGATTTTTGCAAAATGGCACTGTGCGGAATTATTTTGTTAACGTGAGTTATAAGTAGCATTAATAATCTGTTACGGCTATTGAAAATAGTATGTTCTTATGCTATAATAAAGCTTGATAATGCTGCGCTGAAATGGCGCGGCTGACGGGGGAATATTTATGTTGAGAGTATTGCTTGCAGGCGGCGGAACGGCGGGTCATGTCAATCCCGCACTTGCCATTGCCGAGATAATAAAAGCGCGTGTTCCTGACGCGGAGTTTGCCTTTGCGGGCAATCCCGAGAAGATAGAAGCAAAGCTCGTGCCGCAGGCGGGGTACAAATTCTACCCCATAAAGGTAGAGGGCTTTCAGAGAAAGATAAACGGCGAAAATATCAAGAGGAATCTTCACGCCGCGAAGTGCCTTGCTCTTTCGGGCAAGCGCTGCCGCGATATCCTGAAAGATTTCAAGCCCGATATTGTTATCGGTACGGGCGGATATGTTTCGGGTCCCGTTGTGCAGGAAGCCGCAAAGCGCGGCATAAAGACCGCTATACACGAACAGAATGCTTATCCGGGCGTTACCAACAGACTGCTCGCGAAAAAGGTCGATGCTGTTATGCTTACCGTTGAGGCGGCTAAGGATTATTTCAAAGAGGGTATAGACTATACCGTGACGGGTCTTCCCGTAAGATCGGGGTTCTCAAAGATCACAAAGGCGCAGGCTCGCAAAGAGCTGGGCTTTGATGAGGATACCATGTGTATACTTTCGACAGGCGGAAGTCTGGGCGCGGGGGCTATAAACTCAACTGTGCTCGACCTTATCGCATGGTACAAAAAAGAGGGTCTTACCGTTAATCACATACATTCCTACGGCGGCAACGGAAGAGAAACGGATTTTGAAAAATGTCTGGCGGACAAGGGCGTGGATGTGAAAAACGATCCTCACCTTATCGTCAGGGAGTATATAAACAATATGCCGACCTGCATGGCGGCGGCGGATCTTGTCATCTCGCGCTGCGGTGCGAATGCGCTGACCGAGCTTGAAGCTATGGGACGCGGCTCGATACTCGTGCCCTCGCCGATAGTTGCGGGCAACCATCAGTATCACAACGGTATGGTGCTGCAAAAGGCGGGTGCTGCGATAGTTATCGAGCAGAAGGATCTTACCTCGCAGTGGCTCATAGATACCGTAAAGAGCCTTATGGAGGACAGAGACAGACTTAAAAGCCTTTCGGAAAACGCCGCAGGGCTGTATATATCAGATACAGATGAGCGGGTGTTCTCCGCTATCAGACCGTTGATAAAGATATGATGGGCGGTAAAGCTTAGCCCGAAAGGACAGTGTAATAATGCGTAACCAGAAAATGGACTCGATAAAGATCCCCGATCTCAAAAACCTGAATCAGAGACAGCAGGAGAATATAAGCAGCTACGACCGCTATTCAAGGGCGGAAGACCCCAAGGGCAGGACAAAGGTGAGCTTTGACAGCGCCACGCGTATGCAGGAGATCGACACGATACTTCAGCAGAAACACCAGAAAAAGGACGAAGTTCAGCAGATGCTGGATGACTTTCAGTCCAAGCGCAGGAATATGAAAGCGCCCGGGGTGCTGGATCAGGGAGTTAAGATCAGAGGTACTTATGTTGCCCGCAGACGTATAATCACGGCGGTGGTCACATTCATCCTGCTCCTGCTGCTGGTGGTATTTTTCCTGCCGCCCATATTCAAGGCGAACGATACCGAGAGCAGCTGCCGTTCCGAGGATATCTTTGCAGACGGCGGCGTGAACGGATACAAGATCAAGATACTGAAGGACAAATCCGTATACAACCTTGACGGCATGGACAGCGAAAAGAGCAGCAGCTACCGTATCTGCACGGTGGCGTTTGAGGCGCACAACCTTTCGCCTTTTGCGGCTTACACCGATAATTATCAGGTGGTCGGCGGCGGTGAGTACAAGGATCACATAATCTACTGCGCCGCAGCGGACGATGAGTCAAAGGAGATACCGCCTTTCGGCAAGAAGACCGTAAAGGTCGAGATACTCGTGAACCGTTCGGGGCTTACCGACACCCAGTTTGACAGAGCGGTGACATCGCTGACGATAGCTACAAGAGGTCTGAAAAGACGCGAATCCAAGAACGGCGGTCTGCCCTGCATACCCGCGTTCATGGGGGTCTCGGATATAATCTCATTCGACCCCGGTAACTAAAACTTTGCCCGAAGCATAGTATGAAGCATATTTATATTATGCGAGGTGGGCAAAATGCAAAAGCTTAAAATTACGGGCGGCAGAAGGCTTTGCGGCGAACTGGAGATACAGGGAGCCAAAAACAGCGCACTGCCGCTTATGAGCGCCTGCGTGCTGGTGGGCGGGAGCTGCCGTCTTAAACGGGTGCCCGCGCTTGCCGATGTTCACGCGGCGGCGCGTATCATAAACAGACTTGGCTGCAAATGCAGGCGTGAGGGTAAAGATATACTCATAGACTCGTCTGTTCTGACGGGGGTGGATATCCCAGATGATCTTATGCGCTCGATGCGCTCATCGGTGATATTCCTTGGCGCTCTGCTCGGCAGGACGGGTGAGTGCAGGCTCAGTTACCCCGGCGGCTGCGAGCTGGGTCCCAGACCCATTGATCTGCATCTTTCGGCGCTCAGAAAACTGGGCGCTGTTATCACCGAGGAACACGGCACCCTCAGATGTACCTGCACAGGAAGGCTCAGGGGCACAAGGATAGAGCTTTCATTCCCGTCTGTGGGGGCTACCGAGAACATAATGCTCGCTGCCTGCACGGCAGAGGGCGAAACGGTCATATCGGGGGCTGCAAGAGAGCCCGAGATCGAAGACCTTGCGAGATTCCTCAATGCCTGCGGAGCGAGGATAAGCGGCGCGGGCGGACACAGGATCGTGATAAACGGAGTTGAACGCGCGCGGCTGCACGGTACCGAGCATGAGGTCATGCCCGACAGGATCGCCGCGGCGACCTACCTTTGTGCTGCTGCCGCGACGGGCGGTGAGACGCTGATAAAGGGCGCTCCCGCCGAGCATTCGGGGGCGCTGACAGATGTGCTCAGGCAGGCGGGCTGCCGCGTGTTTGAAAGCGGCAGGGGACTTTACCTTACCGCGCCCGCAAGGCTCAGGGCGGTGCCGATGATACGCACCTGCCCCTACCCCGGGTTCCCGACCGATGCTCAGGCGGTGGTCATGGCGGCGCTCACAAGGGCGCGGGGCACGGGTATGGTAGTGGAAAGAATATTCGAGAACCGCTTCCGTCACGTTGACGAACTGATACGCATGGGTGCGGATATAAAGACAGAAGGAAGAGTGGCGGTCGTCACGGGGGTGGATAGGCTCTCGGGCGCGGCTGTTGTGGCTCCCGACCTGCGCGGCGGCGCAGCACTTTGCGTTGCGGCTTGTGCTGCCGAAGGCGAGACAGAGGTCACGGGGCTGAATCTTATAGACAGAGGCTATGAAGCCATAGAGAAAGCGCTGACAGAACTCGGCGGAAAGGCTGAGAGGGTCAGCGGATAGCATCTCAAAAGGAAGGTAAAATGGCAGAAAATCGTAAACAAAGCTACGGCGGTGCCGCTGTAAGGCATTACCGAAAAAAGAATACGCTGAATCTGTATCTGACGGTGGCAGCGGGAGTGCTGGCGGCGATAGCAGCGCTGCTCAGCGTGAATGTGTTCTTCAACCTTTCACCCGCGGGACTTACGATAAACGGATGCACGCTCTACACGCCCGAGCAGATACAGCATATCGGCGGACTTGTCCCGGGGCAGAATCTGGTGAGACTCAACACCATGTTCGTGGAGCAGCGGCTGAAGGAGAACCTCGTGTACATCGAGGACGTTCAGGTCGTCAAGGAGTACCCCGAGGGGCTGAGGATAGATATCATCGAGGCAAGAGCCAAGGCTCAGCTGGAGCACGACGGAAAATACTGTACCATGTCCGAAACGGGAAGACTGCTGGAGATAGATTCGGCGGAGCGAAACAAAAAGCTTCCGCTCGTGGTCGGGTTCGAGCTTGTGCCTTACAAGGAAGAGCGTAAAGACGACAGCAGCGATGACTCTTCGGAGCAAAAGAAGTCGGTCAAGAATATTTCGGGCGAGCAGCTCAAAGCGGGCACACCTGCCGTATCTGCCGATGAGCAGAAGGACGAGATCTTAGCAGAGCTGTTCAAGCAGCTGGGCGAGCTTGAATTCAAGAAGATAGTAAAGATAGATATCACCGACAGAACGGATATCAAGCTGATATACGACAACCGTATCCAGATAGAGCTGGGAAGCTCGGTGGATCTTGATATAAAGCTGCTTTGGATAAAGTCGGTCATCGACAAGGAGCTGCCCGACGGATATGAGGGTACGCTGAGATACAACGGTATCGACAGCGGGATATCGGCTATCGCCAAGCAGGAGGAAGTGCCGACCTACGTTCCGAAAAAGGAAAGCAGCGAGGCAGACAGCTCGGAGGCAGATGACTCTTCGGAGGAGGAAATCTACGACGGAGGCTGGCAGTCTGATAACGCCGAAGTCGGGACCGATACCGAGGGATATTCCGATCAGAACAACTACGGCTACGGCGATGGAGAATACGGATACGATCAGGGTTACGATCAGGGTTACGATGACGGCGGCTACGGCGGCGATACATGGTATGACCCGAACGGAGGCTATGACTACGACCAGAATTACGACGGCGGAGATCAGGGCTATTACGACGGACAGACGTGGTGATTAATTTGCACAAAGATAAGGTTGGGACGAGAAACAAAATTGTTGCTTTGACTAAAATTTGCAAAGTAATTGTTATATCACTTTACAATTTGCAGAAATTGTGATAATATAGTAGTATATCTATTATTGCGCCGTTTTTTGGACAGTTGATGGAGAAAAGGACGGCGGCGCGCGAATAATGAAAGAAACACTCAATCAAATAGGAGGATGTTTAATATGGCATACGAGTATGTTGAAGCACCTATCGAGGGCGCAAAGATCAAGGTTATCGGTGTTGGCGGCGGCGGCGGAAACGCACTCAACTGCATTGCAGATGCCGGCATTGTCGGAAACGTTGATTACATTGCGATAAATACTGATATACAGGCGCTGAAAAATTCCAAGGCAGCAGAGAGGATCCAGATAGGCTCCAAGCTCACCCACGGACTCGGCGCAGGTGCAAAGCCCGAAGTAGGCGAAGCTTCCGCTAAGGAGAGCCAGGACGAGATCACTGAGGCTATCAAGGATGCCGATATGGTATTCATCACCGCAGGTATGGGCGGCGGCACAGGTACAGGTGCAGCTCCCGTTGTGGCACAGATAGCTCACGATATGGGCAAGCTCACTATTGCCGTAGTAACCAAGCCTTTCGGTTTTGAGGGCGCAAAGAAGATGGCCAAGGCTGAGCAGGGTATCGCGGGACTTCTCGATAACGTTGATGCGCTTATCGTTATCCCCAACCAGAACCTGCTTGCAAACGGTCAGAAGCTCACCATGAGACAGAGCTATGCTCTTGCCGATGAGGTGCTCAAGACCGACGTTATCTCCATCGCAGAGATCATCACAAGACATGACGAGATAAACGTTGACTTCGCTGATATCACTACCATCATAAAGGACGCAGGTTTTGCTCACATGGCTATCGGTCACGGTCAGGGCAAGGATAAGGTGCCCGAGGTCGTAGCTCAGGTAATAAAGAGCGATCTGCTCGAGACTGCTATCGCAGGTGCAAAGAGACTGCTCGTAAACATCACCATGAGCGAGGATATCGTTGTAGACGAGATCGACGAGCTGACCAATGCTATCACCGAGGCTGTTGATGAGGACGCTGAGATCATCTTCGGTAACGGCTATGACGCTAACATGAACGATGAGGTTTACGTTACCGTTATCGCTGCCGACTTTGACGGCGCTTCCGTCAAGAGAGCTGAGGCTAAGGCTGCTACTGCTGCCGCTTCCGAGGCTGCTTCTGCCGCAGCAGGCACCGACAACATCGCCAAGGCTGAGGCTATGCACAGAGCAGGCGTGAAGGCTGCCGACAACCCCACTTACTATGACGATATCTTCAATATCTTCAAGAACAAGTAAGCGGTAAATATTTTGATATAAAACGGCGGGACTTTTAACGTCCCGCTTTTTTGTTTAATGAAAGAAACTTTCGTAAACGATTAAGTTTGACTTGATTATTCTAACGAAATCGGAACATAAATAATAAATGGCTAATCTATACAAAATATGATTTTTAAAGTTGTTCAAAGTGATGAACTTTATTAAAATCTTTTTTTATGGTTGAAAAAATGCTGAAAGTATAGTATAATTAATATGTAAAACAATTGCTGAAAATCGGTTGTGCTGCATATAATAAATGGTACAAACGATACAGACTGGAGGAATACGAAATGGCAAATAATGGTTACTTGAGAACTGTCCGTATGGGCGGATTTGATAAGCAGGATGTTCTTGCTTATGTAGATGATCTTAATTCTAAGATCTATAACCTTGAGAACAAGGTGAAGGACCTCGAGGAGACCAATACTCGTCTTGAAAAGCAGGTCGCTGAGGGCGGCAGTGCAGTAAATGACGGCAACTTTGAGGGCAAGGAAGAGCTCGAAAAGAAGGTCGAAGAGGCTAAGAACAAGGTAGCAGAGCTTATGGCTTCTACCGATTCTATGAATATGCGTATTGCCGATTACGAACAGCAGATCTCCGAAAAGGATGCTACCATAACCAAGCAGAACGAAGAGATCGAGGATCTGAAGGAACAGCTCGAGAAGGCTAAGAACGATGCTTCAAATGCTTCCGCCGGTGCTGTAAATTCTCAGGCATTCGACATGAGCGAGATCTTCGTTCAGGCTCAGAACTCCGCTAATATGATCGTTTCCAAGGCTAAGGAGCAGGCTAAGAACACTACCGATGAGGCTGAGTCTCAGGCAGAGCAGATCATCGAGGAGGCTAACGCTCAGGCTGAATCTACCGTTACAAAGGCTAACGAAGAAGCTACAAGAACTCTCGAGGACGCTCAGAACAGCGCCGATAACACACTCTCCGCTGCCAAGGCTGAGGCTGAGAGCATCACCTCCGAGGCACAGGCTCACGCCGATAAGGTGACCGAGGACGCTAACGTCAAGGCTTACAAGGTAACGACCGAGGCTGAGGCAAGAGCTGCAAAGATGCTCGAGGATGCTAAGAATCAGAGCGAGAATATCAAGGCTAAGTCCGCCGATCTCCGCAACAGCGTCCGCACCGAGTTTGAGGCTCTCAATACCACCGTTACCAAGCTGCTCTCCGAGATCAATGAGCTCAGCGGTGAGAGCATGAGAATGGCTAACAACGCAAGAGATCTCGTTGACGAGGGTCTTGACCTTGTTACAGAAGAAGACGAGGCTTGAACGTAAGTGAGTGGACCGTTAAGGATCGAGATCTCCGAACTGAGAGAAGCTGCAAAGTCGCTCAAAGCGGGCGATAAGGTGCTGCTGACAGGTACAGTTTACACCTCGCGCGATGCCGCGCACAAGAGGATCAAGGCATTGCTCGATGAGGGCAGCGAGATCCCTTATGATCTTAAAGATGCTGTGATATATTACGCGGGTCCCACTCCCGCACCCGATGGCAAGCCTATCGGTTCCTGCGGTCCGACTACAAGCGGCCGCATGGACAGGTTCGCACCCGAGTTTTTAGACCGCGGACTGGTCGCGATGATCGGCAAGGGCGAACGCTCTCAGGAGGTCTGCGACGCTATCGTTCGCAACGGCGCTGTTTACTTCTGCGCTGTCGGCGGCTGCGGGGCGCTTGCTGCGAGCAGGATCAAGTCCTGCGAGGTCATAGCATTTGATGATCTGGGCTGCGAGTCTGTAAAGAGGCTGTACGTTGAGGATTTCCCCGCTGTAGTGACCATCGACTGTCACGGCGGCAACGTCTTCAAGTCGGGCAGAGCGGAATATGCGAATATATGAATCATTGAGGAGCGTCTTAGGACGCTCTTTTTGTTTGATCTATGAGCTTTACGGGTTGTTCACTTGTGTACTAATGACTAATAAACGATGTTATTGTTGTGAAAACCTACAAAAAAATTTGAACAGGGGATAAATTCTTAAAAATACTTGACTTTTTTATGATGGTGTGATATTATAATTATAAGCGATAGTTTGGATAGGAGTGCGGGATTTGTTTTCTGAGAATACTTCGGACTACAAGCTGGCGACCGACGAGATCGACGATCTTGCGGTGTTGGCAAAAACTGATTCCGCTGCGGCGGCTGAGCTTGTGTCAAGGCTGCTGCCCGCGATAAGGTCGTATTCACATCGCTTTGACAGCAGCATTTCTGAGGATCTGCTTCAGGAGGGGCTGCTCGGAGCGCTGGGTGCGATATCTGATTATCGGCGTGAAAAGGGCAGGGCGGCGACGTTTATTATCGCCTGTGCCAAGAACAAGATGCTTTCGGCTGTAAAGCGTTTCGACTTTCCCGACGAGACTGCTGTTCTCGAAGATGAGCCTGCCGACACTGAACAGAGCTTTGATTACGATCCGCTTTATGACGCTATCGAGAGCTGTCTGACTCAGCTTGAAAAGCGGGTGGTACGGTGTTCGCTCATGGGACTCAGCTACCGCAGCACTGCCGAAAGGCTCGGTATCGACGTGAAATCTGTGGACAATGCCATGCAGCGGGCAAGAAAAAAGCTTCGCGAGGAAGTGGCTGATGTTTAGTTTTAATTGCCGCACACGGCGGTTTATATTTTTTTATTAAGAAAGGCAAGGGTTAAGATCATGTACGAGGACAAGACACTGGTATGCAGAGACTGCGGAAACGAGTTCGTTTTCACAGCGGGTGAGCAGGAGTTTTATGCGGAGAGAGGCTTCCATGAGCCTCAGCGCTGCAAGGCTTGCCGTGATGCACGCAAGCAGAGCAACAGAACAGAAAGACAGATGTTCACCATAGTCTGTGCTTCCTGCGGCAAGGAGGACAAGGTTCCTTTCCAGCCGCGCGAGGACAAGCCTGTATACTGCAGCGAGTGCTTCGCTAAGCAGAGAGAGATGTAATCTATTCTCCGATAGATCAAGACGAGCGTTTTCGGCGCTCGTCTTTTTTGGTTGTCGGGGTCGGCGGTATCGAAAAAAAGTCCCTCGGCGTAATAAACGTCGGGGGACAGTCTCTTGCTATTCTTTTATCTCGATCTTTCTGCCGTCTTTGGTTATCACGACGTTTTGGAAGATCTTTTTCAGCTCGTCCGCGTACACCCACGGAGCGGGGCAGGCGGGGCTGTAATGGGTCAGCCAGAGCTGCTCGACTTCGGCATCAAGCGCGAGCTTGCAGGCGTCTTGCATGAGCATATGCCCTTTCTGATTCATGTCCTGCTTCTTGTCGGTCTCGCCGTACATACCCTCGCAGATGAATAGCTGCGAGCCCTTTGCAAATTCCGAGATAGCTTTGAAGGGCAGCGTATCGGTGACGTAGGTGAACTTTATCGGGCGGCGGTTTGCAAGCGTTACCATGTCGGGGGTGATGACCCTGCCGTCCTCAAGGGTAACGGCTTCGCCCGAATGCAGCACCCGCCAGAATTTTACGGGTATGTCAAGCTCCTTTGCACGCTCGGGTTGGAACTCCTGACGGCGGGTAAGTGTAAGCGAGTAGCCGAGACAGTGTGTTGAATGCCTCAGCGGCAGCGATCTTGCTTCAAGCAGCGGGTCTATCTGCGGCAGCTCAAAGCTGCACTCTCGGTCGAGCGGCAGCTCGTTGAACCGCACCTGATAGGGAAGCCTGTCGCATATAGAGAGCAGACCCTTTATCACCCCTGTTTTGCCTTCGGGGAGGTATATGTCAAGCGGCTGCTCACGCCCCGAGTTGCCGAGCGAGAGCAGGAACCCGGGCAGCCCCGAAACATGGTCGGCGTGCATATGCGTCAGCAGTATCACGTCCACCTTGCTGTGCCGCAGCTCGGCTGCCGTCAGGGCTATCTGCGTGCCCTCGCCGCAGTCTATAAGAACGGCATGACCGTTCTGAAAGTAGTAGCATGATGTAAGCCAGCGGTATGTCAGCGGCATCATGCCGCCTGTTCCCGCAAGAGTTATCTCGGGCATAGTGCCGCCTCCTTGCCTATAATTATTACCACGGCTCTACCGTCCCGACTATCTCGGAGATGTTAGATATGCCGTTGTCTATGCAGTACTGCTCCAGTCCCTCTACGATCTTCACGGGAGCATAAGGGTCAGCGAATATGGCAGCGCCTACCTGCACGGTCGAAGCGCCAGCCATCATCATCTCGACAGCGTCCTCCCATGTTGAGATACCGCCCATGCCGCATATCGGGATCTTTACGGCATTAGCCACCTGCCACACCATGCGTACTGCAACGGGGAATACGGCAGGACCCGAAAGTCCGCCGACGTTGTTGTGAAGTATCGGGCGGCGCGTTTTGATGTCGATACGCATACCGAGGAGCGTGTTGATAAGCGAAAGCGCATCTGCACCCGCCGCTTCGACCGACTTCGCAATGTCGGTGATGCTGGTCACGTTGGGGGAAAGCTTTACCATAAGCGGCTTGTGCGGCAGCTCCTTACGCACCGCAGCCGTTACAGCCGCAGCCACATTGCAGTCGGTGCCGAATGCAGCGCCGCCCTGCTTTACGTTGGGACAGCTTATATTTAGCTCCACCATATCCACCTGCGAGGGGTCGATGAGTGAAGCCAGCTCGGCACACTCCTCAACGGAAGCGCCTGCGATGTTTGCGATTATGCGTGTATCCTTGGTCAGCAGATTGGGCAGCTCATACTCTAAAAACTTCTTAGCGCCGCCGTTTTGCAGTCCGACGGAATTGAGCATACCCGAAGGAGTCTCAGCCACGCGGGGACCCTCGTTGCCTTGACGGGGGTTCAGGGTAGTGCCCTTTACGGATATCCCGCCCAGCTTCGACAGGGGATAGAGGCATTCATACTCTCTGCCGTAGCCGTATGTGCCGCTGGCGGGGATAACGGGGTTCTTGAACTCCACCCCGCAGAAGTTTACTATCAGTCTTTCGCTCATGTGAAGTCCACCTCCTCAGAATCAAACACGGGACCGTCCTTGCAGACGTGCGAAAGATAGCTCTCGCCGTCCTTGACCGTCCTGCATACGCATACCAGACAGGCACCAACGCCGCAAGCCATGCGCTGTTCAAGCGAGACTTCGCACTTAACACAGTATTCCTTCGCGAGCTTTGCCACGCCGTTCAGCATGACAGAGGGTCCGCAGGCGTAGATGATGTCGGGCTTGTCCGCCTGAAGGCGTTCTTTCAGAGCCTCGGTCACGAAGCCCTTTCTGCCCGCAGTACCGTCATCGGTGCAGAGGGTGGTCTTGCAGCCTGCCGCCGCGAAGTCCTCCTGAAGGATAGCAATGCCCGCAGTGCGGAAACCGCTTATCACCTCAGCGTCCCTGCCGTAGCACTTTGCGATGCCGAGCATGGGAGGTGTGCCGATGCCGCCGCCCACACAGACAGCCTTAGCGCCTTCGAGGCAGGTAAAGCCGTTGCCGAGGGGCGCTATGATGTCGATATTCTGACCGACGTTCAGCTCGGATATCTTATCGGTACCCTTGCCGCGCACCTCAAAGACCAGCCTTATAGTTCCGCGCTCCTTGTCGATGTCGCAGATGGAGATAGGTCTGCGGAGAAAGAATCCCTCCGCCGCGACCTGAGCGAACTGTCCCGCCCGTGCAAGCTCTGCGACCTCGGGACAGTGTATCGTAACATCAAACACCCCGCGCCCGATGGCACGCTTGGCGATGATGGGGTAGTTGCCCTGTTTGTACATTGTATCAGTCCTTTCGGTTAGTGTCATATAATCATTATAACGCATTTTTTGGGGGATGTCAAGCAAAAAGCGGGGACTGTGTAAATAGTCCCCGCTGTGTCGTTTTATTCCGGCAGAGCCACCTTAGGCAGGTAGGAGATTATGTCCTCCTTCATGCGGATGACCTCGCGCCTTGCTGCCTTTGCGAAATCCTTTTCGTCGCAGCCTTCCTTTTTGTAAGCGCACATTACGCCGCGGGAGCTGTTTACGATAGCACCCAGACCGTTTGCGTCGAACGCCTTTGCAACGCCCTCAGCGCCGCCGCCCTGTGCGCCGTAGCCGGGCACGAGGAAGAAGGTGTGCGGCAGCTGTGCTCTCATCTCGGCGAGCTGCTCGGGATAGGTAGCTCCGACTACTGCGCCGACACCGCTATAACCGTACTTGCCCATGCACTCGGCACCCCAGCCTTCGCACATATCGCCCATCTGAGAATAGATGGTCTTGCCGCTTTCAAGCTTCAGATCCTGAAGCTCGCCCGAGGACTTGTTCGAGGTCTTGACCAGCACGAAGATGCCCTTGTCATACTGCTTGCACTTTTCGAGCAGGGGAGCGATGCCGTCGGTGCCGAGATAGCCGTTTACCGTCAGAGCGTCAGCGCCGAAAGCCTCGACCTGCTCGCCGCAGATGTCGGTGAGTCCGAGGTGCGCGGTGGCGTATGCCTCCATCGTAGCTCCGATGTCGTTTCTCTTGCCGTCGGTCATGACGAACATACCGTTCTCCTGAGCGTAGCGTATAGTCTTGTAGAGCGTCTTTACGCCCTCGTAGCCGTACATCTCATAGTATGCAGCCTGCGGCTTGATGGCGGGGCAGATGTCGTGAACCTCGTCGATGATAGCCTTGTTGAACTGGAGCAGAGCCTTAGCCGCAGCCTTTAGCGTCTTGCCGTGCTTTGCGACCTGCTTGTCTATGATGAACTGCGGAACATACTCAAGCTTGGGGTCAAGACCCACTACCGAGGGGTTCTGTGTGCGGACGATGTTTTCTATTAGTCTGTCAAATGCCATGATGATTATCCTTTCGGTCGTAAAGTGTTATATGCTTTCGTCTGTGTAGACGATCTTTCCGTTGCAGATGGTGTACTTCACCCTGCCCCTGAACCTCTCACCGTTGAAGACGGTGTTCTTTGACTTTGAGTGCAGTTTTTCGGGGTCTACCGTCCATTCCTCCTCGGGGTCGAAAATGCAAAGCTCGGCGGCAGCGCCCTCGGTGATGCTTACCTCTGGGAGCCCCAGCACCCTGCGGGGATTTTGGCTCATGAACCTTGCTATGTCCATGATGCTGCATTTTCCGCCGTGATAAAGCTGCGTCAAAGTCGCCGCAAGCGAAGTCTCAAGCCCTACTACGCCGTTAGGCGCTTTGAGGAAATCCGCCTTTTCTTCTGCGGTGTGCGGTGCGTGGTCGGTGATTATGCAGTCGATGGTGCCGTCAAGCAGCGCTTCTTCTATCGCCTGCCTGTCGTCCTCGGTGCGAAGCGGCGGGCTCATCCTGTACCATGCGTCGCGCGAGCGCAGCTTTTCATCGGTGTAGGTGAAGTAGTGCGGCGCGGTCTCGCAGGTGACGTTCACGCCGTAGCCCTTTGCCGCGCGGATAATGTTCACGCTGCCGCGGGTAGAAACGTGGCAGATGTGTATGTGAGCGCCGACAGTCGCCGCAAGCGCTATCTCACGCGCTGTGATGTAATCCTCCGAGGCTCTGTCCATGCCGGGAACGTTCAGCTCCTTTGAGACCTCGCCCTTGTTCATGATGCCGCCGTTTATGATCTCAAGATCCTCGCAGTGGGAGCATACGGTAAGCCCCTTTTCGGCAGCCTTCTCGAGAGCCTGCCTCATAAGTTCCGCCGAGACAACAGGCTTGCCGTCGTCGGTTATGGCGAATATCCCGAGCTTTTTGTACTCGTCGTAATCGCAAAGCTCGCGGCTCTCCATGCCCTTTGTTATGCAGGCTGATGTGTATACGTTTATGCCCGTCTGCCTGCCCTTTTCGAGGACATAGTTTATCGTGTCGGCATTGTCGATGGGCGGCTTTGTGTTGGGCATCATAAGCACGCCCGTAACACCGCCCGCCTTCGCGGCAGCCGCTCCCGTCAGGATATCCTCCTTGTGGGTGAGCCCCGGGTCGCGGAAGTGGACGTGCATATCAAAAAGCCCCGGCACGGCGTAAAGTCCCGTGCAGTCGATGACTCTGTCGGCGATATCGCAGCCGCCTATGCGTACGATCTTTCCGCCGTCGATCCCGATATCCGTGACCTCATCAAGTCCGCTCACGGGATCGGCAGCGTGAATGTTTTTCAGAATAAGCTCCATGCGTTTATCCCTTCTATGTTTTTTGTTCTTCTATGAATTTCCCCGCCCTTTTATCGGGCGGGGAAATACCGTGCTTTTGATTATCAGGATTTACCTTCAAGGCTTCTTTCGGAGGAGTAAACATCGAGGGTGTACTCGTGCATCTCGCAATCGAAAACGTCGGTCTGTTCGCTGCCGTCCTGAGTGCGGATAAGGAAGGAGCAGGTAGGAAGGTTGTCCTCTATGAGGTGAGCCTTCTCATTGAATTCGTGCTCGGTCTCCAGCTGAAGGTTCGAGAAGGATACCTCGCCGAATACCTTGAACTTTACATACTTCTCAAAGTCGGAAGTATAGTGGCCGGGCATCATGAACAGCTTGATCTTGCTGCTGTCTTCGTTGATCTTGAAGTAACCGTCAGCGATGACATCCTTGCCCTTCTTGATGGTGAACTCGCCTGTCTGACCGAAGGTGAAGGTCATGAGCTCATCATCGGATTCGGTAGCCTTGAGCTGATCCCACGGGCCCGAAACGATGCTGCGGCTTGAATGCTCGGGTGCGGTGTTGGGGTTGCTGAGGGTGTAGCTGAGCACGAGAGCGATGGCTGCCAGCAGGCAGATAACTACTACTGTGAGTATGAATTTGAAAAACGCCTTTACTACTTTCATTGGAATACACTATCCTTTCTTCACTTTTGGTTGCTGCGTCTGCCGTATCAGTTGTTTGTTTTGAGTATCGCGCCTGTGTTGCCCGATGTTACAAGGCTTGCATAGCGTGCGAGGTAGCCTGTTGTTATCTTGGGCTGTCTGGGCTTCCACTCCGCGCGTCTTGCCGCAAGCTCCTCATCGGATACCTTGACGTTGATGGTGTTTGCGGGAATGTCGATAGCTATTATATCACCGTCGCGGATCAGCGCGATGTTGCCGCCTACTGCCGCTTCGGGAGAAACGTGACCTATCGAAGCACCTCTGGTAGCGCCCGAGAATCTGCCGTCGGTAATAAGTGCGACAGAGGAACCGAGACCCATGCCCATGATAGCGGAGGTGGGGTTGAGCATCTCTCTCATGCCGGGGCCGCCCTTGGGTCCTTCGTAGCGGATGACTACTACATCGCCCTCGACGATCTTGCCGCCCCTGATAGCCGCGATAGCCTCTTCCTCACTGTCGAAGCACTTGGCGGGTCCCTCATGGGTGAGCATTTCGGGAGCAACTGCCGAACGCTTTACAACGCAGCTGTAGGGTGCAACGTTTCCGCGGAGAACTGCGATACCGCCTGTCTGGGAGTAAGGGTTATCTATCGGTCTGATGACCTCTGGATCACGGTTGGTGACGGGTGCTATGTTCTCTCCGACGGTCTTTCCCGTGCAGGTCAGGCAGTCGGTGTTGATAAGATCCTTCTTGGAAAGCTCCTTGAGGACTGCGTAAACGCCGCCTGCTTCGTTCAGGTCTTCTATATAGGTGTGACCCGCAGGTGCGAGGTGGCAGAGGTTAGGAGTCTTTGCCGAGATGGCGTTTGCTATGTCAAGGTTCAGGTCTATGCCGCATTCGTGAGCGATAGCGGGAAGGTGGAGCATAGAGTTAGTTGAGCAGCCGAGCGCCATATCTGCGGTCAGAGCGTTGCGGAACGCCTTCTCTGTCATGATATCGCGGGGGCGGATATTCTTTCTGTAAAGCTCCATCACCTGCATACCCGCCTGCTTTGCGAGCTTTATACGCTCGGAGTAAACAGCGGGGATAGTGCCGTTGCCGCGCAGACCCATGCCGAGAACTTCGGTCAGGCAGTTCATTGAGTTTGCGGTGTACATACCCGAGCAGCTGCCGCAGGTAGGACAAGCCTTGTTCTCAAACTCATCAAGACCTTCCTTGTCGAGCTTGCCTGCGTCGTAAGCACCGACAGCCTCGAACATACTTGAAAGTGAGGTCTTCTTGCCCTGAACGTGACCTGCAAGCATGGGACCGCCCGAAACGAAGATGGTTGGCACATTTACTCTTGCAGCAGCCATAAGCAGACCGGGAACGTTCTTGTCGCAGTTGGGGATCATGACCAGTGCGTCGAAGTGATGTGCAAGCGCCATACATTCGGTGCTGTCCGCGATAAGGTCGCGGGTCACGAGGGAGTATTTCATTCCCTGATGTCCCATAGCGATACCGTCGCATACTGCGATAGCGGGGAAAACAACGGGTGTACCGCCGTTCATGGCGACTCCGAGCTTTACAGCCTCAACTATCTTGTCGATGTTCATATGACCGGGAACGATCTCATTGTAGGAGGATACGATACCTACGAGGGGTCTTTCCATCTCTTCGCGTGTCATGCCCAGCGCATTGAACAGTGAACGCTGAGGCGCTTTGTCTGTGCCGTCACAGAAGAATGATTTGTTTTCGTTAGCCATTTTGATTACCTTCTTTATATATTTTTATTATTGTTCGCCGGCAGTATTCTTTGATGTCCTGATGGTGACATCTATTTTTACAAGCTCGAAGTCATCGCTTTCAAACCTGTTCATGATCGCGATGGCAGTCATTCTGGATTGTTCTTCCAGCTTGTCGAACGGGATCCCGAACTCACGCATATTGAGCATAGTCCGTCTTGACTGTGCGATCATTTCCTGTCGTATCTGTGAGCTTGCTTCGGTGCGGTGCATCCTGTTTGATGTGAGCCGTACCTGCGCGGTGCCCTCGATATCCACCTTGCCGATGCCGCCGTAATCGGTATCGTCTGTTGTGATGAACTTTACCTTGAAGATATTTCCCGAAACATAGCTTTCGCTGCTTGCGGGTATCTCCCGTGCAGCAAGGCTGTCTTCATCGGGCAGCGGGGGACGCGGAGCGCTTTTGTTCTTTTCGCGTTCTCTTTCCTTTTCGTGTTCCTGTTCATCATCTTCGTCCTCGAACCAGCTGTTTGAGGGCGGAGGGGGCGGGATATTCGCACCGGTTATCTTGTCTGAAAGCTTGTCAAGAAACCCCATGGGGTGAAGTTACCTCAGCGGGAGAGCCCGAGGAACGCCGCGCCTATGATACCTGCGTCATTGCCGAGCTTTGCGATGACGATCTCGGAGTTCTTCTCGGAATTTCTGGTGTAGACCTCTTTAGCCACCTGCTCCTTGAGGGGAAGCAGCAGCGGGTCGCCTTCATTGCATACGCCTCCGCCGATGCAGAGGATATCGGGCTGGAAGATGTTTATGGTATTTGCGATGCCGCAGGCGAGGTAATTTATGTACTTGTCAACGACTTCCTTGCCTGCCTTGTCGCCTGCGCGCATGGCGTTGAACGCGGTGCGTGCGGATACCTTTCCGTCCTCCTCGTTCATCTTCCACATTACAGAGGTCTTGTCGGCTTCCATAGCCTCCTTTGTCATGCGTACCAGACCCGTGGCTGAAGAGAATACCTCAAAGCAGCCGCAGCGTCCGCAGGTACACTGAGGACCGTTCGGGTCGATAACGGTGTGACCTATCTCAGCGCCCGCGAAGTTTGAGCCCGAGTAGATCTTGCCGTCGATGATTATGCCGCCGCCGACGCCTGTGCCGAGGGTGATGCAGACTGCATTGTTCGCACCCTTTGCAGCGCCTGCGACATATTCGCCGTAAGCCGCGGCGTTTGCGTCGTTCTCAACATAGCAGGGCTTGTCGATGAAGGTCTTCATAAGCTCGACAACGTGGAAGTCGAGGAAGCCTAAGTTGTTTGAATATTCGATTATGCCGTCAGCGGAGTTTGCGGTACCTGGGGTGCCGATGCCTACCGCTTCGATATCATCAAGGCTGAGCCCTGCCTTGTCTACCGCTTCGAGAGCGACAGCCGCCATGTCCTTGCAGATATCCTCTGCGGGGCGGGGAAGGTTGGTCTTGCAGGTAGCCTTTGCAACTATCTCAAAATCCTCGGAAACAACGCCTGCCTTGATGTTTGTGCCGCCGAGGTCGATCCCTATGTAGTATTTCATTTTCTGTGTTCCTCCGAAAAATTATTTGTGAGATATCCGATCAGCTCTGATATCATAAGTCCTGTCATAAGTCCGCTCATAACGGTGAACAGCCGCCTGAGCTCCTTGTTCTTTGCCAGAAAAGCGCCAGCCGCATAAGCGTTCACTGCAAACAGCGGTATGAGTACGGTGAGCAGAGTTTTGTTTTTCATGCAGGACCTCATACTTTCGTAAGCACCAGCTGTGCCTTGCCGCTTACGGTATATCCGCCCGTGCCTGCGGTAACGAACACGCTGTCGCCCTTCTTTGCCTTTATGCCGCCGACTGTCACCTCGCCGTCGAGTATCAGAAGGCTGTTGAAGCTCTTCTCATCGGCTGTCAGTGCCGCCTCGCCGTCAATGTTCATGACGTATGTGGTGAAGTAATCGCAGCTTGCCATAAGCTTTGAGTCGTAGCCGTCATGCTTCTCGACGGGGCTTGCGGGGTACTGCTCCGCGGGAGCGAGCTTTGTAACGTCCTTTGCCTTTTCGACGTGAAGCTCGCGCGGCTTGCCGTCCTTGCCGACCCTGCCGTAGTCGTATATGCGGTAGGTGGTGTTTGAGTTCTGCTGTATCTCGGCTATGAGTATGCCCTTTCCGATGGCGTGCAGAGTGCCCGCCTTTATGAAGAAGACATCGCCCTTGTGTACAGGCACGTTGTTGGTGACTTCGAGCAGGGTGTTGTTTTCTATCCTCTCCGCGAACTCATCCTTTGAGATCTCGTGCTTGAAGCCGTACAGCAGCTCTGCGCCCTCATCGCAGTCAACGATATACCACATCTAGGTCTTGCCGTACTCTCCCTCGACCCGCTGAGCGTAGTCGTTGTCGGGGTGTACCTGCACCGAAAGGTTGTCCTTGGCGTCGATGAGCTTTATGAGGATAGGGAAGTCATCGAAAGCGTCGCAGTCGCTGCCGAGCACCTGTCTGCCGTGCTTTTCGATATACTCACGAAGCGTCAGATTCTTGTCCTCGCCGTCGGCTACAACGGAAGGACCGTCCTTGTGGCAGGAAAGCTCCCAGCTTTCGGCGACCTTGTCGAAGTCGCATTCCTTGCCGTATTCATCACGAAGTCTCGTTCCGCCCCAAAGGTAATCCTTGAAGGCGGGCGCAAGCCTGAATATTGCCATTTATCATCGTCCCTTTCATTGGTTATTTTATCCCAATTATAGTTATTATAACATATTACAGTTGTACTGTCAACGATTTTTTGAGCATTTTTTGAGCATTTATGATTACATTATAATTACAAAATAAGCATACCCGCGGCTCATTTCGGGCGGGCTTATTGTTCATCATTCCTCTATTGACAAATCATATAACAGTGTGCTATAATATAATGTACTTATGTCCGCAGGGCTTCTGCGGGACAGAATCTGATGCAAAGGAAAGATCAAAATGGATAATAAAGCTTTGGCGCAGCTGCTCTTCCCCGATGTCACCGAGACACGCGAGCAGACTGAGGCGCGTTTCCCCGAAAGACAGCTCCCGCAGGGTGCCTGCGTTACCCGTATAGGTCCCAGCCCTACGGGATTCGTTCATCTCGGCAATCTCTATAATGCCGTTATAGCCGAGAGGATAGCTCATCAGTCGGGCGGCGTTTTCTATCTCCGCATAGAGGACACCGACGACAAGCGCGCGGTGGAAGGCGCAGTCGAGCTGCTTATAAACTCTATGGCATACTTCGGCGTGCATTTTGACGAGGGCGCCACCGCAGACGGCGACAACGGCGCTTACGGTCCCTATCGCCAGAGACAGCGCGGCGCTATATATCATGTGTTCGCAAAGTGGCTGACCGAGCAGGGGCTTGCTTACCCCTGCTTCCTGACCGCAGAGGAGCTCGATGCTATCCGCGAGCAGCAGACCGCAAACAAGGAGAATCCGGGCGTTTACGGCAAGTACGCCGCCTGCCGCGATCTCACCATCGAAGAGGTAAAGGCTAAGATCGACGAGGGCAAGCCCTGGGTGCTGCGTTACCGCGCTGCCGATACGAACGAGTATATCACCGTTGAGGACGCTGTCCGCGGCAAGCTTGAGATGCCCCGCAACAACATGGATTTCGTACTGCTGAAATCCGACGGCATCCCGACATATCACTTCGCCCACGTTGTTGACGACCACCTCATGCACTCCACCCACGTCATCCGCGATGAGGGCTGGCTGTCCTCGCTGCCCATGCACGTTGAGCTGTTCGAGGCTCTCGGCTGGAAGCAGCCCGTTTACTGCCACACCGCGACCCTCATGAAGATCGACCCCGAGACAGGCGGAAAGAGAAAGCTTTCAAAGAGAAAGGATCCCGAGCTGGGTCTCGGCTATTACGTTGAGTCGGGCATCAGCCGCGATGTCGTCTGGGAATTCCTGCTGACACTTCTCAATTCAAACTATGAGGAGTGGAGGCTCGCAAACCCCGGGGTGAGCTATCTTGAATTCCCCTATACCCTCGAAAAGATGTCGATATCGGGCGCACTCGTCGATCTGGATAAGCTGCGTGATATCTCGAAGGAGGTTATCTGTGCCATGCCGCCCGAAAAGGTCTACTCCGAATGGCTCGGCTGGTGCAAAGAATACAACAAGGACTTTGCAGAGCTGCTGTCCAAATATAAGGACAGAACGCTTGCGGCACTCAATGTCGGCAAGGGCGGCAAGAAGCCCCGCAAGGATATTGAGGACTGGAAGCAGGCTTGCGATTTCATGAGCTTTTATTATGACGAGACCTTTGCCGTTCAGGACGACATGAACGAGCAGGCTGACGAGGAGACAAGAAAGCAGTTCTTTGCAAAGTACCTCGAAAGCTATGACCATGCCGATGACAGTCAGGCATGGTTCGAGAAGGTGCGCGCCATCACCGCAGAGCTGGGCTTTGCCGTAAAGCCGAAGGACTTCAAGAAGGATCCCGACAGCTACAAGGGCAGCATCGTACACATAACCAATATGCTCCGCATCGCCCTGACAGGCCGCGCAAATGCACCCGATATCCATGAGGTCAGCCATGTGCTCGGCGAGGATATCGTAAGGGCAAGGCTCGGCAGATGGGCGTAATGACCCGTTTATATAAATCAATACCAAAGGAAAGATAGTTATGGGTAAGAATAAAGAAAACAACGGCAGACCCTTTGAGATACCGCGCCCCGAGTTCCCGAAGCGTGCGGTGGTCACGGGCGGTATGCCTTACGGCAATAAGGAACTGCACTTCGGACACGTCGGCGGTATGTTTGTATTTGCCGATACCTTTGCAAGATTCCTGCGCGACAGGATAGGAAAAGAGAACGTTATTTTCGTCGGCGGCACCGACTGCTACGGTTCGCCTATCGCAGAGGGCTGGAGAAAGAAGGTCGAGTCGGGCGAGTTTGACGGGACCCTCGAGCAGTTCGTTCAGCGCAACCACGACAAGCAGGCTCAGACCCTTAAAGATTACGGCATCGAGCCTAACATCTTCGCGGCTTCGGGTCTCGGCAGGTCTAAAGAGATCCACGCCGAAGTCACCGACCGCTTTATCCGCTCGCTCTATGAAAAGGGTCAGCTCGAAAAGATCACCACCATGCAGTTCTTTGATGACAAAGCGGGCGTGTTCTTAAACGGCAGACAGGTAGTCGGAAAGTGCCCCGTTGAGGGCTGCTGCTCCGAAAAGGGCTACGCCGATGAGTGCGACCTCGGACATCAGTATATGCCCGAGAACCTTATCGACCCCGTAAGCACGCTGACAGGCGAAAAGCCCTCCATGAAGCCGGTCACCAACTGGTACTTCAAGCTGGGCGACTATCAGGAGCTCATGAAGCAGTGGGTCGAGGAGATAAAGAAGCGCAAGGACGTTCGTCCCGTTGTCTGGAAGACCATCGACGAATTTTTAAAGCCCCCCGTTATCTACATCAAGCGCGACTTTGAGGAAAAGTACCTTGCGATAAAGGACACCCTCCCCGCACATGAATACCTTGAAGAGCCCAAAAAGCCTTCATTCACGATACAGTTTGAAAAACTCGCTGACAGCGATGAGGCACACCGTCTGCTCACCAATGCGGGCATACGCTGCCGCACGGGCAAGACCCTCGTGCCGTTCAGACTTACCGGCAACATCGAATGGGGCGTTCCCGCACCCGTGCTTGAAGGCGAAGATCCGCTGACAGTATGGGTATGGCCCGAGTCGCTCTGGGCACCTATATCCTTCACCGAAACTTACCTCGAACAGCAGGGAAGACCCGTCGGGGAGTGGCGCGACTACTGGTGCAGCAAGGACGCGAAGGTATATCAGTTCATCGGTCAGGATAACATATACTTCTACGGTATCGCCGAGCCCGCTATGTGGATGGCTCAGCAGGCTGCCGCCGAAAAGACTGCCGACCCCGCAGAGGGCGAGCTGCAAATGCCTACCATAATCGCAAACCACCATATCCTCTTCCTCAACAAGAAGGCTTCCAGCTCGGGCTCAGTAAAGCCCCCTATGGCTGACGACCTGCTTTCCTACTACACCCCCGAGCAGCTCCGTATGCACTGGCTGGAGTTCGGCCTCGGACAGCAGAGCGTTTCCTTCTTCCCCAAGCCTTTCAACAAGCCGCTTCTTGAAGAGGAAGCCGCCCTCAAGGCAGAGGGCAAGCCCGTCAACGACCCCAAGTTCACCGACCCTGTCGTTAAGAACGGTCTGCTGACGAACGTGTATAACCGCATGATCCGCACTGCGTTCTACACCACTCAGAAGTACTGCGATGGCATTCTTCCCGACGCTGCACCCTCAGAGAGCGTGCTTGCCGACGGCAAGAAGGCGGTGCTCGATTACGAACGCCATATGTCGAGGTTTGCGTTCCATCAGTGTACCTATGTACTCGACAGCTATATCCGCAAGGGCAGCAAGCTCATGGCAAAGACGCTGACAAAGCCCGATGAGCTTTCCGCAGAGGAGCTTTCGCAGGCGCTTGCAGATCTTTTCTATATCATCCGCATCGCGGGAGTGCTTCTGCACCCGATGGCTCCCTTCGGCACAGAAAAGCTCAGGGAATACCTCGATGTTGACGAGCGTATCTGGTCGTGGGATACCATCTTTGAGCCGCTCAGCTGCTTTGTCGGCAGCGGTCACAAGCTGAAGTTCCTGCCGCCGAGAACGGATTTCTTCACAAGACATGAATCGCAATTTGCACAGGCAGAGGAGTAATAGACCAAATGCTAGAATTACAGAATATATCATTTACAGCGCCCGACGGCAAGGATATACTGAAAAATATCTCGCTGACCGTCGATGACCGCTTTGTTGCCATTACGGGTCCCAACGGAAGCGGCAAGTCAACGCTGCTGAAAGTCATAATGGGCATCGTGACCCCGACTGCGGGAAAGATAATCTTGGACGGCGAGGACATAACCGACCTGCCGATAAACGAACGCGCAAACCGCGGCATGGGACTTGCTTTCCAGCAGCCCGTTCACTTCAAGGGGCTCAAAGTCCGCGACCTGCTCGAGCTTGCGGGTGCAAAGGATACCCCCAAGAAGACCCGCTATCTGCACGCCTGCGATATACTCGGTCAGGTGGGGCTCTGCGCTCAGGATTATATCGACCGCGAGCTTGACGGCACCCTTTCGGGCGGCGAGATGAAGCGCATCGAGATCGCTATGACCGCAGCACGCGGCACCAAGCTCACCCTCTTCGATGAGCCCGAAGCGGGCATAGACCTCTGGAGCTTCCAGAGCCTTATCCACGTTTTCGAGAAGCTGCACGAGCAGACGGGCGGCAACGTGCTGATAATAAGCCATCAGGAGCGCATACTCAACATCGCCGACAAGATAATTTATCTGAAAGACGGCGAGGTAGACCAGTATGACGACCGCGATAAGGTGATAAGCCGCCTTTCCTTCGGCGCAAGGCAGAAAGCCTGCAACTACTGCGGTGATATGAGAGAGGAGGGCTGAACCGATGGAACAGATAGATAAGGAACTTTTAAAGCAGGTAGCAGAGCTTGACTCGCTTCCCGTGGGGGCTTACAATATCCGCACCAACGGCGAAAGCTCTGCCAGAAACACTACTGCCGATATAGATATCGTAAGCAAGACCGACAAGTCGGGGATAGATATAATCATCAAGCCGGGCACGAAAAATCAGAGCGTCCATATCCCCGTTATCATCAGCAAGTCGGGACTCAAAGAGCTAGTGTATAACGACTTTTTCATCGGCGAGGACTGCGATGTTACCATCGTTGCGGGCTGCGGTATCAGCAACTGCGGCGGTGAGGATTCGGCTCACGATGGCATACACAGCTTTTTCGTGGGCAAGAACAGCAAGGTCAAGTATATCGAAAAGCACTACGGCGAGGGCACGGGACGCGGCAAGCGCTTTATGAACCCGACGACCGTTATCGAACTCGGCGAGGGTGCTTCGATGGAGCTTGAGACCGCGCAGATAGGCGGTATAGATGATACTCTGCGTATCACCAGGGCGACTGTCGGAAAGGACGCGGCGCTCGTTATCCATGATAAGATACTCACCGACGGCGGGCAGAAAGCAAACGCCGAGCTTTCGGTAGCCCTCAACGGCGACGGGAGCAGCTGCGACCTTATCAGCCGCGGCGTTGCAAAGGAAAACAGCGTTCAGAACGTCACCATCAAGATCGACGGCAACGCAGCTTGTCACGGCCATGCCGAGTGCGATTCCATCATCATGGATCACGGTGTCATCTCCGCGACTCCCATGCTGACCGCTTCCAATGTAGATGCTTCGCTTATCCACGAGGCAGCTATCGGAAAGATAGCGGGCGAACAGCTCACAAAGCTCATGACGATGGGTCTTGACGAAAAGGAAGCCGAGGAACTCATAATCAGAGGATTCCTGAGATAAGATATGAACTAGGGCGTGTTGACACTAAGCCTAACACACCCTAAAGGCTGCTGTATCGGCAAAGATGCGGCAGCTTTTATTATTGTTTTCGGCAGAGGCGGTATCTGAGAGCGGTCGGGGGCAACCAGACCGCGAAAAGCGGCTGACTTAAAAAAGTTGATGGTTTACGTTCCTAAAAAATTAACTATTAGTTGTTGACATCGTGCGTGTAATATTGTATAATATCAGTAAATTCGCTGCTCGCGACTGTTGACAGCGGCAGTATAAGAGAGGAACGTTTATTATGGTGAAAAAACTGATCTCGGGGATGACCGCCGCAGCTACCGCCTGCACGATACTTCTCACCCCCGCTTCGGGCGTTACGACATCTGCAAAAGAGCCTGCCGTTAAAGCAGTATCGGCAGCGGCAGCGCCCGATTCCTACCACGACGACTGGCTTCATGTAAACGAGAACGCCGAGGTCGTGGATATGTACGGAAACCCCGTCTGGATGACGGGCGTGAACTGGTTCGGATATAATGTCGGGAGCCAGGTGTTTGACGGTGTATGGTCGGTCAATATGCACGACTGCCTCGATCTTATCGCCGATCACGGATTCAACCTTCTCCGTGTCCCGATGTCCACCGAGATCATACTTCAGTGGAAGAACAGAGAGCCCGACCCGATGATAAAGATAAACGCCACCACCAACCCCGAGCTTGTAAAAACATTCGATCAGTACGGAACGCCGATCGAGTATATGTACAGCTTTGACGTATGGAACAAGGCGGTCGAATGGTGCAGGGAAAACGGCATCAAGATAATGATAGATATCCACAGTGCCTCCACCAACGCCGCGGGTCATCAGTATCCTCTCTGGTATGATGACCGATTCTCGACCGATGACTGGCTCGAAGCGCTGTCGTGGTTCTGCGAGCAGTACAAGGACGATGATACCATTATCGCCATAGACCTTAAAAACGAGCCTCACGGCAAGCCCGAGGAAGGCAAGTTCGCAAAGTGGGACGATTCCAAAGACCTCAATAACTGGAAGTATGCCGCCGAAAGAGGTGCTATGGCTTGCCTTGAACAGAACCCTAACCTGCTTATCATGGTAGAGGGCATTGAATGCTATCCCGATTTTTCAAAAGGTGCTGACTGGACCACGCCACTTGTCGACTATGCTCACTATGGTGAGCCGAGCAAGGTCTTCGGCGCATGGTGGGGCGGAAACCTCCGCGGCGTTAAGGATAAGCCGATGGATCTCGGCAAATATACAAAGCAGATCGTATATTCCCCCCACGACTACGGCCCTCTGGTACACCCTCAGAGCTGGTTCCACCTTGAAGGCGAAAAGCCGAACTTTACAAGCTATGACTTCGATACCGAGTCGCTGCTGAAAGAATATTGGTATGACTCATGGGCGTACCTTGTTGAAGAGCACCGCTACCCGCTGCTCATGGGCGAATGGGGCGGATTTGTTGACAGCAAGAACGACCCCTCGGGCGCAAATACTCAGTGGCTCACTCTGCTGCGTGACTATATGAAGGAAAAGCACATCCACCATACCTTCTGGTGCTTCAATGAGAACTCCTCAGACACGGGCGGGCTTGTTTACGATAACTTCGGCAAGTGGGACGATGAGAAGTATGAGTTCGTCAAGCCCTCGCTCTGGCAGGATGAAAACGGCAAGTTCATAAGCCTTGACCACAAGATAAAGCTCGGCAGGGCAGGAAACGGAATATCCCTGAGCGATTATTATTCGGGCGAACATCACGATCCCGTTGTCACCGCCGATGTCCGTTACGGTGATGCCAATACCGACGGCGTTGTGAACACCCTCGATTCCGTGCTGATATCGCAGTATCTTTCGGGCTCCAAAAAATACACCCTTTCCGAGCAGGGGCTGAAGAATGCAGACTGCGTTGATGCGGGGAAGGGGCTGAACAAGTATGATGCCGAAGCTGTAAAGCTCATCGCAAAGGGTATGATCTCAGTGACCGACCTCCCGCTGACAGCCGATAAGCTCAAAAAATATCAGGACAGTTAACTACCCTTCGGGGCATTGATAACGATACTTCGGTAAAGGAGCTGCCGCCACCCGCGGCGGCTTCTTGCTTTATATGCGGTGCTGCAAAAAAATACCGAAGCTGCGACCTGCAAAGTCGCGGCTTCGGTATCTTGTTTTATACGCTTTTTGGCGGTATCACAAGGCTTACTTGGTAACGGCCTTCTCGTTTTTGATATATCCGCTTGCTTCCTTGTAGCTTGTGCAGAAGAACGACCATATGCCGTCCTGACCGTAGTTGCCCGCTTCCATCACATATTTTCTGCTGCCTACGCTGACTTCGCCCCAGAAGTGCTGCCAATTGTAGTCCTCGCTGCCGCGTAAGCCCCTGATGAGCGAAACGTCATATCCGAGATACGCCATCATCTCGATCAGCGCACCGTTGTACTGGGTACACTGACCGTATCTTCCGTTGAATATGCTGTCGGCATAGCCCGCGCGTATGTGGCTGTATTCGGTATCGTAGGTCACGTTGCGGTTTATCCATGTCAGCGTGTAATAGACCTTTTCCTCGTCCGACCAGCCCGCCGCAAAATGGTTCTTCGCGAACTTTTCAATGGCGGATCTGTCGATGCTGCTCATGCTCTCGGTCTCGGTAATGCTCTTTTTCGGCTGGGCGTTTTCATAGGTGTATGTCATGCGGCTCTCGCCCTTTTCTACCTTTGAGAGCATCGCAAGCTCTTCGCCGCAGTATCTTCTTACCTCGGACATATCAATATAAGTATCGGTCTTTGAAGCCGCCGAGGTCTTGATCTTGCCGTTGGCGTCGGTGGAGAAGCTCTTTACGCGGAACTGCGTGACAAAGCTGTAATAGCCTCCGTGTCCGAATTCCGATGTGTTTATCGAAACGCTGACCTTGTCGGGGGAGTTTATGACGGCTGCCTTTTTCCACATGGTGCTGTCGTAGCCGCTGTAACCGTCATAGCCCGCGTAGTAGTATACGATGTATCCATCGCAGTCGGGCTGCTTTTTCCATTTGAGCTTTGCGTTGACACCAGAACCCCAGACCTTTGTGATCTCCTTGACCTTATCGGGGGCGGAAACGGTGCGGAGCACCTTGCTCGCCTTTGAATACTGCCTTTCGGCAACACCCTTGAATGCCTTGACCTTATATGAATACCTTGTGTTCGGCTTGACATCGGTGTCCTTGTAGGTCACGTTCTTCTTGCCGCTTATCTCAGAGACCATCTTGTATTTGCTGCTGCCGTCCTGCTTGCGGTATACGCGGTAGCCCGAAGCCCCCCTGACCTTGTCCCAGCTGATGGTGATATACTTGGCGTTCGACTTGTAGCTCGTGCTTATGACGGGCTTTTCATCGGTGATGGCGCCTAAGTAAAAGCTGAAGGAGCTTTCTTTAGTGAACAGCCCTTCGGCGGAAGCGGGCAGGGAAGCCGCACCCGAGCAGAGCATCGAAACGGCAAGCGCTGCCGAGACAGTTCGGGATATCAGTTTTTTCATTCGGATCAACCTCACGATCGTTTATTATTCAGACCAAAAAACGAAATACACACTGCGTTTGGTGTCAGATAGGTTTTGACGCTGACTATAATTATAACAAATCACACGGAAAATGTCAAGCGCGGTCAGAATTATTAGAACATATTGACAAAAAAGCCGCGGTGGTGTATAATGTAAAGACGATAATGTAAAGACGATGACAGAAGGATGCGGCTGTGACCGCGGAACAGAAAAAGGAGGACGTTACTTATGGAAAAATGGGTACTTGTTACGGGCGCAAGCTCAGGTATAGGCGAGGAACTCGCAAAGCTTTACGCAAAGCGCGGATACAGCATAGCTCTGGCTGCCCGCCGTGCAGACAGACTCTATGACCTTGCGATGAAGCTTGAAACGGATACAAGAGTGATCCCCTGCGACCTTTCGGAAAGGCAGGCGTGCTACGACCTCTATGACGCGGTGGCAGACCTTAATGTCGAGATGCTGATAAACTGCGCGGGCTTCGGCGCTGTCGGACGCTTTGACACCATCGACCTCGAACGGCAGATAGAGATGACGGATGTGAACTGCACCGCGGTGATGATACTCACCTACCTTTTCTTAAAGGAATTCAGATACCGCGACTGCGGCACGATCCTGAACGTTGCTTCGTCGGCGGGACTCATGCCGGGAGGTCCGAACATGGCGGTCTATTACGCCTCAAAGGCTTATGTAGTATCGCTCACCAACGCGATATACGAGGAGCTGAAGCTCGCGGGAAGCAATGTGAAGATAGCCGCCCTCTGTCCAGGACCCGTCGATACCGAGTTCAATAAGGTGGCTGACGTGAAGTTCTCTCTCAAAGGCATAACCCCGCAGTATTGCGCCAAGTGCGCCGCGTGGGGGCTCGACCGCGGCAAGAGGATAATAATCCCCGAAGAGATAATGCAGCTGGCGAGCCGCGCCGCAAAGGTGCTGCCCGACAGGCTGAGCCTTCGCATCACGGCACATCAGCAAAAGAAGAAAATATAAAAATATTACACTGCACATAATGGTATTTTTCAGCAAATTTTAATATCCGCTCCGTTATTTTCACGGGGATTTCAAATAATTGTGCAGTATTCATCACATATGCACAATAATGTACCACAAAGTTTGGTCAATAATACGATTGAAAAATAACAAAAAATAAAGTAAAATATTAGTATGGAGTTTTTGTGTCCATCAAGGGCAGCAAAACGAAATGGAGAAAAATGAAATATCTTTTGAAAGGAAGTAATCATCATGAAATTAAAGAAGATCTTTGCCGGCATGGCAGCTTCCGCGATTGCTATGACAACTTTTGCAATGGGTACCGCACCCGCTGCTTCCGCAGATGCTGCTGTTACCGGTAACGCAGGTATCACTTTCCAGACCGACGGCAACTATACTTACCGCGATATGCCCGGTGAGACAGGTCCCAACGCTGTATTCCCTAACCAGCAGGTAGGTTGTGCAGGCGGTGCTAACGGCTTCAGCGATATCTCCTGCGGAGATATCGAGATCAACGGAAGCGGCAGCTACACCGTGACTATCCCCACCAGCGGCATTATCAACGTAGAGCCCGATCTTGCTAAGCCCGCAAACAAGAAGGCTTGGTGGATCGATGAGGAAAAGGGCGTTAACAGAATGGACTCCAAGTGGTCTATGCTCGGAAGCTATGAGCCCCCCGAGTCTGAAGAAGAGGATGCTCCTATCCCCGAGAAGAGCGAGTGGGAACTCAGCGCAGGCAATACTCAGTTCAATATGCTCGGTATCTCCACCGATATCCCCTGCTTCTATGATGAAGACAGCGGCAAGTGCTATCTCGATGAGGCTATGACTCAGGAGATCACCGTTTCCAACGTTTCTGTTGATATGCCCGGTGCAGGCACCTTCACAGGTGATGTAGGCGTGTTCAAGACCGACGTTAAGGACAGCACTGTTTCTATCGCTGTCATCAACAACTATGCTCCCGATGCTTCCGCAGGTGTAGGCTCTGTTATTGATCCTACTGCATTCCTGACCGAAGACGGTGAGATCTCTATTTCCTTCGACATCAACTTCGCTGAGGCTTCCAACGACAGCACCGAGTCCAATGAGTCCGGTACAGAGTCTGGTGATTCCAACGCAAGCGGCAGCGATTCCAACGCTTCCTCCAGCAGCTCCAGCTCGTCCTCTAAGGGCGGTAACGGCAACGGCGGCGGCAATGGCGGCAGCAAGGGTGGCACTACCAAGACCGAGACTGCTGAAAGCCTTGCTGACAGCGCTTCCGATGCTACCGAGAATGCTAAGTCCGGCGCACCTGCCGGTATCGCACTTGCTCTCGCAGCAGTTGCAGGCGCAGTTGTAGTGGTTTCCAGAAAGAAGAACTAATTACTGCATTTGACTAAACTACTAAAGAGACCTCGTGATGCGTGGTCTCTTTTTTACTGTTTGTACAAAAATCGCCGCTTTGACATTTTTCGGTACAAAAAGTGCGTTTTGGCTATAGACAAAAGCGGCAATATATTGTATAATAATAATGTATAACAAATGATTGGAATGAAGCTCATGAGAGTAATTACAGGCTCCGCAAGGGGCAGAAAGCTAAAAACACTTGATTCGCTCGACATCAGACCTACTCCCGATGCCGTTAAGGAAGCGCTGTTCTCGGTGATACAGTTCGATATCCCCGCAGCCTCCGTGCTCGATCTTTTTGCGGGCAGCGGTCAGCTGGGTATCGAAGCGCTCAGCCGCGGCGCAAAGCATTGCGTCTTTGTGGACAAGTCTGCCGATGCCGCAGCGATCGTCAAGGAAAACCTTTCGGCGTGCAGGTTTGGCGGCTGCTCGCGGGTGCTGCATATGGACAGCCTGGAGTACATCAAGGTCTCAAAGGGCGGCTTTGACATAGCACTGCTCGATCCGCCGTACAGACACGGTCTTATCGAACAGGCAATGCAGGGGCTCGCTCCGCTGATGAACGTCGGCGGCTTCGCGATATGCGAGCACGAGGCTGAGACTACGCTGCCCGATGAATTCCCCGGGTTTATCCTGCACAAGAGATACCGCTACGGAAAAGTCGCGGTGACGATCTACCGCATCCCCGATGCCGATGGCGAATAACTGATGAAAGGCTGATACCATGAGAAGAATAGCCGTTTGCCCCGGCAGCTTTGACCCCGTTACTTACGGTCATCTTGATATAATCGAACGCGCAGCAAAGCTTTTTGACAGGGTCATCGTACTGGTGTCCTTCAATCCTAAAAAGCGCAGCACAGCCGCTTTCACTATCGAAGAACGCATGGAGCTGATAATCAGGGTCACGGGGCACCTCGAGAACGTCTGCGTTGACTGCCACGATGGTCTGCTGGCTGAGTACCTCGAAAGGACTGGGGCGTGTGCCATTGTAAAGGGTCTCCGCGCGGTCTCTGACTTTGAGTACGAATTCCAGATGGCTCTCGCTAACAAGAGGCTTTACCCGAGTGCAGAGACAGTCTTTCTGACGACAAGCACAGAAAATATGTATCTCTCGTCCAGCGTGGTAAAGGAGATCGCCGTTCTCGGCGGCGATATTTCGGGCTTTGTGCCCGCCGAGATACTTCCGGATATAGTTCGGCGGCTCGCTGAATGAGCTGCATTATATATCAGCACCGTTTGACAGCACCCTTTCGGCTCTGCACGGTGTTCTCCTGAGATAATAATTCATGAAAGGATGTTAAATATGGATTACAAGGAAATACTTGAACTTATGGAAGAGCTGCTCGACAATTCGTCGGCTGTTCCTTTTTCAAGCAAGAAGCTTATCGACTGCGAACAGATGAGAGATTATATCGACAATCTCTCGCTTAGTATGCCTGCTGAGATCAAGAAGGCTCAGGAGACTGAGGCTAACCGCGATAAGATCATCGCCGATGCTAATATTGAGGCTGATAAGATCCGCGCTCAGGCTGATGAGGCTGTCGAGGCTGCAAAGAATAAGGTCAAGGAACTCGTTTCTGAGACTGAGATCATCCGTCAGGCTAAGCAGGATGCCCTTGAGCTTATTCGTCAGGCTCAGGCTGAGGCTGAGGAGATCGTCAACCGCGCTAATGAAAAGGATTCTCAGATCCGCGCTGCTCTTACCGAAAACGTTACCAAGACCCTTAACGACGCTAAGGCTGTTCTTCAGAAAAACCTCGACGACGTGAACGCGACCATCACAGCAGTAGAATCCCTCAACAAACCCGCTCCTTCAACTGAAGAAGAACCCACCGAGGAGTAAGTGGCTCTACATAAGATAGTGCGTAGTTTCTGAGGGCTCTGCCCTCAGACTCCCGCCGAGGGACCCTTTGAAAAGGGTCTCCCCGGACCCCTCCTAAACTTTTTCTATTATTTTTGGGAATGGGGCTTCTGCATTTTAATAGAAAAAGCACCCTGCTGTAAAGGGTGCTTTTTTTGTTAGTATGTGTA
>JAILFN010000019.1 GCA_024697545.1 Ruminococcus sp.
TTCGCACTGGCGAATCTTTATCTGGCTGACAAGAAAAACTTGCTGGCTTGATGAAGTGCGCCCTGCGAAACTGAAACAGGTGGGATATATCTCTTTAGGGATATATCTCGTTTTTAGTGTGCATTGTGCGGTGTTGCCTTATTATTTTTCCCATTTTCAAAAACATCTTTTGTCCATGTATTAATTGAATTATTTGCATTTGAAATAACCAAAGAATTATCTTCTATCCATTTTTTTCTTGGCAAATATAAATATTGATTACTATAACCGTCAAGTGTGATTAATCGATCTTTAATACAATTTGAGATATTTTGAGTATAATCATCTAAATATTATTGAGCATTAATGTATTCATCATAACCAAATTGATCTAACGATAGCAAAGTCGAGTAACACTCTTTTGTATTTTTCTCAACCACCAGCCATTCTTTATCATTTATAAGTAAGGTTTCACCTTTTTGAGCATTTTTTAATTTATCGATTAATTCATAACATATGGTTAATTCTTCTATATATTTGTCAGAATCCTTATAACGCCCACCAAC
Source organism: Ruminococcus sp. (assembly GCA_024697545.1). GTDB lineage: Bacteria > Bacillota > Clostridia > Oscillospirales > Ruminococcaceae > YE71. The sequence goes on from JAILFN010000019.1 coordinate 546, forward strand.
TTTTTTAAACAATTCTAGAGAGTTTTCTACCAGACAAAAACCAATATTCTGAAAAGCTTGTAAAATCAATGCTTTTCCCCTCTGCTAAATTATCTCAGTCATGTACGAAAAACGAGTGCCATATATTTTTAACATATCGATATCCCCGACAGCGTTACATCAATAGGCGAAGGAGCGTTTTGGAGATGCTACGCGGTCACTTCTATCAGACTGTCCAAAAACATTACCGAAATACTCTTAGATACGTTTTCCGACTGCAAAACTGTAACTTCTCTCGTTATTCCTGCAAAGGTCACCAATATAGAATCAGGTGCTTTTGTCAATTGGATAAGCTGTGAGGACCTTTATCTGCTCGTCCGCGATCCCGAAATGCTTTCAGGGGCAGAGTACGGTGACTTAGAGTTTAAGCCCGACAAAGGCACCAAGTGCCATGTTTATTCAGGGACTCTTGAGGCGTTTGAAGCCAAATTCGGCTCAAAGGCCAATGTGACATTCGTTGACGACCTCTACTCGTTGGATACATCCGAAACCGAGCACGGCAGTATATCTGTCATCGACCCTAAGGATCTATACATAGCCTGAGATACCGTAAACCTCAACTTGACCCCCGATATAGGCTACTACATCAAGAGCGTGAAGTACAACGATACCGAGATAGAGCCTGTGGACGGCGCGTATTCCTTTGCCGTGCCGGATTCAAATGTTACTGTCACGGCTAAGTTTGCACAGATACCTTATTCTCTCTCAACAAACAACAACGAGCTCGGCACCATTTCCGCCAAGATCGACGGCAATGATACAACGACCGCACATTACGACGATACTGTCACTCTGGACATCTCACCCGCCGACGATTATTTGAAGAATGCACAAGCCTGACAAGCATAACTATCCCGAGCAGTGTGACAAGTATTGGTGATTATACATTTTGGGATTGCACAAGCCTGACAAGCATTACTATCCCGGACGGTGTGACTAGTATTGAGTGGGCTGTTTTTTCTTATTGCACAAGTCTGACAAGCGTTACTATCCCGAACAGCGTGACAAGTATTGGTTATAGTGCATTTGGGGATTGCGCAGGTCTTACGGACGTTTATTATACCGGCACGGAGGACGAGTGGTGGAATCTTGTTATAAGCGGTACGTCTAATAATAATGAGTGCCTTACAAATGCGACTATTCATTACAACCAGTCCGCTCCCGTCCACACCCATTCCTACACCAGCACAATAACCAAGCAGCCCACCTGCACCGAGCCTGGTGTGCAAACTTACATCTGCAAATGCGGTGAAACCTATACCGAAGTTATCCCTGCGCTGGGTCACGACTTCTCAAACGAGTGGACAATTGACGTAGAACCGACCTGCACAACAGCAGGTAGCAAGTCCCATCATTGTTCTAGCTGCGAGGCTAAATCCGATGTTACCGAGATACCCGCAACAGGTCACAAGTTCGTAGACAAGACGATCGCTCCGACCTATGATGCAGAGGGCTACACCGAGCATACCTGCTCCGTCTGCGGCTATTCTTATAGGGACAACTACACTCCCAAGAAGGAACGCGCGGACATATCCAAGGCGACCGTTACCGTTGCGGCGACAAGCGTTTACACAGGCAAGGCGCTCAAGCCGACTGTGACCGTAAAGCTTGGCGGAAAGACATTAAAGAGCGGCACGGATTATACCGTGGCGTACAAGTCCAACACCAACTGCGGCAAGGCGAATATCACCATCACCGGCAAGGGCAACTACACAGGAACCAAGACCGCGACATTCATCATCAAACCTGCAAAGACAACGATATCGAGTGTCAAGTCTCCCAAGACTAAGCAGATCAAGGTCAAATGGAAGAAGTCTGCGGGCGGTGTTACCGGACATGAGGTCATGATAGCAACTAATAAGAAGTTTAGCAAGAATAAAAAGACCTACACTGTAAGCGGCACATCGACCACCTCCAAGACTATCACCGGATTGAAAAAGGGTACTACTTACTACGCTAAGGTACGCGCTTACAAGACAGTTGGCAAGACCAAGTATTACGGTGCATGGAGCGCAGTCAAGAGTGTCAAGACTAAATAATACAGTCCTGACCAACTTCATCCTCTGACAACATATAATAACAACCCACGGCGGTCCCGATCGATTCGGAACCGCCGTGCTGTTTTATCTCAAAACATCAAGTACAATATCTGTGATCTCCTGTTCCTCCGATCCGTCGCTCAGCGCAACAGAATAGAAATGCCCGTCCTTGATCCACACGGCGAGATAATACCTCCCGCCGTTACCTTTCAGAGTGACCTTCACACCGTCGGCCTCGGTCTCTTTCACAGTGTCGTATTCGTTGTAGTCCCCCGAGATGTCTTCGGTGTCCTTGCCTGCGCGGATGCAGCAGTTCTCGCCGTTCGCGCCGTAGTGGTCAATCTCTGCGATGTTCCCGAACAGCACGATGTAGCTGCTCTCAGTCACCTCAAACGGCAGCTCCGTGACGTCATTAAGCTCCACGCCGAACGCCTCGGAAAGCTCCTCCGCGCTGCTGTATTCCTTGACGTCAAAGCCCTGCTGAGCCTGATCGTCACCCTCGCTCGATGCGGTGACAGATACCTCGCTCTCGGTGACAGGGACGCTCTCGTCTGGAGTCTTCGGGAGCGCAGACCTGTTCAGCACAGCCGCCGCACTCACCGCTATCACGACACAAGCCGCAGCCGCCGATACCCACCTCACAGCCATGCTTATTCGCCTGCGTTTTTGGACTGCACCGATGTTCCCGATGATTCGCTCGCGCATTTCATCGGTCAGTTCTATGTGTTCCATTATCTCATTATACTTGCCCACCGAAATCATACTCCTCTTTAAGTATCTCTTTGAGCTTCGCCCTCGCGCGCTTCAGCCTCGTGCGGATATTCGTGCCCGACTCCCCGAGCAGCTCTGCTATCTCGTCGGTCTGGTAGCCCTCCTCGTAGAACAGATGTATCACCTCGCGGTAATTCTCGGGCAGAGACTTCACCGCCTCCCACACGAAGGACAGGTCCTCCCGCTCCTCGGCAACAAGGTCGTCCTTCAGCTCGTCGGTGTCCCGCAGCTTGTTGTACTCTATCCTGTTCTTCGCAAGATTAGCCGCCACCCTAAGCAGCCACGCCTTCTCGTGCTCGGAGCTCTCGAACTCGGGCGCGGAGCTTATGAGCTTTATGAGTGTGTCCTGCAGTATCTCCTCCGCGTCCTGCATATTGTGGACGTAGGAGTACGCAAGCCTCAGAATTCGGCTGCCGTGCCTGTCCATCACCTCGCGAAGATGCTGCTCCTGCGCGGTCTTCGAGCCTGCCGCCGACCGTATCCCGATGATCGGCTTCGCCGCCAGCAGATACACCGCAAGGCATATCTGCCGCAGCATTTCAAATATCGTCTGCGTAAAATTCCGGTACGCGATTTCCATGTTTTTCTCCTGTTATTTATTGTTCTCGCCGATGAGTGTCATAAGGTCTTCATCCGAGGTATCCTCGCCGGCATCTGTATAGTCATCGCAAGTCTCACCGAGTGTAATATCTTTAATGTCTGTGATCTCTGCATTACCCTCTAAGTCTTCGTAAACATACACCAGCTCGTACGTCGGCTGAGCATCGGGATACACCACAGTCACCTTGCAGAGAATGCAGTAGTTGGTTCCCGCGACCACCTGAGTTCCGAGGACTGCCACAGGCTCATACTCAGCACCCTCTATACCTTCAAGCGCTTTTTCCAGTGCCGCCTTTGCTTCGGGGTTCTTGTCCATATCGTTCTCGTATGAAATGCTCCAGCCGCCGTCGATATAATCCATATTGCTGTCCGCTTCTTCCTGTTCGTCGGTCTTGTACTTATCGTCGGCGATGAGTACATCAGAAGTGTTCTTCTTTGCAGCCATATCCGCCGCAGCCTCGCTCACGCTTCCGCAGGAAGCCATACCTGCTGCCATTACCAGTGCCATTACCATTGCCATAAACTTTTTCATTGTGATTACCTCTTTCTGTAATATAGTTTTCCGACGGCTTTATTTGCCGTTCTGACCTATATACAGCTGAGAAGCCGATAATGTGACACCAATTTCAAAAAATTTTTTTGCCCGTGTTTTTTTCGTCCGCGAGCGCCTTTACAATTATACCACACCCCGCAGGATCAGTCAACAACATCATCTGTATTTTTGCAATGCAAAAACAAAGAGCTTAGCTCCCCATCGAGGTTTGCCAAGCTCATTTTCTTTATCATATCACGACTGCGAGAACGTTCAATTAGTACTTTCAGGTCTGATACGTCCGTGTATCCTGTCGTTTTCCAGCCTTTCAAACCGCCTTGCCACCTCGTCGAGAGTCTCGTCATTCTTTGCAAAGCGGAAGCGTATGTATCTGTTTTCGTTTTCTTTAAAGAAACAGAATCCGGGCACGCCTGCTATACCGTATTCCTTTACCAGCAGTTTCGCGAATTCAAGGTCGCTTTTGTAGCCGTATTTTGATATGTCGGTCAGTACGAAGTAGGTTCCCTGCGGCTCGTTGTGAGCAATATCCAGATCATCAAGAGCCTTTATGAAGCGCTCCTTCTTTGCGGTGTATACCTTTTTCAGCTCGGCGTAGTATTCATCTCCGAAACGCAGCGCACATACCGCCGAATACTGCAGCGGTGTGGGAGCGCATACCGTGAATACATCGTGGAATTTGCGGATCTGCTCCAGTATCTCAAAGGGAGCGGTGACATATCCCAGTCGCCAGCCCGTCAGTGAGTAGGTCTTTGAAAGCGAGGTACAGGTGACCGTGCGCTCGAACATACCCGGCAGCGAGGCCAGATTTATATGCTTGTTGTCGCCGTAGATTATGTGCTCGTATACCTCGTCGGTGAAGACGTAAGCATCGTACTGTTTTGCCAGCCTTGCAATGACTTCAAGCTCGTCTTTCGTGTAGACCTTTCCGCAGGGATTGGACGGATTGCAGAGTATCAGAGCCTTGGCGCCCTGCCTGAATGCGTCCTCGAGTTCAGTTTCGTCGAACTTGTAGTCTTTCCCCTTCAGCGATACGAATATAGGCTCTGCGCCGACTATCGCTGCATTGAGCGCATAGCTGTTGTAGTAGGGCGAGAAGATTATCACCTTGTCACCGGGGTCGAGAACTGCCATCATGGTGCTTATCATGCCTTCGGTCGAGCCTACCGTCACCAGCACTTCATCAGGTTTGACGTCAAAACCGAAGCCTCTCGACTGCTTCTCAGCTATCGCCATTCTCAGATCGTCGATACCCCAGTTGGGTGCGTACTGATGATGAGCGGTCTTAGACTGTGCCTCAAGAGCGGATTTCAGTTCATGAGGCGGGTCAAATTCGGGAAATCCCTGCGAAAGATTTATAGCGCCATACTTGTTCGAGAGTATGGTCATCTCTCTTATCCGCGATTCGGTAAAAAGTTTTGACCTGTCGCTGAGTTGCTTCATTCAGACCTGCTCCTTTTCATAATGATCTACCTTATATATTTCACTCCCGAAAGCGCTTCGGTGAACTCGCGGTACATATACAGCGAACCCAGCGCCACCAGCGGAAGACACTTTTCCTTCGCACGGCTGTACGCCGCGGCTACTCCGTCGGGAAGACGCTCAAAGCTCTCGGCGGGTATGCCCTTGTCGGTGAAGACCTTAGCCAGCGCCGCGCTGTCCAGCGACCTTGGATTGTCGGGGGTGACGGTGTACGCCTTGTCGATCAGCTCCCACAGCATATCCGCGTAGAGCCGGTAGTCCTTGTCCGCCATGACCCCGATGAGCAGCACTACCCTGCCCTCGAAGTACGTCCTGATGCTCTCCGCCGCGCGGCTGATGCCGTCGGGATTGTGAGCACCGTCGTAGATGACGTAAGGCTCGCGGCGAAGCACCTCGAACCTGCCCTGCCATACCGTCTCCGCAAGACCGCGTCGCACGGGATCGGTGTCCAGCGGCAGACCCGCTTCCCTCAGAAGCTCGGTGCATCGCATAACGTTCACGATGTTCTCCCGCTGATATGTACCGCACAGCGGCACAGTGAAGCTCTCCCCGCGCCAGCGGAAGGAAATCCCCTCAAGGCTGTATTCCACGTCGGAAAGCGGGCTGTCGTCATACAGAGTCAGAGGTGCCGACAGCTGCTCTGCCCTGCTGCGTATCACACTCAGCGCTTCGCTGTCGCTGCCGCCGAAGTACACGGGACAGCCTCTCCTGATGATGCCCGCCTTGTGCCCTGCGATCTCCGCGACGGTGTCGCCCAGAAATCCGCAGTGGTCGAGCGCCACATTGGTGATGACCGAAAGCAGCGGTGCGCTCATGACGTTTGTCGCATCACCATCGCCGCCCATTCCGCACTCCACCACCGCGATGTCGCAGTTCTCCTGCCGGAACAGCAGGTACGCCGCAGCCGCGATGACCTCAAACTCGGTGGGCTTCTCCGCCATGGAGTCGATGACAGGCTTGATGCTGCCGATCTGCTCCCCGAAGCGTTCTTTCGTGATCTCCGCGCCGTTTATGCGGTAGCTGTCGGTGACGCCCGTCATGGCAGGCGAGCAGAAGCTCCCCGTCCTCAGTCCCGAACAGCGCAGCACCGACGAGAGCATAGCCGCAAAAGAACCCTTGCCGTTGGTGCCCGAGATGTGTATTATCCTGAGCTTCTGCTGCGGGTCGCCGAGCAGCCTCAGCAGATCCCTGACCCGTTCCAGACCCAGCACGCTGCCCCTTGCAGCCGCTTCTTTCAGGCACTCCTCAGCCTCGGCGAAGGTCATCTGCGTACCCTTTCAAGCTCGTTCATGAACGCCTTGTTGCGCATGAGGAAATAGATGATAGCGGTCTCGATAGCAGCGGTGACGATGTAGATAGGCACGCGCAGTACCAGAGTCTGCATGGGGGTGTGGAAGTAAAGGAACATACCTATCGACTTGATAAGCATAGAACCTACCATGTGTGCGGTAACGGTGGAAAGCGCTATCCTCGGCAGCAGAGCCTTGTCCATGCTTGCCAGCCCCTTGTGGAACATCAGACCCGAGATAAAGCCTACGCTTATCGCGCCCAGCGTGATAACAGGGTTGATGGAATAGCCCTTGAGCAGACAGCCGATGATATCCGACACGCCGCCCACAGCTGCGCCGACTGCGGGTCCCAGCATGATGCCCGCCATCTGGAGCGGCAGACCGCCCAGACCGATGCGGATACTGTCACCGATGTTGACCGCTAAAAACTTGTCGAACACGATGCTCATAGCGGTGAAAAGCGCCGCCAGTATCATGATCCTCACGCTGCCGAAAACCCTCAGTCCCGAGTTTACTGCTGTGCTTCTGTTGTTTGTACTCATAACAAAAAACCTCCTTTTCCACATCATACGACGGAAAAGAAGGCTCAACGTCTTTATTCCATTGTCCTATGAAGCGGGATGCAAAATACGAACCGCAAGCCGAGGTCTCTCCGCGGCTTTTCGTTTGACTGACAACTCCCCGTTCAGTCAACACTTAACGAACGTAATTTTACTCTTCAAAAATGTATTTGCAGTTTTAACTGCGTGTATATTATACATCTATATTTCTGTTTTGTCAATACCCTATTTCGGCAGTAGTGTTTCATTATTGTAAACAATCATCGAACAGTCGTCCGAAGAAGAGCTTCGCGGCAGTGTGACCAAGTCACAGAAACAAAGCGAATAATGGTGTATAATAAAGGTACAATAAAAAACAGAAAGGATGTTTCACTATGGCAGTAAAAAACGTAACAATAGAAAACTTCGCGGAGATCGCAAACAGCGAAAAGCCCGTGCTTCTGGACTTCTACGCAGACTGGTGCGGCCCCTGCAGAATGGTCTCACCGCTGGTAGACCAGATCTCCAACGAGCACACGGAGATCACCGTCGGCAAGATCAACGTGGACGAACAGCCGGAGCTCGCAGCGCAGTTCGGCGTTATGAGCATACCGATGCTCGTTGTCATGAAAAACGGCAGAGTCACCGCGCAGGAGATCGGCTTCCGACCCAAAGAGGCGATCCTTGCTATGTTAAACGGCTAATTCACGCAGGCGGGTCTTGTCGAGGATACGCACACCTTTACGCGACACCTCGACAATGCCCTCATTGGCGAAGTATTTGAGCATTCGCGAGACGACTTCGCGGGCAGAGCCTATGTACTTCGCGATCTGCTCCTGAGTCAGCGAGATGGTGTCGGAGGATATTCTCACCGACTCGTCGTGCAGGAATATCGCCAGACGCCTGTCCATGCTCATGAACAGGATCTGCTGCATGACCCACATGACGTCGGAAAAGCGGGACACGGCAGTCTCCAGCGCGAATATGCGGATGTCGGGGTACTTCTCGGACATCTGCTTGAACGCCGCACCGCTGAGGACGATGCACTCGCTGTCCTCTTCGGCGTCCACCGCCACATCAAAAGTGACCGCCTGCAGAACGCAGGAAGCGGACAGCATACACATCTCCCCCTTGTGGAGGCGGTAAAGGGTGATGTCCTTGCCGTCCTCGGACAGGAGATATGCGCGCAGGCTCCCCGAGCAGACAAAGAATGCCCCCGAGCAGTCGCTGCCGCTGTGGAGATTCGTGCCTTTCGCGAAGTTTTTCTTCGCCGAATTCTCACAGATGAACCTGCGGTCGGCATCGGACAGAATATCCCAGAACGGGAAGGCCTTCTGATAAAATTCTTCAAACATAACGTTTTTCCTTTCGGAGGTATTTATGAAAACTGTAATTATAGTCGGAGTCGCAGACGGCTCTGCGAGTCGGCAGTCCGTTCGCAGAGGGTAAAAGACTACATCTGCACCGAGGACGTGTAAGCTATGGGACAATTATACCATGTTCCCCGAACTCTGTCAATCCGACACCCGCGCCCGCTATATCAAAAACGGATAACCGTCATCCGCGCGGCTATCCGTTTTTCCCTGTCATCACGCGGCCTATCCCCATGTCACCGCTGCGGTGCGGAAGAGTGGGGACAGGGCGTGCGCTTGCCTGCTCCGACTCGAAGAAGAATTTCCGACTTCATCTACGAACTCGGTAAGACCCTCGACCCGAACGAGTATGAACAGCGCGAGGAATACTTTCGCCAATGAGAATATTTTGCGAAAAGGATAGACAAAAAATAGAGAAGCTGTAGGAAAACACGTTGAAAGAACATATATTTAAACGCCATAGGGACGGTCAAATCGACCGTCCCTGTTTTCGTCATATCACTTTACCCGTATAAGCGTAGCTTTCATTGTACACGGTCTCGGGTGAAATGTCAATCTAACGTACCCGCCTAAAAACTCCCCACCCTACCCAAAGAAGTCCAAATAGACTAAACTAGAACTATCCAAAATAGTCGAACCGGAGTTGATCAGAATGAATGAGATAACGAAGATCAAAAACGAAGTTAAGCTGAAACAATGGGCAGAAATGATACAGCAGCGAAACGAAAGCGGTCTTACCGTAACTGACTGGTGCAGGCAGAACGGTATCAATCTCAAGACATATTACTACCGTCTGAAACGAGTGCGTCAGGCGGTATGTAATGAGATCGAACAGCATGATATAGTACCTGTTGAACCAATCGTAGGAACAGAAACTACAGCAGAGAAAATAGAAATTTCCGTAGGTGATGTAAAAATATTTCTACCTTGTATATGCCGACCCCAAAACCGCAGCTGCACGGACTTGGAACCGCATGGCGCCGCACTTTGAACCGCACTCCCACGGACTAAGAACCGCACCGCAAATTCGCCGCTGTTTCAGAGCCACCTTACCGCACTTTGAGAGCCACTTTCACGGAGGAGAACCACAATAAAAATGAGCCCACCCGACATAATGATTATTTCACTCCATGGAACGCACCAATCCGCGGCAAGGAACGCACTTCCCGATGAGGTCATGTCTGAATAAAACAGCTCATCAAGCATTTCGTTGGTCACGTCATCATCGAGCGGCCAAGATATGTTCAGTTCCTTAGCACGGTCAAGAACCGTTTTGACAGTCTGATGCGAGCTGTGGACGTTTGCTTCGATGCTTCTCTGGCTGAACCCCTGAAAATGCATCTCCAAGATCTTTCGATAGTTCGTCATAAATCCGAACCTCCTGTTATTCAAGTCACACATTTGTCTATAAGACAAAAACAATAATTCTGAAAAGCTCGTAAAATCAATGCTTTTCCCCTCTGCTAAATAATCACAGTCATGTATGAAAACCGAGTGCCGGATATTTTTAGGCATAACGAAAGACTTGACTGCTTAAAACGCAATCAGGTCTTTCTCTCTATTTATATAGTACTACTCTTCTGTATTATCATTTCATAAATGTTTTCCTTTATTGCTTATTAGGTTTTTAACTTCCTCAACAGTATAAACTCCATCTTTTTTACTATGCAAAACAAAATGACAATTAGGACAAACAGGAATAAGATCTTTTATTGGATCTACAACATAGTTTTCCTTTATCTCATAAAGCGGCTTTCGGTGATGAACTTCTATTCTTCCCGCAAATTCTTCGCCATATGTTTCTCCAAAGTCGAATCCACATATCTGGCAAGCTGTGCCATAATATGCAATACATCTGCTGCGGGCTTTGATGTTTCTTTCATATTTGTTCGTGAGAATGTCTTTCATAGCGCCTTCGATCAGTATTTCTTCCGGCAATTCAGACGATGAAAGAGATTGAAGATAAAACTGCGGAAATGATTTAATTGTGTGGCTATGATCTGAAAGCCACGCTTTTAATTCAGTTTCAAAATAGGATATCTCATAATCAAATATCTGGTCAAGAATATCCCCCACCTGTGAAGTATTGCTTATCTCGTCCGAAATACTCCATTTTCTATACTGTATTTTATCTGTATCATTATCGGAGATATTCATTGCGGTAAGCAATTCATTATATGTCTTCATCATGCGTTTTCCGATACGGGATTTATCAGCAGTAACTGCAATACTTATACTATCATTCAGATTATGGATCTCATAACAGAGTATATATCCTGTTTCGGATTCATTTTGCAGAAAAACATTGTCAAGGCTATTACTTGTAAAACGTATTATCTGTAAACCTGAGCATAATGATTCTTTGAAATAAAATTCTTCATTCTCAGATAGCTT
>JAILFN010000035.1 GCA_024697545.1 Ruminococcus sp.
GATTTTACATATTTTAGTCAATATATAGTAAATCCGACCCCTTATACCATATAAATATAGATTTTGGCTTTTTTATGCACGGGTCGAATTTTGTTGAAAGTGAATATATTTCTCGCTTTCAATTCTCTTTTTATCATTGCCCGAAAGTATTGAATTGTTCACACCTTTATGTTATAATGGTTATGTATCACGAAATTTTTTATGCTTTATTTCAGAAAGGAATTGGATATAAATGGAATCGTTCAGGGATGTCTATGACAGCGCAATGTCCTATCTTCGCTCCCTTCCTTCTATAAGCGAAGTCGGCTATAAACGCTGGATCTCCGTGCTTGAACCCTATAAGCTCGAGCACAATACCGTTTACCTGCTTAGTGAAAGTGAATTTACTAAAAGTACAACGCTCAGTATCTACGAAAAAACTATCAAGGAAGCTTTTGAAAATGTTCTCGGCTTCCCCGTTGAGCTGAAAATACTGGTCAAAACTAAGGATGAATCCTCGCCCGCACCCGACAGCTCCGCTGCCGCTGCTATGGAACAGGTCTCACTTAATCAGGATAAGCTCACCTTCGACAGCTTTATAAAAGGTAAGTCCAATGAGCTCGCGTTCGTCTGCTGCACCGCTGTTGCCAATCGTCACGACGGCAACGCCGACAGCTCCAATATGATGAACCCGCTCTTCATCTACGGTGACTCGGGCCTCGGCAAAACTCATCTTATGAAGGCTATCGAGGATCAGGTAAACCGCAACCACCCCGAGCTCAACCTTATATATACCACTACCGAAAATTTCACGAACGAATTCGTTCAGGCTCTTTCCGAAAGAAGAACAAACGAATTCCATAATAAATACCGCAGCGCCGATTACCTGCTCATCGACGATATACAGTTTATCGTAAACAAGGACGCCGTTCAGGAAGAGTTCTTCCATACCTTCAACGACCTCTACAACGCAGGCAAGCAGATAGTACTGACCTCCGATATCGCGCCCAGCAAGATTTCAAAGCTCGAAAACCGCATACAGTCGCGTTTCCTGCTCGGTATGCAGGTCGACATCCAGCCGCCCGATTTCGAGACCCGCATGGCTATCGTAAAATCAAAGGCAGAGCTTTTGGATCTTCGTCTTTCCGATTCCCTCGCGAGACTTATCGCCGAAAAGGTAAAGACCAATATCCGTCAGCTTGAAGGCACTGTAAACAAGATAAAGGCTCTTACCCTTTATACTAATGAGTCGCCGTCCGTTTCAATGGCGCAGCGCGTTATAAAGGAGATCATGATAGAGAACCATCCTACCGAGATCACCTGCGACAGGATCATCGCCGAGGTAGCCAATACCTTCAGCGTCACCCCCGAGGATATCCGCTCGCAGAACCGCCGCGCGAACATCTCCCTCGCAAGAAAGGTCGCTATATACCTTATGAAGGAGATCAAGGGCATGACCTATATCCAGATAGGCAACGAGCTTGACAAGAACCACTCGACCATGACCATACACCATAAGAATATCGAAGACATGATACTCACAAACAATGACCTCAAGGAGACCATTGAAGATATCATAAAGAACCTGAAGGAAGTCTGACAAGACCTCCCGCCGCATCTGCTGACCTTACTTTGCAATTTTTTTTAGATCACACCATTTTCGGCGGGAAAGTATATCCTTTTGGATTCAAGAATTTTTTCAACATTCAACGCACAATTTCCCAACAATTCAACACGGCATATTTTTTTAAACATCCCGCCAACATCCGCCTTTGAAAACTTCACCCCGTTTTCCCCTTGGTTTACAATGGTGTTTTTGAGTTTATGCGGTTTTCAACAGACTATAATACTAATACTAAAATAACTAAGTTAAGTTATGTTATGTTTAACGCAAAAACGGAAAATTTTTTCCGTTGACCTCTTTGAAAAAAAGGAGTTGTAAAAAAATGATATTCCTGATAGAAAGATCTGTCCTTTCGGAAGCGCTGAGAAATGTCTCAAAGGCAGTTGCCGACAAGGCTGCACTGAAAGCTCTTGAAGGCATACGCTTTTCTCTTGCCGACAGTCTGCTCGAGCTTACGGGCTATGACCTTGAGATAGGTATCCGAACCACCGTTCCCGTAAAGTCTGCCGATAAGGGCAGCTTTATCGCAAACGCCGCCATCTTTTCGGAGATGGTCGCCAAGATGCCCGACGGTGAGCTTTCAATTGAGATAGATGACAACTATATGGTCACTATCGAAAGGGGAAATACTTCCTATAATCTTCTTGCAAGCTCCGCAGATGATTATCCCGAGCTTCCCGAACGCGGCACCTCAGAGCCTGTTACTATGCCTCAGGGTGTGCTGAGGTCTATGATAAATCAGACCAAGTTCGCTGCTTCTCAGCTGGATATAAAGCCTATACTCAAAGGCGAGCTTTTTGAGATCAGCAATAACTCACTGACCATCGCGGCTATCGACGGATACCGCCTTGCGGTACGCACCGAGCCTATCGCTTATAACGAGGACATAAGCTTTGTCGTTCCCGCAAAGAACCTCGATGAGGTCGCAAAGCTTCTCTCCGACAGCGATGATGAGCTTTGCTCTATGGTCGTTTCCAAAAAGCATATCCTTTTTGAGATCGGCAATTATCTTGTAAATTCAAGACTTCTGGAGGGTGAGTTCCACCCCTACCGCAGCGCTATCCCCGAAAGCTTCAATACCGAAGTCATAGTCGAGCGCACTTCTCTTATCAGAAGCCTTGAAAGATGTATGCTTCTCATAAACGAAAAGAATCCGTCGCCCGTCCGCTGCACTTTTGAGAATAACCAGTTAAAGATCAAGTGCGTGACAGGCTCTCTCGGAAAGGTTTACGATGAGATAGATACCGAACAGTCGGGAGTTTCGCTCGAGATAGGCTTCAAGTGCCGCTTCTTCCTCGATCCGTTAAAGGCTATCAGCGATGAAAAGGTAAGACTGCGTATGACAAGCGGTCTTCAGCCGCTGAAGATAGTCCCGATTGATGGCGAGAGTTTCACTTACCTCGTGCTCCCCGTAAGACTTCCGAAGGAATAAGCAAAATCTAAGACTGTTACGGCAGCACCGCCTGTAGTACGGTGCTGCTTTAAACTTTGGGTCTCGGAGGGCAATATGTACGTTCATATCGGCAATGACCATTTGGTCAGATCAAAGGATATCATAGGGATATTCAATATCGAGCGCACAACGGTCTCGCAGTATACCCGCGAATACCTCAGCATGGCAGCTCTGCGAAGATCTGAGGTCAGCTGCACCAATGACCTTCCGCGAAGCTTTGTGGTGACATTCGATAAAAAAGACCTGTCGGAAAAGGTATATGTATCCCGCGTTTCAGCCGCCACCATAGCGGAGAGGACCGAGAAAGGATAGATCATTATGAAAACACACAAGGTAGAAATAAAGCCGCCGTTCATAAAGCTCGATTCACTGCTGAAATTCACGGGACTTTCCGAAACGGGCGGTGACGCCAAGCTGGTCATCGCCGAAGGCAGGATAAAGGTAAACGGCGAGATCTGCACCGCACGCGGTAAAAAGATATACCCCGGCGATAAGGTAGAGATACCCGAGCTTTCGATAACTCTGGATATCGGGGAAAAGGGCTGATTGGGCTTTAGTTCCCCGAAAGGCTTATTTCAAAAGAGCAAAGCGTTTGAGTGAGATAAATGAAGATAACAGCAATAAGAGCAGACGGGTTTCGGAATCTGAAAAACGTTGATATTGCTCTTCACCCAAAACTGAATATACTCTGCGGCAGCAACGCTCAGGGCAAGACAAACCTGCTTGAGGCACTATGGCTTTGTACGGGAGAACGCAGCTTCCGCGGGGCTAAGGACAGAGAGCTGATAGCCGCCGACGGGAAAAAGCTTTGCATATCCGCGGAGTTTGAGGACAACCGCCGCGTGCAGGTGATAGAGTATTCATTTTCCCGCAGCGATATGCGGAACAAAAAGCTGACCCTCAACGGCGTGCCGCTTAAAACTCCTTCCGAGCTTTTCGGAAAGCTCCGCTGCGTTATCTTCACGCCCGAGGATCTGAGTCTTTCAAAGGGCTCGCCCGATAACCGCCGCAGCTTTGCCGACCAGTCGGTGTCTCAGCTGAAACTCTCTTACCGCAATGTTGTCGATAAGTATAAGCGCATACTGGAACAGCGGAACTTGCAGCTGAAGCTCATCGCTTCGGGCAGGTCTGATGACTCTATGCTCGATATATGGGACACCCAGCTTTCACAGATGGGCGCTTATATAACCATGCTGAGATACAACTACTGCAAAAAGCTCAACACCGCAGCCGCCGCTCTTTATGACGAGATATCCTCCGGCTCGGAAAAGCTTGAGATAGTTTACAGCTCAACGGTGTACAAAAAACTTGATGAGCTTGACGGCAGGACGGATTACAAGGGAGAGCTTTCCGAAGAATATTTCAAAAAGCTGAAAGAAAGCCGCAGCGATGATATCCGCGCGGGCTTTACGATACACGGTATCCACCGCGACGATCTGCTTTGCAGCATAAACGGTATGTCCGCAAAGGAATACGCTTCGCAGGGACAGCACCGCTCGATAGCGCTTATCATGAAGCTTTCGCAGGCATATATCTTAGGCGAGGAGATGTCCGATCCGCCCTGCATACTGCTTGACGACGTTCTGAGCGAGCTTGACCCCGCGCGTCAGAGTTTTGTGATGAACAAGATAAAGGGTATGCAGGTGATAATAACCTGCTGCGACAGCTCCGCGCTGACATATACGGAAGGCAAGCTATTTGAAGTATCAGCAGGCAGTTTCACATAGCCCCATCACCCCCACACTGATATTAGTGATCTAGTCAAGACAAGGCAAAAAAACGCCTTTCTTCCCTTTTTGTTCAGGGCTGAAAACTAACAGTCAAATCAATCAAACATTCAACGCACCATATCAACCGACCCTAAAAGCGCACAATCAACCCCAGTACGAACACGAGTGAGTTAGCTGAGGCAAAGAGGATAAGGAGATGGGGGAGCTCGAGGGGGTAGGCACCTTAAGGGGAAACTCCTCAGCTACGGCGATAGCCACCCCCTCCTGTCCCCTTGTGGTTCCTATCCCCTCGCAGTCAAGGCTGAAAACTCACAGTCATATCAAACAAATATTCAGGGGACTATTTTAGATTTGTGCCCCTGAACGCTGAGTTTGTTGCTGCTTTTTTGATAGCGCCTTGATTGCGAGGGGGGCAGACACCAAGGGGGACAGGATGGGGAGCCTCTCGGCGCGTTCGAGGACTTTCCCCCTAGGTTTCTGCCCCCCTCGCCTCCCCCCACTTCCTTACCCCTTTTGCCTCGAACAGCTCACCCGTGTTCGTACTGGGGGTGTTTGTGGGCTTTGGGTTTGGTTGATATGGAGCGTTTATTGTTTGTTTGATATTACTTGTTAGTTTTTAGCTTCGACTTGCTCGCTTGTGTTTGGGTTGGGGCGGTTTGAGATCGACCCTAAGTGTGGTGCTTGATTTTAAAATTCGCCACAATATATGTGATGGCGCGGGATTTGAAGAAATTAATTTGTAAACATTATATTAACACTGTTGACAAATGCCCACGTTTTATAGTATAATAGATAAACGCAGGGGCTATTTGTCTCTATTTTCGGACAGCGCAGGGGTGACCCCGCACGGAAGATTGATGGGGCTTTTGGCAAGTTGCGGACAGGCTCGTCCGCGCTGCACTTTGTAGCTTGTAACTAGGACGTCTCGTCCTTTACAAATAGGTGTAAAAGTAAAAAGGAAACGTATAAGGAGGGGAATCCATTATGGCAATGAAGAGAACATATCAGCCTAAGAAGCTTACCAGAAAAAAGGTTCACGGCTTTATGAAGAGAATGTCTACCAAGAACGGCAGAAAGGTTCTTGCGAGAAGAAGAGCTAAGGGCAGAGCAAGGCTCACTTACTGATAAGCAGCAAAGACCTTATACCGGGAATACTCGGTATAAGGTTATTTCTCTTATAGGGAATGTTGCCGAAAGGAAAAAGATATGCTTTTCAGTTACCCGATGAAGGATAACAAGCTGTTCAACAGAGCTTTCAGAAACGGCAGATACTGCGCCTGCCATATGGTCACGGCGTATTATATCCCGAATGACCTTGCGGGAAACAGGGTCGGGATAAGCGTTTCTAAAAAGATCGGCGGCGCCGTTGAGCGCAACCGCGCAAAAAGGATAATCCGCGCAGCTTACCGTCTGCATGAGACTGAATTCCCAACGGGAATGGATATAGTTTTCGCGGCAAGACCGGGTATAGACGGTAAAAAAACACAGGATATCGAAGCGTTCTTTGCCGACAGACTGCTTGCCGATATGGACAGCGCATTTGATGAAAACGGCGGCTTTGTGAAAAAGCCCAAGAAAAAATGATGAAAAAGATCTCTATGATACTGGGCAGGATACTTTCGGTGCCGATAATTTTGTATCGGAAGCTCATAAGTCCTCTTATACCCGCAAGGTGCAGGTATTATCCTACCTGCTCGAAGTATGCCCTTGATGCTTATTGTATGCACGGGGTCTTTTGGGGCACGGTCCTCACGGGCTGGAGACTGCTCAGATGCAATCCCTGGAGCCGCGGCGGAGTGGATCACGTCCCGCCAAAGATCACAAGGGATTATTTCAATATAGGAAAGTAACAGTAAAAGTAAAAAAGGAAAGATATTATGTCATTATTGGCTATACCTCTCGGGTGGCTGATGAAGTGCTGCTATTACCTCGTAAAGAATTACGGTATAGCCCTTCTTCTGTTTACCGCGATCACAAGACTCATCATCCTGCCGCTCAATATAAAGCAGCAGATCTCAACTTCGAGAATGAGCATGATACAGCCTGAGCTGGATAAGCTCAAGCAGAAGTACGGAAAGAATCAGGAAAAGCTCAACGAAGAAACGATGAAGCTTTATTCCGAGTTCAACATCAATCCTATGGCGAGCTGCCTGCCTATGGTCATCTCTCTTGTGATGCTCTGGGCACTGATCCCCGTTGTGTACGGTCCTCTGACCTATATCTCCGACGCAGGCAAGGATAATGTAAAGCGCGATGCCGATTTCGTCAAGTCGCTTTACACAGTCAGCGCCGAGGTAGATGATGTCGGCGGTAAGACTGTCGAGTCTCTGCTTGAAGGCGTTGAGGCTGATAAGCGCGCCGAAACGCTTGAGGAAAAACTCTCAGATAAGAAAAAGTACCCCAATACCGTAAAAATGCTCAAGGGTCTTTCCGATGAGGAAAAAGCCCGCATTATGAACGCTTTTGCAGATTATGAGGGTCTTGATCTTTTTATTACCGATCCCGATAATTTTACTCAGAATATGATGAAATCCAACTACGGTCCTGAGGTGCTGCTGTTCAACTTCAAGACAAAGGGCGATGGACAGTATCTCGGCGTGCTCAATGAGGACGTTCAGGCTGCTATTGAGGATTTCAATTATACCGCGTTCGGTCTCGATCTCGGTAAGATACCTACCAAAAAGGACGCGACTATCGCTATACCTTTCATCTCATTCGTGCTGCAGCTGGCTACGATGATACTCGGACAGGTTTTCAGCCGCCGCAACAACCCCGAGATGAAGATGCAGAGCAGTATGCTCACCATGCTGTTCGTAATGCCGCTGTTCTCACTGTACATCGGCTTTAAGTTCCCCTGCGCCCTCGGTATCTACTGGATATATTCCTCTGCATTGGCACTGGTGCAGACCAGTTTCCTGAATATGGTCTATACCCCCGATAAAATAAAGTCAATGGCGGAAAAGGAAGCTGAAAAAGCAAAGGCAAAGCGCAAGAAGAAGGGTCCTTCCTTCCTCGAAAAGGCGATAGATATCAGAAATGAACAGGGCAGCAGTGCGCCCTCTGTTAAAGAGGCTAAAGCAAGATACAGCGAATTTGATGACGATGAAAGCCCCAAAAAGCTCAGCAAGTCTCAGCAGAAGCAGGCAGCCAGCGAAAAGCTAAAGGAAGCCCGCCGCCGCTACGCCGAAAAGTACGGCGACACATACGAAGAGTGATATAAAGCCCGCGCAGTGTGAGTTTATTATAAGCGGGTCATATAGAAAGGATGTTATATCATGAAACAGATGTTTACTGCTTCAAGTGTAGAAGAAGCAAAGGCAGCGGCAGCAGCAGCCTTTGGTGTTTCGGAAAGTGAGATCACCTTTAACGTGATAGAAGAACCCAAAAAGGGTCTTTTCGGCAAGGTAAAGGGTGAGGCTAAGGTAGAGGCAGAGTATGAAGCTCCTGCACCTGTTGCAGAAGAGCCCGCTCCCGCTGCCGAGGTAACGCAGGAAGTTCCCGCACAGGCAGAGGAAGCTGCGGCAGAGCCTGATGACAGGAATCTCAGCGAAGCCGAGCAGAGAAAGACCGATGCCGCAGTTGCTTATATCAGAGAGATACTCGTTCAGATGGGTATCGAGAATATCAGCGTTGTTGCTTCCCCCGCTGAGAGCGGCATAAATATCGAGCTTTCGGGCGATGGCTTTGCAGAGCTTATCGGCAAGAAGGGCGATCTTCTTGATGCTCTTCAGTACCTCAGCTCGCTCGTATGTAATAAGATAGACCGTGAGTATTTCCGCATAACTACCGATTGCAACGGCTTCCGTGCCCGCAGAAAGGCACAGCTCGAGCGCCTTGCTCATAAGCTTGCAAATAACGTAAAGAGAAACGGCAGAACTCACGCTCTTGAGCCTATGAACCCCTATGAGCGCCGCATTATCCATGCAGCTATCTCCGAGATCGAGGGCGTTACCTCAAAGTCTGTCGGCGAAGAGCCTTACAGAAAGGTAGTCATCAGCTCCACCGAAAAGCGCCCCTATAACAACCGCGGACGCGGCGGCAGAGGCGGCAGGAACGGCGGACGCAATGGCGGCAACAGAAGAAGACCTCAGCCCCATTACGATATCACCACAAGCTTCGAGAAGGACTACAAAAAGCCCAAGCCCGAGGACGACATGGATCTCGGCTCAGGCGTATATGGCAAGCTGAATTTCTAAGTAAGCAAGACCCGATGAGTAAAAGCATCGGGTCTTTTATTATTATGAACCTCCCGTAGGACAAAAAAAGCGGGTGCAGCCGCGCGAGGCTGCCGAGGTTCTTAGGGCGAGGAGCCCTAAGCAGAGGCTTGGGGCCAGAGTCCCCAATTGCCCCGCGAGGGGCAACTAAGTCGCGGACGATTGTGCCCTGAACGCTGAGTTTGTCTGCGACTTGCACTTCGCGCCTTGAGTGAGGGGGCAGGAACCACAAGGGGACAGGACGGGTGGCTACCGCCGTAGTCGAGGACTTTCCCCTTAAGGTTCCCGCCCCCTCACACTCCCCCCTCTCCTTATCCTCTTTGCCTCGACTAACTCACGTTTGTCCGTACTTGAGACGATACTGCGCTTTAGGAGACGATTGATATGGAGCCTTGAATTAAAATCGGCATAAAAATTATCACAACTGCTTAAAGGGATTATCTGGGGGTTAGTACTATCGTCCGTGAACCCCACCAGTGCCGATTTTAAATTTTCCAACGCCAAGCGTAAGCGCGGCGAGGAAAATGTCCGAAATTTGCCGAAGGCAAATAAAACACTACCCCCTCTCCCACCCGTGAAAAACGCCTGGATCTTCCCGCCATTTTCTCAGCCTGTGTAGTGTTATTTTTAGGTTTGTACATAAAATATTAATATTAATATGCTATAATTTAAGTGTAGGATTTATACTATATTATATAGAAGTAAATTTGAACCCGAACAGCCCGAAAAATGGCGAAATTACGGAGGTTTTTATAAATGAGCGAAGAGTTGAAAAACGCCGCAAAAGAAGAAGCCGAGATCAGTACCGAAGAGATCGGAAAGGTAGATGCCGCACAGGATTACGGTGCCGAACAGATCGAGGTGCTGGAGGGTCTTACTCCTGTTCGTGTGCGCCCCGGTATGTATATCGGATCTACCGGTCCCAAGGGTCTGCATCATCTGGTGTATGAGATCGTGGATAACGCTATCGACGAAGCGCTTGCAGGTTACTGCACCGAGATAATCGTCGATATACTCCCCGATAACGTGATAAGGGTAATTGATAACGGACGCGGTATCCCGACGGGTATACACCCCAAGGAGGGCATCTCCGCAGCTACCGTTGTTTATACTATACTCCACGCAGGCGGTAAGTTCGGCGGCGGCGGCGGATATAAGGTGGCAGGCGGTCTGCACGGCGTTGGCGCGTCTGTTGTTAACGCACTCTCGGAATACCTCGAACTTACCGTTCACGACGGCGAGCATATCCACTTCCAGCGCTTTGAACGCGGTAAGTATTCCGAAGAGATGAAGATCATCGGCGATACCGATAAGACGGGTACTCAGGTAGTATTCAAGGCAGACCCCGAGATCTTTACCGAGACTACCGTTTATGATTACGATACTCTTCTCCGCAGACTCCGCGAGCAGGCTTTCCTTAACGCGGGTCTGAAGATAATTTTCACCGACCGCCGCGATGAGGCTAATATCGTCGGCGAGACGCTGCACTATGAGGGCGGTATCAGAGAGTTCGTTGATTATATCCATAAGTCAAAATCCTCCACTCCCCTCTTCCCCGATATCATTTACGTTCAGGGCAAGAAGGAGATACCAAATAAGGAGACAGGCGAGACCGATGAGATGTTCGCCGAGATAGCTCTCCAGTACAATACCGATTATAACGACTTTATCCTGTCGTTCGCAAATAATATACATACCCCCGACGGCGGTACGCATGAGAATGCTTTCAAGAACACGCTGACAAAGGTGCTCAATGAGTACGGCAATAAGTTCGGGCTAATGAAGGACGGCAACAAGCTTACGGGCGACGATGTAAGAGAGGGTCTTACCGCTATCGTATCAGTCAAGCTCCCCAACTGTGAGTTTGAGGGTCAGACAAAGGGAAGGCTCGGCAACCCCGAGGTAAAGCCTTTCGTTGAACAGATGGTCTATGAAAAGCTTATGGACTTCCTCGATGAACACCCCGATGTTTCGGCACTTATCTTTGAAAAGTCAAAGGCGGCGCAGAGAGCGCGTGAGGCGGCAAAGAACGCCCGCGATCTCGCGAGAAAGCGCAAGTCGGCACTGGAGTCCTCCAGCCTGCCCGGCAAGCTTGCAGACTGCTCCGAGCGTGATAATACCATCACAGAGCTGTTCATAGTCGAGGGAGACTCGGCAGGCGGCTCCGCAAAGGAAGGCAGAGACAGAAAGTTCCAGGCTATCCTCCCCCTCTGGGGTAAGATGCTCAACGTCGAAAAGGTGCGCATAGATAAGGTCTACGGCAATAACAAGCTGATGCCTGTAGTTACCGCACTGGGCACTTCCATCGGCGAGGACTTCGACCTCTCTAAGCTGCGCTACGGCAAGGTCATAATCATGGCAGATGCCGATGTCGATGGTTCGCACATCCGCACGCTGCTGCTGACCTTCTTCTTCCGCTATATGCGCCCGCTTATCGAAGAGGGTCATGTATACTGCGCCCAGCCGCCTCTCTACAAGGTATGGCGCGGCAAGCAGACGAGATACGCCTTCACCGATGAAGAACGCGACAGATACGTCAGCGAGCTTTCAAACGGCAATCCCGCCAACAAGGTGGATATACAGCGCTACAAGGGTCTTGGTGAGATGAACCCCGAACAGCTGAGAGAGACTACCCTCGATCCCAGAAAGCGCACGATGATAAGGATAAACGTAGAGGACGCACAGAAGGCGGACGAAGCTTTCACGATTCTCATGGGCGACAAGGTAGAGCCCAGACGTTTGTTCATAGAAAAGAACGCACAGTACGTCACCGATCTGGACGTATAAAGAATCAACGCACCAAAGCAGCGGGTGCAGCGGCGCGACGCTGCCGAGGTTCTTAGGGCGAGGAGCCCTAAGCAAGGGTTTGGGGACAGAGTCCCCAATTGCCCCGTAAGGGGCAACTAAGGAACGGACGATAGTGCCCTGAACGCTGAGTTTGTCTGCGACCCTCACAGAGCGCTTTGGGGAAAGTTAGCTATTGAGCTTTGAATTAAAATCGGCATAAAAAATATTACAACTGCCTAAAGGGACTGACGGTAAGATAGCACCATCGCGCGATAACCCCACCACTGCCGATTTTAAATTTTCCAATGCCAAGCGAAGCGCCGGCGAGGGAAATGACCTAAATTTGCCGAAGGCAAATCCGGGCACCGCATTCTCTACCCCACCTCACCTCCATTGAAAGGATAATGATAAGATGGACGAACAAAAGAATATCTTCCCGTTATCCGAAGAAAAGGAAAAAGGGGAGGAAAAACGGCCCGAAAAAAAATATACCTACGATGCCGATACCGTCAACAGTATATTCGATGAGATAATGTCTGAGGCGGGACTCAGTAACGTCAGAAAGACTGCAAGACCTGCGCCCGAGCCTGAAAAAAAGCCCGTGCCCGTGCCTGAACCTGAGCCTGAAGCACCTGCCCGTCCCGAGATATCGGTCACAAAGATAGCTCAGGAAAAGCTTGACGTTGCGGCGGGCGCTGCAAAAAAGGGCATCAAAAAGGTCGGCAGACGCATAAAGGATTCCGATACCCTGAATCCCGACACTATAAGGGATATGTTCTTCGGCGACAAGCCCGATGAGCAAGCAGTTATCACCGATGCCGACGACGAACAGTATGACGATATCGAATCGGATCAGCTGCTCTTCGGTAAGAAAAAACACAAGCCCGCAGATCCCCGCGGCGATAAGATGCTGTTCAGGGTCATGTATATGCTTGCCCCGCAGCAGGTGTCGGACGGCTATATGCTGTTCTACAATGAGTTCGTAAAAAAGAGCAACATCAAATTTACGCTCATAATGGGTACCCTCTGCCTTGTGTTCCTGATAGCTATACTTATGGCACCGCAGGGCTATATAAGCTACCTGCTGCTGCTCATAGCACTCGCTATGATAGCTTTCAAATGGATAAATACATGGAGCGCCAAAAGAGAAGCCCTGAATGCGGCTGCGGACGTTAAAAATGACAGCTACAAGCTTTCATTCTATAACTCCCGCATTCTTATCGAAGCGAGCGAAAAGGTAGATGACAAGATATTCAACTACCCCCCCGTAGTGATAAGGTTTGAGGACATCGACCTTCGGCTGCTCGATTATGATGATATCTATATCCTTGTGTTCCGCAGGGATTATATATACGTTGTCCCGAAGGAGTCTATGACTTCAAGGGAAAATGAGGTGTTCACCACACACCTGAAAAATATACTCGGCGATGATTTCTATGTCTTTGAAAAGCGTATCATAGGATCCGACGAGGATGAGGAAGAGTTCCCGACACTCAGAGATGAAAATGAGGTCGAGACTACTCCGCCTAAAGCTCCCGCTCAGGAGGCTGTGAACCAGCCCGAAGCGGAAGATGAAGATCCAAAGCCCGAGGAAGAGACCGATGCCGTTCAGGATCAGACGGAAAAAGAGGAAGAAGCTGACGAGCATTGATGCTCGCGGATCAATAATGAAGGTGAGATTGAGTTTATGAGTAATGAGATCAATGAAAACCCGGAAATAGTGTCTGCTGATTATCAGGATAATACTAATCTTATAGAAGTGGATATAGAAAAGATGATGAAGGAATCATTCCTTCAGTATTCTATGTCGGTAATATGCTCCCGCGCACTGCCCGATGTACGCGACGGACTTAAACCCGTACACAGACGTATACTATATACCATGTACGAAAACGGTCTGTACCCCGAAAAGGCATACCGCAAGTGCGCCGATACGGTAGGTTCGGTGCTGGGTAAGTATCACCCCCACGGTGACGCTTCCGTATACGATGCGCTGGTGCGTATGGCACAGTCCTTCTCGCTGAGATATCCTATGGTGGACGGTCAGGGTAACTTCGGTACCGTTGACGGCGACCCCGCTGCGGCTTACCGTTATACCGAAGCTAAGATGGCAAAGATGTCCATGTATATGCTCACCGATATCAACAAGGATACCGTTGACTTCGTGCCCAACTATGACGACAGACTTAAAGAGCCTGCTGTACTTCCCTCACGTTTCCCCAACCTGCTGGTGAACGGCTCGAACGGTATCGCGGTCGGTATGGCTACAAATATCCCGCCCCATAACCTGGGCGAGGTCATCGACGCTATGAAGCTTATCGTCGAGAACCCCGACTGCACGCTCGATGAGCTTATGCAGTGCATAAAGGGACCCGACTTCCCGACAGGCGGCATAATCATGGGCAGGTCGGGCATACGCGCGGCTTACGGCACGGGCAGGGGCAAGATCACCCTCCGCGGCGATGCCGAGATCACCGAGATCAAGGGCAGACAGTGCATCATAATCCACGAGATACCCTATATGGTCAACAAGCGCAACCTGATCGAGAACATCGCTCAGCTGCATAAGGATAAGCGCATCGAGGGCATACACGACCTCCGCGATGAGTCCAACCTCAAAGAGGGCATCAGAATAGTGATCGAGCTGAAAAAGGACGCTATCCCTCAGCTTGTGCTAAATAAGCTTTACAGCTATACTCAGCTTCAGGATACCGTGGGCGTTATAATGCTCGCCCTTGTTGACGGCGTGCCCAAGACGCTTACCTTAAAGCAGATGCTCGAGCATTACATCGACTTCCAGGCTGAGGTAATAACAAGACGCACAAAGTTCGACCTTAAAAAGGCAAAGGAGCGCGAGCATATCCTACAGGGCTTGAAGATAGCCCTCGACAATATCGACGAGGTCATTGAGATCATGAAGACCTCAAAGAGCATTCCCGAGGCAAAGCAGAGACTTCACGAACGCTTCGGACTTTCGGATATACAGGCTGACCACATCGCACAGATGACCCTCGGCAGACTGACGGGTCTTGAGCAGCAGAAGATATTCGACGAACTGAGTGAGCTTGAGCTAAAGATAGCAGACCTTGAGGATATCCTCGCAAACCACGACCGAATACTTCAGATCATGCTCGATGAGGTCAGCGAGATAAGAAGCAAATTCGGCGACCCGCGCCGCACAAGGATAGAGAACGTAAGCGGTGAGGTCGATGTAGAAGACCTTATCCCCGTTGAGGAGAACGTCGTTACCTATACGAACGGCGGATATATCAAGCGTATGCCCTTGTCGGTATACAAGTCACAGAACCGCGGCGGCAGAGGTGTCAGCGGCATGAAGCAGCGCGAGGACGACTTCGTGGAGGAAATGTACATATGTTCTTCTCACGACAACCTGCTGTTCATCTCAAATCAGGGCATCATGTACAAGCTGAAATGCTACGAGCTGCCCGAGGGCTCAAAGGCTTCAAAGGGCACGAATATCATAAACGTGCTGCAGCTGCGTGAGGGCGAGCAGATCGCCGCGATGATACGCACCGCCGATTTTGAGGAAGGCAAGTTCATCGTCATCTGCACCAAAAACGGCAAGATAAAGCGAACCCCGCTCCCCGCTTATAAGAACGTCCGCCGCGCAGGTCTTATCGCGATAGGCATCGACGAGGGCGATGAGATCGCGGGCGTAAGAATGACCGACGGCAGCAACCAGCTGATCGTTGCGACAAAGAACGGCAGCGCTATCCGCGTTGAAGAAACTGACATCAGGATAATGTCAAGAAGCGCTCACGGTGTTAAGGTTATAAAGCTGCGTGACAACGATCAAGTGATCTCGATGGCAAGAGTCCGCGAGGGCGCAAGCGTGCTGACCGTTACCGAAGACGGTCTGGGAAGAAAGTCGGCACTGGACACATACAGAGTACAGCGCCGCGGCGGCTACGGCTTGAAGAACTACCGCTGCAACGGCAGCTATGTCTGCGGCATAAAGGTCATCGACGAGGAAGATGATATCATCATGATATCTTCGGACGGCGTAATAATCCGACTGAGGGCATCTGACATACGTCTGATGGGCAGATATGCAAGAGGCGTGCGCCTTATGAAGCTGAACGGCGATAATAAGGTGGTTGCCTTCACAAGAGCCGAGCACGACGAATCGGCTGAGGTGCAGCAGGTGGACAACTCCACCGCCGAGGACATCAGCGAGGAAGAAGCAAAGAAGCTCGAAGCCGAAGAAGCAAAGGCAGAGGCAGAAACTCCCGCAGAGGATTGATAGAAAAAAGGTGTTATCTCCAACAAGAGGTAACACCTTTATATTTTGCCGAAAATGTTCCATGTGGAACATTTCAAAAAGCCTGCCCCGAGCCATCCCGAGGTTCGGCGCTCTTTTCGGGGATCCTTATCACATATTCTATGTAGCCGTCTGAGTTTCGCCGCTCGGTCTCGGCATTCACCCCCGAGAGTCGCATGACCTTCACGGCACGCTCAATGGTATTGACAAACAGCCGAACGTCGGAAAGTACCGATGCCCTTTTTTGATAGCTTCGCTTTAGTTTACGCTCCTCTTTTTTCTCGGCGATGAGCTTTTCAAGCCCCTCGGCAGTCAGCCGCTCGGCTGCCGCACGCTCTAAAAGCTCTATCCTCTCATTTGGCTCGGCAGTCAGAAGTGCCCTCGCGTGACGCTCACTGAGACCCTCCTCGCAAAGCCTGTCCCGCACCTCGGGCTGCAAACCCAGCAGCCTCAGCTTGTTCGCGATGGCAGCCTGCGAGACCCCGAGAGTCATCGCCAGCGAACTCTGCGTCATTCCGAATCGGCTGAGTATCTCGCGGTACGCCTCCGCCTGCTCGAAACAGCTCAGCTCCCGCCGCCGCAGATTCTCGGTCAGTGAGGCAAGCGCCGCCTGTCGGTCGTCAAGCTCCGCCACCACGCAGGTGATAGATCTCAGTCCCGCAAGCTCCGCTGCCCTCACCCGCCGCACTCCACACACGAGCTCAAAGCTGCCGCCGACCTTCCGCACAAGAGGCGGCTGCAACACCCCGCACCCCGCGATGCTTTTGCTAAGCTCGGTCAGCTCACAGTCGGTGATCTCACGCCGCAGACGGAATCTCGGCATTACGATCTCGCCGATCTCCAGCTCGGTCAGCTGCCGCGTGCTGCCCGCCTGCTGCAAAAAAGGTATGCAAAATTGCATTGTTATCACTCCATTTCTCCGATCAAAACTATTATACCGCAGATTTCCCGAAAAAATTATCAAAAAATCTGCAAAAAGGGCTTTTCAAACGAAAAAAAATATAGTATAATATAAGGTAGTGCAAAAATTCAGAGAGCATTTGTAATATGAAATGTTCCATGTGGAACATCGGAAAGAGGTGTATCGTTTGGGAAAGGTCATTGCCGTTTCAAATCAGAAGGGCGGCGTTGGTAAGTCAACTACTGTTGTGAATCTCGCTGCGGTTTTCGGTCAGCGGGGGAATAAGGTGCTGATCGTCGATTTCGACCCGCAGGGCAACTCGACCACCAGCCTCGGCGTGAGAAAGAAAAGCGTCCGCAATACTGTGTTCGAGCTGATAATGGGCGAGTGTACGGCTTTTGAGGCTGTCGTGGCGACGGAGTACCGCGGCGTAAGTCTCGTGCCTACCACGCAGCGGCTGTCGGGTGCGTCCGCCTTGCTGCTGGATATGAAGGACAAGGCAGGCAAGCTGCGCGAAGCTTTGAGCGAAGCCCGCGGGTTTTACGATTACATATTCATCGACTGCCCGCCAACGCTCGATATGCTCACGATAAACGCCCTCGCGGCGGCGGATTCGGTGATTATCCCGATCCAGTGCGAGTTCCTGTCGCTGGAGGGTCTGACCGAGCTTTACAACACCGTAAAGCGCGTCCGCAAGACCTTCAATGAAGACCTCAGGATCGAAGGTATACTCTTCACCATGTACGTTGACCGATATAAGGTCACGGGGCAGATCGTCAAGGAGGTCAAGAAGTACTTCGACAGCGAGGTTTTTGAGACCGTCATACCTCGAAACGTTGCTCTTTCGGAAGCGCCGAGCTTTGGTATGCCTGTGATCTATTACGATAAAAAATGCAAGGGCAGCAAGGCTTATGAAGCTCTTGCAAAAGAGATCATAAAGAAGAACAGAAGGAAGTGAAGTAATGGCAAAAAAGGACAGAATGAAAAACGGACTGGATGTTCTCTTTGAAAATAACTTTCATGAGGAATCCGAGAACGGCGGGGAAAGCACAACGACGCTGCGCCTTTCGCTGTTGGAACCCGACCCCGACCAGCCGAGAACGAATTTTGACGAGGAAAAGCTCGGCGAGCTTTCGGATAATATCCGCGAACACGGGATATTGCAGCCGATACTCGTCCGCCCGATGGATAACGGCAGCTATCGAATAGTTGCAGGCGAACGCCGCTGGAGGGCTGCGCGAAAGGCGGGGCTGACCGAAGCGCCCGTTGTCATCAGGGAGCTGACCGACATCGAAGCGGCACAGATATCGCTGATCGAGAATATCCAGCGCGAAGACCTTGACCCCATCGAAGAAGCCGCGGCATACAGCCGCCTGATGATCGAGTTCGATATGACGCAGGATCAGGTCGCAAAGTCGGTGGGCAAGTCACGCCCGCAGATCGCAAATCTTGTAAGACTTCTTTCGCTGCCCGAGGAGGTACAGAAGATGATCTCGGCAGGGGAGATCTCGGTAGGTCACGGCAAGGTGCTCTGCGGTCTCGAGGATTTTCAGAAGATAAAAGATTTTGCGGCGGAGGCAGCCAAGGGGCTTTCGGTAAGGGAGCTTGAAAAGCTGATCGCCGCGGGAACAAAGCCCGTGAAGTCGGAAAAGCCGAAGCAGCCCGCGAGGAGCCTGAAAAACGATGAGTTCACGAAATTCTCCATCACGACGCAGGAGCAGTTTAAGTCGGTATACGGCTTGAACGCCAGCGTGAACAAGGAGAAGAAGGGATATTCCCTCCGCTTTGATTTTGATTCGGAAGAGGAGCTGAAAGAGCTGATCTCTACCCTCTCCGACAAACTGTAAAGCTCTCGAGTGCGGGAGATCAAGACCGCATGGATCCGAGTAAATAATATTTTCCAAAAGGAGTAAAAATATCATGTTAGACATCAAGCTATTAAGAACAGACCCCGAAAAGGTCAAGGAAAACATCAGAAAGAAGTTCCAGGACGACAAGCTCCCCCTCGTAGACGAGGTCGTTCAGATGGATAAGGACTTCCGCGCCGCAAAGACGAGAGCCGATGAGCTGAGAGCCAAGCGCAACACCATGTCCAAGCAGATCGGCGGACTGATGGCTAAGGGTCAGAAGGAAGAGGCTGAAAAGGTAAAGGACGAGGTAAAGCAGTACGGTGCCGAGCTTGAAGAGCTTGCCGCCAAGGAAGCCGAACTTGAGGGCGAGATCAAAAAGCGCATGATGGTTATCCCGCAGCTTATCGGCGACGATGTGCCTATCGGCAAGGACGACAGCGAGAACGTTGAGCGCGAGCGTTTCGGCGAGCCGGTTGTTCCCGATTTTGAGGTTCCCTACCACGTTGATATAATGGAGGCGCTCAACGGCATCGACCTTGACGCTGCAAGAAAGACCAGCGGCAACGGTTTCTATTACCTCCGCGGCGATATCGCAAGACTTCACTCGGCTATACTTTCCTACGCAAGAGATTTCATGATCGACAGGGGCTTTACCTATTACGTACCGCCCTTCATGATCCGCTCTGATGTCGTTACCGGCGTTATGAGCTTTGCCGAGATGGAGAATATGATGTACAAGATCGAGGGCGAGGATCTTTATCTTATCGGCACTTCCGAGCATTCCATGATCGGCAAGTTCATTGACGAGATAATCCCCGAGGGCGAGCTGCCCAAGGCTCTTACCAGCTACAGCCCCTGCTTCCGCAAGGAGGTCGGCGCACACGGCATCGAGGAGCGCGGCGTTTACCGTATCCACCAGTTCGAGAAGCAGGAGATGATAGTAGTCTGCAAGCCCGAGGACAGCGACGAGTGGTACAAGAAGCTGTGGAACAACACCGTTGATTTCTTCCGCACCCTCGATATCCCCGTCCGCACGCTTGAATGCTGCTCGGGCGATCTCGCAGATCTGAAGGTCCGCAGCCTTGACGTTGAGGCATGGAGCCCGAGACAGAAGAAGTATTTTGAGGTAGGCAGCTGCTCCAACCTCGGCGATGCTCAGGCAAGAAGACTCGGCATACGCATCAAGGGCGCTGACGGTCAGAAGTATTTCGCACACACGCTGAACAACACCGTTGTTGCTCCCCCGAGAATGCTCATCGCTTTCCTTGAGAACAATCTTCAGGCTGACGGCACGGTAAGAGTTCCCGAAGCGCTCAGACCTTACATGGGCGGCAAGGAAAAGCTTGAAAAGTGCAAGGTTTGATAAAATAATGCAGAGTGGGGCGGCGCTTGACCGCCCTTATCTGTAAATGTTCCACATGGAACAATTTACAGACGACAGATGTTCTGCAAAAATCAAAATGTTCCACATGAAACAATCGGAGAAAATAGTATGGAAAATAACTACATAAACGAATTTGATGTAGCCGTGATAGGCGCGGGACACGCGGGCTGCGAGGCGGCACTTGCGGCGGCAAGGCTGGGGCTAAAGACCGCGCTGTTCACCATCACCCTCGATGCCGTCGCGAATATGCCCTGCAACCCCTCAATAGGCGGAACCGCAAAGGGGCACCTCGTGCGTGAGATAGATGCGCTGGGCGGTGAGATGGGCAGGGCGGCTGACGCTACCTACCTGCAATCGCGGATCCTCAACCGCGGAAAGGGTCCTGCCGTCCACAGCCTAAGAGTGCAGTCGGACAGGGCGGCTTACCACAGGTACATGAAATCGGCTATCGAACACACCGAGGGGCTTTACTTAAAGCAGGACGAGATAACCGAGGTGCTGACCGAAAACGGCGTTATCTGCGGCGTGAGGTCAAAGCTCGGCAGCTGCTACGCGGCAAAGGCGGTGATAGTCGCGGGCGGAACTTACTTAAATGGTAAGGTTTTCGTCGGCGGGACGAATTACGAAAGCGGTCCCGACGCTACCCTGCCCGCGAAATTCCTCTCCGATTCGCTCAGAGATCTCGGCATCGAGCTGCGCCGATTCAAGACAGGCACACCCTGCCGCGTCCACAGGCGCTCCATCGACTTCGACAAGCTGGAGCCGCAGTACGGCGACGAGGACATCACACTCTTCTCATTCGAGGGCACGGCAAAGCGCGAGAATAAGATCGTCTGCTATGTCGGCTACACCAACGAGCGCACCCACGATGTCATAAGGAAAAATATGCACCGCTCGGCGATGTACTCGGGACAGATCGAGGGCGTGGGTCCGCGCTACTGCCCTTCTATCGAGGACAAGATAAAGCGCTTCGCCGACAAGCCGAGGCACCAGCTTTTCATCGAGCCGATGGGACTTGACACCGAGGAATGCTACGTTCAGGGAATGAGCAGCTCGCTGCCCGAGGAAGTCCAGCTGGAGTTCATGCGGACGATAGAGGGGCTCGAACACGTTGAGATAATGCGAAACGCCTATGCGATAGAGTACGACTGCTGCGACCCGACGCAGCTTCTGCCGACGCTTGAGTTCAAGAAGCTCCCGGGGCTTTACGGCGCGGGTCAGTTCAATGGCACCAGCGGCTATGAGGAAGCGGCGGCGCAGGGGCTCATCGCGGGCATAAACGCTGCCCTGAAGCTCAAAGGCGAGCAGCCGCTCGTCCTCGACCGCGCGAGCAGCTACATCGGAACGCTGATAGACGACCTTGTGACAAAGGGCTGCCAGGATCCGTACAGAATGCTGACTTCGCGAAGCGAGTACCGTCTGCTGCTGCGTCAGGACAACGCCGACCTGAGACTCACCGAGTTCGGTCACAGGGTCGGGCTGATAAGCGACGGCAGGTACGGGCGGCTGCTTGAAAAAAAGCGTCTGATAGAAGAAGAAGTCGAGCGGATAAAGCACGTTAACATCGCGCCGACCGCCGAGATCAACGAATACCTTGAAGCTAACGGCACCGAGCCGCTGACCACAGGGATAAAGCTGAGCCAGCTCGTCAAGCGTCCGCAGCTGAGCTACGAGGGGCTCGCGCCCTTCGACAAGCACCGTCCCGATCTCCCGCGCGAGGTCTGCGAGCAGGCGGAGCTGAACATAAAGTACGAGGGCTACATAGCGATACAGCTCGACCGCGTAAAGGCGATGCGTAAGCTAGAAAAGAAGCTGCTGCCCGAGGACGTTGACTATTCTCAGGTGCGCGGGCTGAGGCTCGAAGCGGCTGAGAAGCTGAACAAGGTAAGACCGCTGAGCGTAGGTCAGGCGAGCCGCATCTCGGGAGTGAATCCCGCGGACGTGAATGTGCTGCTGATATGGCTCAGTGCGAACGGGGGTGCGGAAAATGGCAAGTCTGACAGCGTTTGAGGAGTTCAGCGCCCTGTTTGAGCAGGGCGGCATGAGCGTCACGGCGGAGCAGTACGCGGCATTTGAAAAGTACGCAGCCCTGCTCTGCGAATGGAACGAAAGGATGAACCTGACCGCCATCACCGACCCCGAGGGCATTGCGCTGAAGCATTTTTACGACAGCGTCTACCCCTTCACCCTGCTCCCCCCCGCCGAGGGCGAAAGCCTTATCGACGTCGGCACGGGTGCGGGCTTTCCCTCGATACCTATGGGGATAATGCATCCCGACCTTAAACTTACGCTTCTGGACAGTCTCAACAAGCGTGTGAATTTCCTCACGGCGGTCATGAGCGAGATCGGGCTTGACGGCGAGTGCATACACGGTCGAGCCGAGGAGCAGGGGCGGTTTATAAAAAGCGGCAATCCCATGAGGGAAAGCTTCGGCATCGCGACGGCGAGGGCGGTAGCGAATTTGAGGGAGCTTTGCGAATACTGTCTGCCCTTTGTCAAGATCGGCGGCAGGTTTTATGCCTTAAAGGGACGTGACGGAGAGAACGAGCTTAAAGATGCCAAAGCTGCCATAAAGACGCTCGGCGGCGAAGTGGAGCTTTGCAAGCCATACGCTCTCCCAGGCGGCGACGAGCGGGTGCTTATCGTGGTACGCAAGGCGAAGCGGACTCCCGAGAAATATCCGCGTAATGCGGGGCAGATGAAGAAGGCTCCGCTTTGAGCCTTGAACAGAGTCTGCTGCAAAATCGGTTTGAGAAATACCTGACGTGACAGGAGGTCAAAAATGGAAGAGCATGAGTTTTTGGTCAGTGATATTCGCGGGGATTATGCGTATCTTACGCAGATCGACGCGGAGGGCGGCGAGGCTTTTCAGGTGGCTATGGCGCTGCTGCCGCCCGAGACTGATATCGGCGTTAAGCTTCGCGGGTTCATGGGTATGTTCGAGGTCATCGAGGAATGACCGACTTTAACTGCCTGACGGCAGGGCTGGTGAGATTGCTGGTCTGCCCTGCGGCGCTGGTGTTTCTCAGGAAAAAGAAGGGGGCGCTGATCTACCCCGCGTTTGTGGCGTACGGGGTGTGCGTTCCTGTGTTTTTGTCGGCTTACTTTATCAAAATGGGGTTCGGCGACATGATCGACCTTGCGTGTTTTATCAAGCGGGGAATGCTTTACGGTATCTTTGAAGAGGGCGCGAAGTTTATCGCGCTCAAATATCTGTACGACCATTTCAACAGCCGATTTGATTCGTTCAGTTACGCCATCGGGCACTGTGCTTACGAGGAATTCGGGGCGGGGATATCCTGCCTGGCGCTGATCGGCACCGACAGGGCGGCACCGGAGATATTCCGGGTCAACCTCTGGGCGGGGGTCGAGGGGCTCGCGTTCTGTGCGGCGATGACTGTCATAATTTACTATGGGATAGTTTTTGAGAAGTCGAGGTACACGCTGCCTGCGGCGATGATACTGCATACCGTCAGCAATATGGCGGGGAATATACTTAAATACTCGGCGGCGTTATATCCCGTGAGGACCTGCATGACGGCGGCGGTATGCGTCGGGGCGTGGATACTGTGTTGGACAAAGCTGAATGCAATGGACTGAGAATGAGGTGTTGAGATGAGTATGAGTGATACGATCTGTGCGATAGCCACGGCGGCGGGCGAGGGCGCGCTTTCGGTGGTAAGGATATCCGGCGAGGGTGCGCTGTCCGTCGCGGAAAAGGTGTTTTCCCCCTTCGGCGGCAGAGCCGTTGCAGATATGTCGGGCTATTGCTGCGCTTACGGCAGGGTAATGGACGGCAGCGAGCGCATCGACGACGCGGTGCTGACGGTTTTCAGAGCGCCCCATTCCTACACGGGCGAGGACTCGGCGGAGATATCCTGCCACGGCGGCACCTACGTCACCGAGCGCATATTCAGGCTTTGCTGCAAAAACGGTGCGCGTCCTGCCGAGCGGGGCGAGTTCACAAAGCTGGCGCTGATAAACGGCAAGCTCTCACTGACGCAGGCTGAAGCTGTGGCGGACATGATATCGGCGCAGGGCGAGCTTACAATGAAAGCGGCGGGTCTTGCGCGGCAGGGAAGACTTGCTCAGCGGATAGACGGCATGAAGCGCAGGCTCACCGTGCTGCTCGGAAAGATAGCGGCATGGGTGGACTATCCCGACGAAGATACCCCCGAGGTGACGGAGGAGCTGCTTACAAGCGAGCTTTCCGAGGTCATCGCAGAAGCTAAAGCTCTTTCCGAGAGCTACGACACGGGTATACTATTAAAGAAGGGCATACCCGCCGCGATAATCGGCAAGCCCAACGTCGGCAAGAGCACGCTCATGAACCTGCTGCTCGGCTACGACAGGGCGATCGTCACCGACAGGGCGGGCACCACCCGCGATATCATCGAGGAATCGGTGAGGGTCGGGGACGTTGTGCTGAGGCTTGCAGACACGGCGGGCATGAGAAAGACTGATGACGAGGTCGAGCAGATAGGCGTTGAGCTGGCGAAGAAGCGCCTTTCCGAGAGCGCCCTGCTCATTGCCGTATTCGACGGCAGCGCCGCACCCGACGAGGACGACAGGCGGCTGATCTCAGAGATAAGCTCGGCAGACAGCAGCACAAATGTTCTTGCACTTATCAACAAGAGCGACATTTCCGAAGCGGGCTGCGTCAGCGAGTATGAAAGGCTGCTCGGCGGGCTTGCGACCATTTCAGTCTCGGCAAAGGTCGGCGATGGTCAGCGTGAGCTTGAGCAGGCGATAGAGCAGATGTATCTCGGCAGCGGCAGCGAGGACGGCGTGCTGTTCGTAAACGAGCGGCAGAAGTTCTGCCTTGACAGGGCGCTGAGGTATCTCGAAGATGCCCGCGGAGGAGTTCAGATGGGCGTGACCTTTGATGCCATCGGTGTTGAGATAAGCGATGCCGCGGACGCACTTGCGGAGCTGACGGGTGAACGCATCACCGACAGCGTGGTGGACGAGGTGTTCTCAAAGTTCTGCGTTGGAAAGTGAGTGCCGTTTTTACATCGTGCCTTCGGATATCGCAGGGGACAGAAAAGCTGTTCCCTGTTTTTTTCTTTCCGACCGTTTGATCTGCCGTTCGGAAACGGTGACAATACGGTGAAAACCATCAAGCGCCTGTAACAGGATATTAATGAAATGTTGATAATTGCACTATTATATAACTAGTTTATTGTGCTAAATGTACATAATTATTGTTATATTTAACGAAAGAAACCTGCTTCCCTTGACTATTTTGTTCAGGTGCGGTATAATAATTACAATCCGGTAACTAATGATTACAGTCGGAAAGCGTCTGACGCTTTCGGTGATGACAGCCCTTTTTCGGGGCGTAACAGAAAAGGACAGGATGTTTTTATAATGATGACAGTCAGGAAAAAGTACATATTGAAGAGGCTCGCGGCAGCAACGCTCGCGGTGCTTCTGTCTGTCTCGGTGTTCGGGGCTTACGGTCAGGATAAGGGTGTTTTAAGGATAAACACCTCTATAAACGGTGCTGCTGTTGCCGATGATCCCAAGGCTGAGTACGAAAGACAGATGGCAGAGCTCGATCAGAAGAAGAAAGAGCTGGATCAGAAGATCGCGGCTGCGGGCAGCGATATAAAGGGTCAGCAGGAAAAGCTCGACGCCGTCAATGAAAAGGCTGAGACTATCAAGAAAAAGATAGAAAAGATAACCAAGATGACCGCCGAGCTGGAAGACGAGATGGCAATGCTCGACAGCGAGATGCGCGACACACAGTATAACCTCGAACAGAGCGAGGAGCAGATAGGCACTGATATCGGCGAGTTCAAGGAAAGACTCAGAGCCATGTATGTGGCAGGTAACGAGTCCTACTCCGAGGTGCTTGTCAATGCGAACTCATTCTACGACGTTCTGATGAGGGTCGAGCTTGTCAAGAGAGTTGCAAAGCACGATAATGATACCATCGACGCGCTGCTCGAACAGAAGTCAAAGATAGAGAAATATCAGTCGGAGCTTGACGAGCAGAGCACTTCGCTCAAGGCAAAGAGCGCGGAATACGGCAAGAAGCAGAAGCAGCTTGCGGATCAGCAGGCGGAGCTGCTCAGATTGCAGAATGAATACGGTACCTCAATTGAGGCGCTGAGCGGCGACCTTTCGGGGTATCTTCAGATGTCGGGCGACATCTCAAATCAGTATGCAGCGCTTGCGGAAAAGGCAAGGACTGCTACCACCACCACGACTACCATGACCTCCACCGAGCCCGAGACTGAGGCTCCCGAGGAGGAGGACGGTTCTTCAGGCACTACCGACGGCAATAAGAAAAAGAAGAAGGCAAAGACCACCAAGAAGGAATCTTCGCCCGAAGTGAGCGAGCCCGATGTTCCCGAAGAGACTACTTCGGCTACCACAAAAGCTCCCGAAACGGAAGCTCCGAGGTCTACAACGGAAGCCCCCGTCACGACGGAAGCTCCTGCCACCACTTCAAAGGCAAAGACCAAAAAGACGACCACCGCATCTCCCGCTACCACAGAGCCCGAGGACGATATGGACGTTGAATACGAAGACAGCGACCGCGAGACTAAGGTAAACATAGTAGTCAACTATGCAAAGGGCATGGTAGGCGGAAGCTATGTATGGGCAGGCGAGCGCTACGGTGCTACCGACTGTTCGGGTCTGGTAATGCTTTCATACAGACAGGTGGGCATCAACCTGCCGCACTACGCCGCATCTCAGGCAAACTACGGCTCTTCGGTGAGCTACAACGACCTTATGCCCGGAGACCTCGTCTTCTTCGGCGGAAGCAGCTATTCTTCCATCTACCACGTTGCCATGTACATAGGCGACGGAAAGATAGTTCATGCCGAGTCTACCGCCACGGGTATCGTTATCTCCTACCTCAGCTCGGTGGCAAAGTACAACAACATCACCTGCATGAAGAGACTTCTCTGATCTTTGGCTGATGTACACAAAAAAAGCAAAATACAGCCGCGTTTCCTTAGTGGGAGCGCGGCTTTTTGTCTTTTGTGATCTCATCACGGGGACGGCGTGTGCGGCAGCTTTCGCCTATCGTCGGGCTTTGTGACTTAAAAAAGGATTGACAAAGGGGTGGGATTGTGGTATTATGAATGTGGTATTAAGGCAGGACCGTCAGGCGGTAGTTGTACGGTTTTGCCTTAAATGTATGATATTAGAGGGTGTAAACGTATGAGTAAGAATGAGAACAGGAACAGGTTGTCTGTATCTCCGTCGGCACTTGGATTGTTCGTTTTTGTGCTTAGCATTTGTATATCGGCGGTGTTTATCGTAAGGGGATATATGCCTTACCGCGAGTACCTGAGTATTTCAAAGACCTGCACAAGGTCCGCATCGGCGAAGGTCGTCGGCGGCGAACAGATCGAAGAGGGGATATACTATTACGGTCCGAAGGTGGAGTATTATGACAACTCCCTCGGCAGCGTTATCCGCGCCGATATCGTAAATACCGTTAAGTTCAAAAAGAAGATCAAGAATGATGAGACCGTGATGGTCATGTATGACCCCAGCGATTATTCCCTGGTCATGATTAAGGACGACAATACGGCTTCGGACAGGTTCCGTATGATGAACATCACCGCAAGTGCCATATTTGCTGTCGGTATGGCTTTTCTGATAGCTGCGGTGCTGATACAGTTCCTGAGAACAAGACCGAAGAAATACGATACCGCTCCCGACGGCAGTACCTTTGAGGAGTGGCAGAAGAAGAAACAGCTTGAAGAGATAGCAAGGGACACCGCAGGCGACAAGGAGGAAGAAGATGGCAAGGATAAGAAGTAGTCGCAAGACCGAACCGACAACATTTTTTATAATGGCGGTCGTGCTGCTTATAATAGCAGTGAGTATAGTCGTTATGGGATATTTAGACGACAAGAAGGTAAACGCCCTGAAGGCAAGATGCACCGCGGCAGCGGAAGCTACCGTGACAAACGTTACCGTTGAGACAAGGACGCGAACGGTAAGACGAAACAAGCATACCCGCACCGAGACTTACAAAGTTTATATATCTGATATGGTGTATGAGTATAACGGTGTGCCCTACGGGCTTACCGATGAGAGGGAAAGCAACTATTTCAGCAATGGCGATGTTGTGAACATAATGGTAGACCCCGACAGCCCCGATGTATACTATCTTGCAAGAATGAACGACGGCAAGAAAATGAAAATAGCGCTGATACCCGGCGGGTTCGTGGTGCTCATGGGACTTATCATGCTGATAGCCGGCATCAGGGGAAAGCTGGAAAGGAAGCGCATGAACAATGGCATGAGCTTCGAGCAGTGGCAGCAGCAGCAGCTTCAGAAGGAGGCTGCGCTCAAATACTCCACGATGGACAATGCTGACACGGGCTTTGCCGCGGCTTCGGAGAATGTGCCTTCATACATGAACTCGCTCAACAACACGAGCGGTTATATGGACAGCATCGGCGGGACTGACGACATAAATGAGGGGTGACCGCCCCTCGCAGCTATCGGCGGTCGGTATAGGGCTGAGGTAATGAAAAAAATATTTATGAGGTGAACTTTATGGCATCTATCATGGACGGCGAAAGACAGTTTCATATAAAGGCTAAAAAAGGCGAGGTCGGGAGATACGTTATACTCCCCGGCGACCCCGAGCGCGTGCCGAAGATCGCGGCGCTGCTCGATAATGCCGAACAGGTAGCCAAAAACAGGGAATACAATCTTTACACGGGAACGCTTTGCGGTGTTCCCGTTTCGGTATGCTCGACGGGCATAGGCGGGGCATCTGCCGCCATCGCAGTCGAGGAGCTTATAAAGTGCGGCGCGGACACCTTTATTCGGGTGGGAACATCGGGCGGCATAAAGCTTGACGTGATCGGCGGCGACCTTTGCATAGCAACGGCGACTGTGCGTGGAGAGGGCACCAGCCGCGAGTATCTGCCTGAGGGCTATCCCGCGGCGGCGGACTTTGAGGTAGTCAGCGCACTTGCCGACACGGCGAAGACCCTTTGCGACGGCAGCTTTGGCAACAGCTATCACGTTGGCGTCGTCCATTCAAAGGACAGCTTTTACGGAGAGGTCGAGCCCGAAGCTTCTGCCGTTACCGACAAGCTCAACAGCGAGTGGCAGGGCTATGTAAAGTGCGGCTGTCTGACCTCTGAGATGGAGTGCGCGGGGATATTTTCGGTAGCGCAGGTGCGCGGCGCGCGTGCGGGTGCGGTGCTGACGGCGATATGGAACGTCGAGCGCAGCAAGAGCGGCTTGCCCGACAACATCACCGAAGATTCATCGAGGGCGATAAACTGCGCTATCGGGGCAATAAAGCTGCTGATAGAGCGTGACAAGTAAGAGTACATACTGCATAAAACAGCATTAAATAGTAATAAGATATATATACCGGACGAAAAAGGCTCTCATGGTGAGTCAATTAAATTATACAAATACAGTTACTATAAAAATGAATTATAAAGAAAGGCGATAATTTATATGAAAAAACTGATCTCAACGCTGCTGTGCATTTCGGTTGCAGCACAGGCTGTTTGTTTGCAGGCAAATGCTTATACGACCACTCCTCCCGCAGAATATTCTCACACAGTAGAAGAATTTGTAAAAAACGACAAGCTGTATATTTATGGTTATTATGTTAGAGATACGAAAGTATGGCTTTGGGCAGATAATATAGTATCTCCCGAATGTTGGTACGGCATTGACGAAAATGGTGAAGTCTATGCAAGAGATGAATATGATATTGATGCGTATAACGATGATTTTCTTCACGATGACAGGATCGAAATATATACCATAAAAAACGGTGAAAAAGAATTAGTAAATGTGTATACTACCGATTGTGAGTATGAACGTTGGACGACCGACCTGAAACCGTACACCACATACAAGTTCCAGTTGAAAATAAGATATTTTATCGGACCATATACCGATAAAGACGGAAACAGATATGGTGTATATAAGTACCAATGGTCAGACCCGATAAAGATCCGCACCTGCCCGAAGAAGACAGGATTCACTTTCACAAAAGTCGCTCGGCATACAGCTCGTTTGAAATGGAAGGCTGTAAAGTGCGAGGGCTACAAACTCCAGCAGTATGATTACAAAAAGAAAAAATGGTCAACCATCAGAACGCTGCCCAAGAGCAAGACTTCGGCGATGCTCACGGGACTGAAAGCAAACACCAAGTACAAATACCGCGTGATGCCTTACGGTCATGTGGCTGACAAGAGGTACCCGAGAACAGTAGATATCAAGGATCAGCCTTTCCTATATTCGAGTGCGTTGTTTGCCAAGCCGTCAAAGGCTGTTGTTCTGAGGACTAAAAAATAAGGGCG
>JAILFN010000051.1 GCA_024697545.1 Ruminococcus sp.
TACTGGGTGCGCGAATGGTTCGGTCTGACGCACTTCTATATACTCGGAAGATGAGCTCTCCCACACTTCGGGAGACTGATATACAGAAAGGAAAGAATATGGAAAGCAAGAATGTATTTGTAACGATAGTAGGCAGACCCAATGTGGGAAAGTCTTCGCTGCTGAATTCGCTTGTCGGAGAAAAGATAGCTGCGGTCTCCGCTAAACCGCAGACCACCCGCACACGCATCACGGGAGTTCTGACGAAAGATGAGATACAGTATGTATTCATAGACACCCCCGGCAAGCACCGCGCAAAGAACAAGCTCGGCGAGCATATGATGAAGACGGTAAGCGATGCCGAAGATGATGCCGAGGTCGCTCTGCTTGTATGCGACTGCGGCAAGAAGCTCTCCGACGCAGAGCGTGAGCTGGCGGCTGCTTTCAAGAGCCGCACGCACGTTTCGCTCGTGCTCAACAAGACAGACCTTCTGACCAAGGAAGCCCTCGCGGAGCGCATACTCGAATATTCCGAGCTTATGGACTTTGAGGAAGTGATCCCGATAAGCGTCCTGAAGGGCGAGGGACTGGACATCATAATGGACTACATAACCTCAAAGGCGCAGGAGGGTCCGCACTACTTCCCCGACGACAGCTTCACCGACCAGCCCGAAAAGGTGCTGATGGCAGAGATGATTCGCGAAAAGGCGCTGAACTGTCTTAATGAGGAAGTGCCCCACGGTATCGCCGTAACGATAGAGAGCCTTGAAGAGCGCGACACCGCTTCGGGCGAGCCGATACTCGACATCGCGGCAACGATATACTGCGAGCGCGATTCGCACAAGGGCATAGTGATAGGCAAGCGCGGAGCTATGCTGCGTAAGATAGGCTCGGAAGCCAGAGCCGACCTGGAACAGTTCTTTGAGATAAAGGTGAACCTTGACATATGGGTGAAGGTCAAGGAAGGCTGGCGAAACAAGGAAGCGCTGATAAAGAATTTCGGTCTGTCCTGATTCCGCTGTAATAATCTCCGTGTTTTTCGGCATAATATTCTTAAAGAAACCGATATCATAAAACGGAGGCAGATCGGAATGGATGAAAGAACACAGCAGCTTTGGAATGATTTTATAAAGAGCGGAAGGATAGCAGACTATCTGAAATATGCCGCCCGCATAGATCGAAAGGACAAGTGAAATCATTGCTCAATATCAAGGGTCTTGTTATCTCCGAGAGGGATTCGGGCGAGACCGGCAAGGCGGTGACGATACTCACCGCCGAGCTTGGCTGTATAAGCGTATATGTGCGCGGGGGGAGAAAGAGCAGGAAGAGCGTTTCCTCCACGCAGCTTTTTTGTTATGCGGAGTTTTCGCTCGAAGAAAAGCGCGATGCCAAAAACATCACCCACTACTATTACAACAGCAGCGAGCCCGTCAGGATGTTCTATGAGATACGCCTTGACGCAAAAAAGCTGGCTCTTGCCTGCTACTTTTCCGACCTGCTGAGGTTTTCCTGCGAGAGTGCGGAGAATGCGGGCGAGATACTAAGGCTCACCCTGAACACGCTGCATTTTCTCGACAAGGGCGAGCGTGAGACTGAGCTGCTTCGGGCGATATTCGAGCTGCGGCTTGCCTGCGAGACAGGCTACCGTCCCGACCTGATAGGCTGCCACGTCTGCTACAAAACCGAGGACGAGCTTATGTACCTCAATATGCGTACAGGTCAGCTGACCTGCTCAGACTGTGCAAAAACAGGCGAAGGCGCAGTATCGGCACAGGGGACAGCGCTTTCGGAAGATGATATGTACACCGCCGAGCTTGATGCTACACTGCTCTACACTGTGCGCTTCATCGCCCTTGTGGAGTACGAACGGCTGTTCAGCTTCCGCCTGAGCGAGCCTTACCTCGTCAGGCTGAATACATTCACGGAAAACTACATCAGGTATCAGTTCGGAAAACGATTCGATACGCTGAGATTTTATAAGCTTTTATGAGGAAAGAAAAATGAAAAACGAATACAAGGATCAATACATAGAGGCGCTGGAGCTGCCTAAGATACTTAAAATGCTCTCGGAAAAATGCGTCAGCGAAGCTGCAAAAAAGCTGGCGCTTGCCGTCACGCCCTCGTCAGACCTCTATGAGGTAAAGCGTGAGGTCGCAAAGACCTCGGCGGCACTCGATATGTCATCGAGATACGGCACGCCTATCTTTTACGGCATGGACGGCTGCGCTCAGGCGCTGAAACGCGCTGAATCGGGCGCAATACTCTCACTGGGAGAACTGATATCAATACGCCGCCTGCTGACGCAGATAAACGGTCTGTGCGACTGGTACGACAAGTGCGAGGAAAAGCGCCCCGAGCTCGACTACCTCTTTGAGAGCCTGTTCCCTAACAAATATCTGGAGAACAAGCTGGATGTATCTATCATAGACGAGAACGAGCTTGCCGACGACGCGAGCCACGAGCTTGCATCTATCCGCCGCAAGATAGCGCAGTGCGGACTGAAAATACGCGACACACTCGAAAAGATGGTCAAGTCGCAGAGCGTCAACAAATACCTTCAGGAAAACATCATCACCATGCGCGACGGACGTTACGTTCTGCCCGTAAAGAGCGAGCACAAGGGTCAGGTGCAGGGCTTCGTCCACGACACCTCCTCGACAGGCTCGACTCTGTTCATCGAACCTGCCGCCGTAGTTGAAGCAAACAACGACATAAAGATACTCGAAGGCAGAGAGCTTGAAGAGATCAACCGCATTATAAAGGCTTTCTCCGCCGAAGTCACCGCAACCGCCGAGCAGCTGCGCTCGGGATATGATGCGGCGGTGCAGCTGGATCTTTACTTTGCCAAATCAAACCTTGCCGCGATGATGTCGGCAAGCGAGCCCGAGATCGACGACGACCGCAGGATAATTCTCAAAAAGGCGCGTCACCCGCTAATCGACAAAAACAAGATCGTGCCGATAAGCTTAACGCTCGGCGAGGACTACGAAACGCTTATCATCACGGGTCCCAACACGGGCGGTAAGACGGTGCTGCTGAAGACAGTCGGGCTGCTGACCCTCATGACCATGTGCGGTATGCTTATCCCCGCGGCGGACGGCAGTCATATTTCCGTTTTCAGCAACATACTTGTGAATATCGGCGATTCACAGTCCATCGAGAACGACCTTTCCACCTTCTCGGCACACATCTCGGGAGTAGTGAAGATACTCGAAAAGGCGGACG
Source organism: Ruminococcus sp. (assembly GCA_024697545.1). GTDB lineage: Bacteria > Bacillota > Clostridia > Oscillospirales > Ruminococcaceae > YE71. Next base: position 3,205 of record JAILFN010000051.1, read on the forward strand.
GCAACAGCCTTGTGCTGCTCGATGAGCTGGGTTCGGGCACCGACCCCGCGGAGGGTGCGGCTCTTGCAGTTTCGATCATCGAACGGCTGAAAGCACAGGGCGCGTGTACCATAACCACCACCCACTATCAGGAGCTGAAAATGTACGCTCTCGATTCCGAGGGCGTGGAGAACGCTTCCTGCGAATTCGATGTGGAAACGCTTTCGCCCACCTACCGCCTTATAATCGGCACTCCCGGAAAGTCCAACGCTTTTGCCATATCCCGCAAGCTCGGCGTGCCCGAGGATATCATCAAAAAGGCGCAGTCGCTGGTAAGCGAGGAAAACCGCAGATTTGAGGACATACTTGAACGCCTTGAAGCCGAGCGCGAGCAGTTCGAGCAGAAGGCGGCAGAGGCTGAACAGTACAGAGCCGAAGCCGAGCGCCTGAGAAATGAACTCGCGGAAGAACGCCGCAAGCTGAACGAAGACCGCGAGGCTGAGCTTGAAAAGGCACGGCGTGAAGCAGCTGCACTCGTCCGCAGCGTTGAAAAGCAGTCTCAGGAGCTTATCGACGAGCTTGACGAGCTGAGAAAGCAAAAGGAGCAGAAAAACTTCGTCGGCAAGGCGATAGATGCGCGGCACAAGCAGAAGCAGACGGTGAACAAGCTTTACCTTGAAGCAAACCCCGTCAGCGAAAAGACCGAGGAATACGTTCTCCCCCGCCCGCTGAAAAAGGGCGACCATGTCATCCTCATCGACTCGGGGCGCAAGGCTGTCGTATCGGCAGAGCCCGACAGCAAAGGTATGTGCTTTGTGCAGATGGGCGCTATGAAAACAAAGGTCGCGGTCAACCGCTTGAAGCTTGACGAGAGCAAGCCCGAGAAAAGCTCCGCAAAGAAAAAGGGCGGGCATATCACCAAAAAAGGTATCGAAAGCCGCGCCACCCGAAAGGTCAGCCGCGAGCTTGATATACGCGGCTACACCTGCGACGAGGGCATTTACGAGATGGACAGCTTTATAGACCAGGCTGTGCTATCGGGCGTGTCTGTCGTGACCGTGATACACGGCGTAGGCACGGGCGTGCTGAAAAACGCTGTCCGTCAGCATCTGAAACGCCATCCCAGCGTCAAAAGCTCACGCAGAGGACTTTACGGCGAGGGCGAGGACGGCGTTACGATAGTTGAACTAAAATAACGAAAGGATATGATCTTTATGACAGAAAGAATGGAAAAGCTCGGCTTTCAGCCTGTAAACGTCAAGGAGCTTGACTTCAACGTATTCGGCACCATCGGCGACAGATGGATGCTGATAACCGCGGGTGACGAGTCGTCAAGCAACACCATGACCGCCTCGTGGGGGCAGATGGGTATACTCTGGAACAAGCCCGTCGCTACCTGCTACATAAGAAGATCTCGCTACACCAAGGAATTCGTGGACGCGGGCGAGCTGTTCACGCTGAGCGTTTACGGCGGCGATATGACCAAGTCTCTCAGCTTCTGCGGGTCGAAGTCGGGACGCGATTTTGAGAAAAACGGCAAAGCTCAAGCTGCGGGGCTGACCCCTCTCTACCTCGACGGCACGACTGCATACGAGGAGGCTGAGCTGATCTTCGTCTGCCGCAAGCTGTATCAGTACGACATGAATGCAGAAAGCTTCCTCGACAAGAGCATCGTTGATGCCCAGTACTCAGACAACAACTGGCACACAGCATACATCGCCGAGATCGTCGCCGCCTACAAAAAGTAAGCTGCATAGAACTACAAAGCAACACAAGCACCCCGCCTTAAACGGAGTGCTTGTTTTTATATATCTTCTGTTCTCACATCATAGTTTTATATATCAGCTGCGGTAGTCGTTTATCAGCCTGATTATCGCATCGTAGAGCTTCTCGACTTCGTAGTCGCCGACGATGGGGTCAAGATGGCTGTCACCGATGCCGCTGTCATCGGTCAGGAAAACGTAATCGCCGCCCGTGGTAATAGCAGCCGCTCTTCCGAAAAGCTCCGTCTCGCGGGCGCTGTTGGAGGAAACGATCGGTATGAGCCTGATGCCCTTTTCAGCCGCCGCACGGACAGCACTCTCGACCTTATCCGAATCCTCATCGTGAGGGGGTGCGTCGAAGATCATGAAAGCTATCTTCACGGTATCCTGCTTCCAGCTGCTGTTGTAGGTTATGCTCTCCTGCATCACCGTGCCGACCGCCTCGGGGATATCCCCGCCGCCGTCAGATGTCTCCGACATCAGCGTTGAGGTAAGCACATCAACATCGGAAGTAAAGTCCATGCACTTTGTGACGTAATCATCGCCCTCGTCGCGGTAGAAATTGACTGCGTACTCGATCCCCTCGGAGCCTACCTCCCTGACCAGAGAAGCAAACTCGCACTGTAAGAACAACAGTTCGTCGCACATCGAACCTGTCGTGTCAACTATGAACATGATCTGTGCATCAGCAGTACCCTTGTCGCCGTTCTTGCCCGAGAAAACAAGCTCGGCAGAGTTGTCGGTGACCTTGCTGCTGCTCTGCTCGTCGCCCGAGCTGTTTTTCATATCCACGTCAAAGGTCTGTGTTTCCCCGCCGAACTGCACCTCTACCTTGTCCGCAGCCGTTCCGTAGCTGAACAGATATGCTCTGCCCTTACGGTCGGTCACGGCACTCCACAGCGGCTTGCCGTCGGCACTTATAAGCTTCACCTTTGCATTCGCGATGACCTCGCCGTCCTCGCCCTTTAGGGTTATCGCCATGCGGTCACGCGGGTCGATGGAAAAGCTCGGGAAAGAAATCGCTTCGCTGTTTACGAGATTCGCAAAAAAGCTCCAGTTGTTGTTGTCGTTCCACACGCCTGCCGTAAGCTGACCCGCAGCGGGAAGCTCGGTTTCGGGACTATTTTTCTCGGGTGCTATCGGCTCTTCGATCTCAGGCTCAATGTCATAAAATACCTCGCCCGCTCCACCATCGTCTGCCAAAGCCATTTCACCAGAAATGCCTTCTTCGGCAGCAAATGCCTTTTTTTCACCGCCGGCTTCAGCGTCCTCAGCGGCAGCTTCGGTCATCTCTTTCGCTTCTGCCTCCGCTTTATCACAGCCATTGGTGAATGCCCCCGAAGGTGCTGCGAACCTTACTCGGTCGTCTGCGTTATTTGTCTCAGACTTTGCATTCTCCCCGCAGGAAGCCATGCCCATTACCATTGTCAGTGCCATAACTGCGCTAAAAAATCTCTTTGCTTTCATAGTGATTCCTCCTTCGTTCCGATCGTGTGTTGATCGCTTTCATCTATATTGACGAAGAGAAGAAAGAAATATTACACCCTTCAAAAAAAATTTTTTTCAAAAAAAAGCACCTTGCCTGAACAAGGTGCTTTAAAAGCTTTGTTATGTTAGATCAAACCTGTGCGCCGTAGCCGTAGCCTGTGTCCTTATAGCCCTTGGAAGAAGACTTTTTCTTCTTGGAAGGAGTGGTAGGCTGAGGATTCTTCTTAGCCTTATGCTTCTGCCATACGACCCAGAGGGAAGGTGCAAGACACATCGAAGTGTATACACCCGAGAGCATACCGATTATCATCGGGATAGCGAAGCTCTGGATGCTGGAAACACCACGGATCGAGCATACTACAGCAACGATTATCATAGTAACAACTGTGGTAACGTTGGTGTGTATATTTCTTGTTATGGTCTGAGAGATCGAAAGATCCGAGATCTCCTGAATGTCGAGCTTCTTGCCGTACAGACGCTTGTTCTCACGGATACGGTCATAGATGATGATGGTGGAGTTGATGGAGTAACCCATGATGGTAAGAAGTACCGCCACAAAGTTAGAGTTGATATCAAATCCGAATATTACGAACGAGCCGTAAACCATGCACATATCGTGCAGCAGAGCAACTACCGCGAAAGCACCTGCGGAGATACCGCCGATGTTGCGGAAGCGGAAGCCGATGTAGATTATCATTACAACTACCGCAAGCAGCAGAGCTACCATGCACTTTGCAAAGAATGTGCGTCCGTTTGTTGCGGAAACGTTGGTGGACTCGAGAGTCTCGATGTTGTTGTCGGCGTAAGTCTCAAGCATCTTCTCCTTCAGAGTTTCCTGCTTGTTCTCGTCGATACCGCCCTTGGAAGAGAAGGACAGCTGAAGAGTTGTCTTCTTGCTGGTGTAATCCTCACCCGTTGTAACGGTGCAATCCTTGCCGATGGTATCCTTTACGAGAGTCTCAACAGACTTGGTGTCGATGTCGCCCTCATAGGTGTAGGAGATAAGAGTACCGCCCTTGAACTCGATAGCGATCTTCGGGATACCTGCAACGGTAAGTCCTACAAAGAGCGCCACGAGGGTGCAGGAAACGATGTAGAATATCTTGCCCTTTTCGGTGATCTTGTATCTCTTCTGCTCCAGCACGGGAACGCTCTCAGCCTCTTCGGAAACGCCGAACAGCTTGCGCTTTCTGAACGCCTTGAACTTAGTGAGCGATTCAAGCATAAGTCTCGAGCAGAGTATGCCGAAGATGAAGTTTGTGATGATACCGATCATCAGGGTGTAGCCCAGCGAGTAGATGGTACCTGCCATAGAAGCGCCAAATGCCATAAAGAACGGCTTGAGCAGAGTGCCGAAGATGCTGTCGGTAGAGCCGAACGCACCCATAAGAATGATAGCTACGAAAATAACGGTGATGTTGGAGTCGAATACCGCGCTCCATGCTCTCTTGTAGCCCTGTTCGATAGCGCCGTTGAGAGTCTTGCCGAGGCGAAGCTCCTCACGGATACGCTCGGAAACGATTATGTTAGCGTCAACGCCCATACCGATCGAGAGTATGATACCCGCGATACCGGGGATAGTGAGCGTGAAGCTTTCAAAAGACTTGAAGAAGCCTGATACGCAGGCGATAGTGCCGACTACCTGACCTACCAGAGCGATATCGGCAACAAAGCCGGGCAGCTTGTAGGTGAAGATCAGATACAGACATACAAAGCCGAAGGCGATAAGTCCTGCCATGAGCATAGCAGAGAGAGCGCCTGTACCGAGCGTAGGCGATACTATGTTGGTGCTTGTCGCAACAAGCTTGAAGGGCAGAGAGCCCGCGTTGATCTTATCTGCCAGCGCCTTAGCCTGATCGTAGGTGAAGTTGCCCTCGATCTGAGCCTTGCCGCCTGTGATAGCGGAATTTACATTAGCATCGGATATGCAGGCATCGTCCATCCAAATAGAGATGTTGCCGCTTCCCGCAAGACGTGAGGTCGCATCTGCAAATGCCGATGTACCGTCCTTGTCAAGCTCGAGGCTTACTACCCAGTTGGTCTCACCTGTTTCCTCATCCTCGTAACCCGCAGCCTGAGCCTTGGTCACGTTCTCACCGGTCATGATCTGAGTACCTGTCTGCTCCGAACCCTCAACGAAGGTAAGGATAGCGGTCTCACCCAACTCGCTCACAGCGGTCTCGGGATCAAAGTCGGTCTCGCCCGCCTGCCAGGGGAAGGATACGATGACCTTGTTCTTGGTGTAGTCAACATACACCTCACTGTCGGTGATATTGAGATTCAGGAGTCGCTGTTCGATAACAGCCTTTGCGGAGTTCATATCGTCCTCGCTGGCCTTGTAGTCGCCGTCGGGACCGAATGTTGCGTTAACACCGCCCTGTATATCAATACCCCATCTTATTTCGTCAACACCCTTGATTATCGTGTTCCTGATATCGCCGTACTTATAATGCAGACCAAAGAAGGTCAGATAAGCAAAGCCGAAGATCAGCACGAACACTATAAAGAATGTAGGCTTCTTTGCACGTCGCACTTTATTTCCTCCTCGTTTCAAATAAGGCAAACAGGCATACCTCGCCCATAAGCCGATTCACCACATAATTATACTACTTTTCCTCCTGCTTGTCAATACCTTTTTTATAATTTTTTCATTCGACATTTTAATGCAACATTTTTTTACTTGACATTTCTGCCTTTCTGAGTTATACTTTTATAGGAGCCGCCGAAATTGAGGCTCGCACCGAAAGGAAAAGCAATGAAAAGATTATCTTCATTACTGAATATGAACATCACCCCGAAACGCGCCGCATCGGGCGATCACGCGGGGTATAATAATTCAAGATACAAAAGATTCAGCAATTCAAGGATCTGGTTCGCAGCCTGCGTGCCGCTCATATCAATGTTCATCGAGATATTTGCCGACCGCTTTGCGCTGGGCGTGCTGGTGTGGGTGTGCTGCGTTGTGTCGTGGACGCTCTCCTGCCTGCTGGACAGGCGGTATCTGCGGCAAAACGGCGTTGATGTCAGCAGTCTTTCTCCGCTGACCGCCCTGCTGCCCCCGCTTTACATCTTCAAGCGCATCACGATAACGGGGGATCAGAACACCGCTGCTATCGTGTTCATATGCTTTGCGTTCTACGCCGCCTGCGCCAACGGCTTCTCTCAGGGCATCGCCATGAACGATGACAAGATGATAGGTCACATAAAGGACAACTACTGGTCGAACATCTCAAACCTCTCGGGGGTGGAGGGCACGGATGCCCTCAGATCCATCGGCAGCTGCATCGACCCCGATGAGGGAAAGCTCGGCGGGAAAGCCCGAGCAGAGTGGAAAGCGGTACGCAAGGACGACATTGTGATCGTCACCGTAAAATGCGGCGACCTCACCATGAAATTTGAAGAGACTTTTGACGGCTTTACATTTACCGACATGAAGCTTGTATATTTCAACGACGGCATGAACGAGGCTTTTTACCGCAAAAACAGCGACAATACCGTGTTCAAAAAATACGTCGGGAATTATCTGAAGTCGGTATCGGAGAAGAAGTCCGAGAAACCGGACAGTACGGCTTCTGAAAACAGCTCGGACAAAACTGACGACGCCTCGGAGAGCCAAGCCGAAAAGACAGCATGAGATAATAAATACCGCAGTACGCTGCGGGTTAAAAAGGAATGATATGGTATGAGAAAAACAAAGATCGTATGCACGCTGGGTCCCGCTACCGAAAGCGAAGAAACGATACGCGAGCTTATGAAGGCGGGCATGGACGTTGCAAGATTCAACTTCTCCCACTCGGTATACGAGGTCGATGAGAAGAGATTTGCCACCGTCCGCAAGCTGTCGGACGAGTTGGGTCTGCACGTTGCGACGATGCTCGACACAAAGGGTCCCGAGATACGCCTGCGCGAATTCAAGAACGGTTCGGTCGAAGTGCCCGACGGCGCAGAATTTACGCTCACCACCCGCGAGGTAGTCGGCGATGAGACCATATGCTCTGTCACCTTCGAGAAGCTGCCGCATGACGTTGCCATCGGCACACGGATCCTGATAAACGACGGACTTATCGAGATGGTGGTCAAGAACATCGAGGACACCGATATACACTGCGAGGTCATCCACGGCGGCGAGATCAAGGATCACAAGGGCATAAACGTCCCCGGCGTAAAGCTTTCAATGCCCTACATCAGCGACGCGGATATGCGCGATCTTCAGTTCGGCGCAAAGCTCGGCTTTGATTTCATCGCGGCTTCATTTGTACGCACGGGTGCCGATGTTATTTACCTCAGAAAGTTCACTCAGGCGCTCGGCTGGAACGATGTCCGCATCATCGCAAAGATCGAAAACAGCGAGGGCGTTGAAAATATCGACGAGATACTCGAAGCTGCCGACGGCGTTATGGTAGCCCGCGGCGACATGGGCGTTGAGACCCCCTTTGAGCAGATACCCGCCATTCAGAAAGACCTTATCCACAAGGCTTACAACGCAGGCAAGCAGGTCATCACAGCCACACAGATGCTTGAATCTATGATAACCAACTCCCGCCCCACCCGTGCGGAGATAACCGACGTTGCGAATGCCATCTACGACGGCACATCTGCCATCATGCTCTCGGGCGAGACTGCTGCGGGGCACTATCCCGTTGAGGCTGTAAAGACTATGGCGCTCATCGCCGAGACCACCGAGAACAACATAAACTACCGCAAGCGCTTTGAGATAAGAAGCGGCGGCGGCGAATACTCCTGCACAGAGATCACCGAGGCTATCTCGCACGCAACGGTAACGACCTCGCACGACCTGAACGCGAAGGCGATAATCACCGTCACAAAGAGCGGCACCACCGCCCGCAGGCTCTCAAAGTTCCGTTCGCAGTGCCCGATAATCGCTCTGACCACAAGCAATACCACGGCGCGTCAGATGTCGATGTCATGGGGCGTTGTACCCGGCATAATCGAAGAAGAGCTCGATTCCGACACGCTGATAAAGCGCGCGGTCGACAAATCGGTCGAGATGGGGATCCTCAGCAAGGGCGACCTTGTAGTAGTTACCGCAGGCATCCCCCTCGGGGTCAGCGGCACCACCAACATGATGCGTGTCGAGATAGTAAAATAACAATATAAAAACAGCAAAGGGCTGATGCAGGCAAAGCATCAGCCCTTGTTCTTTATTCTGCGAAAGTATAGTTTTCCTTGTACTTATCCACAAGCATAGCCGCGGCTTCTTCCGCGGTGTTCTTTTCAAACAGCACGAGGTCGCAGGCGTTTATGAACTCATCTATCAGGAATGTGTCCTCGATCAGCGAATTCATCGGGCTTATCTCCGTGTTGTTCTCCATCACGAGCGAGGCTTCATACTGAAGCCCTTCAAGCATTCCCTGCTCGTTCAGGTAATCCCTCGCCGCAAGGCTTACGGGTATGCCCTTTTCCACCCCCTGAAGCTGCGCCCAGCCCGGGCTGTTGAGCATATAATCCAGGAGCAGCGCGGCTTCCTCCGGGTGGGAGGTGTTCCGGCTTATGGCATATAGTGTCGCGGGCTTTTCATACCAGCCGACCCCCGCCTTCATGCCGTCTGAAACTGTATAATCGGCAGCCACGACCTCAGAGCCGCGGTCTATCGTCGCCTGATTATAGTTCAAAGCATCGCTGACCCAGGCGATAGTACCTGCGTAGACCAGATTTTCAAGATTGAAGCGCTGATAGTCCTCGACCTTCGGCATTACCCTTTCCGATACCAGCCTGTTGTAGAGATCTATCATAATGCGGAAGTCTTCGCTGCTGAAAGTGATCTCGTTGTTTTCGTTAAAGAAATGCTTGCCGTTATTCTGTTCGGCGTAGGCAATGCAATAGAGCCATGTGCTCTTTGAAGCGCCCGATATCGGGTAGACCCCGTCGGGGCTCATGACCTTTGCCGCCGCGAAGAGGTCGTCCCATGTCTTCGGGATATCAAGCCCGTACTTTTCATACAGCGTCTTGTTCACATAAAGTGTCTCGGCGTTCATGGCGATGGGCACGGCGTTGAGTATGCCGTTTCTTCTGCCGAATTCAAGCATTTCATCCGAAAAGTTGCTGAGATCGACCGTGTCAGTCAGCTTTTCGATATCGTAATAACCCTTCCCGTCGGCGGAATACTGCGAAAGCCAGCCAACATTTATCTGCATAACGTCCGCTTCCGTGCCAGATACCATCTGCACCTGACTTCTCGCCTCATATCCCGACCATTCGGAATAACTGCACTTGACCTTGATATCGGGGTGTAGCTTTTCAAAGCGCGACACCGCCTCTATGGTGTATTCGTTCCTGATGTCGTTGCCCCACCACGAAAGGGATATCTCCGTCTGCTCGTGCTGTTCAAGAAGCACATGATCGTCCTTGCTGCCGCAGGCTCCGAGTGTCAGTGCAAAAGTAAAAGCCGAAAGAGCCGCCGCTATCCTTTTCACTCTCATCTCACGACCTCGCTTTCCATCTGCGCGTCATAGAAGCTGAATCTGTCCCTGCCTGTTTTTTTCGATTTATAGAGTGCCTTGTCGCACGCCGCATAAAGCTCTGCAAAGCTCTTTCCGTCGGCGGGTGAGAGCGCGGCTCCGATGCTTACGGTGGTACGCATACCGTTATCGAACCTATCAAAGCTCCGTTTGAAGCTTTCTGAAAGCTCGGTGCATTTGCGCGTTATGTGTTCTTTAAGCTTTTCTTCGCTGTCAAAGGTCGAGTTTATCAGCACTGCAAACTCATCGCCGCCGATACGCCCGAGGTAGTCATCGTCCGAGAATACGCCGCGCATCACCTCGCCGAGATCTTCAAGCACCTTGTCGCCCATAGCGTGACCGTAATTATCGTTGATGCCCTTGAAGTTGTCAAGGTCGATGATAAGAAGCGCCTTTTGCTCGCTCTCTGCCGACCTTTCTATGCAGTTGCCCGCGTATTCCTCAAAGGTAAGCTTGTTGAGTATCCCTGTCAGCAGGTCTATCTTTGCCTTGTCATCAAGCATCGTGACCATCTTCTTTACGGGCTTTGTTATGATGTGCGACAGATACATACCGATGATCGCCGCTATCATTGCGGCGGCAAATGCTGTCATGTAGATATAACGTGTGACCTCGTTCTTTTCATTGAGGATTATGCTCGTGGGTATTGAACATACGACATACCAGTCATCGCCGCAGCTGTTTACCGACACGAGGTATTCGTTATCCATCACCGAAGCCGAGGACTGACCAATTATCCTGTCCTTTATCCCCTTGTGCAGCTGCGAGCCTATTTCGTCGTTCTGCTTTGAGAAGATTATGTCATAGTCCTTGTTGACGAGCCTTATCTGCATATCCTTCAGGGTCTCGGGGTTATCAAAGACCTCATTGAGCTCGTTGGCGTAGAAGGATATTACCAGCACTGCGTTTTCATGCACCCTTTTGACATAGTAGATACGCCTGAAATCCCCGCCGTAGCCTGTGAACCATCCATCGTTCGTGCGTTCGTTCGTTATCATGGATTCAAGCTCGGTGAATATCCTGTCTCCGAAAGTTGTCGATGTAGCGTTAGATATCTTTCCGACGGTCCTGTTGTTGCTGTAAACTATGCCGTAATCGACAAAGTTCTCCATTATACAAAGGCTGAACAGCTTTTCGGTTATGATCTTTTCGGTATTCAGCGCCTCGAACTCATCATTGTCGGGGTCAGCAGCGTCATAGGTATACGCCTCCTTCTGACCGAAAGCCAGCGTAGCGGTAGTCTCCATCCTTGAAAGATAGCTCTCCATATTCAGCTTCATCTGCACATTGAGCGATGATGTCAGGGATATGACCTTGTTCTTCAGCACCTCATCGGTCTTTCTGACCGCAAGCTGTGAAACTATGGTTATTGAAGCAATAACTATAAAAGCATACCCGAGTATCATTGAAAGCTGGATAATGCCGATGTTTTTAAGACTTTGTCTGTTTTTACGTCGCTTTGACATAGCCCTACTCCGTTCAAAATGGTCTAAAGACGTCACAGCGTGAAGCCCTTGTCAATTAATTATATCACATTACATTTCAAATTTCAATAGATTCACTCAAAAAAATACACCTAAAAACTGTATTTTGCCGAAAAAAAAGACTGCAAGCACCGCGTTCTTACAGTCTTTTCCATTCAAGCCAATCTTACAACGAGTGTAAGCAGGAACCTGTCGCCGTCGATCTCGGCATAAGCTTCGCCGCCCATCAGCGTCATAAGCTTGCGGCAGATGAACAGCCCGAGCCCGCTGCCCTGCGCCTTTTCGGAATTGCTCCCGCGGTGAAAGCTTTCAAATATGTGCGGCAGCTCCTTTTCTTCAAGACTGCATCCCGTGTTGTATACCGTTATCAGCTCGCAGCCGTCCATGCTGTCAAAGCTCATGCCTATACATACGCCATCGCCGTATTTTATTGCGTTCTCCATAAGATTTTGCAGGCACTCAACAAGGCGGTCGGGGTCGCAGCTGAGCAGGCATTCGCTGTACTTCCCTATCTCAAAGCTCGTCCCCGTGACCGCAAGCTGCATGGCATACTTATCGTGTATACGCGATACTATATCCCCGAGGAACGCTTCGCCCTGCTTTACCTCAAACTCCATAAAGTCCTCGCTTGAAGCTTTGGTGATCTGACTCACAAAGCTTTCGATCTCGTCGGCGCGGGCATTTATGCTCTCGGCAGCCTCGCGGCGCTTGTCCTCGTCCTTGTAAAGCCCCCTCGCAAGCGCCTTTGCGTTTAGCTTTATCGCGGAAAGCGGCGTCTTGATATCGTGCGAGAGTGAGAGCAGCAGAAGCTTCTTGTCGCGACGGAGAGAAAGCTCGCGGCGGCGGTCGCTCTCTATCTTTTCGCGGAGCATATTAACGCCCCATGTGAACTTGCCGAAATACCTGCTCTTCTCCTCGGGTATCTCTACCGCAAGATTTCCCTTTGCAAGCTCCCGCGGGACTTCATTCAGCCTGACGAACGGCTTGATGATGTGCAGCTTTATGTAAATGAATATCACTATCAGCATCACCGCCATAAGGGCGAGTATCACATCGACTATCAGTATCGTTCTGCTTTCCTTTTCAACGTAATACTCTATGCGGTAAAGCCTGCCGTTTATCTCGTAGATAAGATAATGCTCATCTGAATCAAAGATATCGCCGTCCTCTTCGGTATACACGCCCATTATGCGGGGATATTCCGAAAGATCATAGCTTCCCGTTTCTGCGATGTCATCACAAAGACGCTTCGCTTCAACGCGGTAAAGCCCTTGATGGCTGCCGATGTTTTTTATCATAAATACATTCACGCCCGCTGCCAGGAGCAGATATACGGCGATCAGTATGATAAACAGCTTGTTTATGCTTCTCATACAAATTTATACCCCACACCCCAGACGGTCAGCAGCCGCTTTGCGTTTTTGGGATCGTCACCAAGCTTCTGACGCAGGCGGTTGATGTGAACGTGAAGCGTCTGAAGCTCGGAATCGCTGTCGCTGCCCCAGACGGTATTGAAGAGATAATCCTTTTTCAGCGCCTTGCCCTGATTCTCTATCAGAAGTGCCAGAAGATCGAACTCCTTTGCGGGAAGCTCCACGGGCTTGCCGTCGATCTCTGCGGTACGGTCGGCAAGATTCAGCGTCACGCCGCTGGCAGATATCATCTGCCGCTGATACCGGCGCTTGAATATGCCCTTTATCTTCGCGATGAGGATATCTATATCGTAAGGCTTTTCAATGTAATCATCTGCACCGAGACCGAGCCCGTTGAGTTTGTCGTCCTTGCCCGTGCGGGCGCTCACTATCAGGATAGGCGTATCGGTATTCTCCCTGAGCTTTGAGCATACCGCAAAGCCGTTGACATCGGGCAGGTTTATATCAAGCACCACGAGCTTTGCACCGTAACGCTCAAAAAGCTGCACCGCACGTTCGCCGCTGTCCACAGCCGAAACGACATACCCTTCCTCACGAAGAAAGTCGGTCAGAAGCCCGCTCAGCTCAAGATCATCTTCAACTATCAGAATATCTGTCATATAGATCACCACCTGTATCTATTCTATCACATTTTTCCCGATAAAGCAATAGCAGCGCCGCAATAAACGGCGCCGCCGTGTGTTTTTTCTCAGTGAGCAGTATGTTTTACCAGCCCTGTTCCATCAGCCAGTTGTTGAGTTCCCTTTCGCGGGTACGGAGTTGCTTTTCGCCGCCCTCAAAGTGACCCATTTCCTTTTCGCCGACGATGTTGCCGTCAACAAGGTAGAGCACTCTGCTGCACTTTGCAGCCACCTTCGGGTCGTGTGTGACGCACATGACCGTCGTGCCGTCGCGGTTGAGTGAAAGCAGCTCGTTCATGACCTCGTCGGAGCTTGCGCGGTTGAGTGCGCCTGTCGGCTCGTCGGCGAAAATCATCTGCGGCGAGTTTATCATGCTGCGGGCGATGCAGGCACGCTGGAGCTGTCCGCCCGATACCTCATTGATATCGTTGCCGCCGATATCCTCTATCCCGAGTCTCTTCATCAGTGCGCGGCCGCGTTCCTCGGTCTTCTTTCGGCTCTCCTTATTCTTTTTTGAGCGCACCGAAGGCAGGATGATGTTATCGAGCACCGATAGGTTCTTCATCATATACATCTGCTGGAAGATAAAGCCCATCTCGTCAAGTCTCAGTCGGGCAAGCTCCTTTTCGCCGAGCTTTGAGGTATCCTTGCCGTTGAATGTCACCTCGCCCGCGGTAAGTCTGTCCATGCCCGACACGCAGTAGAGAAGAGTGCTCTTGCCCGAGCCCGAGGGTCCCATGACCGCTACCATCTCCCCCTCACTGATCGTAAGGTCGATGTTTTTCAGCACGTTGTTCTGTCTCTTGTTCACGATGTATGTCTTGCAAAGTCCCTTTGTCTGTAATACTGTATTCATGATGATCTCTCCTTTTGTTATCTCTGAACAATTGATATTATTCTATACTTGCCGTGTCGGAAGCCTTTATCGTGCGGGTGTACAGTGCGGTGAGCATCGTTCCGAGTATCGTCACGATCAGCACTATCGCGGGGCAGAGCCCGAATACCTCAAGGGCGTTGAAATCGCACCTGATGCCCGAAACATCGCCGACGTTGCGGCATATCGCGTTCATGAAGGCGTTGCCTATCGGCATGATGCTCGCGGAAGCCGCCGCTGCCGCCACCAGTGATACTATCCCGAATCTTAAAGTGTGCTGCGCTATTATTGACGAGCTGCGTATGCCCATCGCCTTCATCAGTGCTATCTCGCTCTTTTCCTTTGAGATAAAGCTGCGTTCCATCAGGACTACTATCATAGCTGTCACGATGATAGTGAGTATCATCATGAGCTTTTTGATAGCGCTCAGCGTTCCCGACATCTGCGTGCAGCTGTCGATAAGCTCGGTCGGGGTATATATCTTGTCGGTATCAAGCTCATTTTTGAGCTTTTCGATGTTCTTCTTTACCGTCGCCGCATCGGGGTCTCCGTCAAATTTTATCTGTATTCCCATCGTGGATAATGAAGCGTAAGTGAAGGGGCCGATGTACATTTTGGTATCGGGTGCGAGCTGTATCGCGTTTCCGTCCTGTCCCATGAACGAGGAGAATGTGCCCGTTATGATGTACTCCTTTTCCTCATCGCCGATGGATATCTTCACCTTGTCGCCTATTTCGGCATCAATGGTTTTGAGAGTCGTGGGAGTAGCGGCGATCTCGTTATCCTTTTCGGGCGCATAGCCTTCATCGCACCTGAATGTATCGTTCCTGTATCCGTTGTTGGTAAAGCACCAGATCTTCTCTTCCCTGCTGCCGTGAGTCACCTTATAGCGCGACCCCACCTGCATACTGCATTTTCCGGGCATCCCCTTTTCTTCAAGCATCTTCTCGGTGTCCTTGAAGAACTGCTCCTGCTTGCTGATATCCTTTATAACTTCGTTGTAAAAATCAAGATCTCCTAAGGTGCAGTCGTTTGTGGGTATATCAAAGAGCCAGAGTATCTTTTCGCTTTTAAGTGTAAGCGAGCATACCGAGAGCAGGGTCATCATTATGATGCAGAGGGTGAATATGAGTGCCGCAAGACCGAATCTTTTGGGTGCGCTCATAACATCGTTGAGGGAAAGGAATCCTGTTGCGGGGAGCTTGGATCTTCCGAGGCTAAGGCTGCTTCTCTTTTTGAACCTCTCGCCCGTCTGACCGTTTCTTACCGCGTCTATGGGGGAGAGCTTATTTACCTTTCGGGTGCAGCCGTAACAGAACGTGAGTATCAGGAGTATTACCGCCGCCGAGCTGAGTGCTCCGAGCATCACTCCGCCCTCGCTGCCGAGGACCATATTTTCAGATACCGTCTTCATCATCATTTTAGTAAGCGGTATAGAGCAGAAGAAGCCTATCACCGAGCCGACTATCGCTATGGCGACGTACTTGACGATAAATAGCACTCTTATGCTGCCGTTGTCTATGCCGACCGCTTTCATAACGCCTATCTCGCGGAATTCCTCGCTTATCGTGAAGCCTATGGTAAAGCGCAGCACTATGAATGAGGTTATCATAAGTATCAGGCTTATGCCCATCATGATACCTGCTGCTATCATATCATAGAGGTATATGTTCCTGAAAGCGTCCATCCCATATACAGAAACGTTTTCAAG
Organism: Ruminococcus sp.; assembly: GCA_024697545.1. Taxonomy (GTDB): domain Bacteria; phylum Bacillota; class Clostridia; order Oscillospirales; family Ruminococcaceae; genus YE71. Next base: position 19,036 of record JAILFN010000051.1, read on the forward strand.
AGCAAGATCCTCGATAGCTCCCACATCAGTGGTATTTACATACAAAGTCTCCTCCGTCTTTTCTTCAAGTTCAGGCTCATTGTAAAGCTTCATAAATTCATCGTTGTTGAGAAGAAAATAGGGATTTGCTATATCCTCGGAAGAAAACAGCGCTCCCTTGAGTCTTCCCGCATACGTCAGAGTCAGCTTTGTGTTCCCTATGTCAAAAACGTACTTGTCGCCTATCTCAGCATCGCCGATCTGGGTGGTGGCATAGAATGTTCCCTTTTCCACACTCTCGATCTTGTTGTTATCATTATCAAAGTAATTGTACGGCATATCTGCGTCAGAGATAATGAGCGGCGGATTTATGTAAGACCTCACCTTTTTGCCGTTATGCTTGATGTAGCTGTTTTTAAAAAGCAACAATGCTTTTTGTTTTCTGGTCTCGGTGACAGAAGGCAGCGCCTCTATCTTTTTGCACTCCTCGCTTTCAAGATCTACGCTTATCATAGCGTCGGGCACGTCCGAGATCTTAAAGTAATAGTCGATGCCATTGGTCACCGCCGCCACGTTATTGACCGCCGCCGATGCAAACATCGCCGAGAGTATGACGAACAGCAGCATTATGACGTTCATCGTCTTTTTTCGTTTCAGGTCCTTCTTTAGTATTCTCAAAAACATAGTCTCTACCTCATTTCGGGTCGTTGTTCCTTTCCGTGCTCTTATCATAACACAGGATATCTAGCTTTTTTCCGCTTAGTCTGCGCTGACTTTTTTCTATGTACAGATTATAGCACATCAATTCTTAACTAGTCTTTAACTTTTGGCAGCGCCGCCAAAACAAAAAGGACTGCTGCGTTTTACTGCAACAGTCCGCTGTTCATCTGTATTGCCTCTCTATCCAATCCATCAGCACATCGGTGATATAGCTCTGCTCGGCTTCGGTCAGCTTTTTGCCCGACGGGATATGGTGCCATTTTTCCAGGCAGCCGCGGCAGCAGCAGGCGGTCGCGTGCTGTGCCGTAAAGACGGGGTGCCCTCTCATCGGGGTCTGCTTCCCGTCATTCTGCGGATTCTCGGGTGCCAGCCGTTTTGCGACAAAGTCGGCAGCGTGGGCGCGTATCCTCTCCATGCCTTTATCGGAGATGTACTGCCTGTCGCTGTCGCTCAGACGGAACCTGCTGCGGAATTTCGACCTCGCAAGCGATGCAAAGAGCGCTTCCCTGTCGGGAAGGGTGTACTTTATCATGTCGGCGCAGCCTGTATTCGGGATATAGCTGTACCCCGACTTTTTCGCCTGCGGCATTTGCAGCCGCCGCTCGATGCGATAGAGCCTGCCGTCCTTGATGAACTTTGCACCCGTCTGCTTGAAGTAAAACTCAACGCCGCTGCGGACGCACTGCCGCCGCAGCTCCTTTACCCACCCGAAATCGCAGGGGCGGGCATTTTCGCCCGATTCTCCGCCGCAGGTGACCTGCTCGATAAGCCCGCTCGCGAGGTACTTTTCGATATCTATCTCAGAAAGCATTGGCTCGGAGATGATCCGCCTGTGCTTTATCGGAAGCTCAAGGAGTATCGGCAGGCGGTGATCCGCCCTCTCCTGATCCTCGCAGGTGGAGGATATCGTGACGTTATCCCAGCCATCGCCCCAGTCATCGGGGATACACTCGGCGAACCTGTCTATACGCTTTGTTATTATATGAAAATGCAAGTCGGAACGCAGGCGTATCATATCCCAGCAGTCCCCGCGCCATTCGTCGGCAATGTCCAGAAAGAAGTCTGATGTCATGCAGGTGTACACCACTCCGTCTGAGGCTTGAAGCTTGTATCCACCCTGCCTGTTCTTTTTCAGCGGCAGTGTATAGTCGCCCGTCTTTGTCACTATACTCGCGTCCTTGCCGATGCTTTCATCGCGCCTGTAAACATAGCAGTTGAGACAGCCCGGGCTTATCTTGCGGCAGCCGTGCCACGGATTCCATATCGGCATAAGCTTTTCACTCCGTCAGGTCACGAAAACACATAGGTCTGATACTTTACATCATTGACGACGTAAGAGATCACGAACAGATAATCGGCTTCGGGGTCGGCAGAGAAAGCCTTCGTTAGCTTTTCCTCGAACTCCTCAAAGCTCGTATCCCTGTCAATGCCGAGGGCTGCAAGCTCTTCGTCGGTCTCTTCGTCATCATCCAGCTCTTCCATATGCTCCTCATAGAGATCGCGCAGATCGAACTCTTCAAGATAATCATCGAAAAAGTTTTGCAGGGTAACGCCGAACTTCTTGTTCTTTTTCAGGTAAGACTCGGCGCCGTCGCCCGGCAGGAATGGCACGGAAGACCATCTTCCGCCCTGATCCTTGAAGGTCACGACGTTTATGAGCTCGGCGTCCGCGGAGCAGGTAAGGCTGAGCTTTATGTTCTCGCCATCGATCTTATGTTCCGCTTTCATCCCCGGGATATCGTCAGTCATATCCTTGAATGCTATACTGCACTGCGCCGAGCCGTTCACCACGAGCTTATACTTGCCCGCCTTTTCGGGGAGCTTTTCGGCTGTGAAGGTAAAGCCCGTGTCGTCCGAGGGGAAGATGGTGAGAGGATACTCGGTGCTGCCGTCGGTAATGTATGCCGACTCTATCTTTGTCTCGGAAAAGCCGTTGTCCTCAACGGAAAAGCTTCCCGATGCCGCGCCGAGCAGGTAAGGCTCTGCCTTGACCCTGATGTTCACGACCTCCTTGCCCTCAAGCCAGAAACTTCCGCAGGCTTCCCTGCCGCCGCACTTCTGTACTATCCTGTAAACGGTGTTGTATCTGTCCTTTACCGACGAGATATCATAGCTTACCTCGGCATACCCGCGCGGCTTGATCTTCTCGGACTTGCAGCTGAGGTCCTTCGCGACCGTCTTCCACTTGCCGTTCTCGCTCATCTCGATCGAATATGTCGTGTCGGTGGTCACCTCTGAGTCGGTATTGTTCCAGAGGAAGCAGGTCACGGTGTCCTCGTCCTTTGAGTAAAGCTTCAGATCGTCAGGCAGGAAGAACCTGTCGGAATACATATTGAGGTCGGGAAGATCGGTGGGCGTGCCGTTGTTGTCGGTGGGATAGTAGCCCGATGCGTCCTTCTTCCAGCCTATATAGGGGATATTCGCCGTCCTTTGCAGGCGGGGCGAGGGCTCGGTGCAGCCTGCGATGTATATGCCGCCCTCAAAGGCGCGTCCCGAAAGATTGAATATGCGCCCGTCCGTCTGAACGCTCTCCAGTACATAGTAGGTGCCTTCGCTGTCGCTGTCATATCGGCAGCAGAAATCGGGGTTGGCATCGCCATCGTAGTTGTCAAAGGTAAGGTCGAACTGCTTCGGCAGGGTATCGGGCATATGTCCCGTGCCGTTGTCGGTGAAATACAGCCCCGTGCTGTATGTTGCCTCGCCGTTTATGTATGCACGCTCGTCCCAGATGGCGTTAAAGCCGTCCTTTGTTTCCTCATAGGCATTTGTGTATATATCTACATTTATCGGCTTGCCGTCCTCTGTCTGAGTAAGGTTTGCCGAAACGGTACAGCGCCCGTATGGAACAAAGCTTTCCTCAACAGCCTTTTTATAATCGGAGCGCCTTGCGAACTCAAAGAAATTCCTGTAACCGTCCTTGTCCGGAATGCCGTTGAGCCCCGACTGCAAAGAGCTGCTCTCATCGCGGGTGCCGATCTTTGTAAGGGTGCATTTGCCGTCCTGCCATTTAAAGCGTCCGCAGATATAGTTTCCCGACCAGAAGGTGCCCGCTTCGGTGTAGCGTCCCTCCTGATAATAGTCATCATAGAAAGTGTTGTCGCCGCAGTCCTCGGCGTTAAAGCATATCTCGACCACAAATTCCTTTACACCATCCACCATCCCGCACGAGAGGTAGTTACACTTCTGATGTCCCGACTCTTCTTCTACCTCGGTGATCTTAAAGCCGTTGTTGCGGTAGTATTCCTCGGTGTCTTCGCTTTGCAGAGAAGTAAACCAAGCCTCGCAGCACTTCACCGCGGCGCTGACATACTCCGCCTCGGTAGTCGGTTCCTCGCATTCGATCGAGTAATGATCCCCGTCGAGGCTCGTGACCGTCTCACGGCTTCCCGCGATGATCTTTGAAGCCAGCGCCGAAAGCTCGGGGGAATCTTCATAGCAATTGAGCCTAGTGTCGATCAGCACCCAGCCCTTATCGGAAAGCTGACGGGTGTAGCTCTCGGAGCCGTCCTCGGTGAATATGTTGAGCTTTAGATCATCACCGCCGTCGATCAGTGTCAGACCGCTGCTTTCAAGGGGCTTTAGTGTCTTTGCGGCTTTGATGAGTTCGGCAGTCTGAGTCTCGTTTATCTCGCCCGACTGTATATATCCCATTGACAGCGAAGCGCGGTCGCCGATGTCCTCTTCTTCATCGGGCTCGGGCTCATCGGGCTGGTCGGGCTCGGTGACTGTCTCGACGGGGGCTTCCGTTTTAGTCGTAGTCTCTGTCTGAGAAGCGGCAGTCTCCGACTTCTTTTCGAGCTTTTTCTCCTCTTTCAAAGCGCAGGAAGAAAAAGCGATCAGCGCAGCAAAGATCATCGCCGCCGCACGTTTTGTATGTCTCATAATGTTACCTCCTGTTTTGTTTGTATAGGAATTCATTAATCATTTTAATTATAACACATTCCCTGCACAAAGTCAAACAGAAAGCGCCCCGTGTTTCACGAGGCGCTGTTTCATACTTTTACTCGACCGTAACGCTCTTAGCAAGGTTTCTCGGCTTGTCAACGTCAAGACCCTTGGCTACCGAGATGTAGTATCCCAGCAGCTGGAGCGGTACTACCGCAAGGCTTGCTGCAAAATAGGGGGCTATGTTTGGAACGTAGGTCACAAAGTTGCACTGATCCTCGACCTCGTACTTGCCGTAGGTCGCAAGACCCATGAGGTATGCTCCGCGTGCCTTGCACTCGACCATGTTGCTGACCGTCTTTTCATAAAGCTCGTTCTGGGTCAGCACGCCGATAACGAGAGTCTGATCCTCGATAAGACTTATGGTGCCGTGCTTCAGCTCGCCTGCGGCGTATGCCTCCGAATGGATGTAGCTTATCTCCTTCATTTTGAGGCTTCCCTCAAGGCTGATGGCGTAGTCAATGCCGCGTCCGATAAAGAATGCGTCGTGGATATGTGCGAACTTTGAAGCGAACCACTGTATGCGCTCCTTGTCCTCGAGTACCTTCTCGATCTTTCCGGGGATCGAAAGCAGCTCTTCGATGTACTTCGCATAATCCTCGTCACTGACAATGCCGCGCACCTTTCCGAACTGTACCGCAAGGGCGTAGCCCGCAACGAGCTGGGCGCTGTATGCCTTTGTGGTGGCAACAGCGATCTCGGGACCCGCAAGGGTGTAGAATACGTTGTCAGCCTCACGCGCGATGGAAGAGCCTACAACATTCACGATAGCAAGCGTTTTGATGCCGCTGTTCTTTGCAAGGCGCAGCGCCTCAAGTGTATCGGCAGTCTCGCCCGACTGTGAGATGACTATAACGAGCTGCTTGGGGTCGAGTATAGGTCTGCGGTATCTGAACTCACTCGCAAGCTCAACTCTTACGGGTATGCGGGTAAGATCCTCGATAACGTACTGGAGCGCCATGCCGACGTGCCATGCCGAGCCGCAGGCTACCATCGTGATAGAAGATATCTCCTTTATCTCATCTTCGCCGAGACCTATCTCGGAAAGATCGATCTTCCCTTCCTTTATAACGCATTCGAGGGTATCGCCTACCGCCTTGGGCTCCTCGTGTATCTCCTTTTTCATAAAGTGCTCGTAGCCGCCCTTGGAAGCAGCCTCTGCATCCCATTCGATCTCGGTGGGCGTGATCTCGACTTCATCGCCGTTGAGGTCGTAGAAATGCGCCTCGCCGGGAGTGATCCTTGCACACTGAAGATTGTCGATATAGTAGACCGTGCGGGTGTATTTGAGTATAGCGGGAACATCGGAAGCGATATAGCTTTCGCCGTCCTTTATGCCGATTATCATCGGGCTGTCCTTGCGCGCCACCCAGATCTCACCGGGATAGTCCTTAAACATTAGTTCAAGAGCATAAGAGCCGCGCACGCGCACCATGGTCTTGCTGATAGCGTCGATGGGTCCCTGCTTATACTTCTTGTAGTAATAGTCAACGAGCTTTACGGCGACCTCTGTATCGGTGTCGCTGTAAAAGCAGTAACCGTGCCTTTCAAGCTTTTCTTTGAGTTCCTTGTAGTTCTCGATGATGCCGTTGTGAACGCCTACCACCTCAGACTCGACATTGCCCGAACCTGAGCCCGTGCAGTTGCCCGAAACATGGGGGTGAGCGTTTGTCTGCGAAGGCTCGCCGTGCGTAGCCCAGCGGGTGTGGCCTATTCCGCAGCAGCCGGGCACAGCCTTGCCGCCGTCGGTCTTTTCTTCAAGATTGCGAAGTCTGCCCGTTGCCTTTACTACCTCGGCAAGAGCCTCGCCGTCGCGAACTGCAAGTCCCGCAGAATCATAACCTCTGTATTCAAGCTTTGAAAGACCGTCAAGCAGTATGGGTGCTGCCTGATGTCTTCCTGTAAATCCTACTATTCCGCACATAAATCCTCTCTCCTTAATTATTGGTCGTTGTACTTTGAATCTATTATATTCCAGAAGTTCGCTCTCATATACCCGAACCATTCGGCTGTATCGGGGTCTTCGGGCTCGAATGAAAGGATCTTCTCTATATTTCCCTGCTGCTTTGCTATCCTGCGGCTTTCGGGGAACTCTATCTCAAAAGCCAGACAAACCTGTCCGACGATATAGTCGGCGGGGTGCTTTCGTATAGACCTGAGCACCGTTTCACCGTTCAGGAAGCACTGCCTTACCTCTTCGCTGACTTTGGAAGTCCTGAACCGCTCCTCCGGGATATCATAGATATCCTCGGGCGGTATCATGCTGTTGACGTAAAGGATATCTATCTTGTCAGCATCACGCAGCAGCTTGCAGTATTTAAGCCTGCCTTCGGGGATACCATCGGGAAGACGATATCTGCTGTGCAGGCGGATAGCTGTCTCGACGGTACACCGTTCCTCGTCGGAAAGGTCGGTCGCAAAGCGCCCTATGAGCCCTTCTTTGAACAGAAGATCGGCACCGAACACGGCATGGTCTACCGAAAGTGCATCGTTGAAGGTGCCAAAGCGCCTTACCTGCTCAAAGCGCCCTATATCGTGAAGCATACCGCAGAGCCAGCTGAGCTCGGTATCGAGCCCCTCGCCCTTGGCGATACGGTGACAGAACGCCGCCACCCTGAAGGTGTGGTCTGTTTTCAGTTTTATCTTGATATCATCGGCGTCGTATGCAGAAACATATTCTCTGAACGCCGTTATGACACGCTGTCTGTCTATTATCATTATACTCTCTTTGCTTTCGGAAGGATACCGCGACGGTCTCCCCCCCTTGATCGAATAAATGCTACTAGTATAATTATATCAAAATTATGAAGATTTGTCAAGGAGAAAGGCAGTTTGTACTGTTGTATATAAATCAAAAAATACCGTATAACGCATATGTATTTTTACCCATTATCTACAAAAACGGCGGTCATTTATCTTTCCTCTGCCATCAAACACCCCCCGCATCTCTGCCTGCACGAGCCGATCGCTTATTTAGTGCAAACCTCTAAAACAGCAGATGATCCGACAGTCAAAACGACGAAATCCACAAATTTCCGCCTTCTGCGGTTGACTATCGTGCAGTAATGTGGTATAATTAGACTGTTGCATTATAATAAACGCCGACCGTGATTTGCAGCGTAAAACAGTGTGGAGCACGGCGTGATATCAAGGTGAACTATGAGATCAAAAACAAAAATGCTGAGTATCCTGCGCTCCGAGATCAAGCAGGATAACGAAAAACAGCGTTCCAAAAACGTCGCGATGTCCGCGATAGTCTGCCTGGCGGCGGGCATAATGCTCGTGATGAACATCATGAGGCACTCAACGCTCATGACGATGACCTCGGTGATACTCGTTGCGGGCTTCGCCTGCACGGGCATACTTGCGGGCGTTTTCAACAAAACAAGGATCTCGACCATCATCATGGCGGCACTGCTTACAGGCGTCTTTACGGTATTCCCGATATCGGGCGGCAATGAAGGCTTTGCGGTGCTGTGGCTGCTGCTGATACCGCTTTTCAGCATAAGCCTGTTCGGCATGAAGATCGGCATCGGCATGAACATTTACTTCACCTTGCTGATACTCTTGCTTTTCTATTCCTCGATGAATATACACATCTCGGGGCTTTACACGGAAAACTTCATGCACCGCTTCCCTATACTTTTCATTGCCGACCTTGCAACATCGCAGATACTTGCGCTCAGCAGTGAGTATTACTACAAGGTCAACCGACTTCAGTTATTCACCGATGATATGACGGGGGTATACAACAGAAAGTATTTCATCGAGCTTCTCGGAGACCCCGCCAATCTGAAAAACGACCTGTGCATATCCGTCATCGACGTGAACGGTCTGAAGGAGACCAACGACTCCCGCGGCCATGCGGCGGGCGACGAAATGATATGTGCGGTGCCGCAGTTTGTGAAGCACGCTTTCGGCAAGGATACCGTCATAGCAAGAATGGGCGGAGATGAGTTTGCCGTGCTGACATATGACGATCCCGAAAGCGTCAGCGAGAAGATCGGGAGAATGAAGAAGATAGCCGAAAAGCACAAGGGCGAGCTTATAAATGAGGTATATCTTTCGGTGGGCACCGCCTGCCGTTCGGAATTCAAAGATCTGGATCCCGAAGCGCTTTACCGCGCCGCCGACAAACTGATGTACGAAGACAAGACCGCCTACTACAGGATCAAAGGAAACGACCGCCGCCGCAGGTGACGCACAAAGCTGTCAGCCTGCAATCGTGCGGTGCCGCCCCGATTCTGTTTATAAACCATGACCGCCACTCCCCTTAAACGGGTCATACTTCTTTCAACCAAAGGTCATGGATATCTGCAAGTTTGGTTATTTACGCAAAAGCGCCAGACACACGCTCCCGAAAGCAGCAGTGCTTCGGGGGCATTTTGTGTTATACTTGTAAAACCTGACTGCTCAAACCCAGACCTTACTCACCAAACGTGATCGAAACCATAGCTCAACGATGCAGACTGCAAACAAAAAAATCAGCTTTCTACTTGAAGTTTCCGCCAAATCATGTTATAATAATTTCTGAAATGCGATAACGGTATTGATCTTCATATCGTTTATCAGAACACTATGACCGACACACAAAATGACAGATCAGACAAAGACTACGGGAACAGCTTATGGAATACTTATTTCACAGAGGTGAGAAGATACCTCTCATAGGTTTCGGGACATACAGACTCGGCAGCTCAGCAAGGTCGGATGAAACAGAAACGCTATGTTATGGTATAGAAGAATACGGGATGACACTTATCGACACTGCCGAAATGTATGGTAACGGTATCAGTGAAACGATCCTTAATGGCATCATCAGCAGATACGACCGCCGCAGTCTGTTTATCGTTGACAAGATACTTCCCTCAAATGCCGAAAAAGGATCATATACCGAATGCTGTAAGAGATCTCTTGAACGGCTCGGGACCGACTGCATCGACCTGTATCTGCTTCATTGGAAAGCTGATGTCGTTCTGCAGGATATGGTCTGTAATATGGAAAAGCTCGTAGAGTCGGGAATGATACGGCACTGGGGAGTATCAAATTTTGATACCCATGAGATGAAAGAGCTTTTTGCCTGCGACAAAGGTCCCAACTGCTTCTGCGATCAGATACTGTATAACCTTGACGAGAGAGGCGCGGAATATGACCTGATACCATGGTGCATCGAACACGATGTACTGACTATGGCATACTCGCCTCTTTGCAACTCAAGCAGTTCAAGAATAGCGGTCACAGGGGATGAGACGGTGATAAAAATAGCGGAAAATGAACAGAAGACACCCGAATCACTTATGCTTTCATTTGTCATAAAAGATCATAAGACAGTCACGGTCTTTAAAACATCAAGTATCCTGCATCTGAAAAACAATATGAAGAACGTTTTTGTTCCTTTCGGAAAGGATGATCTTCTTGAACTTGAAAAAAGATATCCGCCGCCGACCGAAAAGAGACCGCTGAATAAAATCTGATCCCAAGGAGAGTAACCGATGAATTTGATAGAGAATAAAACATTTGATCAGGAGAGAGCTTTGTATAATATCCGCGACACTCTTGTAAAGGGCTGTACCTTCGCAGGAGCCGCCGACGGAGAGTCTGTGCTGAAAGAGACAAGGAACATAATCATAGACGGCTGTAAGTTTTCGCTTCGTTATCCCATCTGGCACGCAAAAAAATATGAACTTAAAAATTCAAAGCTTGACGAAAAGACAAGAGCATCCCTTTGGTACTCCGATGATGGTATAATAGAAAACACCGACATCACGGGAGTAAAGGCGCTAAGAGAATGCAGGAACACGGTCATTCGCAATTGCAGGATAGAGTCTCCGGAATTCGGCTGGAAAACATACGGAACCAAAATATCACAAAGCAGTATCGTATCCGAGTATATTTTCCTCGATGCCGAAGATATCGAGATCGAAAGCCTTGACTTCAAGGGCAAGTACTCATTCCAGTATGTAAATGGGCTTACAATAAGGGATTCGGTGCTTGACACAAAGGACGCCTTCTGGCACTCTAAAAACGTAACTGTCACCGATTCTGTCATCAAGGGCGAATATCTGGCGTGGTTCTCTGAGGGACTGACATTGATACGGTGTAAGATAATCGGCACACAGCCGCTGTGCTATTGCAAGGATCTGAAACTCATAGACTGCGAAATGACAGACTGTGACCTTTCATTTGAATACTCCGATGTAGAAGCGAATATCAGAGGGCACATCGATTCGGTCAAAAATCCAAGATCGGGCAGGATAAGCGCCGACAGTATCGGCGAGATCATTAAAGATGCTCCGGTAATGGAATGTGATGCACAGGTTATCATAAACGGCAGCAAGCAAGAGATCGGTCTGACAGATTAGCCGTCAGTATGCTTCACGGCTCAGCCGGTTGTTCCCCTTCGGGAAACACTCACGCTAAAGCGCCAATGACAAAAGAATGCCGTATAAGACAGATACCTATATAGAAGTTTTGCCCCTGAGTGTTACAAAGCACTCAGGGGCATTGTGAATATTTATGTTGCTATGCTAAATCAGAATTTACGCATAATACATACAAATAGTTCCTTGTGACAGTTTAAAACCATTTTTTTTATAGAATTTGGAAGCAGGTGCATATTCGCTGGTATAAAGGACAACCCCGGCATATCCT
>JAILFN010000052.1 GCA_024697545.1 Ruminococcus sp.
CAAGTGAATTCTTAGGCTCGGTAAGGATCCTGCAAAGTGCGTCTTCATCAAGCTCATCGAGTACGGTAATGACAGGAAGTCTGCCGACAAGCTCGGGAACGATGCCGAACTTCACGAGATCGTGAGGCACGACCTTCTTCATCACATTAACCTCTTCGCTCTTCTTGGTAACATTAGCACCGAAACCGAGCGAGGAAGAATCTGTACGCTTCTTGATGACCGATTCAAGACCTTCAAAAGCGCCGCCGCAGATGAACAGGATATTCGTGGTGTCGATCTGTATAAACTCCTGATGCGGGTGCTTTCTTCCGCCCTGCGGGGGGACGTTAGACACCGTACCCTCAACGATCTTGAGCAGAGCCTGCTGAACGCCCTCACCGCTTACGTCACGGGTTATCGAAGTATTCTCAGACTTGCGGGAAATCTTGTCGATCTCATCAATATAGATGATACCGCGCTCCGCAGCTTCAACGTCGTAATCTGCCGCCTGGATAAGTCTCGTAAGAACGTTCTCAACGTCATCACCGACATAACCCGCTTCGGTAAGCGTAGTAGCGTCAGCAATAGCGAAAGGAACATTCAGAAGCTTTGCGAGCGTCTGAGCAAGAAGCGTCTTGCCTGTACCGGTAGGACCGAGCAGGAGCACATTACTCTTCTGAAGCTCTACGTCGTTTTCGTCCTTGTTCTTTTTATCGAGCGAGCTTATACGCTTGTAGTGATTGTACACAGCAACGGAGAGCGAGATTTTAGCTTCATCCTGACCGATGATGTATTCATCGAGAACAGCTTTGATCTCGGTAGGAGTTTTAAGCGAAAGTTCATTGCCTGCGGGCTCATCTACGACAGCCTCAACAAACTCTCCCGCCTTATCCTGAGGCGCTTTCTCGTTGAGCATTTTATAGCATAAAGTAACGCATTCATCACAGATGTGTACATTTCCGCTAGAGGTAAAGATCATACTGACCTTCTTCTCCGACCTTCCGCAGAAATCACATCTGTTTATAGGTGTTTCATTTGCCATTTATATCATTCCTTACAGTTAAAATCATTTAGCTAAAAAGGATTATCTGTGTGCGATAACCTTATCAACAAGACCGTAATCAGCAGCCTCCTGAGCGGAAAGATAATTATCACGCTCGGTATCAATAGCGATCTGCTCGATGCTCTTGCCTGTGTTGGCAGCAAGGATGCGGTTCAGGTTCTCTCTGGTGCGTACCATGTGATCGGAAGCTATCTTGATATCGGTACACTGACCCGAAAGTCCGCCGCCGCTGATAAGGGGCTGATGGATCATGATCTCGCTGTTGGGCAGAGCGAATCTCTTGCCCTTGGCACCGCTTGAAAGCAGGAATGCACCCATCGAAGCCGCCATGCCGATGCAGATGGTAGAAACATCGCACTTGATGTACTGAATTGTGTCGTATATAGCCATACCCGCGGAGATCACTCCTCCGGGGCTGTCGATATAAAGATCAATATCCTTTTCGGGATCCTGACCTTCAAGATAAAGAAGCTGAGCGATAACGACGCTTGCTGTCGCATTGTCGATCTGATCACAGAGCATGATTATTCTGTCATTGAGCAGTCTTGAAAAAATATCGTAACTGCGCTCTCCTCTTCCGGTCTGTTCTACTACATAAGGTATCAAAGCCATAGTTTTACCTCCTATATATATCTGTTGAGATATCGTGTCGAAATATGACGATACTGTTTTATACGCATTTCGCCCGTATTACACGGGCGAAACGTTTGATTTTTTTTACTTGATAACTGCGTTGTCCTTAACGAAATCAACAGCCTTGCCAACAGCAACATCGGTCTTGATGCCCTCGTCGGTGATGACCTTCTTGATCTCTTCAACGTCCATGCCGTAGGTCTCAGCGATACGATTGTATTCAGCCTCGATGTCCTCAGCGGAAGGCTCGATATTCTCAAGCTCAGCGATCTTTTCAAGAGCAAGTCTCAGGTCAACCTGCTTCTTAGCCTGCTCCTCGTACATCTTCTTAGCGCTCTCAAGCGACTGACCGGTGTACTGGAAGTACTGCTGGAGGGAGATGCCCTGAGGTGCAAGTCTCTGAGCGAGCTCCTGAAGCATCTCATTGATGCGGTTATCGTACATTACCTGAGGAACTTCAGCCTTCATGTTCTCGATAATGGTATCAAAGATCTTGTTCTCTACTGCTGCATCGGCAGCCTTCTCAGCGGATTCTTCCATAGACTTTCTCAGGTCAGCCTTGTACTCGTCAACGGTATCGAACTCGGTGGAATCCTTGATAAGATCATCATCAAGCTCGGGAACTTCCTTGAACTTTATCTCCTTCAGCTTGATCTTGAATACAGCAGGAGCGCCCTTGAGCTCTTCTACCTGATACTCATCGGGGAAGGTAACATTGATGTCGAAATCTTCGCCAACCGAGTGTCCGATGATCTGATCCTCAAAACCGGGGATAAACTGACCGCTGCCAAGCTCGAGGTCAAAGTCCTCAGCCTCGCCGCCCTCAAAAGCAACATCATCCTTGAAGCCCTTGAAGTCGATGGTAACGATATCGCCGTTCTGAGCAGCTCTGTCGTCAACGGTAACGAGTCTTGCATTTCTGTCGCAGAGTGCCTGAGCTCTCTTGTCAACATCTTCATCGGTAACAGCCTCAACGACCTTCTCTACCTCGATGCCCTTATAGTTTTCAATGGTGACCTCGGGCTTAACGGTGCATACAGCTACGAGCTTTACGCCGTTTTCCTTGCTGAGGTCGGTCACGCTTACGTCGGGCTGAGCAACGATATCGAGCTTAGCCTCTTCGATAGCCTCGTCAACATACTTGGTAGCACAGCCGTTTACAGCGTCCTCATAGAAAACGCCTTCGCCGTACTCGCGCTCGATGAGCTTTCTGGGAGCCTTGCCCTTACGGAAACCGGGAAGAGCAATGTTCTTTCTTGCTCTGAGGTAAGTCTCCTGTACAGCAGCCTCAAAATCTTCAGCAGAGATCTCTATCTCGAGCTCGACCACGTTGGTCTCTTTGTTATTTACAGCCTTTAAACTCATTTTAATTCCTCCAAAAACAAATATATCTATATGATTATATCATATTTTCAACAAGATTTCCAGTACCTAAGCAATTATTCATCGGTTTGCACAAATTTAGTGATATCAAGCGGCATGAATTGTAGGTAATCAGACGAAACAAGATGATATTCTATCCCGTCCTTCATGCCCCTGACAGCAAAAGCGTGCTTATCCTTACCATGAATATGACCGTAAAAGCACTGTTTTATTCCATGCCTGCGAAGCACTGCAAGCATCGGCTCGTTATCGCCGTAGACAAATACGGGCGGATAGTGCAAAAACACGATCGGTCTAAGTCCCTGCGACTCTGCCATACTTATGGAAGTCTCAAGTCTTCCCGCTTCACGCGCAAGCACCTTTTCATCAGCCGGTTCGCCGTTTTCACTTATCCAACCCCTGGTGCCGCATATACCGTACCTGCCGTAAGCGTAGCAGTTGTTGAACAGAAGCTTCACGCTGTTAATGCCGTTGTCCGACAAAAAAGCTTCATTCTTCCTCATCGTCTGCCACCAGAGATCATGGTTGCCCTTTGATAAGATCTTTGTGCCGTTGAGCTTTTCAAGGAACTGAAAATCCCTGAGACTTTCTTCAAGCTTCAGCGCCCAGCAGAAATCGCCGGGTATCACAACAGTATCCTCCGGCTTTACGACCGTCTGCCAGTTTTCTTCAAGCCTCTGCACATAATTATCCCAGCCCCTGAAAATATCCATAGGCTTATCGACACCAAGCGGAAGGTGAAGATCAGCTATTACAAAAAGTGACATGAATTCCTCCATTCATTATGAATCAAACTCAGATACTGAGGTAAAATATAAACATACCACGGAAAGGAGCTGACAATATGGACAAGTCACTTAGTAAGATCAGATGCGACGTTGAAAGCTGCCGATTCAACCGCGATGCAAAGCATTGTTTTGCTGACAGCATTAAGGTAAGCTGTACCTGCGCTTCCCCCGACTGCTGCGATGAAACACAGTGCGGGACATTTGAAACGCGCGAATAACGATCCTGTTATGCGGCGGCTGACACCGCCGTTACATATTATCAGATACCGAGAGAGGAGAATACATACTCCTTCATTTCGGACTTGTCGATGACCTTATCGAAGCGGATATCCTTATCCTTGAGCGCTGCAAGAGAAGCAGGCACGGGGAGCTTGGATACCTCAGCAAGCTTTTCAACGAGCTCAAACTCGTCACTTCCCGAATCCTCACCGATAGCGGTCAGAACAGAACCCGAGAACTTATAGGGACTTGCGGTAGACGCGATCACGGTCTTTGTGGTGTCGCCCGTCTTTGCGCGGTAATCCTGATATACCTTTACTGCAACAGCGGTATGAGTGTCACAGGTGTAGGAATACTTATCGTAGATAGCCTTTATGGTAGCCTTAGTTTCCTCGTCGTTGCAGCAGCCTGCCGAGAACTCGTCGAACAGCTTAGCCTTTACAGCCTCGCTTACTTCATACTTGCCTTCGCTTGCGAGCTTGCCGAACCATTCGCGGATCTGTGCGTCGTCTTCGCCGCAGAGCATATACAGAAGTCTCTCAAGGTTCGAGGAGATGAGTATATCCATCGAAGGAGAGATGGTAGCGTGGAACGCCCTGTTTCTGTCATAGATACCGCTGGTGAGAAAATCTGTGAGAACATTGTTCTCATTGGAAGCGCAGATAAGCTTGCCTATCGGCACGCCCATGTGCTTTGCATAATAAGCAGCAAGGATATTGCCGAAGTTACCCGTGGGAACAACAACGTTTATCTTGTCGCCGTATTCTATCTCGCCGTCCTTCGCAAGCTGTGCATAGCTGCTGATATAGTAAATGATCTGCGGTGCAAGTCTGCCCCAGTTGATAGAGTTCGCAGAGGAGAACATCATGCCGTTCTTTTCAAGCTCTGCTGCGATCTCGGCATTGGTGAAGATAGCCTTTACACCGTTCTGAGCATCATCAAAGTTGCCCTTGATAGCGCAAACACCGACATTCCCGCCTTCCTGAGTGGTCATCTGCTTCTTCTGCATCGCAGATACACCGTCATCGGGGTAGAATACCATGATAGAGGTACCGGGAACATCCTTGAAGCCTTCAAGTGCAGCCTTGCCCGTGTCGCCCGAAGTCGCAACAAGTATCACGACCTTCTTGTCGATGCCGAGCTTTTTGGTAGAAGTTGTGAGCAGATACGGAAGTATCTGAAGTGCCATATCCTTGAAAGCGCAGGTCGGTCCGTGCCACAGCTCCAGCATATAGGTGCCGTCAAACAGATGAGCGAGCTCTGCGATATTGTCGCTGTCAAAAGCCTTGGTATTATAAGCGTTGTCAACACAATAGGAGATCTCAGCCTCGGTAAAGTCGGTGAGGTACTTGGAGAATACTGCTGCCGCTCTTTCGCGATAGCTCATATCACCCAGTGCCTTGATCTCGTCCATAGTGATCTCGGGGATATGGTCGGGAACGAAAAGTCCGCCGTCCTTTGAGATACCCTGCGCGATAGCCTGCGCCGAGCTGACATTCACACTACTGTCTCTGGTGCTCTTGTAATACATAACATATCACCTTTCCAAATATATTTAAATTATTGCCTTATTGCCGTTATCTGTGGCTGACATCGCCGACATCAAAAGCCGAAACATAATACCTGGCATTCACTACCTTATCGTATTTCAGCTCAATGACCGCAACATCGAACCTGCATTTTGCCGGACCGTATTTTTTTACATGATCGCGGTAAAAGATCTCAGCCGTCTTTATGAGATGCTGCTTCTTAGATGCCGTGACAGCGCTTTCGCCCGAAGTCATGCTCCCCGCCTTGCGGGTCTTGACCTCAACAAATGCGATCCTGTCGCCCTTTCGGGCTATTATATCAATCTCTCCGCCACGTACAGTAAAGTTTCGGCGAAGGATCTCGTAACCGTTTTTCATAAGATAAGCCGCGACGGCGTTTTCGCCGATATCGCCTATCTCACGAGTCGTTTTGCTTTTTTGCATAATACTTCTTTAAAAATGACATTCTGTGTATCTCGGATGGACCGAATTCATCTAGCCGTTGATAATGCAGCTTGGTGCCGTAGCCCTTGTGCTTGCCGAAATCATACTGCGGGTACTTCTCAGCCATAGCCTCCATATACCTGTCACGCTCGACCTTTGCAAGGATAGAAGCCGCCGCGACAGACTGGCTTTTTGCGTCGCCCTTGACAAGAAACTGCACGGGGCAGCTGACGGGCGGCGTTTTGTTGCCGTCGGCGATGACCAAATCGGGGGTAACGCCGAGAGATTCCACAGAACGCTTCATCGCGAGCATGGCGCAGTTCAGTATATTCAGCTCTTCGATCTCTTCGACCGTCGCACGCTGTATCGACCAGTAAAGAGCCTTCTCCTTGATCTCGTCATACAATGCATCGCGCTTTTTGGCGGTGAGCTTCTTGCTGTCGTTTATGCCCTCGATAACAGTATCGGGAGCAAAGATGACAGCCGCTGCAAAAACATCTCCCGCAAGCGGACCTCTTCCCGCCTCGTCCGTGCCGCACAGCAGCGGATATTTATCGTAATACTGCATATCGAATTCATGCAGAGTGAGTATCTTTTCTTCCATCACGGTCTCTCCAATGAGATCCTGCCGAGCTTTCCGCCGCGGAACTCGTCGAGTACGGTGGCTGCCGCACGTTCTGTGTTTATCTCTCCGCCCGATACAAGAAAGCCTCGCTTTTTTCCGATGCGCTCAAGGATCTCAAAGCCCTTGACGCAGCCCGAAAGCTCGTCCTCATTCTCGGGAAGATCATCAAGAGATATGCCGTAGCGTTCAGTAAGGTTCTTTCCATAATCATCACAAAGAAGCTCAAGAAGGCGGCAGGCAAGGTATTCGGTGTCGAGGATATCGTCCTTGACCGCACCCGTGAAGGCAAGTCTTTCACCGACCTGCTTGTCCTCAAACTTAGGCCAAAGTACACCGGGCATATCAAGAAGCTCGGTGTTGTCGTCAAGCCTAACCCACTGTTTTCCGCGTGTGACACCGGGTCTGTCCTCTACCTTGGCACGCTTAGAGCCCGCAAGCCTGTTTATAAATGAAGACTTGCCGACATTCGGTATGCCGACTATCATCATGCGGATAGGTCTGCCGTGCATACCCTTTGCTTCCCATATATCCACCTGTTCTGCCATGATCTCTTTCAAGGCATTGCGGAACTTGTTTAAGTTCTTGCCCGTCCTGCAATCGGTGGCTACGGCTGTTATGCCGTTTCTTTTGTAGTAGTCGATCCACTGAGAAGTGATAGTCTCATCTGCGGAATCGGATTTATTGAGCAGGACAAGACGCGGCTTTGAGCCCACAAGTCTGTCCATCTCGGGATTTCGGCTGGAGTAAGGCACTCTGGCGTCCGTGAGTTCTATCACAACATCCACAAGCTTCAGATTCGACTGCATTATGCGGCGGGTCTTCGCCATATGACCCGGGAACCACTGTATACTTGATACCTCGCTCATTCTTACTCCCCCTTTTTCTTAGTCTTTATTATCCAGTCATCAAGAAAACGCATTTGTTCATCGGTGTGGAACCAGTGCTCCCCGTCTTTCAAGACCGTAAGCGACGCTCCGATATCTGCCGCAAAAGCAAGCATAGTCTCGGGCGATGTAAGCTCATCCCTGTCTCCGAATAGAATGTATGTAGGCACGTCCCAGTGTAAAGGATGCTCTCTTACATAGCTCAGATACTCCCAGGAGAGCGTTTCTCCAAAGCTCAACGTGATGCTGCTTTTTTCGTAAAGCTCCGTTTCGGACACTCCCGACATTTTCATCATGCCGCAGATAATGCTTTCCATATCCACGACAGGTGAGATAAAATAAGCCCTCTCAATGCGTTTGCCCGACAGAGCATTCATCGCAAAATACGCGCCGATGCTGTTACCGATTATCGAGACTCCGCCGTAGTTCACGGCTGTCTTGTCGAAGAAGCTTGAAAACTCGGTCTTTGCTTCCCAAGGTGTCTGTGAAACATAGTCAAGACCTATGACATCACATTCGGGAAACAGGGCTTCATAATGCAGAGCCTCGGCAGCGCTTCCGCCTTTACCGTGTATATAGATAACAGCATTCCCCATAGCAATACCTTCAACGCGAAAAACACGGAACGTTATCGGTGATCATTTAAGGAAACCTATCTTTCCGGGATTCTTGTTGCCGTTGCCGTCGGTACCGATATAGAAGCGGAACACAGCTTTTCCGAGTACATCTTCGGTGCTGATGAAGCCTACTTCCTCATAGCGGCTGTCGCGGGAAGCGTTGCGGTTATCGCCCATTGCGAATATGGTGCCGTCGGGCACGACATAGGAATAGGTGCCGAACGCGATCATATGATCCTCATCGAATCTGCCGACTTCCTGCATCGGCTCTCCGAGATAGCTTTCATCGAGAACTTCGCCGTTTACGGTAACTGTGTTGTCATTATAATCAACAACAACATTATCGCCCGCAACGCCGATGCAGCGCTTTATGATAGTCTTATTGAGCCCGGGTGAATTTGCGACAATGATGTCGCCGCGTGCAGGCTCGTAGTTGAAATGGTCGAGTATCAGGCGCTGTGAGTTGTACAGGGTGGGGTTCATGGAACCGCCTTCAACCACTACCGTCCTGAACAGGAAGATAAATACAAGCAGCACGACAAATCCCGCAAAAACAAAGGATTCTGCCCAGTCGAGCATTTCGTCAACGATACCGTGCTTTACAGGTTTATTGTTAGTCTTTTCCTTTTCGGTCTTTTCGTTCATCTTGTTATTCTCCAGATTATCCATTGTAATGCCTTCCATTCGTAAATATCTGTATATTGTGCGGGCATACCCCGCCCGCAAGAGATCAAACACAATATATTATAACAAATCCTTACGCAAATTGCAAGTAGATCGGCAAATTTTTTCATTAACGTCACACACGTTCACGAAATTTTTACTTTTATACATACAGAAACACCCCTGCGCTTTTAAGGTACAGGGGTGTATGCTTTAGATATCCGTATTTTTACTTGGTCCTGGCTTTCTTGACAGTACTCCATTCACCGAACTGCTTTTTGCCGTCTATGGTCTTGAAAGCGCGTATCTTTGCGTAGTAGACCTTGCCCTTTTTCAGACCCTTGATGGTCTTGGCGGTGGTGGCGCCTTTCTTGACCCAAGTGGTCTTCTTGGCAGCGGTGAACTTCTTGTTGGTGGCTGTGAGTATCTGATAGCCGTCAACGTTTCCGCCTGCCTTTGCCCATGTGAGCTTTACCGTCTTGGTCTTTGCAGAAACGAGCTTCTTCGATGTCACCTTTGCGGGCTTGATGATGAAATTCGCGACCTTACTGTTCATGTATTTGTTTATACCCGTAACAGTAACGGTAGCCTTGCCGCAGTTGGTGTTGTTCCTGATGGAAACTTTATAATCCGAACCCTTTCTGAGAGTCTTGCTGCCCAGCTTGACGGTCACGGAAGGCACGAGCGACTTTCCGCTGTAAACATAGCTGTTCTTTGAAAGAGTAACTGTCGCACCCGAGATGGAAGTGTTCAGGTAAGCTTTCTTTATTCCGTTGTCGTTGGCATACTCCTCTCCGGCAGTGCCCTTCCAGACACCGAGGGTGAAGCCGTCTATCAGTTCGGGAGCAAAACCGGGCATCTTGAAGCCGAACGCCTCATCTCCTATGGTCAGAACGGAATAGGGAACATCTATACGGGAGATAGAAGTGCAGTTGCGGAATGCTGCAACGCCTACTGTCTTTAAAGAATCGGGAAGCTCAACAGAGGTCAGTGAACTATCCCCCTCGAAAGCACACTGTCCTATAACAGCTACATTTTTACCTATTTTAACGCTGCTTAGCTTTTTGCAGTCTGCAAATGCGTATTGAGGGATAGTTTTCACCTTGTCCGAGATCTCGATCTCGGATATGGACGTTTCCTCAAAGCAATTCTCACCGATAGTCTTCAAAGTAGAAGGAAGTTCAACGGTAGTAAGATTTACAGCATTGTAAAAAGCCTTGTCGCCGATCGTTGTCACACCCTCGGGTATAGTTACGCTTACAATATCAGGGTCGCGCCATGGGTGACCCTCAAATGCTTTCTCTGCAATGGTGGTAACAGGCAGACCGTCTATCTTTGATGGTATATTGACAGACTTTACATCGTCCTTGTAACCGGTGATTATTATCTGTCTGCCATCATTCTGATAATACAGGTCGCCGTATACTAAGTCATCCCAATATTCCGCACTAGCCGTAACAGCCGTCTGCAAAGCGGGTATAACGCTCTGTGCGGGAGCTGCCGCCATGCCTAAAACGGTCACTGCTGCCAGTAATCCTGATGTGATTTGTTTCTTCATATTTAACATTCCTTTCATCAATAACAAAGCAAAAGCCTTGATTATTAACGATTATAATATATATGTATTTATAAATTAGGAAGATATCATGAATTATTTCTGAACAACGGAAAATATTTCCGACAAAAAAAGTCCCCGACGAACGGGGACTTTCAGAGACTTATTACTTGAGAGCTTCCTTGACCTTAGCAGCCTTACCAACTCTGTCACGCAGATAGTAGAGCTTAGCACGGCGAACCTTACCGTATCTAACTACCTCTACCTTCTCGACAACGGGAGAGTGCAGGGGGAATACTCTTTCGATACCGCAGCCGTGAGCTACACGTCTTACGGTAAAGGTCTCGCTGATACCGCCGTGCTTCTTAGCGATAACGGTGCCCTCGAATACCTGTATTCTGCTCTTCTCGCCTTCCTTGATCAGAACGTGTACCTTGATGGTATCACCGACACTGAACTGAGGAACGTCCTTCTTCATGCTGTCCTGTGCAATAAGCTTTAAAGCATCCACTTTAAATACCTCCTAAGTTTTCAGACATTCATTCACTCTTCGGCGATATCAGCGCCGTATGCCGTCAACCGACAGCACAGAGCCAGAGGACTGCCCGCTTTAATGTCGTGCCGCAGACGGATTTCCGCGGCGTGTCATTAACCCCCATCTGTAAACAGACGGATAATCAAATGCTATAATATTATATCACATCACGGCGGTTATTTCAAGACAGTGCTACGTAAAATTTTCGCCGTCTTTGCAGAGGATATTTGTGCGTTTTGTATATATCTCGGCAATCTCCGCCTTGGCAAAAGTGCAGAAAGCGTCAATGACCACACCTGTGTTGATGTTGTTCTCAACTCCTGCCGGCAAAGTGATGTCGATAAAAAGCTTGTCATCGCGCAGCGAGCAGCTGTTCAGCGTCATGAGGGGCTTTATATCGACCAGCTTGACACCCGGCTTTCTCCCCTTTTTGGGCTTCAGCCGCTTTTCGATCTCGATCGTTTCTCCCGAAACAAAGCTGTCAAACAAAGCCTTGATCTCCTCGGCGGGCTTGTCGAAAGAGACTTCGATCTCATATCTCGCAGCTGCGATGTCCTTATGGCTGCGCACGGGGCGCGCCGCGCTGACAAAATAAAGTCCCTCGGGCATTGAGCCGTTGAGCTGCTTTACAAGTCTGTCAAAGTCCCAGTCCTCCGTAAGGGCTATGTCAAGCGTCTCGATCTCGCTGTCAGTCCCGAGCGGAAGAGCCAGCGGGAACATAAGATATGCGTGCGGATTAAAGCCCTGAGTATACCATATCGGCACCCTCGCACGCTTTATCGCCCTCTGCATGGTCCGCATGAGGTCGAGGTGGGAAATATACCGCGCTCTCCCCTCTTTTGCAAAGGTAAGACGGTAATCCCAACGTTCTATTATCAGATTCTGATTTTTTGGCTGAGCCAATCAAAACACGTCCTTTACTCTTCTTTGCCGACGGCATTGTCGCCGCCGTCCTCATCGGATCCCTCCGATGGTGCTTGTATATCGTTATTTTTGCGCGGGGCAAATATACACAATAAGACCAGTACAAAAAAAGCATCGGTCAATCCCGTAAGAGCCAGAAGCTTTACGGGCGAAAGCAAAAACACAATAGCGATCCACACGCCTCCGAGGGGCGGGATATTTGAAGACCATTTTTTGCCCAAAGCGTTATTGATGAATATCATCCAGTTCAATATGTAAAAGACTATCCCGGGCAATGCCATGAGCAGATAGGTCCACCAACTGTAATATCTCATTTTTCACGATCCTTTGCAGTAATATCCGCCGTAGTCTTTCGAGATGCCGCAGCCCGAACAGCCCTCGCAGCAGTTTCGGGTAGTTATAGCCTGGTGCGCTTTTTTGTTTTCGCGGATAAGAAACTCGCGGGAAACAAGATAGTCAAGGTGCGACCAGGGCATCACCTCATCATATTCGCGGCGGCGGTTAGCATAAAACTCTCTGTATATACCGCACTCGGCAAACGCCTCGTCCCAGAGTTCGGGGCGGAAGTGCTCATCCCAGCTATCAAGCGTGCAGCCTTTTTTCCATGCAGCGTATACTGCCTTGCAAACACGCCTGTCGCCCCTTGCAAGCACAGCTTCAAGCTTTGAGACAGGCTGCTGGTGATAGCTGAACTTCACTTTTTTGGAGTGGATATTATCAAGGATAAGCTTCTGTTTGCGGTCGATCTCCTCGGGGGTTGCCTGCGGTTCAAACTCGAATGGGGTGAACGGCTTGGGAACAAATGTCGCGGTCGAAAGCGATACCTGTATGCTGCTCGCTCTCAGCTCACGCGGGGTCTCGTAATAAAGATCTACTATCTTATGAGCAAGGTCGGGGATCCCGAGTACATCTTCATCGGTCTCATCGGGAAGACCGAGCATAAAGTAAAGCTTTACCGTTCCGTAGCCCGCCGCAAACGCCATGCGGCAGGTGTGCATTATCTCTTCTTCGGTTATGTTCTTGTTTATAACGTCGCGCAGACGCTGCGTCCCCGCTTCGGGAGCAAAGGTCAGTCCGCTTTTTCGTACACTTGCGATGCGTTCGAGCAGTTCTTCACTGAAGCTGTCGATACGCAGCGACGGCAGTGATAGATTGACGTTTTCTTTGTCGGTATAGTCAGCAAGGGTGGCAAGCAGCTTTTCTATCTCGGTGTAGTCGCTGGTAGACAGAGATGAGAGCGACACCTGCTCGTAGCCTGTCTGCTCGCAAAGCGCCTTTGTCTGCTGCTCGATCGTGTCTATCCCCTTTTCGCGGAATGGGCGGTAGATGAATCCCGCCTGACAGAATCTGCATCCGCGGATACAGCCGCGAAGAACTTCGACCACAGCGCGGTCGTGAACGATAGACGTAAAGGGCACAACAAAGCTGTCGGGGTAATAAACCTTGTCAAAATCCCTGATGACACGCTTTCTGATCTTTTCTGGAGCGGTTTCGCAATTTGGTGTTATGCTCCTGACAGTACCGTCATCGTTGTAGTCAACATCATAAAAGGACGGTACATAAACGCCCTCTATCTTTGCAGCCTCGCGGAGAAACTCCTGCTTTGTGGGGTTGTCGGGCTTCATTCTCTCGTAAAGCTCGAGAAGCTCGATATTGAGCTCCTCACCCTCGCCGAGCACGAACAGGTCGAAGAAATCCGCAACAGGCTCGGGATTACAGACGCAGGGACCGCCGCCGATAACTATCGGAGTGAGCGATGTCCTGTCCTTTGCAAGTACGGGAAGTCCCGCAAGATCGAGCATTTCAAGAACGTTCGTGTAGGAAAGCTCATACTGCAATGTAAACCCTATGAAATCGAAATCCCTGATCGGGTCTAAGCTTTCAAGTGCATAAAGCGGGATATCGTTTTCCCTCATCTGCTGTTCAAAATCCTTTTCGGGCATGAAAACGCGCTCGCACCACCAGTTTTCGCGGGCGTTTTTCAATCCGTAAAGTATCTTCATTCCAAGATGGCTCATGCCGACATCATAAACATCGGGAAAGCAGAATGCAAACCTTACGTCCACCTTAGATCTGTCCTTTATAACGCTGCCGAGCTCGCCGCCGATATATCTGGCAGGCTTCTGAGTTTTGAGCAGCAGCGGCTCAATTCTACGTTTTAATTCTTCCATCATCTATCTCCGTTATCTATTATTGCTCCCCCGAACGATACTTGATTTTTGCTTGTCCCTTGCAAAAGTATTCAAGAACCGATGGGGAGATCAATAAGTTGTGTTTTCATAGTACCGACCGGGATCCGGTAAAGCCTTACTTTTCCTCCTCGCTGAAGGCCCGCGTGGGAAGCCCTTCTCTTGAGCTTTCACGTTCGATAAGCTTTACGAATTCGGGGCGGGGTATCGGTCTTGAGAAATAGTACCCTTGCAGATAATCGACCGAAAGGCGGGTCAGCAGCTTTATCTGATCGAGAGTCTCAACACCCTCAACGAGTATCTGTCTGTTCATCTGACGTATCATGCGTACACTGTTTTCAAGGATTATTTTGCCCATCTCGCTGGTCTCGGCATTCCAGAGAATGCTCTTGTCTATCTTCACGATATCAAAATCGAGCGAGAATATCGACTGCATATTTGAATAACCTGTGCCGTAATCGTCCATCGAGAACTTGAAGCCCGCCCCCTTTAGTTCTGATACGACGGTACTCAGCAGACTGTAATCGCTCGCCGCAACAGACTCGGTTATCTCAAAGTTGATGCAGCTCTTCGGTATCTCGTAGTCCTCGACGATCTCATTGATATGCTCAACGAACCCGGGTGTCAGGCATTGCAGCACCGATAGATTTACGTTTATGCACTCGATGCCGTTTGCAGCGGGTATACCGCTTCTTATGAACGAGCATACATTGCGGAGAACAAAATCATCTATCTCGTTTATCATGCCGATGTGTTCTGCAATGGGAACGAATTCATCCGGCATGACTTCGCCGATAACGGTGTCATGAAGGCGGATAAGCGCTTCCGCACCGTGCAGGCGCTGGTTGGACAGGCGGTATGTAGGCTGATAGTATACCTCAAACGAGCCTGCTTCAAGACCGCGGTTTACAGCCTTTTCTACCTCGGCGCGGCGAAGAAGATAATCAAGGTCGCTCCCGACCATTATCTTCTTGTAATTTCCCGCAGGTATAGGACAGTCGGTCATATAGAACACATCCTCGGCACTGGTCAGTCTGTCGGGCGCCGAAGCTATCATCATGACTGCATTGAGCATTACATTAGCGTCACCGCACTGCCACGGGTGTTCAAAACGTTCGTTGATGGTCTTGGCCATACTCAAGGCAGCCTGCTCGCCGCCCTGCATAACGGTGATAAGAAACGTCCCGGGGTTCGTCACATAAATACTGGATCTCCCGACAGCTTCATAAAGGAAATCGGAGATAGTATGCGAGAGTATGTCGGTGTTTTCCGAACCCGTTGCCCTCTGTACTATATCCGCATTGATTATCTTGATACATACGGTATGGAAAGAACGCTTGTTTATCAAAAACGAAGTGATATCCGACTGCACGGCACGGCGGTTATAGAAGCCGTTGTCGAGATCGATCCTGTCGTCTTCCGTTTCCATCGAGATCATAAGACCTATCATAGCGAGGGATTCTGCCAGCAGCTCGCATTTGATATCCTTATGCAAAAACTGAATGGTGATACCAATTGCAAGTATCCCCGCAAAATAAATAAGAGCCATCTTGCGCCGTTCGGTGAGCGCATCCCACGAATGGAACAGGGCGACCATCGCTATGACTATGTAGAAGATAGATGAGATATAAAGAGAAGACTCTCCCCAAAGCCTGTGGAAGACTCTGTCATTATCGAAATAAAAGAAGATCTTCCTGAAAGGGTTGATGAATATCAGCGCTTCTGTAATAAGCAGGGGCATTGAGAGCAGAACAAACTTCTTCGATCTGACTTTGATACCCGAACCGCAGATAAGCGAAACATAATACAGGAATACGGGACTAAGCAGGCAGTGTATTATAAAATACAAATAAAGCATAACGACGTCGATCCTGAAAAACCTATCGTCATGAAATGAAAATTCAAGCCAGTCCATGACAACAGAAGTCAGGTTGTTGATCGTAACAGCAGAAAGCAGAACAAGGAAGATCTTGTTATGCGGCTTGCTTGTACGCTTGTGTACTATCGTGAAAAAGAAGCAGGTCAGACACAGCACGACGCCGAAAATATGAAATCCCATATTCATATATCCCATACTCAACGTTTTCATAGCGACCACCCCTTTCTTAGAGCGTAACAACTTCTTGTTAACAATTATAACACATTCTACTTTAATTTTCAACCCTTTTTCGGCAATATTTAATAAATTAACAATTATAAGAAAGCACTTGACAACTATGGTTATTTATGTTATAATATTTGACTGTAAGCCGGTGTGATGGAATTGGCAGACGTGTTGGACTCAAAATCCTATCAGCATTTTTTCAGGATTTGAGTTGCCAACGATTTGCTTAATCTCACAAACAGCGTGATTTCCGTGGGATTTGGTGTTCTTGGTAGAATGAACTTGTCAGTGTGTTCGATTTTTCTACCAAATTTCTACCAATTTTCCGTGGCTTTTCTGAAAAATGCGGTTTGATTCAAAATCCGCTTGTGGTTTTTGGCTCTTTTTGAATCCGCTTGTTTTTCTTAATCGCTCTAACGGCTAAACTATGAGGAAATTTGATGATTGTGGTAGAAATGACTTGTTAGGGTTTTTAGTATTCTACCGTTTTTCTACCGAATTATCAATGACCTTTGAAAGTGGTCTTTCAGAAGAAAAAACTTAATAATGCCGATGTGGTGGAATGGCAGACACAGTAGACTCAAAATCTACCGCAGCAATGTGTGCGGGTTCAAGTCCCGCCATCGGCACCAAAAATCAATGTTGAATCGAGCTTTTGAGAAAAGGCTCGGTTCTTTTTTATGCCAAGTGAAATACAGCTCAGTTTTTGCTGTTATCCGACAGGCTTGTGCCATTGTTGGTCTGAGCTTTATCTCCGCCTTCCTCCGAAGCATTGCAAGCTCCAAGAGCCTGAGCAATCGCATCAGCAGAGTCGAGCTTTGAATTGAACTCAAGATGACTGTAAAAGTCAGCAGTGACTTGGAAAGTGGAATGACCTAACCATTCCTGAATCGCTTTCATAGGAACACCGCTTGCAAGCAAGAGACTTGCACAGGAATGTCTCAGATCATGAAAGCGGAGCTTCTTGAGCCGGTGTTTCCTGATCATACTTGCGAAGTGGTCAGTAACATATACAGGGGTAATCAGCTTTCCAAAGTTATCGGTGCAGATATAATCGTCATAATCATGACAGTAATCGTGCTTCA
>JAILFN010000059.1 GCA_024697545.1 Ruminococcus sp.
GTGACATACCGATACAGATAATGATACAGCTATACTGCCCCGGGCGCTTCATGGTGCTCGGCGGCAGGTTTTTGTATTCGCCCGGGACTGTTCCGACGTGATAAGATCTTTCGGAACATAGGGAATACCTATTTGACAAACCGCATAAATAATGGTATAATAATCTTTGGATTTTTTTGAAGAAGGCAGGTGCGGTGATGCGAAGTGAGGTCAGGGCGGCTGTGTGCTCGCGTGAGCTTTCGTGGCTCAGGTTCAATACAAGAGTGCTCGAGCAGGCTGAGGATGAGCACGTTCCTCTGATGGAGCGCTTTTTGTTCCGCAATATCTGGTCGTCGAACCTCGATGAGTTCTGCCGCACCCGCATCGGCAAGCTGCTCACGCTTTCTTTAAGCGACAACGGCGTTCGCGATGTCCGCACGGGTATGCACCCTGCCGAACAGCTCGAACGTATCAGCGGACATATCCTGACCGAGCTGCCCCGCGCCGACAGAGTCTTCATGTCGCTCGAAACGGAGCTTGAAGGATACGGTATCAGACGGCTGAAAAGTACAGAGGATATTTCGGGCTCCGAGGCTGAAACGCTTTCGGAGATATTTTTGCGCGAGTATAAAGACCGCATAGAACCTGTTGTGATAACTTCCGATGACGACCGCTTTGCTGTGAAAAACGGCAGCCTTTACGTCGCCTGTCGGCTGGAAGCCGAGGGAAAACGCGGAATAGGTCTTATCGACTGCTCGGCACTTCCGCCCGTCACCGAGCTTTCTGGGCTCGGCGGGTATGATATCATCCTTACCGACACCCTCGCCGCGGCGTTCGCGGATAAGCTTTTCCCCGACTTTACCGTGGCTGAGACAGTCTCGCTCCGCGTTATGAGAAGCGCTTTCATCGACGTTGAATCCGCTTACGACGAAAACGCCGATACCATTGCTTTAATGTCCGAATTTATGGACAGCAGGGAAGAGCTTTTAGCCGTGTGTACAATGCTGTCGAAGTCCGTGCAGCCCGTTTTCCGCTATCGCCTGCTTGAACGCCTTTCGCTTGACGATTCGATTATCCTCGTGACCGAAACGCCGCTCAGCAGCAGTCTTATCCCGCTGCTGTATTCGCGTATGTCCGACCGCCGCGAGCTTTACTACCCTGAATATAAGCCCGCCGACAGCTTCGCCGAAGGCGGCAGAACGCTTTCCGATGCGGCTGCGGAGCGCGATATACTGCTTTGCTATCCCTATGAGAGCATCGAGCCGTTCCTGCGTATGCTCGAACAGGCGGCTGCCGACGTGAGCGTTACTTCTGTAAAGATGACCCTCTACCGCCTTGCCGACGACTCGCGCATCATCAAGGCGCTCTGTCAGGCTGCCCGCGCGGGGAAGGAAGTTCTCGTATGCGTCGAGCTAAGGGCGCGTTTCAGCGAAAGGGATAACATCGCCCATGCCCGCGAGCTTCTTTCGGCAGGCTGTCGGGTGGTCTACGGCATAAAGGGCTTCAAGGTACACTCAAAGCTCTGCCGCATTGATATGCAGCAAAACGGAAGTCTTCGCAGACTGACCCAGATCGGCACCGGCAACTACAATGAATGCTCGGCACACCACTACACCGATTTTTCGCTCGTGACCTGCGATGCTTCGATAGCCGACGATGCCGACAAGGTCTTTGAAGCCCTTGAAAGCCATCAGTTGCCGCCGCAGACGGGCTCGCTCACAACATCTCCCGCCTGCCTCAAGACACGCATACTCTCGCTGCTGGATATGGAGATATCAGCCGCCTCTGCGGGCGAAAACGCTTACTTCGGCGCCAAGCTCAACGGCTTGTCCGACCCGGATATCATCGAAAAGCTCACCGAGGCTTCCCGCGCGGGAGTCAGAATAGAGCTCGCGGTGCGCGGTATATGCTGCATAAAGCCGGGCGTTCCGGGGCTTACCGATAACGTCAGCGTCATCTCGATAGTAGACCGTTTTCTCGAACACGGCAGGATATACATATTCGGAAGCGGCACAAGGCGGATAGTTTATATCTCCTCCGCCGACCTTATGACCAGAAACCTCGACCGCAGGGTAGAAGCTGCCGTGCGTATCAACGACCGCGGTATCGCAGATAAGCTTTGCGCCTACTTTGAAGCTCAGATGTCCGATACCTCCGCGCTCCGCAGAATGCGTGCCGACGGCAGCTATACATTTGCTTCGGGTGTCGGCACATCCTCGCAGCAGCAGTTCATGCAGCGCTTTGTCGAAAAGCAGGAGGAAATCACGCCCCGCCCCGAAGCGAACGACCCGCTGCCCGAGCCTTCCGTACCCGAGCCTGCGGCAGATGCCCCGACCGATAGTGACTCCGCCGAAGCGGCAGAGCCACCCGCCGTGCCTGCTGCCGCAGATATTCCTCTGCCGCGCAAAAAGAGCATCTTCAGGCGCATTATTGATTTTTTCAGAAGGAAAAAATAGTTCGCAATTTGCTGAAATGACAAATACTTATTCTTTCTATTGTGCAACTTGCTAAATATTCCGGTTGTTCATAAAATCGCTTGAAAAAGTTTGATATTTATGTTATAATTAAAGTGTGTAATTATGGCAACGGACATTTACGTCCGGCTTGAGAGGGATTATTTGCTATGACTAAAAGACTTGAAGAGCTGTTGGCGGTTCTCAGGGGGCATATGGTCTATATCCAGACCCATAACTTCCCCGATCCTGATGCTCTTGCAAGCGCATATGGGCTTCAGAAGCTTTTACGCCACTTTGGTCTTGACGCAAAGGTTTGTTTTCACGGAACGATGGCAAAGGCATCTGTGCAGGGTCTGTTCTCCATGTTCGGACTTGAGGCTTTTGAGGTCGATGAGCTTGAAGAGCTTACTTCCGATGACTGCATCATTACTGTAGATTGTCAATTTAATAATACCAACGTACAAAGGACTGCCGCTACCGTTGTCGGCTGTATAGATCATCACCCGACCACCGCTCCCTTCACCTATTCCTTCCGCGATGTAAGGGTCTGCGGTTCCTGCGCTACGCTTATCGCTGATTACTTCTTTTCCAACGATATAGATATGGACGTTGAGACCGCTACGGTGCTGCTTTACGGTCTTAAAATGGACACCGAAAGCTTTAGCCGCGGCGTGACGGATCTTGATATAGATATGTTCCGCCTGCTGTTTGCAAGGTGCGATCAGGATAAGCTCAAAGTAATAAGCCACCATCAGATGGAGTTTGAAGACCTGAACGCTTACCGAAAGGCTCTTGGCACCATCAAGATATACGACGGCATAGCTTTCTGCTTTATCGACAGCGATGCCTCGGACGGGCTTGTGGCAACTCTCTGCGATTTCATGCTCACTCTTGTCGAGGTGCAGTTCTCGATAGCTTATGCCTACCGCGGCAACGGGCTGAAATTCTCTGTCCGCTCAAATTTCGATTACCTCGATGCCGGCAATATCATCTCGAATGCCCTTGAGGGTCTCGGAAACGGCGGCGGCCACGGCACGATGGCAGGCGGCTATATAGATTTCAAAAATATCGAGGAAGCCGACATCGACCTCGAAGAGGAGATCCACAACCGCTTTATCAATGCGGTGTATTTCAGCCGCGCGATCAGAGAAGCACTGAACGATCCCCTCGGACTCGGTACGGTATCGTTTTGAATAAAAGCAGCGCAGCCGTCCTGCGGCTCTGTGCGTTATCTGCTCGATTTTTTTCGGACCGCTCATTTAAAGATTGGGCGGTCTTTGATATGTATGCGCGGGTCCCCGCGGTACTGTGCTTTGAAAGGAGTATTTATGGCAAAAAACAAGACGGTATATGTCTGCTCGGAATGCGGGTATGAGACTTCAAAATGGAACGGCCGCTGCCCCGACTGCGGTCAGTGGAATACGTTTGAAGAAACTGTCCCCCTCGGCAGCTCTCAGCGTTCTTCCGGCTCGGTCTCCTCGGCTCGTGATGTTTCGGATAACATCTTTGAGATAAACGACATCGACGCCACCGATACCGAGACCCGCTGGAGCACAGGCTCGGGTGAGCTTGACAGAGTGCTGGGCGGCGGCGTGGTAAAGGGCAGCCTTATACTGCTCGGCGGCGAACCGGGCATCGGCAAGTCAACTCTGCTGCTGCAGATCTGTCAGGCACTCGGCGACGATCACACGATCCTCTATGTCTCGGGCGAGGAATCGCTGCGTCAGATAAAGCTCAGAGCCCGCAGGCTCGGGGTGGACAGCGGGAATCTGTATCTTCTCAGTGAGACAGACTGCGAAGCCGTCTGCAAGGCGGTCGCCAAGGAAAAGCCCGAGATCGTAATAATCGACTCGATACAGACGATGAACATATCGGGGGTCAGCTCCGCGAGCGGATCGGTTACGCAGGTGCGCGAATGCTCGAATATGCTGATGAAAACGGCGAAGTCTCTCGAGATACCGATGCTTATCGTCGGTCATGTGAACAAGGACGGCGCGATCGCGGGGCCAAAGGTGATGGAGCATATCGTAGACTGCGTGCTCTATTTCGAGGGTGAGAAGAATATGCCCTACCGTATACTGCGCGGCATAAAGAACCGCTTCGGCTCGACAAATGAGATCGGCGTGTTTGAGATGACGGGCAAGGGTCTGCGTGAGGTCGCGAACCCTTCCGAGATGCTGCTGACAGGCCGCCCGCAGGACGCTTCGGGCTGCTGCGTCGCCTGCATGATCGAAGGCTCCCGACCGCTGCTGACAGAAGTTCAGGCGCTTGTCACAAAGAGCTCCTTCAACGTCCCCCGCCGAACAGCTTCCGGCTTTGATTACAACCGAATGGCGATCCTCATAGCCGTGCTTGAAAAGCGTATGGGATACTACTTCGGCGGACTTGATGTGTATATGAGCATTGTCGGCGGTCTTGAGATCGACGAGCCTGCCGCAGACCTCGCGGTGGCGCTCGCACTCTACTCGGGGCTTATCGACAAGGTCGTGCCCGCTGATACCCTCTGCTTCGGCGAGGTAGGTCTTGCAGGCGAGCTGCGCGGAGTCCAGCGTGCCGAACAGCGGGTGCTTGAAGCAAAGCGGCTCGGGTTCGGGCGTGTTGTACTGCCCGCTGCTACACTCTCACGAATGGACAGGAGCGGTCTCGAAGGAGTAAAGCTGATCGGCGCTTCTACCATTGGCGAAGCCTTCAAAGCGGTCATGGGCTGATTTGTGTTTACTGCACAAAATTCCATACACTCGTTTGTGAACTTCGTCAGAAATAATCTTGACGCTTTTTGCTGAAAATGATATAATTATATCAGAAAGCAAAAAGGGGAGTGAAAGCTATGAGCGTAAGGCACGAACGCGCCATGCACCGCGCAGCCTGCCTTGTCGGCGGATATGCCGCGATATATACGGTGCTTATGCGTATGTCGCTCGGTTCCTCGCAGACGGTCAACCTTCTTGAAGCGCTGTCCTCGCTGCTGTCGAAGTGCTTCGCTCAGGCATTTCTGTTCTTCCTCGGCAGTGTGATCTACGGCGCGTCGGTCTTTGCGGCTTCATATCTGAAGCAAAAGGGAAAGGCTGATGTCTGCAATATCAGCGCCGTTATAAACATAGCAGGCTTCGTGATCCTCGGTGTCCTTCCGACAGATATCCCGCCCGTTGTGGGGCTTTACCCGACCTTCATCATGATGTCGTTCATGTGGGTGGTCTTTGGCAGCATGGGAGGCTATGCGAGTGCTCCGATCTTTTCCACCAATAATTTCCGCCAGACGGTAGGCAGCATCGCCGAATACTGTGCGGACGGCGATAAAAAGCACCTCGATAAGGCAAAGTATTTCGCGGGAACTCTCCTGATGTTCCATATCGGAGCTGCGGCGGGATATGCAGGCTGCCTTGCAGCAGGGAAGTATGCTGCGTTTTTCGGCATTCTGCCGTGCGCTGTGCTTCTGGCTGCGGTAAACGCCCCGAAGCTTGTGTCGCTCCTGCATTCGGCTAAGAGTCACAGCCCCCTCAATAATTGATACTTCAAGGCAGCTGCGTGATCGCGGCTGCCTTTTTCATATATGCCCGTTGCGCTGCATATACTTATTCGGCGGAGGTGTTGTGCTATGAGAAACAGAAGAAAAAACGGTGTGTATTTTCGCGGCGGGCTGTCGGCGTTGATATCGGCGGCGGTAGGCGCGACTGTGGTCTTCGCAGGGGTGACGCTCATCTCGCTGCTGATGACAGGGATGGATATGGACGATAAAGTGCTGTCGGTGCTTACTTCGGCTGCTTTGTGCGCGGGCTCCTTCGCGGGAGGACTAACGGCTGCACGCCGCCGCAGACAGAACGGTCTTCTCATGGGGCTGCTCTGCGGACTGTTCCTGTTCGGGGTGATCTTCCTGCTCTCTTACCTCTTCGCGGGCGCGGCAGGAGGTATGAAAGGCGGTCGAAAACTCGTCATGACGCTTATATGTGCTTCGGTCGGCGGCATTATCGGTGTCAATACCAACGGCAACAGCTTTCACATAAGATAGAAAATATTTATTTTCAGTTCATGGAAAATTTATATTATTCTGCTCGAAATATGATATAATAAAGAAAATGAAAATTGGGAGGTATGTACCAATGAAGCATATTAAGACTATCAACAAGGCTAATCTCAAGAAGAGCGCTGCTAAGGGCGGCTGCGGCGAGTGCCAGGCTTCCTGCCAGTCCGCTTGCAAAACTTCCTGCACCGTTGCTAACCAGAAGTGCGAGAAGGAAGACTGATCTATTTTAAGATTAAGCTATAAAGGGACATTCCCCGAATGTCCCTTTTATTTTTGTATCTGCGTCTTGCGTCGATCTGTTTTATAGGAGTGGTTGGATTTGCGGAAAACCAATGCAAAGATCATCTCGGCTGTAAGCTGCCTGATCTTTTTGCTGAGCAGCTGTGCTTCGGGTAAGCTTCAGGCTCGTGATGTCAGCGGAGTAAAAGAAGAACTCAAACGGATGGGATACTGGAATGATGAGTTTCGGGTCTATTCGGATGAGGGATTTTCCGCCTGCGGCGGCTTGATAGATCATTCCCGCACGTTCGTGTTTGAAGATTATGGAAAGAATAAGAAACAGCTGGACAAAACGATGAAGCTTTCCATACCCGATGACCTCGATACATACAAAAAAACAGAGCACGCAAATTATGTTATTTATGAAAAGGTAAATGAATATCATAACTATTGCCTTTATGTCAGAGTAGATAACACTTTTCTCACTCTTATAGGTCCCGCGAAAGAAAAAGAGCAGATCCTGGATCTTGCTTCTCAGTTGGGATATTATAAAAAATAGAAAGCGGTATACAGCACAGGATAAACTTTAAAGTATATTATTGCGGAGGAATCAAAATGATACATAAATTCAAACAGAAGGATATGTTCATACTGCTCGACACCAACAGCGGCGGCGTGCATATCATCGACGAGCTGACCTACGACCTTCTCGATTACGTCGAGCCCCCCGTTGAGGGTGAATGTCCCGAAGAGGCTATCAGGGCGCTTTCGGGCAAATACCCCGAGGAGGAGCTCCGCGAATGCTATGCCGAGATGGTATCCCTTTATAACGATAAGATACTCTTCTCAGAGGACGATTACGAAAAATATGCACTCGCTTCCGTAGCTTCTCCCGTCAAGGCTATGTGCCTGCTCATCGCACTCGACTGCAACCTCAGATGCGAATACTGCTTCGCGGGCAAGGGCGATTACGGCAAGGGCAGAACGCTCATGACCTACGAGACAGGCAAGAAGGCTATCGACTTCCTGATCGAAAAGTCCGCCAACCGCAAGAATCTTGAGATAGATTTCTTCGGCGGCGAACCCCTCATGAACTTTGAGGTCGTAAAGCAGATAGTAGAGTACGCCCGCGAGCAGGAAAAGCTCCACAACAAGAACATTCGCTTCACCATTACCACCAACGGCACACTGCTCACCGATGACAAGATCGAGTTCATAAACGATCAGATGCACAACGTAGTTCTCTCCATCGACGGCAGACCCGAGGTCAACGACCGTATGCGTAAGACCATAAACGGAAAGGGCAGCTATAACGCCTTCATCGACAAGTTCAAGAAGCTGGTCGAAAACCGCGGTGACAAGGAATGGTACGTCCGCGGTACATATACCAAGTATAACCTCGACTTCACCAACGATGTAATGAGCCTTTACAACGAGGGCTTCGAGCAGATCTCGGTAGAGCCCGTTATCGCCAATCCTTCGCTCCCTTACGCCCTCACCGAAGAGGATCTTCCCGCTATCTTCTCCGAGTATGAAAAGCTCGCCGACAACATCCGCGAGATCAAGTCCTCGGGCAGATTCATAAACTTCTTCCACTTTATGCTCGACCTCGATCAGGGTCCCTGCGCTATCAAGAGACTGCGCGGCTGCGGCTGCGGCAATGATTATGTTGCCATCTCTCCCGACGGCGATATCTATCCCTGCCACCAGTTCGTCGGCAATGATGATTACAAGATGGGCAGTTTAAATGACGGCAGCTTCGATACCGACATGAAGCAGGATTTCGCAAGGGCTCACGTTTATACCAAGCCCGAGTGCAAGAAGTGCTGGGCGAAGTTCTATTGCAGCGGCGGCTGCAACGCCAACAACTACACCTTCAACAAGGATATCAGAGCCGCATATAAGCTCTCCTGCGATATCGAAAAGAAGCGCCTTGAATGTGCCATTGTCCTGAAGGCTGAGAAGATGATGGCTGAGGCTGAATAAAATGCCTCTCTTCAAAAAGCATAAGCCGATACCCGTCCCGCAGGAATGCCGCGGCATGGAAATAAAGGTTCAGTCCAGCACCTGCACGGGCGAAAAGACGATAGGCTTTTACGATCGCGCAAGCGGCAGGCTGATGTACTCCGAGCTTGTCCGCACGCAGGCTGATATTGATGCCTTCTATGAAAAATACGGCTTAAAGAGATAGCAAAAGACCGGACGTTCTGTCCGGTCTTTTTTCGTCAGTATATCCCGAGTATCCACATTGCCCTTAGCTTTTGCAGAGGATCCATGAGCTCGAATACCCTGTTTCTTATGTCGTTGTAAGTGTTTCTCGATTTTGATGAGGTTTCATCGGATATATCCATGTCACCCATGTATGCGAGAATCGCCGCTTCCGAAAGCTTGATGAATGGTATCTTCAGATCAGGCATCTTCTCTTCGATAAGGTCGATCATGCTTGAGGTGAGCTGTACGTCGCTGATGTGATCGTTGTTTTCCAACCCCAGCAGCTTGGCGTATTGCAGCACATGAACGTAGCAGTTTATGACAGACTTCTTGTTGTCCGGGCAGTGGCATTTTTTGTATATGCGTTCCAGCTTGTTTTCGCGCCGCGCCGCCGCAGTTGTCGTAACAAATGCGATAAACCCGATGGTCAACAGCAGATATGCGTACTGCTTGAAGTTGTTATCGTGGGGAAGACCTGCGTCTTCGGGAGTTCGGTCGCTCGGTTTCTTGCTGCTTGAGCTGCCGCTTACAGTCCCGCCGCCGTCAGCGCTGCTGCGAGAGCTGCTTGATCCGTCGCTTTTAGAGGAAATGCTGCTGCTTTCGCTCTTAGATCCGTCAGCTTTTGAGGATGAGCTGTCGTTTTTGCTGATAGTTTCGGGTCGTGAGACAGTGTTTTTGTTGTTCGGTCTTCTGACGTTGTTTCTGTCAGCGTCGGTGAGGTTCGGGTTGTCGTCGGTGTATCCGGGAGTGAACTCGACCGGGTACCAGCCGCAGCCGTCTATGAACACCTCGCACCATGCATGGGCACAGCGGTCGGAGACGACTATCGGGTTGCCGTTTTCGTTGTATTGTGAAGGCTCGATGAGATACCCTTCGACATATCTTGCGGGTATGCCCATTCTCCGCATTATCATAACGCCCGCCGAAGCGTAGTATGTGCAGTAGCCCTTCTTCTGCTCGTCAAGGAAATAGCTTACGAATTCCTTGTCCGTTGGTGTCACCCCCGGCTTCAGGTCGTAGGTGTAGCCGTTGGCGCTGAGGTATTCCTTCACCGAATTTTCGATGTAGCTTATGCTGTAAGGCTCGTCGGGCTGAAGCTCAAGCCCTGCCCCCGTGATGACTCTGTCTATCGAGGGGATAGCCTCCTCGGGGACATATGTGTATATGCCGTCCTCCGAATGTATCACATTTCTGTCGTATTCTTTAAGTGCGTCCTGTTCGGTGCCTGGGGCTTTGTAAAGCTGCTTTTTCGCGATGATGTCCTGCCATTCAAGGCTTTCGTCCGCAAGGCTCAGCATCGTGATAGTGTAGTCCTCGCCCTGCTTTTTTTTGAGCGGCGAAACTATGCCGTCGTACTTCTGTACGTCTGCCTCGTCTATCTGCGAGTAGTATGCACCGTATGGCGCATAGATCACGTCTTCACTGCAATTGAGGGGATCTATCTTTATTTCGATGCGTTCGGCACCGGGCATTGTGCTGTAAAATGTGTGTATGAAATCGTAGTCGAGCAGGAACCCGCCGTAATGCGCTTCAAATACCTCGGCAGTATCGCTGTCGGCTTTTATCGGAGCCCATGCGTTGTTCTCGTATTTCTCCCCAGCGTAGCCTCTGAGGTAAAGCGGGCGGTAGAATTTCGGCGCGGTGACGCGCATTGCGGTCTTTCCGTAGAATTTAAGCTCGTCGTAAAGCCCGAGCCTTCCTCCGTTTGTGCCGCCGACCATCTTTGTGCCTCTCCCGGGTATGGGATCGTTCATGAGCGAAGCCTGCTCGGTGACGTTCCTCGAAAGGTCCCTGACCCCCGTGGAGATGTCGTACCTCATCTTGTCGAGCTTCTTCGTCCTGATGTCGTCATGCCCGTGTATGTATGATATCGTCACGATGAATACCGTTACCGAAATGATCGCGATGGCATATGTCATAAGCCCGAAGAAGCTGTGCTTTAATCTCTTTGAGGTAAGGTAGTAGGTCTTTTTTTTGTTGTGTACCGCAAAGGTGCTGTCGGAGTTTCTGTTCTTTGCCGTGTGGTTTATAAGGCTCAGTGACAGTATCATCACCCACGAGAACAGCATACCGACGATAGTCCAGATGTAGTCCTCGTTGAACCTCATTCCCCAGAATGTCATCAGCTCAAAGATCGGGAAGCTCGTCAGGAATTCTATCGGGAAGCTTATGTGGAATATGCACCCGAATGCGGTAAGCAGCGTGATGATGAACGCAAAGGCTACAAGAAACAGCTCCGTGTCACCCGTCGAAGCGTTCGCCGATGTCTGTGCAAACAGCGGAGTTGCAAAGGAGGCGCATTTGGAATAGACGTTCGCCGTGTACATAAACCCGTTGACGGCGTTCTTTATGTGCATGAAGATGTATATCGAATTCAGACACAGATATCCGATGCCGATGAGCTTTACGAATACCTCCTTGCTTGTGCAGAAAAGCGCAGCTATCGACGTAAAGGCAACGACCATGAATACCGTTGTGCCGTTTGTAACTTCAAAGCTGCCCGTAAAATTGCCGTTAGCCGAATTTAAAAAGGCAGGCAGCATATATATCACCGAAAGCGATGATATTACCGCAAGTGCCAGCTGTATGAGCGGGAAGAAGGAAAGCACCGGCGTTTTCACCGTCATGTCGATAGCGGGCTGAAAGGTGATGCCGTTTTTCAGCGATATCCTGTTGTTTTTTTTTGATCTGTTTTGCTTTTTCTCTTTTTTCATTTTGGTTCCTTTAAAGGCGTTCGACCTTGTGTTATATCACAAGCTCTTCCACAGAGCGCGTGATGTTCCCGCAGTATACGGGTATCATGTCTATCTCGGTGTCGGGCAGGTTCGGGGGAAAGCTCTCGTGGCAGCATATGAGCGCCGTGTATTTGTGAGCCAGCCCGCTCGCGGCGAGCTGGTCGGCAGCCGCCTGCGTGAACTCGGTGCATATGTATA
>JAILFN010000117.1 GCA_024697545.1 Ruminococcus sp.
TGAAGTGTATTGTTATACATAACTATTCTCCTCTCTTTCTGTCACCTATTATCGCACGGTACATCCTGTATTTATCCGGCTGATTAAAAAATCTGTATGATTCACTTCTTTTTTGGAAGTCCGAGTACAGATGCACCATCGGAGTGTCTGGTTATCCGCTGTCCATAAACGGTATCGCCCTGCTTTACAAACCTCTCGACGCTCACAGTCTCGCTGTATCTGACGAACTGCTGTGGGGGAGCGAGCTCCGATGATTTGTGTCTCTGCCGTTCTGCGGAAAAGTGCCCGAGATTCTTTTTGCAGCTGTTATTACTCATAAAATCATTCCCTTTCTTTATTCACATTCGTCCGTTTGCCACGAATTGTATATCACCTTGCCTTTTAAAGATCGGCTCCGCCGCATAAACAGCGGAGCCTCTCCTATCAGAAATTAAAACTATCTAAATCGTCAAAGACCGCAAACGCTTTATCGAAGTCATCGCCGAACATTTTGTCAAATGCCGAATCGAAGCTGTCAGTCGACGGGCTGTGCTTGATATATGTTTGTACGTGCGGCTCATTCTGTCCGAAGAAGAAACCGTCGAAGCAGTCATCTCCGTTATATACACGCCGCGGCTGATTCTGCGTCTTGCGAGGTACATGTACATACTCACCAACAGGTCGGCTGCTGCGTGCAGTGCGTTTTTCGGGGCTTACGAACACCGCGTCTCTTGCGTCCTCCGTGATCCGATAAAGCTCTGTTAGCAGCTCATCGCTTGTGGGGATCATTGAGATATCGGGGTTCATCATTGATCTTATCAGCCTGCCCATTCTCGGTGACGGCAGGTTCTTCGGGTCGGGAACGTAACGGCTGGGCGACGGCAGCTCGCCACCGTTGGCGAGCTGATATCCGATAACACCGATGCTGTATATGTCTCCCTTCTTAGCTGTATCAAGGTCAACAGCGTCGTAATTGCCAACCAGCATCGGATGTGCATATCGCTCAGCTCCGACAGGAGTATAGTCGTAGTCTACGTATTCTTTAAATCGCTTTGAGACGTTGAGGTCAATAGCCGCAGTTCCTATATTTCCATCATCATGTTGTAACAATACTGTGTTTGCAGGCTTTATATCACGGTGGACGATGCCCTTGTCATGCAACTGGTAGACGCAGACGATCAGATCAATTATCAGCGCCGCAAGCTCCTCTTCAGTGAGCCGTCTGCCATCGTGAAGCAGCCATTTGATAAAAGCGTTATAAGGCATACAGAGTGGCATCACCTGCACTATCTTCGGCTGCTTCCCGTATTCGTTTTTATTCTCCTCGGATAGCCGTATATGCCGACGGATCTCAGCCGTATCGGGATAATAATGATTAAGATGAACGACGGAGGGAACATCATTCAGCTTTTCGAGAAGCTCTATTTCACCGAGAGTCCTTCGTGTCACCTCAAGCGGCGATATCAATGCCTTGGAACCCATTTTTTCAGCTCTCATCACCTTAACAGCGTAGCGTCTGCCGCAGATGTCCTTGGCATGATAGACATCGCTAAACGATCCGTCCCCGATCCTACCGATGCAGAGGAGCCCGTACTTCAACAGGTTTTCCCTCTTGAGAGGATCACCCTGAGGAAGGAGCTTTGGGTAAAGCTCCTTCGAGGGGTAGAGACCAGACAGCAGCTGAGTATATCTCATAGCATCACCGCCCTCCTTTCACACTGACAAAATGATGATCGCTGTATTTCACCAGTCCTTCCTTTAGGTAAGGGTAGATAAGGTTAAGCAGATCGGACGGTCTGTTGATGAAGCCCGCAAATATGAGTTCCTCGGGACTGCGAGGCTCGGCGAGGAAGCCGAGCAAGGTCTTCTCGGACTCTGCGACCATGTCCTGCTCCTCTGTCTCGGGCTCTTCGGGAATGGTACAGCTCTCTTCATCGGTAACGTACTCATCTTCCGCCTGATCGGGAGTCTCGGGCTCACTCCCGTACATATCCTCATACTCTAACCCCAGTTCATCGGCAGCAGCTGCACGTATCTCTTCATCGTCAGAGATCATGACAAAAGCCGCTGTGATGTCGTCGTTGTTGCGCTCGGAGAGGTCGGCTATACACTCTTTAAGCGCCTTCTCACCGCTGTCGGGGTCTATCACGGCAAGTGCAGAGAGCCTGCGGATCTCGTCATTTTTCGAAGCGTTCATCAGCTCCTCCGCACCATCGGTGATGAGCGCAAAGCCGGATATATCAGTGTCGGTAAGACTGCCTCTTTCCAGCTTCAGAAACCTATTTGCTATGGACGAGTTGGCGAAGAGAGTGTTTCTTTTTGAAAAATAATTGACGGGGGAGATCAAGATCGAAGGCTCCAGCTGCTTGTTGAGAAGCATAGCAGCGCAGTCTCCGATTGATATGGTGATGAAGGTACCGCTAATGTGGTTGATCATGAGCACCACCATTGTTGCGCACAACCGGTCGTAAGGGAAATCAAGCTCAAGATAGTGATTGTCTATCACTCTGAGCAGCTCTTCTGTCAACGCATGCTTATTCATGTCCCAGATCTTGCCATTTTGCGCAAATTCAATGCACGCTTCAACGGTAGCCTCGGCGGCAGGTCGTGCAGCATCTTTTGCGCCCGTAGCTCCATCTGAGAGGGCGACTGCCGTTATCCGCTCGTCATTATGGAGCAGTATGCAGTCCTGGTTTACTTCGCCGCCAGCAGCAAGATGTCTTTTGCCGACTTCGCTGTGTCCTATTACGTTATACTTCATATCTATTACCCCTTTCATGATTCGGTCGTTATGAGTATGCGCTCGGCGGTGTTGCGAAGCTGAGCTGTTGACGGCATCTCTGCCGACACCGAAGGGAAAATCTGCTGAGAATAGGTATCAAGCATATCCTCGAACAGAAGCGCCGGCAGCTCACTCATCGCCAGACGAGCATTTATGAGCAGCTCAAGCTTGTCCTTGCAGTCGGATACGCCGCCTAAGTACACACT
Organism: Ruminococcus sp.; assembly: GCA_024697545.1. GTDB lineage: Bacteria > Bacillota > Clostridia > Oscillospirales > Ruminococcaceae > YE71. The sequence goes on from JAILFN010000117.1 coordinate 2,968, forward strand.
ACATATCAGCGCAGCCACAGACTTAGCTGACCACTGAGTAGGCTCGCCGATACCAAGAAGCTCGACGCAGTCGGACGTATCGAACAGCATTATCGAGTCGGCGTCGGAAAGAGTGCCGCTGTCGTACATATCCAGCAGCTTCAGGACGATACGAGCCTTTGTTCCGAGACTGCACTCCTTAAGGCTTTCCGTCAGCTTGCCCTTCATGTTGTCAAGGGTATACCCCTCACTTAGCACGCACCCCCAGCAGGAGCCGTCGTTAGCATAGAGAGGTTCACCCACCGTACCTTCACGCAGCAGAAGTCTGCCGTTTTCATCGGCATAGAGCATATCTGGGCTCAGCTGCTTCCCGGGATAATACTCGATGCCATCGTTTGTGTGAAGAAGATTTTTCTCACGGATCATTTCGACGACTGCCTCATCGGCGAAGAAAACTCCTTTGCAGATGACAGCGATCTTGCCGTTTGAAATAGTTCTGTTTATAGAGAGAATGATATCCTTGAAATCTTCCGAATCGGTCACGACGAGTACGTGCTTCTTCATAGCCTTTTCCGAGAATACGGTGTCGAGTGCGCTTTTCAGATCTTCGGACGAGGAGACGTTCGCATACGTCATCGAAAGCGGAAGCTCTGATGTCACGGCGTTCCCGTCAAGGACTACCCTGTCGATCTCCGAAAACAAGATATCAGTTATTACTTTGTTATCCATAGAAATACCCTTTCTGCGCTTATCTGCGCGGTTTGTTGAATTTGTTGATAAATGTGCCTGTATCGTTTTTTTTGCTCTTATGGTCGCTGTAAAGCTCTGCGTAGGGATGCCTGTTTTTTCGCTCACGTATGATCCTGATGATCCCAAAGCCATCGGTAGCAATGAGCAGGATAAGAACGATCCCGATCACTATGATGAAAAATGCAGTCATGAAAGCATTCCTCCCTTCTGTAAGATAATCATATCAAATGCGAAGTCAAATTATCTCGGTCGATTAAAAAGTTACAGCCCGCCCACTAAGAACGGGCTGTATGCAAATTATTCAACGAAGATACATAAGACGTGTGTAGGGAACGATATCGGGGATCTTGACATCATAGTTGAGTCTGCTGCGGAGCAGCTCCTGAAGAGCCATTCTGTCAACGCTCGGACTTACTACTATCGTAAGCGAGGAGCGCAGTCTGTTGGAGATCCGCACCAGCTTGTCGATCTGAGCGGGCATACTCGTCAGCTTGCGGTTCAGTGCAATGACTGCGAAGCTCACACGGTTGTCTTTTTTGTAAATGAGATCGACCTTGTAACGTTCGGAGGGGTTGCGATCTTCCGTAAGGGTCACATCGTAATAGATCTCTTCGGGACGAAGATTGGTTTTGACGTAGTCGCTCAGATATATCTGAGCAAACCCCTTGTTGAGGAAATCTCTGGCTTCAGGTACCAGCCGGATATAGTATCCCGAAGGGTATTCGGTACTCTTACAGATAATGCCTGCACGAGTCAGTAAACGAATCTTATTTGCGAGAGTGTAACTGCTAAGCCCTGTTTCGGCAGCGGTAACAAGTCCCGAATACTGCTCGGTGGCCGCTATCTGGCGGAGACGTACATACATCAGTTCACTGATAGCGTAATCCGACGAGATCGCCTGAGCCAGAGGCAGGTTGGGGTCGGATCTTCTGCCGTCCTTGGAGCAGAGAGTTCCGTTGGTCGGATCTCTCAGTATGGCAAGGTGCTTTTCACCCAGTACCGATCTTACGTTCTTGGTTTTCTGAGCCGCAAACTTACGGGTCGAATCATCAAACGCTTTAAAATGCGACAGTCTGTTAAAATTGTTAGGGTCATAGATCAAAGTATTATTCATAAGAACTCACCTTTCAAAAAAGAAAATATAGTTTGCCTACCTGCGTGTCATGTTATGCATTTTTCATAGCGGTCACCCCCTTTATTCATTAACAACATTATACATTATGTATTCTCAAAGAATCCTTGAGAATTAATTTCTCAGGGCAATTATCTTTCATTTTCGACATAGGAGTTACAAGACTTATATCGATCATTCTTCGATACGAGGCCTTGACTCGAACAAATAGAACTGCTGAGTGCCGTTTTCAAAGCCGTATACGGAGCTGTAAAAGTTTTTTCCGCAGAACATCAGGTCGTCGGAAAACAGCACCTTAATGCCGATCTCCCGCGCAATTTCATTTATCATCCGGCTGTGCTCAAATGTCTCACCGACCATAACGAGTGTCGGAAAACATGTCATATCCCAGCTGTTACTCTCAAAATTATCAAACAGCAGCTTATATCGGCTGAGCTTGTTTCTGAGCTGGTTTTCCCAGAACTGCCCCCTGCGGACGACCTCATACATTATGACCTCGTTCTCGACGCTTACGGTAAACGAAGGTCTTACAGCTGCATCGCTTATGTCACTTGAGCTTATAACAGTGTTTATCCTGAACCAGTCAAGGGGAAGTTCTGATTTAAGAAATGCCAGCACACCCTGGTTTCTCGCCAGAACTCTCTTTACGTCAGACGGATATGCTGCAGCATTCATGATATTGTAGCTGTGGTTCACACACGTTGCCTTAGCGATCTCACTGCCGTTCTTACAGAGCGTGAAGACCTGCATACAGCATTTTTCGTCCCTGCTCCTGCCGAAGGAAAACGCACGGATCACCCCGAGGCGGCGAAGTCTTTCGGTATTGTTGAGCAGCTTGTCCGCAGGCTTATCACAGCCGAGAAGTGCCAGCATCTCGCTGAGCTGCTTGGTGGTAACATAACCAAAGGAAGCTATCAGCCCTATGATCTGCTTGTCAAGAGGTGTGATGGTGTTGTTGGTGAGGTTTGATATCACGATATTGTAGCTTATGTTCTTCTCCTCATCGAGACTGATGCAAAGCTCGTCGGGACGCGCAGCAAAAGCCGTGCCTGAAGGGATATGCTCATTAAAGAGATCGTAGCCGTGCGAGTAATTGTTGCTGTCGAGATATACATTATAGCTTGCCATTTTTAGTCCTCCTTAAAGTATCATAGAATTGTTTATCATCTTCATAAGCGTCTTTGCATAGCTGGCAGTATTGCAAACATAGTACTCATAAAAATAGTGTATACAGTCCGCCGCCTGCTCGTTTTCAAGACAGGCATTTACCAGCAGGAAATGCTCGGGCACAAGACCCAGCCAGAGACCGAGGGTGCGGTACTTGTCGTAATCGGCAAACTGCCTGCCGCTTTTCTGCTCTGTGCCAAGCACCCTGTCGCCTATCGAGAAGATCAGGTCAAGCTCGTGAAGCTCACCTTCGCGGGAGCATACAGTCACGTTAGACATGACCTCCCACTCAAGTCCGTGCTTTTCGGCATAGTTCTTCACCAGGTTCACCGTCACTATCTGACAGAACTGTTCAAGCCATCGTCCGATGATAAAGTCGGCTACTTTTCCCGCTTTCGACAGCTTGCCGAAAATGCTCTCGGTAAGAATGTTGGACTCGGAAAAGATACCGCACATCTTCATGATCCCCGCAAGCTCAGTTATCTTCTTTCGTTCCGCTTCTGTCTTGTTTTTGAGATTCAAGCAGAAGCTCTTGTCGGGAGAGGTATGTGCAGACCTCAGACTGTGAAGGAAGCTGTCTGCCTCGGGCAGGCTCTCGGCGATGCTCATAACGAGAAATGCTGTCTCACATGCTTCGGGCATACTGCTCTTTTCAATTGTGATCTCTCTTGTGTTGAAGAATGCGGTTATAGCGCTGTTTCCCGCTGTCGTGTCGGACTGAGGCATGGGTTCGGATATCTGCTCTTCAGTTTCGGGCGAAGATATCTCTTCGATGTTTTCTTCGGGAATGGACGGGGAACGAATTTCGTCAATGTCGTTCGGCTCTTTTTCTATCGGCTTTAACAACATAAGGCTGTACCTCCTTTTTAAAATCAGAAACTTCTTTGTTTCTGTATACAT
>JAILFN010000004.1 GCA_024697545.1 Ruminococcus sp.
TATGAGCAGAGCAAAAAGCGAAACTATCGTACAAAATACGGCAGACCCGAGAATATGGAATACCACGAACTCGGCGATATATTCGTGTGCAGGGCAGGAAGGATACTGTGGCGTATCGGTACAAAGCACGAGAAAACGAAAACCGGATTCGTTTCGGAGAAAGCACTGTACAGATGTGAAAGCTGCGAAGGATGTCCCTACAAACAGAACTGTACAAAAGCAAAAGGAAACAAGACGCTGTCTATATCGCATAAGTTCAAAGAACTGAGAGCAGAAAGCCTGGAAAACATAGCGACCGAATTCGGAAGACAGCTCAGAATGAACCGAAGCATACAGGCTGAAGGCGTATTCGGCGTTCTTAAACAGGACTATGGTATCAGAAGATTCCTGTGCAGGGGCAAAAACAACATCAGAAACGAGTTCCTTTTGCTGGGACTTGCATACAACATAAAGAAGCTTTTTGCTAAGATCTCAGAAAACCGACTTGGAATTTCTCTTTTTGAACTGAAAACGGCATAAAAACCAGCAGAACATAACACCCCCGAGTCCTCTTTTTTGAAGAGGGCTTGGGGGTGTGCGCTCTGAAACAGCTTATTTCACCAGTTAATATGATTTTTCACTCTGATGTTCGGATATGGTTAGAGGGTGCTGCGGTTGCAACAGGCTCTCGTGTTTTATATCGGATATGGCTGCGGGATTATAATGTGTCCATATGGGGTGTTTACAGTTGTCGCAATATCTTTGTGACCTAATATCTCCTGAATGACCTTGATGTTGCTTTCGTTCTCGCAGTACCTTGTAGCGAAGGTATGTCTTAAATTGTGGCACGAGAAATCCGGCAGTAGCAGCGGCTCTCGGTTCTCAGCGTCAGCCTTATCGGTCTCCTCGATATTGTGCGCAAGGATAATGCGCTTGATAGTTCTGTTGATGGTCTCGGGATTGTGTAGGTCGCCAAACCTGTTCAGAAAGATAAAGTTCGTATAGCCATTGTAATTCGCAAGACACTTGATGCCTATTTCCTCCTGATACTTTTTCTCGTCAAGTATCGCCTGTTTTACATCGGACAGCATTGGTATGATCCTTGTTCCCGCCTCGGTCTTGGTTCTCTCCGAGATCTGGAATTTGCATACCTTAGTTTCACGCTGATAATATGTAATGCCGTGATTGATGCTTATGATGCCGTCTTCAAAATCAATATCTTCCCAGCGAAGTGCGATGACCTCCGATACTCTGCAACCTGTACCGAGAAAGAACGTGAACAGCGGCAGCCAGTGCCTGAACTGAGGATTGTTCTTTATGTACTCGATGAATGCTGTCTGTTCGGGTATCATGAGGGCGTGACGTTTAGGGCGCTGATAGTTGTGAGCCAGCTTGCAGTCCTTCAAAGCCATATCCGTCGGATTGTTTCTGATGTACTCGTCATCTACCGCGAGTGCGAACAACTGATGTATCACGTTGTGAATGATCTCGATAGTGTTGAAAGAAAGGTTGCGGGTATCGTGAAGTTCGTTGTAAAATCTGCGGACGTCGGACTTTCGTACATCTTTCAGCTTGATCTTTCCGAAACCGTCCTTGACATACTGATCGTACATATAAGAGTAGTTTCCTCTTGTCGAGGAGCGCAGTCCCTTTTTGTCAGTTTTCCATGCCTGATACATATCATTTACTGTGACATTTTTGGACTCGGTGCGGATACCCTCATAAATATCATTCGCAGTTTCGGCTTCTCTTTTACGGAGTTCTTCCAAAGATGAAGCATATATGCTGTGACGCTTGCCCTGCTTGTCTGTCCAACGATACGAATACCTGTTTTCCTTCGGCTTGAATCGCTCGCCGTCCTTTAAAACTCTACCTTTCGGATCCTTTCTTCTCTGCATAGTGATTACTCCTTTCGTTGATGCAGAAAAGAACCCTATGTATATTTTAGCACACATAAGGTTCTTTTGCAAGTACCCTTGTGACTTATTTATATAGTAAAAACGTTGTCCAGATATGCCTCAAACTTCCTGCGCTTTATAAGCCGCTTAGTGCCGTTCCATATCACATAAGGACAGTTCTTATTGTTTGTCATTTCACGGAGCTTGTTTATGCCGATATTGAAATACTCTGCTGCCTCTTCTAATGTAAGATATGCTTTATCGCAAATTGATAATTTCTCTTTTAACAAATATTTTCTCCTCTCATATAACCGTTATCTTCGGTGTATTCTTTGCGTGCGGAAGAAGCTCCGACAACAGAGCTTATAGCACTGCTCGCGCCGGGCTTTTCGCCCACGATCAAAATTGACATAAAAATTCTTCTTTCGATATATATTACTATTGACTTATAAGGTAAAATGTAGTATAATGAATTCAATACAACATGGGAGGTGCTGAATATGCTGTATGATTATCTTCTTGAAACATTTGGAAAGAATGAACCGATATTCCTTTCAGACATTCGTTATGAGGCTTACTCTGATATTTGGCTCAAAAAAGAGCTTGCCAAGCTGTGTGAAAGCGGTCAGATTATTCGCTACGAACGAGGTATCTATTATATCCCTGTTAAAACACCGTTTGGGAACAGCATTCTGAATCCCAACAGGATCATCGAGCGAAAGTATTTATCCGAAAAAGGAAAGAGGATCGGATTCTACACCGGAATCACAGCATTGCAGCAGGCAGGTCTTTCTACACAAATGTCGAACATTCCGGAAATTCAGACGAATAATGAAAACTCAAAGCTACGCAGAGTAAAAGTAGGCAATCAGGAAGTTATCCTGCGAAAGTCAAGAGTCACGATAGACAATGACAATATATTTGTTTTGCAGTTCCTTGAGATGATGAACAGTACCCCGTCAGGTTATTTTGACGATGAAAGAAAAGCTATCATCAAAAGCTGGATCAGAAAATGTAATATTTCTCAGGAGCTTGTGACAAAGTATGCTCCGTTTTTCCCCGACAAGGCTTTGCGAAATCTCATAGAAAGCGGAGTGATCTATTATGTTGCATAATGAAAAGGATACCTTTGAGCAGCTTGTCCTGAGAACCTCTGACTATCTCGGAGTCAAGGCTGAGATCGTTGAGAAGGACTATTTTGTAACGCTTTTTCTGAAAAGGATCGCCGCTGTTATGCCGGATATTGTTTTCAAGGGCGGTACATCACTATCAAAGTGTTATCATATCATCAAGCGATTTTCTGAGGATATAGACCTGAATGTACAGTCTGAAAAGAAACCGTCCGAAAGCAAGAGAAGGCGGCTCAAAGCGAACATTACTCAAATTATCAGAGATTTGGATTTTGAGCTTATCAATGCCGATTCGATCAAAAGCCGCAGAGACTACAACCGATATATCATCGACTATCCCTCGTCACTGTCCGCTGCTTATCTGAAGGAACAGCTTATCGTTGAAACAGCTATCTATCAAAGAGCCTATCCGACGAAGGTAATGACAGCAGACAGCCTGATTTATCAATACCTTCACGAAAACGGATACGATGCTTTTATTAAGCAATATGATTTAGAGCCGTTTACGCTCAATGTTCAGACCGCAGAACGCACAATGCTCGACAAGATGTATGCTCTGGCAGATTATTATCTGCTGAATACCACTACCGAGCATTCAAGGCACATCTATGATATTTACAAGCTGTCTGAGATCGTAACGGTCGATGATACGCTGAAAGACCTTTCACTGTCTGTCGCTGATGAACGCAGACCGCACAAGATGTGCCTTTCGGTTCAGGAGGGCGCAAAAGTGACCGATATTCTCCGTGAGATCATTGATAAGAAGATCTATAAGGAGGATTACGATACAATAACCGTACCTCTGCTGTTTGAATCAGTTTCGTATGATACGGCGATCACAGCTTTAGAGAGTATTCTTCAGAACGGCATTTTTGAAAAGCTCTGAAAATTATAAAAGTTAAATTGCGTTCAAGAAGAAAGAATTGGTATTGGTATTCATTTTTATCATTCCCTTCTATATAAAATATGGTCAGACTGTAGACGGTGATTAGCAAGTATTGTAATAAAATCATATCCAGAATCATTTGTTGTTTACACCGCAGACACAATTATAAAGTTGAAGATCCTGAAATGTTATCCGACTTATTCATATTGTCGGACACAGCTGCGGTACCAACATCGGCATCTGCCTCACTCGCTTTAT
>JAILFN010000042.1 GCA_024697545.1 Ruminococcus sp.
GTATCCTGACCGGCGTACTCGAATGTTACGATATGCTTCTCGCCGCTGATGACATACTTGTCATCGGTGCTTATCTCCTGAATGTAGTATCTTCCAAAGGGCAGCTTCTGACCGAATCTCACGGTCATATCCTCGCCAACGCTTGCGTAATCCACAAGACCGTCCTTCGGAATCGAAGAACCGTTTTCAGCCACCAGCGGCTCGTCTGCATACAGACCGAATACTACATTTTTGGCATCGGACTTATCGCCTACGCCATACTTATCGTCATGCTCCATGAACTTTGTGAGATGAACGCTCACGCCCTGATACTTGTTGGTAAAATCGGTGTTTTCGGTATCACGCACAGCTATCTCCTGACCTGCGTATGTCAGTTCAACAGTCTGCGGCTCATGGTTGTTTACATAACCGTATGCTGCCTTTGTTTCGGTAACGGTGTATTTTCCAAGGTAGAGAAGCGGTGTTTCCGCATAGCCGTTATTATCGGTAGTGATCGTTGCCACAACATCACCCTTGTGCGCTCTGAGTGTTCCGTCAGCAGTCACAATATCCTCTGCCGCTGTCACTTCAAATTCAGCGTCCGAAAGGAACCCATTCTCAAAATGAGGAGTGAAAATCGTGTAGCCTGCCTCATGAACAGTGCCGTCCTCGTCAATAGAAATAGCAGTTCCGAGCGCAGATACAGCGCTGAATATATCACCCATCTTACGAACGGAGATCTTGCCCTGCTGCGAGGTGTTATCGAAGTCGATACCGAGCTTGGTGTATTCAAACTCGTTTCCGGCAAAGTTGAAAGTAAAGGTCTTTGAATCACTGTTCAGCGTGTAGCCCTCCGGAGCCTGTATCTCGGTCAGAGTGTACTCGGCTCCGATATACATTTCAGCATCACCCGAAGTTGCGTGACCGTCCGCACTCGTAGTCATAGTGCAGATAAGGTCGCCAGCCTTGTGAAGCTGCTTTGCACCGATAGAGAAATCCTTAGCGGCTCTTACCTCGAAAACAGCGTTTGCAAGCGGCTGCTTTGTGCCGTTGTCCATCTTGTAAACATCGAGAATACCATTCTGAACATCGTCCTTTATAGTCACCTCATGAGGAATGGTCAGCGTATCAGCCTTCTCGGAAACTGCGGTAAACCTTGTTTCATTATGTTCGGGAATAATATACGGCTCGGGAGCAGACTTTTCAATTATCGCATACTCGAAATTAGGATAGATCGGCAGCACCTTCTCATAGCCCTGCGTACCATCGCTTGCGTACTCGATATACTTGGAAGAAGCGATACCGTTTGCATCGGTCTTTATAGTGCCGATAACCGTTCCCCTCTCCTGAATAATCTTGTTGTTTATCTCAACATTCTCGGTAGGAACAATATCGAAAGTAACGTCCTTTACAGGGTTGTCGAAAACGTCCTTCTTGTGGACTTTCAGATCAACAAGCTGTAAGGTGTTCGGCACGTCAGCCCTATATGTAATTACGGGATTTGTCTTGCTCTCGATGTCATCAAGAGTTGTAACGATCTTTATCTCCCTTGAAGCATTGCCGTCCTCATCGAGCATAATATACTTGTCGTTCTCACGCTCGGTCACGGTATAGACGTTCTCAAAGGTATCGCCGTTCAGCTTTCCAAGCAGCAGCCCGGAAACACTTGCACGACCTTCTTCATCGGTGGTTATTGAAGTGATCGGCTTGCCGTCGAGGGTAATATCAAAGGTGATGCCCTCGATGCTGATATTATTGATAACATCGTATTTATTCAGTTCGATTTTCAGCTCATAGGGCTTATCCTTGACTTCATAGCCGAAGTCACTGAGTTTAGAGTTCTGGAAAGTATCGAGATCGTTTCCGACCGCATTTTCACGGTTTATCTTGTAATACTCGGTATCCTGAACATAGCCTGCCGGTGCGGTAATTTCATGCACATAATAGTCGGTGTTCGGGATAAGGTTGTAGCTGAATTTTGCCTTACCGTCTGCGCCGGTAGTAGCTGTTTTCAGCAGTTTCTTTGAAGAATTGTAAAGACCGTAGGTAGCACCCGAAAGTACGGTATCGCTGTCATCCTTCTTTGTCAGCACCAGCTCGTAGTTCACAAGTTCGTTTACGATCTCGGCATCCGAGTGCAGCTTGTTGCTCTCCAGCTTATTGCCCGAAATGGGATAATACTCGCCCGAAGAAATAACATACTTGCTGCCGTTTGTATCGGTAACAGTGTAAGAAGAATTAGTATCATTCTTCATCACGCCGCTGATGCCGCGCTTGTCGAAAACAGAGCCGAGTGTGCTGAGATTTACAGCCTTAGATACATCAATATCGTCATCGTAGCCGTAGCCCTTTGCACCGTTCACCTCAATGAACACTACCTCCTGCGAAACACCCGAAGCATTCAGCGGCAGCAGATTCAGATACACCTGACCGAAATAGTCGCAGGTGTCAGCACCGGAATAGTTATATCCGGCATCAAAAACATAAGCCTTAGAAATGTCGGTCGAAGTTCTGTTGCTGTCGAAAACTACCTTATGCTCAGCGTTCAGCTTTGTCGGAGCGTAATACATTCCGTCGCCCGACTTGTATGCGGTATCTGCAAAGTTATTGAGATCAGCGAGGTTTCCGCTGAAAGCGTCCTTTGCCGAAAGATAACCGTTCGTCAGATAACGCATTGTGCTGCCGTCCCAATAGCCGACAATGAACTTTGTGGTCTTGTATATCTCAGCCAGCTTCTTAATATCATCGATATTGTCGGTGGACAGTGCCTTGCCGTCGCCGTTATGGACTACCTTGTCAAGAGTAGCAGTTCCGACCTTTGCGTCATAGCCCTCCTCATTGTTGTTCAGCTTCACAGTACCCGTGCCTGCATTTGTAGTAAAATCACTTGTAGGCGAGGGCAGCGAAACCGACTTTGTGAGCTTTTCATAGCGGTCATTATCTGGAACAGTGTACTCAGAAACGGTATATGTTCTGCCGCTTGACATTGAGGTCGGCAGGTCACAAACGGTAAATGTACCCTTGTTGTTGGTCTTATTGAGCGTTCTGAACTTCGTAGCGTTCACGATACTGTTTGTGTATCTTACAAAATAGTATGTGGAATCCTTCTGTTCAGCGACAATATAATACTTTGTGCCGTTTATCGTAGTAGATACCACGAACGTTGTCTTATCGAGCAGATTACTCAGCGCAGTAGCTGTTATAGCATTGTTGCCGCTGTCGGTGTAAGTTTTCTCAACGGTCAGATTCGGCTCATTATAGCAGCCAATAGCCGTATATCCCTTGACCGAATCTATCTTCGTGGAGATAAGACAGGTCTGGTAATTGCTGCTTGCAAACAGCGACTCGGACTCCGCAAGACCGCTCATTATCTGCATTTCGATAGCAGAGGTGGAATACACGCCTCCGTTCTCGGTACTTGTAAACGGTCGATCATTCGACCAGACGGTGAACACGGTATATTCTCCGTCAGTCGAAGTGTCAATACCGTAATCTGTCCCGTAATTACCCTTGAACCTTGACTTTACCATTTCGGTCAGCTTACTCTTAAAGGTGCTATAATTATGCTCCAGCGCGTCCTTCTTGATGAAAGCCGACTTGATCTTAAAGGTAGCTTCATAGCGCATTTTATCGGTCTTGAACTTCATGACGCGAGGGTCTTCCTTAGCAAGTGCCGCGCTCTTTTCCATAACGCCGGGAAGTGTGTAATGGGACTTTACATCTGCGACTATCGCATTGTATGCCTTCTCCACTCCCGATTTTGAGCACCAGCCGCCCGAAGGATAAGTAAAATCGTTCCACAGAATATCCGAGCAGGTTCCGAATGACTCGGGTGTATGCCCGCGATAGCCGAGAACTATCTCCCAGATAAGGAGCTGAGTTGCGGCATAGTAGTTGCCGTTCTTATGCGAACTGTAACCGTAGTACTGCACCAGCCCCATGTACTTGGCAATATCGCCGTCCGTACCGCCGAGAGCATCCCAATAGGCGGTAGCGTCAGCCTCGAACTTGTCCGAGAGATCGAAAGTATCATACTCGGTGAAGCCGTACTGCGTGTACCAGGTGCCGGAGGGTGTTCCTTGCATCGACTTCGCAGGCTCGATACAGAACGCCCAGTCGCTGCCCGATGAGGGAACAAAGCGGCATATCTGCTCGCCCGACTTTATGTACTGACCCGACACGCCGCTGCTTTTACCAGATTTCTTAACACTTATCGACGGGTTTACCTTGCTGTCCCATGTATACCCGATATTGATGTCCGAACTTGCCGAAGATGCGGAAGTCGCAAGCGTTGAAAGCCCGACCATAGCTGCGAGCGTTCCCGAAACGCCGCGCTTGAACACATTTTTTATCTTACTGTTCATTAATGTCTGTCCTCCTTGATATTGTTATTGTTTTCAGAGCCATGATGACCATTATTATGATTATCGCTCTCATCTCTTTTCATGTTATCCTGAACAGGTCCTGACTTTTCCTCACCACGAATAGATGAAGCATCATCACCGGATACTTCCGATGTTTCTTCCTCTAAGGTTTTCAAATCAATATCGCCGTTCTTGATAGCCGCATTCAGAGCAGAAATATCGCAGCCCTCATCAATAACAGTTTTATATAACTGTCTGAGCCGTTCCTGCTCCAGTTTTGCAGCAAGCTCCGCACCCCTTTTTTTATATATCCTTATCTGCTCTCGATGGTGCTCTATCAGCCGCGCTGCCCTCTCGATTTTCCTCTTATTATCGTCTATTTTCAGAAGTATCTTTTCTTCATTTTCCGTCATTTCCTCCCTCTTTTCCTTAAGAATATATATCCGACCACTGCGAAAATGAAAACGATAATATCGAAGACACTGATCTTAAGATTTAAAAGCTGCGCTCTCGTTGTTGAGTCATAAAACGCTCGAATAAGAGTGACCAAAGCGAGTACCGATAATATGATAACCGCCAGAATGAATTTCTTGTCTGGCTTTTCATCTTCATGCTTGTCATGCATGGCGGTGATGTCTATTCTTGATATACCGTTTTTCATTCTTTTGAAATTACCAAACATCAGAAACCCTCCTGTTCAAGTGCATAATAGAACGTCCAAAACAGATTCTTCTCATCATCGGTAAATCCGAGTTTTTTAAGTGCTGTTTCACAATCAAGATTGGTTACTTCACCTTTAAATATGTTGTGGTTAGGATTATCGCAATAGATCGTTGTGGTCTTGATCGTTATATCATTCCAGTCGATCTTATTGAATCCCTCAGCACCGATATTATATGTGACTTCCCAATCCGAACCGCATACACCCGCACCGCACGAACCGGTTATACTCCCGTCATCAGTCGTTACAATTGTAAGGTCAGTCATTACGCTTGACGTATGTTCATAGCACGTTCCACGAAAAGATACCGCATACTCGTTACTGCTTGCAACATACGCCGTGTTTGACACATAGAAATCACCGTTAGCCGCAGTCAGTGTCGATTCTTCTTTCATGCAGTCATGATCGGGACAATAGCCTGTTTCAGTATCATGCCAGTATTCATAAAATTTATCGGTCATATCAGCTATCGTTTCATCTGATAGCTTATCGTTTCCGTTCTTGAACTCTACCAGAGCTGAAGCGGCAATAACGCCGTTCTCGTCAACCGCAATCTGTGTGTTGCCATACTGATTTAAGGAAGTGATCTCGCTCCCGTCATAGCGATACTCCGGTGTGTATGTGAACACATCATCAAGGTCGGCTTGTATAACCGCCTCAGCCTCCTGCACCTGAACATGGTAGGCTTGAAGATACTTGTATTTATCCACGTTGGGATCCTTCGGATCCATCCATGAAAACATAGACGCAATCGTTGTGAGTATCATGGACAGAAATCCCGATACGAGATTCACGCAGAGCAGTATGAGAATTGCTCCGAGTGCGACCACAATAAAACCTTTTGATGTGACCACCTTAGCGATAACACTTACAGACTTTTTTGCCGCTTCACCAGCGACTTTTCCGCCAGCCTTTACTCCGCTTTTGGCAACTTGTTTTGCATGGTTTTTTCGGATAATGTTCTCCCGTATTTTTCGTATCTTCTGTGCGTCCTGTTTGACAGCTTTAGGTGTTTCCCTGATACTTCGGGCGGTCTTAATTCCGCCCTGTGAAGCATTGTAAATACCTCTGCGAGCATTTTCTACATAGCGTAGTTCCGTCAGTCCTTGCTTAACAGCTTCCATGCCTGTATCGGTAGTGGTAGATTTGTCTATCTTCGTTTGCAGCAGCGATCTGCAACCCTCGTTTAATGCTTCAATTGTTGCATCTTTTGCAACAGTAGAAGCACTGCTAAGAGTGTTTCTAACGTCTTTTGCAGAACCGATACGAACACCATTTTTGACCGTCGTTTGAATCCGTCCGGCAGTATTGCGAGTGTCACCCACAGCGGTGCGTATCACACCGCCTGTCTGAACTACACCGCCTGCCGCGTCAAGAGTGCTTTGGACGGTAGTTATATTGTTTGGGCTTTCATCATCACCATTAGCCGTGATATATTTTTTTCGAGCCAGTTTCAGCTTTCGGCTCTTGAAATAGCCTTTACGGTGGTCAATATCCCGCAGCTGACGCAAGCGTTCTTCACGATTGACATTTGGATTTTTGAGCACCAGATTTCGATTTTCTGAAGTGTTGTTAATACCCGTCTTTTTTATAGATTTGATTCTGAAAGTATTCCGCACTCCAGCTGATAATTTCTGAGTTTCGATACCATCACGTTCGATATTAGTTTCGGGGGTATCTCTAGCCTTTTGCGTTCGTATATTCATTTAGATCGCCTCTACTACTTTATTTCTTCGAGCTTGGTTGTCATAAGGTCATAAAGCCTATTCTTCGGGAACTTATCCCTGAACGGAATAATAGAGCCTCCGCAGCATATAAGTCCCTGTCCGGAATCGCTGTTTGTAACGTAGGACAGCAGATTGTCCGAGATATTCAGTATCCTCGCAAGCTGATCCCGGTCGCTTGTCGCCTGATTGAGCATCATAACAAAGTCGGTATTGGAAAGCATAGAACGTGCAGTTTCCGACTTCAATAAGTCCTCAACATTCTGTGTGATGCCCGTCGGGATTCCGCCCCATTTTCTTGCTCTCTTGTAGAGCTCATATAGGAAGTTTGCTGAATACTCATTTGCAAACAGCAAATATATCTCGTCCATATAGATCCATGTGCGCTTGCCCTGCGCTCTGTTGACGGTTATCCTGTTCCACACATAATCAAGCACGATCAGCATACCCAGCGTTTTAAGCTGCTTGCCGAGGTCCTTTATATCGTAGGACACGACACGGTTTTTAACATCAACATTAGTCTTGTGAGCGAATACGTTAAGATTTCCCTTGATGTAAAGCTCGAATGACAGTGCCAGTCCCTTTGCTTCCTTTTCGGGCTGTGCCTTCAAATTCTCATAGAACTCCATCAGTGTCGGGATTTTATCAGGGTCGAACTTGATGAGATACTCGCCGTATGTCATCGTCAGGCATCTGTCGATGATAGCCTTTTCTTTGGCTGTCAGCCCCTGCTTTCCGACAAGGCACTCGCAGAATGAAAGTATGAAATCCGACTTCATTACAAGCGGAGATTCATCGTCCGAATAGTCTTTCGACATATCCAGCGGATTGATGAAATTGTTGCTTGCAGGGGAAACAAATATCGTTTCACCGTTCAATGCCGCAACAAGGTTTGTATATTCACGCTCGGGGTCGATGATGATTATATCGTCATCGGTAGCCAAGAATACATTGAGCATTTCACGCTTCGCGCTAAAACTCTTACCCGAGCCGGGGGAACCGAGAATAAAGCCGTTAGGATTTTTAAGCTGTAAGCGGTCGAAGAGTATCATATTATTCGATAGCGCATTCAGCCCGTAATACTTGCCATTCTTATGGTTTATCTCTTTTCCCGAAAAAGGCATTAGCACCGCCGTGCTTTCGGTAGTCAGCGTTCTGCGTATTTTGAGCGTACAGTTACCCAGCGGCAGAACGCTCTGCAAGCCCTTCTCCTGCTGAAATTTCAGCGTAGACAGCGAGCAGATATGCTTTCTGACAACAGCTTCAATAGCTTCGGTGTTGCTTTCCAGCTCCTCCATATCCTTCGCCGTCACCATGATGATTATGTTATCAAGGAACATTTTCTGATTTTTGCTTCTCAGATCGTCCAGCAGTTCCTCGGCTTCAATCAAGCTGTGCTTCAAATCCTCGTTGATGACATCGGAAGTGTACCCCGACTGTATCGCCTTTTTCTCTGCTTGCAGCTTGTTCGCCCTCATGGAAGTCAACTGATGGTTTACGATTTTCAGTGCTTTGTAAGGGTCAACAGGCGTTATGTTCACCGAGATCATAACGTCCAAATTGGTATTCGCAATATCCGTCAGCATACAATCTTTGAGCGATGCGGGCATATCCTTGATGAACATGGTTCTCGCATATTTGTCACCCCACATAAAGTAGTCCTTCTTGAACTCCATGTAGTCGGGGCAGCAGTATGCTCGCTCTGCTTGCCGTTTGAAATGCTTGGCTGTAAGCTCCGGTATTTCTTCATCAACGTTGCGGAATATATCCTTGAGAAGATTTATTCTTTCATTCGATGTCAGCGGCTTTATGTTGGAACCGACCTTTTTAAAAGCATTGAGCAAATCCAAATCTATCGTGTTGAATTTACTCCTTGCATTTTCAAGGTCAGCCGCCTGGAGCGTGACCGTAATGTACTTGTTTCTGATAATACCGTTCTGCCCCTGCTCCATCTTCTCGATAAGCATATCGTTGTATTCATCGCGGTAATTATCGTAGCCGTCGCCCCTGTGCTTTATGAGCACCATGCGCTCAAAATCAGCCTTGTTCACTCTGTTGTTGTGAACCGTGAGCTGAATATCGGCGTTGGTGTCAAAAGAATTGAGGACGCTGCAATAGCCTAAGAAAATGCTCTCCTGCTCGTCCTGTTTGGCGATCTGATAGTTGACATCTTCAAACTGATATGTCTTACTGAACTTGTTATCATCGACCTTGAAAATGTAGTCATCGCACACCATCTGGTACGGCAGAGTTTTCTGTACGGTTTTCGGTACAGATTTCTTTTTCTTGATCTTCTTCTCTTTTGGCTTTTTCTTGTTTTCTTCACGCAGACGTATCTCGTCACGCTCTTTTGCTGTGAGCGCAGAAAGGTCGGATTTCTCCTTCTTTTTCTTACCGCGCACCTTTATTGCAATAACGGTCGCAGCGATCACCACGCCGAAAGCCGCCGCAATAAGCGTAAACGCCTGCGCCTGCTTTGCGTTCAGCGTTATGACGGGCTGTTCCGTGAGCGATGATGTTTCCATAACGCTCTCTGTATCCGCATCACTCTCAGTGACCGAGCTCACTTCTCCTTCCGATGAAACTGTCTCGGGAATTTCTTCTTCCGCTGTGGGTTCACCTTCATCAAATGGAGTTTCGGAATATCCGGAATACGTTGTCTGCGGATACGAGGTAGATATTTGCGGTATTCCGGTCTGTTCATTTGCATATCCCTCCGTATTTATGTTATCGGTGGAACTCTGCGGAGTTGTATATGTTATCGGCGCAGTAGTTGTCACCGTTGTAGTAGTTGTTGTTTCGGGCGCAGACGTTTCCGATCTTGTGGTAGTCGTAGTGACCTTAGTAGTCGTTGTCTCCACCCTCGAACTGTCATTGTTAATAGGAATCTCTATCGCCCCCTATAGTATTCCACCGGTTCGCCGTAGTTGATCTTTTTTATGCTCTTTATGTTGCTGCCGAGGTCAAGTCCATACCAGTTCCAGTAACCCCATGAGCCGCTGTATGCAACACAGTTAGGCAAGCTCGCATCATCATAAATGAACTCGATAATACACTTGCCGTTGCCCTCACCGCCGAACCAGTGCCACTTGCCTTCGCCGTCATCTGCCCAGCCCTGCTGTCGCACTGTTTGACGGTGAACTGTGTCCCGTCCTCC
>JAILFN010000055.1 GCA_024697545.1 Ruminococcus sp.
CAAGTATTCCCTCATATTTCTGCTGAAACGGTCATACTTTTTCACGATAATTCTGCTGATAAGTCCCTCACGGGCATCGCTCATCATCTGCATAAATGCGGGACGGTGCATCACATCTTTGCCCGACTTGCCGTCATCGCAGTAGATACGATAATCGCATTCACCCACAAATCTGATACACTCCTCCTTCTGTGGGGAAATGGACAAACTGTTGTTGCCCTTATCCTTGTCGCTGACGGAGCGGCGTACATAGATAGCCGTGATACCGTCATTTGTTTTAGTTGTTCTTTTCATTGTTGACCTCCAATTGCGTTTGCAATCGGACGGTTGGTTTTACATCTATATCATAGCGCAACCGCCCGAAAATTGCAACAGCGTTCTTGTAACTGTAATTCTTTTTCGGCAGATTGCCAGATCATTCAGTTGTTTCTTCTGTTCCGTTGCGGCGCATTGCACCGAGGAAAATATCGTACATCTTGTTGATCTTCTGCTGTCTGATCGTTTCGGGAACATCATCAGGGTAAGAAACTCTCACCTTGATACCCTCGTCAGACACATAGTCAACTGCCTTCTCTCTTTTCTCTATGGCAGATGTTGTATTCAAATTTTTAGTCCTTTCCGACAGCTTTATCTTTCTCGCTGTCTGTCATTTCGGGTTTGGTTATCAGCATCATCGCATCTTTCAGCTCATGCTGGATCGTGTAAGTATCGCAGTACCAATTATCGACATACCGCTTGCAGACGGCAAGCTGAATGTCAAGAGGTCTGCGGCGGAGCGTACCCTCTGTCATACGCAGGAGCTTTGCGACGGCAGGCAGGAAATAAAGGCACTCATCACCCTTATGCTCCGCTATCTCATTACGTTGTACGGCATAATCGTCCGAGGTGAATTTTGCGATAATTTCATCAACGGACTCCTTGTAATTGCGGTCATAATCGAAGAAGATAGTTTCATTATCATAGCGCCCCTTGAAAGGCACACCGCTTGCAGTGAGGGCAACCGTTATCTGCTGCCCTTTATCCGTGGACAGGATAACATAATCTTTATTGATACAATCATAATCGTCACCGATATGATAGATGTAATCACTCATTCAATGCCCCCTCGCTCATGTTATTACGGGGAAAACTGCTGTGCTTGACCGCAGTATCGTCCTGCTTTTCCTCATCGTCCGTGACCGAGAAAGTATCGTCCGCATCATCATCGGACTGCTCACTCTCACGGAGCTTTTCAAGCTGTTCATGCTCACGCTCGATAGCGGAGAAAAGTTCCTTGCCACTCAGCTTATACTTATCGGACAGGAACATGATGTAGAGCTTGTTATATTCTGCTCTATCCTTATCAAGCTCCTTTGTCTCGTCAGCGATAGCTTTCTCACGCTTAGCGATCTTCTTTTCGAGTTTCGCCAGCTTGTCAGTGATAGAAGTTGTAGCCATATCATCACCACCTATCATATTTTTGGGAGAGCCGATTACTCAGCCCCATGATAATATTATAGCGCAGATACGGGCTTTTTGTCTATTCGCAGTGCGCATGAAATTGAGTGCGCCATAAAACTTTTCTTATCGTGAAAATGTTATGGGGAAAATAAAAAAAAGCGGAACGCTTGCAACGCTCCGCATTAAGTAGATATTATTTCATTTGATTCTATTACTTTATGTTTGTAATAACCCAGTCGTGTTCTTCGTGCAAATATTCATTTCCGCAGTACGGGCAGGCTTTCACATTGCGTGCATCGAAACTTCCACCGCATGACGGACAGCTAACGGCTGAGAAAGAGAATCCAAGCTCGGTCGGAGCTTTGATATGCTTTCTGATACGCATTCTGTATTTGTCAGTTTTACTTTGGATTTTTCCTTTTTTGTAATGAAGACAGTCAAGAAAAAGCGTGACCTCTACATCACAAACATTATCTTTTATTTTGCAACTGTTTATGTTGAAGTTGAATAGCTGTGCTTCAATGATGTCAGCCGCTTTTTCAGGACACTGACACTTACAGCAGGCAAGCTCTGTGGCATCCTTGCTGTAAACAGCCATTCTGAACAGTGATGTGATTTTATCTCGGAAGTATTCGATTGAAAACTCAGGATCATGCCGTTTGATCTTATTCGCATAAAACAGAGTTGAGCCTGTACCTCCTCCGCCCCTCATATTCTTGCCCATAAAGAATATGACCTCAAATAGCTTTTTTGCACCAAACAGCGCGATGCCGACAATACCTCCGGCAACGATACCTCCGGTAATTTTTTCTATTGCGCTGCTGTTTTGACCTGTGAACAGGACGTAGATCATCGTCAGAATAATGCTAACCGTTATAAAGATTGCCAACTCACGCTTGTTTTTAGCAGCATTTTTGTCTCTGTTATATTCCTCGCTAATGAAAAAATTAACGACCTTCGGATATAGTTCGCTCATAAGGAATCCGGTACCACAGTATTTGCATCCGGATTCGAGTTCCCCAAGCGTAGACGGCGCACCGCAGTGAGGACAGGATAACGGCATAGAAGCACTCGGCTGGGTATCATTTTTCAAACTCTGGAATATTGTACTCAGACCGATGTTCGCTGTATTTTTATAGAGCTGAGTCTGATTGCATCCGATGTTTCTTGTCATGCACATATTTCCGTTGACACTGCTGTTTGTGAATACTCTGTCGCTGTAAGAAGCACCATAAATATTGCCCGTAGCTGATCCCGTATTTTTGAGATTGCATTGCATATCAAGTCCGAGCGATTGCAGTTTTTGTCTTTGCAGTTCTAAGGCAAAGCGAAGATCCTGACTCGCAAGTTCGGGCATTTCCCCTCCGTTGTACCATTTCGACATCTGCCTTACAAATGTTTTATATGGCTCTGCCAAATCAGAATGTTCCGTAAAACTAAAGCCAAAAATACTCATTTGTTATTCCTCTTTTCAATATTCAAGCCAAGCGCCTGTTGTTACCTCATTATTATACCACACCGTCCCTGAATAATCAATCCCATTTCTGAGAAAATCTCCCCTCCGAAATCGCCGTCATCATCAACAGAAATACCGTGTTGAAACTATGCAAGAGGGAGAATCGCCATGAACAAACTGTAAACTTTTCAGAAAATCATGCCCGAAACCTCAAAAACGTCGGTAGATAAGTAGAGGGTGTTTTTCATAGGGTCAGACGGGGCAGATATTTGAATGTAACGACCTGCCTGTCGGCAGACAGGTAAGCATATCGACATTCAAAATCGGCTCAGGTGGTGCCGAAAAATAGTTTCACCAGACTGCCGCTCAGCCAGCACGATAACTGCGCCGTACCCCGGTATCATATAGTCAGAGCCGTGACCGATACAGAGAAAAGTCGCATAGCTCCAAATCACGCAGGAGCGTGAAAATGAGCCGTAAGAACGGCAAAATTCAAGTGAGGGCGTGAAACGCCCGATCAATTTTCACAAGCACGGTATAAAGTATTACGATTATGGAAAATCGTAAACTTTATACGGCTTGTCAGGGGAAAATTCCCCTAAGACCCCTGAGAGCGATTGCAGGAGCAATCGAA
>JAILFN010000083.1 GCA_024697545.1 Ruminococcus sp.
ATCTCCAAGATCTTTCGATAGTTCGTCATATCCGAACCTCCTGTTATTCAAGTCACACATCGCTGTGTGCTATGAATATTATACAGGATTTTTGAAAGTGCGGTCAACGACCGTGGGCGTGCGGTTCAGCGTGCGACGAAACGCGGTTCCAAGTCCGTGCAGTTGCGGTTTTGGGGTCGGCATATACATTGGTAGAGAAGTATAGTAACCGGTAGTAAAGTACAAGTAGATGGCTCTAATAATCAAAGCCGAGGTTCGTTTCATTGGAAGCCTCGGCTTTTCTCTTTAGGGGCTGGGTTTGGTTGGCGCTTACCTTTTATGATGCGGGGGGTATACGCTTACGGTCTTTCAAAAATTATACTGGCGGAGAAGGAGGGATTCGAACCATAAACAAAGTGCGAAAAGCCTTTATTTACGGGCTTTCCGCACCTATCGTGTGATTTTCGTGTGATTTTTTATAGGACGTGATGGGAGTTGAGAGCAGTTCTGAAGGAGGGCTGCTCTTTTTATTATAGGTTTATTAGAGTTTTAAGTTCAAGCAAATACCTTGACTTATTGATCTTGAAATTACGCAGGAATCTGTAAGCAGGAAATAGAGGCAATAGAATCGGATATTTATAAAATGTCGGAAAAGATTCCTTAACCACATCCATCGTAAACAATTAATCTATCAAGAATATATGCTGTTTTACTATTTCGTGAGTTGAAACGTTACGGTTTTAATTGCTAAAGTGCGTTCGCATAAACACACCCCGATCCCTTTGAGAATTATTTCTCATCGGTTATCAGGGGTGAGTTTTTATGTTTTTTTGATTGGGAACTATGAAGCGTGTCCTTATCGCACTTCTCTCCGAGTTTTTTTTTATTCCTTAGTATTGTTCTCCATCATAGTTCCAATACCATCAATACATCTTAATCTGATGTACTCACTGACAGACTTACAACCGGCTTCTCTGGCTTTTCTTTTGAACAGTTCAACTTCTGCCTCCGTTACCCGGAGGCGTATTACTGTTGAACGTACGGTGGATGGATCTGGGGCTTTGGTTCTCATTGATTTTGGCCTCCTTCTAGGAGGTGATTTAGATTTTTTCGTCATTAGTTTCATTATCATCTGACCAAACATTATATCCCCATGACGGGATAATTAATCGTTTATGTTCTACATCGCAACCTATATAGTTGACTTTAAGATATCCAGATGCTATGCACATTTTCTTCCTTAATTCAGTTTCGAATGTAATTTTTGAAACCTTTCGCTGAAGATCTTCCGACTCCCTTATATTCTCAATATCGGGTTTACGATTAAAATTAAAACTATAATATACACTTTTATTTGAATGGACAATATCCGTAACTAATACATTTTCTCCTAGTTCTTCTACCTTAACCTCAATAATCACTTTATCATCTTGTCCTGGAATATAGAAGAAAATCCGATCTTCATCACGTAATTTTGATTCTATAAACTCCCTGCATTCTATATACATATCTGCATCAAGAATGCTAAGTACTTCTGTCGCAAACTCGTTCTTTAGTTTTCTTCTTAAATCACCGTCTGAATCATAATATATTTCAAACACCATTCCATTTAAAATATGTTCTTTGGCATCGTCTGGAATCTCTTTATTTGATTTGAACTGTGTTATATAATTCTGACAAGCAATACAATTACCACAAGCTGCCTGATAGATATTACGTCCCAAAATAAAAAGATCATCTGCTCTTACTGTTTCAAAATTAATTCTCTTTATTTCAACTAAAGCAGGTCCCTGTATATACCAATCATGTGACTTAAGTTTTTGCACAATATCTAAAACCTGACTATTTCTGTCAAATTTATAGTTCCTGTCTGCTAATGCATCATCAGAATAATTCATACCATCATATATAGCATTTCTCTTCAACATAAAGTCACCTATCAATGAAGTATGTTCCCATGAAATTTGATCGCCATTCGTTTCCTTTGCAAGTGCAGTTCTAACTCGTTTAAACATTTCTTCGATAGATATACGAACATCATCCATGTGTTGTAATAGGCATTTGGTATAGATACCGTGTTTACAACTATCGCTTTCCTTAGATACTTGACCAGGTGATGTTGAAAAAGCTATTAATGTCCCCTGTGGTGCGTACATTTGAGCAAAACCATTTCCATCGCTCTCCCCCCTCATTCCTCGAATAATTCTACATGCATCTAAGATAATAATTCTTGTCTTATTCACATCACCTTCTATCTTTTCTAAAATAGCATTTATAGGATAACCTCTTCTATCAGCGGTTTTCGGATCATCCTTATCATTGAAATCAATTGGAATAAGAAGGTTCTGATTACGAATTTGAAATCCATGTCCTGCATAGTACAGCATAATAGCATCATACTTTTCAATTTTGTCCTCTAATGAAGCAATATAATAATCCAAGTCGTCTCTATCTAAATTACACTTACAGTCGACCTCAAAACCAAGTGTTTCTATTTTTTTTGCTACAGATTCTGCATCAGAAACTGCGTATTATAACTTATTGAGGAACTGATATTCATTATTTCCTATACACAGGGCATATCTTTTCAAATTGCTAACCTCCTCTTTTTGATTCTTTCACTCTCATTCAGATGCTAATCCTTACCACATTAGCACCCGGATCAAAGTAAATTATTCCTTTTTACTCTTGTCTGGCATAGCAGAGAATCCTTATATTATTTCATTAGGACTCTATGTAGCATTGCCATAATAAATAATCTTAGTAGCAGATTACCGGAGTCTGTGTGGATGAACTCCGGAATCCACTTTTTATAAACACAGAGAAGTCTGTGTTTATATCTCATTTATCTCCTTCAGATACCTACCAAGTGCATCCTGCCAAGTAGGAAGTGGCTTGAAACCGTTTTCAATTAGCTTTGACTTGTCAAGTCTGCTGTTGAAAGGTCTTGCAGCCTTGCTAAGCCCGTATTCTGCTGTAGTTACAGGCGTTACCTTTGTTGTGTAGCCTGCTTGCTTGAATATCTCGCAAGTGAAGTCATACCAACTTATATATCCGCCCTCGTTTGTAGCGTGATAGTAACCGTATTTATCGGTCTCGACCATATCAACGAGCAGCCTTGCAAGGTCAAAAGTGTATGTCGGAGTACCTATCTGATCGTTTACAACTCTGACTTCGGGATACTTCTTCCCGACATTCAGCATGGTCTTGATGAAATTCTTGCCATTCTTGCCAAACACCCAAGCTATACGAACTATGTAATACTTTTCAAGCGTTTCTGCGACAGCAAGCTCACCGTTCAGCTTTGATTGACCGTAAACATTCTGCGGATCAAAATCCTTACAATCTGGTTTCCACGGCTCGGTACCCTGACCGTTGAAAACATAGTCGGTAGATATATATATCATCTTGCAGTCGAGTTTTTTGCAGATGTTTGCTATATATTGTGTTCCATCTACGTTTATAGCTCTGACTTTCGGAATGTTTTCCTCGTCCTCCGCAGCGTCAACGGCTGTCCATGCTGCACAATGTATCACTACATCAGGCTTGACTTCACTAATAGCCTTATCAACAGCATTTGAATCGGTAATGTCAAGCTGAACATAAGGATATTTAGTATCAACGCTTGGAAGAATATCACTTCCAACAGCTTCATATCCTCGTTTTGCAAGCTCGTTCATCACATCATATCCGAGCTGTCCGCCGATACCTGTTACAAAAGCCTTCATACATCAGACCTCCGCACGGTTGCCGTACATCTTATAATAGTAATTCTGATACTCGCCCGAAATGATGGTCTCCCACCATTCTTTATTATCAAGATACCACTTGATTGTTTTCTTTATTCCGTCGGCAAACTTAGTTTCGGGCAGCCAGCCAAGCTCATTATGTATTTTCGTGGGATCAATTGCATAACGCATATCATGACCTTTTCTGTCCTCAACGTGCTTGATAAGACTTTCGGGCTTGCCAAGTTCCTTACAAATCAGCTTAACAATGTCAATATTCTTCATTTCGTTGTGACCGCCGACATTGTATACTTCGCCCACTTTTCCCTTATGGATAATAAGATCGATAGCACGGCAGTGATCCTCAACATAGAGCCAATCACGAACATTCAAACCCTCGCCATAAACAGGAAGAGGCTTGTCCGCAAGCGCATTGGCAATCATAAGAGGAATCAGCTTTTCGGGGAAATGATAAGGTCCGTAATTATTTGAGCAGCGGCTGATAGTCACAGGTAGACCGTAGGTGCGGTTATATGCCATTACAAGCAGATCGGCACTTGCCTTTGATGCACTGTAAGGGCTGCTTGTGTGTATCGGGGTTTCCTCTGTAAAAAACAGATCGGGGCGGTCAAGCGGAAGATCGCCGTAAACCTCATCGGTTGAAACCTGATGATAACGCTGAATACCGTACTTTCTGCAAGCGTCCATAAGTACCTGAGTACCAAGGATATTTGTCTGCAAGAAGATCTCAGGATTTTCGATAGAACGGTCAACATGAGATTCAGCCGCGAAATTCACAACAATATCGGGCTTTTCTACTTCAAAAAGCTTGTAGATGCCCTCACGGTCACATATATCTATCTTTACAAACTTGAAATTAGGATTCTTCATCACAGGTTCAAGCGTAGAAAGATTGCCTGCGTATGTCAGCTTGTCCAGACAAACTATACGATAGTCGGGATAGGTTTTCAGCATATGAAAAACAAAATTCGAGCCGATAAATCCGGCACCTCCGGTTACAAAAACAGTCATAACTATCTCTCCTTAAAACTCTATCTTGGACTCTGCAAGCGATGGGTGTACTTTGTCCTTTTCGCTGAGAATTATCTCACCAACATCAGGCCACTCGATACCGATTGCAGGATCGTTCCACATGATACCACCCTCATCTTCGGGGTGATAAAGCTCATCACATTTATATGCAAATTCGGCATAGTCGCTCATTACCACAAAACCGTGAGCAAATCCACGAGGTATCATGAATTGACGCTTGTTTTCCTCGGAAAGCACAACACCGACCCACTGACCGTACGTATCACTGCCCTTGCGAAGATCGACAGCTACATCAAATACCTCGCCTTTAAGCACACGAACTAGCTTTGCCTGTGGGTGAGTTTTCTGAAAATGCAGACCACGCAGAACACCTTTGCGAGAGCTTGATTGATTATCCTGAACAAAACTGTAATCAAGTCCGTCAGCTTTAAAATCGGACTCCTTGTATGTCTCCATAAAGTACCCACGATTATCTCCGTAGGTCTTAACGTCAATTATGTAAACTCCCTTGATCTTTGTTTCATTGAAAGTAAAGTTACCCATTTTTTTGCACTCCTTAATACTTTATCTTACCCTCGGCAACCTTTTTCAAGTGTGCGCCGTATGGAGATTTTCCGTACTTCTCTGCGGACTTCATAAGTCCGTCCTTATCTATCCAGCCATTTATGAAAGCTATCTCTTCGGGGGCTGAGATCTCTATGCCCTGACGGTTCTGTATCATCTGAACAAAGTTAGTAGCTTCTGCAAGGCTGTCCATTGTTCCGGTATCAAGCCAAGCAAAGCCACGTCCGAGCAGCTGAACATCAAGCAAAGCATCATTCAGATACATCTCATTAAGAGTTGTGATCTCAAGTTCTCCACGAGCAGAAGGCTTTACCGCATTCGCTCTTGAGGAAACGCCCTGCGGATAGAAATACAGACCAGTTACAGCATAGTTCGACTTAGGGTGTGCAGGCTTTTCCTCGATTGAGATAGCCTGTCCTTTATCATCAAACTCAACAACTCCAAAACGCTCCGGATCTGGAACATAGTATCCGAAAACAGTGGCTCTCTTGTTTTCCTCAGCATCCTTAACAGCAGCACGAAGCAACGTTCCGAAGCCGTTTCCGTAGAAGATATTATCACCCAGCACCATAGCGCAGGCATTGTCACCTATGAATTCTTCACCGAGGATAAATGCTTGGGCAAGCCCGTCTGGAGAAGGCTGCACCTTATATGACAGATTTATTCCGTACTCAGAACCATCACCGAGGAGTCTTTCAAAATTTGGAAGATCTGAAGGTGTGGATATTATGAGTATATCTTTTATTCCAGCTAGCATAAGAGTTGACAGCGGATAATATACCATGGGCTTATCGTAAACAGGCAGAAGCTGTTTGCTTGTTACCATTGTTAATGGGTAGAGCCTTGTGCCGGAACCACCGGCGAGAATAATTCCTTTCATTATTACTCCTCCATTTTATCTATTAATATATGAAGAACTACTTTCTTATATCTCTCATTAATCTTCCTATAAAACTACGAGTTTTCCTATAAAGCGAATCCTTTGTATACTTTGATACAGTTTTATCAAATTCACTGTTTTTAATACACTTAAGAAACCGATTACGATTTTTGTTTAGTTTACAGCTTACTACACCTGCGGGATTATACTTAGTAATCACTTCAGTGTTAACATTTTTGTATCTATATTTATCTTTTAAAAAGTATATTAATTCTTTTCCTTGTGATGTATGTAGTAGCACTAACGACGTCCCCTTATCATCGTCCATCTCCGGAAGCACATTCTGTATTCCCCAGAAATCCGCCAGCGTAATATCCGCCTGTCGCTTGACAGATTTAAACGAACAGTCATAGCAGCTCGGACGTAAGCAAGAGTTTGAGAGGAAGGCTCTCATAAAAGAATCTTCCCGAAGATTCTTTATATACGCTGTATTGTTTGAGAATTCAAACAATACAGCGAATGTTTTCCAGCCATATTTCTTGTGTCTGAAAAACATTCGCTGCGTCTTGGACGCAGCCTTTTTCTCACGTTCATCAACGTACTTCTCCCACACCATAGGTGAGGGAACACCATGACAAATAATGTCCTGTGTGAATAGATTTTCGTAAGGCTTTCTCAGATATGAATACAGACCACCAATCTGACATGGCGTACCGGTGAACAGCACCTTTCGCCCGCTGTCTAGGAAATGCTTTGCCTGTTTATATGTATCACCGATCTTTGACTGCACATATTTTGAACCGCGCAGTTTTTCAAGATCATCGGTATTATCAACACATATATGATGAACCGATTTAAAATCATCGGCAAAAGCCGCACCAAAAACAACTCCGCCTTGGTTTATTATTTCCTCAGCAATAAGTGTGAAAATGCCGCCCGACGAGCTTTTAAACCTTATTTCTTCATTGAGGTTTATAGCTGCCATAGCCGTAGTTGTGCGGCTGTCGTCTGGTTGCCACTTATGTATGATAGGACAGACTTTTTCACACAAACCACAGTCAATGCACTTTTCTTTATCGACCTGCGGATACCAGAAACCTTCCTCATCGGAAATCATCTGTATGCAGTTTTTGGGACAAGCATTTGCACAGGCATGACAGCCTGAACAATGGCTTTTTTCTTCGATAGAAATCAATTTATCACACTCCGAATATTATTCGTGCTTTTTTATTCTTAATAACTTTCTTGATGATAAATACAACAAGTTCACACATCAAAACGGCGAAAACAATCTCACCCAACTGATACAATGGTAAAATCGAATTATCTTTAAAAGTGATGACTCTAGTAAACACCATCAGAAAAGCGCAATGCATATAATAAATCGCATAGGAATCATCACCTATCACAGCCAGCCATTTACACTTATCATTTTTATCCGTTTTCTTTGAATACTCATAAGCTAACAGAATAATTATTACAGAGAAAAAAACACCTGCGAATCTCATTTGAGAATAAGCTATAACACCGAAAGGTTTTAATAAGATCCTTGTGCTGATAAGTTCACAAGCAAATGATATTGGAAGTAATATCCAGAGGACAGTTCTATTAAATGCTGGTTTATAAGCTTTTATTATCATTCCAAGATAATAAAATGAGAGCCATACTGGAGTATATTTCAAATAATTCCAAATATCGGTTCCTGCAAATCGGATAGCATACGCAACTATCAGAAATGCCGGTGCTGATGCCATAATGATGATACTATTTTTCTTACTTTGAACAGTCTTTAAAAGAAAAGGGGCAAGCAAAGTAAAATATGTCAGCACAACTATGTAATACAAAGGCGTTGAAGCTGTTCCAAGAAACACAGCAAGAATTATACGTTTAACGCTGATACCGTTTCCGAAAACAGCACTCATTCCAAGATAAGCAACCGTGTAAAACATATAGGGGATAACCAGTTTGGGCAGCCTTTTTTTATAGAACGCTTTCACGTCATCAACAGGTTTCATGAAAAAGCCCGACATAAAGAAAAACATATTTACGGGGAAATTCATGAGATTTCTAAGTATAAAGTATGAGGCACCATTAATACTATTTAGCGGCAAATCCACGCCATTATGACAGTGGATAAAAATGACTGCCAGTATTGTACCACCCCTGATTTGTTGCCAGAATATGTCCTTGTTATTCGATTTATCCATCTTAACTCCTGTGCATTATCTTCTTTATCGGCTTTCTTATCAAATCTTTTTCATAATCATTCATTCCAAACAGCCACATCGATAAACAATAAACAGCCGTATAAGCTAAAACACAAACTGCAAACATAATGATCGATTTGATCTCTATAAAGTTCACAATTGCTATACCGGCACATATAGGAAGAATCAATCCAACAGACTGTCGAAGTATATTCTTCCAGAAAAACGGAATATCAATGTTACATTTGCGATTATAGTAAATGTTCATTACAAGACCGTTAGCAACAACAAGCGATATTGCCGTACCTATCGCACTTCCGACTGCGCCGAACTTTTGACAAAGCACTATTGATAATCCTAAATTTATAAGTGCCATGACAGCATAAGCAATTGAACGGAATTGGTGTTTGTTTTCAGCACGCTGTATCTCAATTCCGAGATTTTGAATCAGAGCGATTGAGGCAGGTATACTTAATAGCAAAGCAACGTAATATGAATTGTCATATCCTTCTCCCGCCCAAATACCAACAATGAAAAATTTACCAAAAAAAAGTATTCCCGATGCTATCAAACCTAATATCAAAAATTGTATGCGTCCGACTTTTGTAAATAGATCAGTCAATTCAGTTTTCTGAGCAGTTATGTTGTCTTTGGTTGAATTTACGATCTTATGTATTCTTGGAGTAAAAACACCAGATATAGAAGTAGAAAACAACATGTAGCAATTGTATAAAGTATAACCAACAGAATAAACAGCAACTTCTCCTGTTCCTTTAAATCGTCCAAGCAGTAGCTTGTCAATATTCCAATTTATTTGATCTATAACAGTATTGAGTGCGATAAATGCTGTGTAAGCAAATAGACCTTTAAATAAGCCTTTTTCAAAATCATTGAAAACAAACTTTTCATTCATTTTTACTAACACATACCAAAGGTAAATAATATCAACAAAAAGAGAAAGAGAGACCGTTACAGCTACCATAGCAATAGAACGATAACCCATAAGCAGCAGAGGTAACGTTATTAGCGGACTGAATACCGTTTTTACCATTCCCATAAGCTTCAAAAAAACAAACCTCTCATGAGCTGATATAATGTTTTGAAACACGCTCATGGGAAAAGAGATTCCAAGATTAACTGTCAGTAGCAACATAAGTATTCTTGCTTTAGCATACTCTGCTTTCGTGAGTCCTTCATCAAATACTAGGTTAAGATGAAATGAAAGAAACAGACCACAAACCAGCCCAACAAAGCCAATAATTGCAAATATTAACAAAAACAATCCATTTAATTTACTTATAGTAGTTTTTTTATTCTCTTTTTTGTAAATAGCATAATAGCGTATATACCCGCTGTTGAATCCAAGACTCAAAATAGACAGCATTGAAATAGTAGATGACACCGTCTGATACAAACCATACTCGTTTTTCCCAAGCAGACGAATCATTACAGGAGTATATACTATTTGAATTATGACACTTAAGGTCATTTGCAGATAGGATAAGATCGATCCTAGCTTGATTTGATTCTTTGACATATTTTTTCCTTTTTAACTTATTGAAATCTTATTATAAAAATACAATTCAAAATATTACTCAAATAATGCTGGTCGTATAATATATTTACATCATAAGATGAATCTATTATTCTTGACTATTTAATCATTATTTCAAAAGACTTTCTTCCAAATAACGTTTTGAATTATCGATGTTTGTTTTAACAACTTCATCATTTAATTTTGTATAATCTATAATCGGCAATGATGTAACATACTCTATGGATTCTTTTGAACTATCATCGCAAAAATATGGAAGTAAACCAAACTGACTCATAATATCTATTATCCGCTCACTCATATCTCCATTATGATTCCTATTAAAAACATAAAACTGTTTTTTAAACAAATATGAAAACACCGATGCATGAAAACTATCAGTAAATATGAATTGTGCATTTTTTATTAATCCAAGAAATTCATTAGGCGAAACATCAGTAGCTTTTATATCACCTATTTGTATACCAGTAAATCTATACTGATTATTTGCCATTGGAATATCAATAATTTTCAGCCCATGTTTTCGAGCAAATACTCTACATATTTCTCTTGAATTATTATTGTTTCCAATAAAATAGCTGAAAATATAATCATCCTTAATTCTATAATCATATGCTAAATCATTCCATTCAGCTTCACTTAACAGAAAAACTGGATCAACCACTTTATAAATTGGTTTCTGAACAATACCACTAATAAGATCCTTTGCATATTCTTCTCTTACTGAGATAGATTTATAATCCTGTAATACTTTAGCTAAATACTCTTGTTGATTATCACTTAATGATTTCATTGAAATACTTGCTGCATAAGATATTTTAGAAATAGTAGATGGTATACTTTCTAAAAAATATTCTGGTCTAAAAAATGAAAAATTCCAAACCTGATCGCTTCCAGTAATAAATACATCATAATTCTCTATACATTCATTAAAATTCGAATCGTTATACACTTTACCAGAGTTTGGTATAATACTTAAATTGAAATTTTCAAACGCTTTTTTTGTTTTAGATTTTGACGTTTTATAATATATATGGTGAGGGAAAAATATAAAATGAGAAATCAATGAACGAATGAGTTGTAAAAATGTTGAAAAATTAGAAACTCTTATCTTTACATTAGGTTTGAAAATCGGATAACAAATCTGTTCAGCTTCATAGCCTTCATTTATTAAATATTTGCAAAGAGCATATGCCTGTAGATTTCCACCATAATTTGTACTTTTGTAATAATGGGTAATAATTCCTATCTTCTTCATAACAATGCTCCTTAGATAAAGCCATAATTTAATAATACACAAATGATTATAGTCGACGAACAGAAAGTAATTAGATGTTTATCTATAGAAACTTAATCAACTTTTGGATATGTAATTTGATTATAATATACTTTATCCATTCACGCCTACTTAGATTACATGCTTTAATATTTTCATGCTGTAAAAACTTAACAAATTTTGATTTGTTAAGTTTTTTCAGTGTACTCTTCTTTTCAATACTTTTGAGTTCGTCTCCCCAAATATATTTATAAGAGTTGATTAAAATATCCAATCCATAAATTATTAAATCATCTCTGATATCTTCATATCTATTATCATTTATTAATTCAAGCAGTTTGTCAAAAAAAGGAATTAATAATCTCGCCTGATCATTAGTAAACCGACTATGAATTGCAGAAAAATCATTTTGATTATATATATACCATATAGAAGAAGTGATAGAAATTTTATTTGCATTTCTAAATGCCTTTATATTATAAAGCTGATCTTCATAAAAATGGACATCCTTATCAAAATCTAAATACTCAACAATTGATTTTGCAAAAATTCGTCCGCAGGGACTACCAGATAGTTTTATTCTATTTGGAGATTTAACACTAGACATACCTGCTAATAGGGCTTTCAACGCATCATTTATATTATAAAAATCTGTGTTTTCTAAAATATTACATAGACATCTATTCTGATCAATTCGAATATTTCCTATTACAATATCAGCAGCTTTATTATTGATAATACCAATAGCCTCACTAAAAAAATTTGGAGTAACTATATCATCAGCATCAATAAAACAAATATATTCACCACTTGATTTTTTTACACCAAAGTTTCTAGCAACAGAAACTCCTTCATTTTTTTTGTTATAAACATTTACATGATTATATTTAGATGCCAATTCGTTATACAATTTAGAATTCTCCGGAGTTGATCCATCATTGACTAGAATAATTTCAATTAAACTA
>JAILFN010000094.1 GCA_024697545.1 Ruminococcus sp.
TCTGCTTATATTATAGCAGATAAGGAACGACTTGTCCAGTATTTCGGACATTCTGTTTGTAGTCAATTTGTAACTCGTGCGGTGGGTGTGTCTAAAAAATCAACGCACGGTAAACTAATAAACGAATATATTATCATCTATAAATATTGTGTGAAAATGTTCAAAACGGGTTGACATCTGTTGCAACTTGTTGTATAATATATATAAGGCATATTGTACGTAAATCGGTCGTTTTTGATTGTTCGGATCGTAAGATCGGGAAGGACGGTAATATGAAGAAAACTGTACTTGCAATTGATTTGGGACAGGCATGGGGCCGCGGCATGATCGCCGAGACCGACGGAGAAAAGATCACTCTCAAAGAAATCATCCGGTTCAACAATACGCCCGTAAAGGTCAAAGGAACCCTTTACTGGGACGTTCTCAGACAGTTCAAGCAGATTAAAAGATGTATCATCGCCGCAAGACCATACAAGCCGCAGAGCCTTGCCATCGATACCTGGGGGTGCGATTTCGCGCTCCTTGACCGAAACGGCAATCTTGTCGGCAATCCCGTACACTTTATGGACGAGCGCACCGCAGGCATGGTGGAGTATCTCGACATTACCGAAATGCCGCTGAAAAGACTCTACGAGATAACAGGCGTTCAGGTCATCGGCTTCAATACCATTTTTCAGCTCGAAGCGCTTATGGTAAACCACGACATTCTGCTTGATATCGCAAGCGAGATGCTTTTCATGCCCGATTACTTTAACTACCTGCTTTGCGGTGAGGACAGGACAGACCCCTCGATCGCCACTACCTCGCAGATGATCGACGCCAAGACCAAGCTTTGGTCGCGTGAGATACTCGACGCCATCGAGCTCGACCGCCCGCACCCCGCGGGTATCTGTCAGAGCGGCACGGTGCTGGGTCCTCTGCTGCCCGAGCTTGCAAAGTCGATGGAGGTCGAGCCGCTTGACATCATACTGGGCTGCGGACACGACACCCAGTGTGCCATCGCCGCCGTTCCCGCCGAGGAGAACGAGGATATCCTCTACATATCGAGCGGTGCGTGGTGTATGTTCGGCACCGAGCTTGACGAGGCTATCATCAACGAGAAGACCGCAAAATACAACTGGTCGAACGAAACGGGCTTCGGCGGAAAGACCACGCTGCTCAAAACGATGGTCGGACTGTGGCTCATGGAGAACTGCTATCACGTATGGAAGAACGAGGGCAAGAATTACACCTACCTCGATCTTGCGGAGATGGCGTTCGCGACAAAGCCCTTCGCTGCCATGTTCGATACCATGTGGGAAGAGTTTGCGGGCGCTGACAACGTTCCCGCACGTCTGCGCGACTATTTTGAATTTACGGGTCAGGACATTCCCGAGGGCGTCGGCGGATATATCCGCGCCATACACGAAAGCCTTGCGATGAAATTCCGCACCGCGAAGGAAGAGCTGGAGGAGATCACGGGCAAGAGCTACAAGCGCATTTATCTTGTGGGCGGCGGCTGTCGGTTCAAGACTTTGGCGCAGTTCACGGCGAACGCCACGGGCTGTGAGGTCGTTACGGGTCCCGTCGAATCGACGAGCTACGGCAACGCGATCATTCAGCTTATTGCGAAGGGCGATCTGAAAGACCTTGCGGAGGGGCGGCGGCTGATACGGAATTCCGTAGAGCTTACCGTTTATCGTCCGCAGAATGTTGATGAATGGGATACGGCTTACGAGCAGTATAAGATAATCTGCGCAAGAGGAAGATAAAAAGACCGAGCGACGGAAAATACAGTAAACGACAGAAATATTTGTGCTTATAGTGCGAAATTTCAGCCGCATGATAGGTGCAGATAGTTTTTGTCGTTTACTATAATATTCCCTATACAGCAAAATACACCACGGAGGTGAAGCATTATTATGGAAAACGGAAGAGACCTTATCGCCGAGCTTGAAGAGATGCTGAAGGACAGCAGGAAGATCGTGTTCTTCGGCGGTGCGGGAGTTTCCACCGAGAGCGGCATACCCGATTTCCGCTCGGCAGACGGCATTTACAGCCGCAGATACGGCAAGCTCAGTCCCGAGAGGATAATCAGCAGGTCGTTCTTCGACGAGTCTCCCCGCGAATTCTACGATTTCTACCGCGACAAGCTTCTCTATCTCGACGCCAAGCCCAACGCCGCGCACAAAAAGCTCGCGGAGCTTGAAAAAGCGGGCAAAGATGTTACGGTCGTTACGCAGAACATCGACGGTCTGCATCAGCTGGCGGGCAGCAAAAAGGTCATCGAGCTGCACGGCTCGGTGCTGAGAAACTACTGCATGAAGTGCGGAGCCGAACATTCGGTCGAGTATGTCAAGGACAGCGCGGGAGTTCCGTACTGCCTTAATCCCGACTGCAACGGTGTTGTCAAGCCCGACGTGGTGCTTTACGAGGAATCGCTCAAAAGCTCGGACATAAACGGCGCCATAAACGCTATCGAAGAGGCGGATATGCTCATCATCGCCGGAACGTCGCTGATAGTGTACCCCGCGGCAAGCTTTGTGAACTATTTCCACGGCAAACACTCGGCGATAATCAACCTTTCGGCAAGCGAACGCGACAGTTATATGGAGCTTATCATACATCGGAAGGTCGGCGAGGTGCTTGGTGCCGTAAACGTAACACATTGTATCTGAAAATATTATGACCACAATATATGGTAGGGCAGGCAAAAAGTCTGCCCTTTTTTTATATAACGCATTTCCTTTAACCAATTGTAATATTTGTACAGAAATGTATTCGGAATTTTTATATATATCAGCTTGACAAAACCCCCGACGGGTGCTATAATATATATACGGAAATCGAATATTTAGTGGTCAAAAAATTGGACACCACAATATATTGTATATCAGAGGTCTGCAAGAGGTCATCTGCGCACCTTATGCAGAGCATAATAAACGGGAGGAAAACGTTATGATAAATGTGAATGTTAAAGGCGGAGAGCTTTCTCAGGCAGAGATCAATGCGTATATCACGCACGGTCAGAAGGAGTTCCCCGAAAAGACCATTTCGGCTATCGATCTGAAAGTAGACGGCGATTATGTCGATGTTGATTATCATTTTTCCGAGGTGCCGTTCCAAAGAATAAGACGCATCACGGGTTATCTTGTAGGCACGCTTGACCGTTTCAACAATGCGAAACGCTCGGAGGTCGAGGACAGAGTTAAGCACAATGTTGTCAGCTGATCTTTCTTAAGATAATTCAAGGGGAACCTTTCCGATAAAGAAGGTTCCCCTTTTTTCGTTATTTAAGGGCTATTGCTTTTCGGGGCTTTTTTACCACCCCTGCTCCATCAGCCAGTTGTTGAGCTCGCGCTCTCTCGTGCGAAGCTCGGCTTCGCTGCCGTCGTAATGCCCCATCGACTTCTCTCCGACGATACCGCCGTCCACAAGATACAGCACACGGCTGCACTTCGCGGCGACTTTCGGGTCATGGGTGACGCACATAACTGTCGTTCCGTCGCGGTTCAGTTTGGTCAGCTCGTTCATTACCTCGTCGGAGCTCGTGCGGTTCAGCGCTCCCGTCGGCTCGTCGGCGAAGATCATCTTCGGGTCGTTTATCATGCTGCGGCAGATGCACGCCCTTTGCAGCTGACCGCCCGAGACCTCGTTGATGTCGTTGCCGCCCACGTCGTCTATCCCGAGACGGTGCATAAGCTCGCGCCCGCGCTGCTCGGTCTCGCGGCGGCTCTCGCGGTTCTTCTTCGACTTCACCGCAGGCAGAATGATGTTGTCGAGCACCGAGAGGTTCTTCATCATGTACATCTGCTGGAAGATAAATCCCATCTCGTCGAGCCGTACCTCAGCCATTTCCTTGTCCTTAAGCTGCGAAGTCTCTCTGCCGTTAAATACCACCTCGCCCGCGGTAGCCCTGTCCATTCCCGACACGCAGTACAGCAGTGTGCTCTTCCCCGACCCCGAAGGACCCATAACGGCGACCATCTCGCCCTCTTTTATTTCAAGGTCTACGTTTTTGAGCACGTTGTTCTGTCTCTTGTTCACGATGTAGGTCTTGCAAAGTCCTCTTGCTTTTAATACGGTATTCATAAAGATTCCCCTTTCTGTTGTCTCGGTATATTTCTTGTAAATGACTAAATTAAATGTTCGTTGTTTGTTGCTTGTGTAATATGCCTTCACTTTGTGCTTATTCTATGCTTGCCGCGTCCGTCGCCGTTATCGTCTTCATGTACAGCGCCGTCAGGAACGAACCGACTATCGTTACCGAAACGAGTATCGCGGGACAGGTGAAGAATATCTCGAAAGCGTCAAACGCTACGCCGATGCCCTTTACGCTGCCAACCTGCGCGAAGATGAAGTTTATCAGCCACTTGCTTATCGGCAGCACTGTCGCGGAAGCAACACTCGCCGCTATCAGAGCCGCGATGCCGAATCTCATTACGTGCTGCCCGACAATGCTCCTACTGCGTAAGCCTACCGCCTTCATCAGCGCTATCTCGGTCTTTTCCTTCGAGATAAAGCTTCGCTCCATGAGTATCACGATAAGCGAGGCAACGATGACGGTCATTACCATCATTACCTTCTTTATGCCGTTCATCGTGCCCGACATCGAGGTGAAGAAGTCCACCAGCTCGGCGTTTGTCAGAACCTTTTCAATGTCGAATATCTCCTTGACCTTGTCGGCATTGCGGCGAAGTCCCGCCGCGTCGAGCTGCTCGTCGAATTCAAACTGGAGACCTAAGAAGTTTGAAAGCCGGTCGTGAGTAATCGGCGTGCTTTCGCAGAGCCTTGCCGCATAGCCGCCGTTCATGAACGAGGAGAACGTGCCTGTTATGATAAGCTCCCTTTCCGCATCGCTGCTGCCGATGCCGCCGTCTGCAACTATCTTAACTCTGTCGCCTATCTCCGCGCCGAGCTTTTCAAGCGCACGGTCGGTCATGGCGCACTCGTCCTCCCTTACGGGGGCGGTGCCGCTTAAGTAGGTGAAATTTTCCGCCGAAGTGTTCTTTGTTACTATATACTGAATATCGAACGAATTGTCGCCGCAGGTGGTCGTATAGTCAAGACCGTAGGTAACTGTGCCTTTTCCCGGAATACCGTTTTCGGCGAGGGTCTTTTCTGTCTTTTCTATAAGCCCCTCATAGTCTGCGCCTTCGGTGAAAGCCTCGTTCATGCCGTCGATGTTGTCCATAATGGTAATGTCTGTCTGCGGGGAGATGCAGAAAAGCTCGATGGGCTTGTCGCTGCTTAACGTATTGGCGCTGTTTGACATAATTGTCATCATAAGCACGCAGAGGGTGAATATTATCGTTATTATCACGAATTGCTTCGGTGCGCTCGCGATATCGTTCACGGCGAGAAAGCCCGTCGCGGGAAGCCTCGAACGTCCCAAGTGCATAAGGCTCTTCCTGCCGAAACGCTCGCCTGTCTGACCGTTTCTCACCGCGTCGATGGGCGAAAGCTTCTTGATCCTGCGGGTGCAGCCGTAGCAGAAAAGAAGTATCATAACAACGACCGCCGCCGAGCCCGCAAACGCCAGCAATACGTTTCCGCCGCCGCCGAACACGATATTTTTCGATACGGAATCCAGCAGAAAATTGCTCAAAGGTATCGACCCCGCAAATCCCAGAACAGAGCCGACGACCGCTATCGCCGCGTATTTGGCGATATACAGCCCGCGTATGCTGCCATTGTCAATGCCGACCGCCTTCATAACGCCTATCTCGCGGAACTCCTCGGAGATCGTAAAGCCGATGGTGAATCTCAGCACCACGAAAGCCGTTATCAGCATAATGCCGCATATCGCAAGCATTATATAAGCCGTCACCTTGTCGTAGAGAAAATTATCGCTCATTTCGGCACGGGTGGTAACATTAACGCCTGCCATATCGCTTATGGCTTCGCGCACAGCGTCGGGGTCGTCTGTCTTAACATAGAAATACTTGTAATTCGGCAGTCCCGAAGCCGCGAGCGGTTCGAGTTCGTCAAAATCCGCCTTGTTCAGCATTATGCGGGGGCTGCCCTGATTGTTGGAGATATGCGCGGCGTCCTTGATAGTGCCTTCGTATCTGAAAGCGAATTTTTTTCCGCCCGCTTCAAGCTCCATAAGAGCGCCCTTTTCGGGAGCTTCGATACCGTCAAGAACGTTCGCGAGGCAGTAAAAGCTGCCCTTCGGAACTTCGGTTATCTCGTTGTCATTGCTGTCGAAATATCTGACCGCGATATCCGAGTAAATGCAAGCCGCGCTGACGAATTTCATAGGCTCGCCGTCCAGCCTGAACGAATCGGACATGAGGAAGAAATTCTCTTCGGTCTTTATCTCTTTTACCGAATCAAGCCCGCCCAGCGTATTCTCCGTTTCGTCCGCGGTCTCCGTAGTGGTACTGAGCATAAGATCGGGCGCGTCGGCGAGATCGAGGAATCTGTCTATACCCTTTGTCACCGCCGAGAGGTCGTTCACCGCCGCCGCTGCGAACATTGCTGACATAATGACGAACAGCAGAAGTATCACGTTCATCGTCTTTTTGCGTTTCAGGTCTTTTTTTAGTATTCTGAAAAACATAATGTCGTCTCCTTTCTTTCTTTAACACCGTTTTGTTGCCGCGTTTCCTTTGATGTATAAATTATAGCACAGCAATTCTTAACAAGTCTTTAACTTTTGAAAAGCGGCTCGAAAGAATTTATACAACAAAAAAAGGCACCCACCGTTCGGTGAATGCCTTGATGTTTTTGATCGAGTGAGAGAAATTATCTCTTCGAGAACTGCGGAGCACGTCTTGCAGCCTTCAAGCCGTACTTCTTTCTTTCCTTCATTCTCGGGTCACGAGTGAGGAAGCCTTCCTTTTTGAGGATGGCTCTGTACTCGGGGTCTGCCTGAAGAAGCGCTCTGGAAAGGCCGTGTCTGATAGCACCTGCCTGACCTGTAACGCCGCCGCCTGCAACTGTGCAAACGATGTCATATTTGCCGTTTGTATCTGTAACGCCAAAGGGCTGACGAACGATGAGCTTGAGAGTTTCAAGGCCAAAGTATTCATCAATGTCTCTGCCGTTAATGGTTATTTTACCCTCACCCTCGTAAACACGAACGCGTGCTACGGAGTGCTTTCTTCTTCCTGTGCCGTAGAAGTAAGGCTTCTTAGATTCGTACATTTAAAACTCTCCCTTCATTAAAGCTCGTATTTCTCAGGCTTCTGTGCTGCATTGTTGTGCTCGGGGCCTACATAGGTCCTGAGCCTTGTAGCAGCCTTTCTGCCAAGAGTGTTGTTGGGGAGCATACCCTCAACAGCTATCTTCATAGCTCTGTCAGCCTGCTTTTCCATCATTTCTCTGTAGCCGATCTCCTTGAGACCACCGATCCAGCCTGTGTGCCATCTGTAGAACTTCTGATCGAGCTTCTTGCCTGTGAGAACAGCCTTCTCGCAGTTGATGATGATAACATGATCGCCACAGTCAGCGTGGGGAGCATATGTTACCTTGTGCTTGCCTCTTAAAATGTGAGCAGCCTTTGCAGCAACTCTACCAAGAGGCTGACCTTCTGCATCGAGAATATACCACTTGCGGCTTTCGATATCCTGAGCCTTGGGCATATATGTTGCCATAGTTTATTCCTCCATTCGTTTACTTGCGGCGGGTGCCGTGTGAAGCGCCTGCCTGTTAGTTTTTAAAGCATTTATTGCCTGCTTTTTCACAACAAAGCTAATTATACATTATTTTATTTCTCTTGTCAATAGTTATTTTGCCTAAAATTTAATTTATATCCCTCATTCTCTTGAAATCTCTTAAAATCTCTTTGTTTTTCTCCGTTTCTTGATTGCCGTTTCATTTTACAAATAGCTCGCTTTTTTATAAGTTTTCCCTTTAAAATTGGTGCTTTTGCTGTAATTGGCTGCCTCTTTTTGTTTGACAAGAGGTAAAAAATATGCTATAATAATAATATTCTTTTAATGATTTAAGGCGGTGAGTTATTTGGCACACGAACATTGTCACGCAGATATTAAGAATATTGATGAAGCTATGCCCGTGGAGGAGGAGATCCATGACCTTTCCGAGTTGTTCAAGGTGCTCGGTGACCCTACACGTATCAAGATCCTTTGCGCTTTGTCAAAAGGCGAGCTCGGTGTTTCGGATATAGCTGCGCTTTTGGGCGTTACTCAATCGGGTATCTCTCATCAGCTTCGTGTTCTTAAGCAGGCAAGGCTCGTTAAATATAGGCGAGAGGGTAAGGCTGTATATTACTCCGTCTCTGATGACCACGTGCATACTATAATGTCAATGGGTCTTGAGCATATAAACGAATAGCGTACATTTATATATAGATATAAGAAAGGAAGATGACTATGGAATGGCGTGAGATCGAGGTGTTTACTACCAAGGAGGGCCTAGAGCCGCTTACGGGTGCTCTTAATCTGCTTGGTATCAACGGCTTCGTTATCAATGATGCTGATGAATTTAAAGCCTTTACCGAGGATAAGTCTGCGAATTGGGACTATATCGACGATAGCCTTCTTAAGCTTAAGGAGCGTGAGAACAGCGTTACCTGCTACCTTCCCGATAATGCACAGGGTGAGCAGATGCTTATTGAGCTCAAGGCTGAGCTTGCGGCTATGAAGTCAAGAGACGCTGAGGGCAGGCTCGGCAGGCTTGAGATACGTGAGGCTTCTGTTAAGGAGGAGGACTGGGCTAATAACTGGAAGCAGTATTTCCACCCGTTCCCTGTAGGGCAGAACCTTCTTGTAATGCCCTCGTGGGAGACGCTTGACGTTCCTACACCGAGACAGATCATTCTTATCGACCCCGAGTCGAGCTTTGGAACGGGTCAGCATGATACTACCAGAATGTGCCTCGATATGCTCGACGGCCGTGTTTGTGAGGGCGACCTTATGCTCGACCTCGGCTGCGGGAGCGGTATCCTCTCGGTCGCATCGGCAAAGCTCGGCGCTAAAAAGGTGACTTGTGTGGATATTGACGAAAACTCCGTCAAGATAGCCCGCCAAAATCTTGAGAAAAACAGTATACCCGCTGATAGGTTTGAGGTAATGTGCGGCAATATCTGTGAAGATGCGGCCCTTAGAGAGCGTATAGGGTCGGGCTATGATGTAGTTTGTGCAAATATCGTTGCAGATGTTCTAATAGCTATGAGCGACTATTTTATGAGCTTTTTGAACGATAACGGCGTGCTTATCGTTTCGGGCATCATAAAGCAGCGTGCCGATGAGGTATTTAGCGTTCTCAAGCAAAAGGGCTTTGTAATGGTAGGCATCAGGGAACGTGAGGATTGGGTCGCAGCTATGTATGCTACCCCTAATAATAAGGATATACACAATTAAAAATGGCAATAACGGCAGGGTCTATCGACTAAAGAAAGGAGCATTTCATGCAGCTGCTATTTATAATAATCAAACGAACAGAGCTTTTGGACGACATAATGAAGGCGCTCGCCTTTGCAGGTATCCACGGCGGGACGGCACTCGATTCGACCG
This sequence comes from Ruminococcus sp., assembly GCA_024697545.1. Lineage (GTDB taxonomy): Bacteria > Bacillota > Clostridia > Oscillospirales > Ruminococcaceae > YE71. Next base: position 9,462 of record JAILFN010000094.1, read on the forward strand.
GAATGGCGAAATCTATCTCGGGTATGGATAGCCTTCCCGCTATCTCGGTATTGCGTGAGATACTTAAGGGTGAGGACAGCGCACAGAAGGGAAAAACTATTTTTGTGGCAGTTCACGATGATCAGCTTGAAACTGCTATCAAGGCGGTCAAGAGCGTGACAGGTGAGCTTGACGAGCCCAATGCGGGCGTGCTATTTGCACTTCCTATAACCTATTCTGAGGGTCTAAATTAAGCATACTGTACAAAATTTTAAGAAATTATAAAAATTTGCTGAAAACACTTGCAATCTGTAAATAAAAATGCTATAATATATTTTGTTGTGAATGTAAGTTAAATTTAAGAAGGGGGTGCAACCTAATGGCAAAATGTGATATTTGCGGAAAGGGTGTTACTTTCGGGATCAAGGTGTCTCACTCACACAGAAGAACAAACAGAGCTTGGAAGCCTAACGTAAAGAGAGTTAAGACGATGGTTAACGGCTCGCCTAAGCACGTATACGCTTGCTCAAGATGCTTGCGTTCGGGTAAGGTCGAGAGAGCTTGATCACAATAAAAACACGATAATAAAGGCCGGCTTATTCTAAGTAAGTGCGGTCTTTTTATTTTGCGTACACAAATTTTTGTGTTAAAAGGGTTGTAATTTTACAAAATATAGTGTATAATATATTGTGTATTGGTATATATATTGAGGTCATTTATAAAGGAGACAAAATGTTATCACAGCAAACGATACTTAAATACGGCGTAAAGCTGATAATCATATTTCTTTGCCTTCCCGTGCATGAGTTCGCCCATGCCTGGAGTGCGAAGAAGCTTGGCGATACTACGCAGAATTATAAGGGCAGGCTCACACTTAACCCGCTTGCTCACCTCGACCCGTTCGGGGCGGTGTGTCTGTTTTTGACAGGCTTCGGTTGGGCAAAGCCTGTCGAGGTCAATTCCAGAATGTTCAAAAATTTCAAGCGTGATATGGCAATAACCGCTGCGGCGGGGCCTATCTCAAACGTTGTGCTTGCGCTTTTGGGCGGCATACTTTGGAAGATAGTCCTTTGCTGCTATTGGGTAAAGGCGGGCTACTCGATAAGCGATATCACAGCCGAGGCGGGCAGCTTTGGCAGCGCTGTTTATTTGCAGCTGACTAACGGCAGCGATGCTCTGTTTTGGCTGCAATTTATCCTTTGGTATTTTGTTAGGATCAATCTGGGGCTTGCAGTTTTCAACTTTATCCCTGTTCCCCCGCTTGACGGCTCGAAGATCATAATGTTCTTCCTGCCGAATAAAGCGAACTATAAGCTCTATGAATATCAGACGTATATCTATATCGGCTTTATAGTTGTGCTTATGACGGGGCTGCTCGATGTTCCGCTTGGTTTCCTGCAAAATATCGCATTTATGCTTATAAATGCGCTTACCCTGTGGGTGCCGGCGCTTATGGGGCTGATATTGTAGAAATAAAAATATCAGCCCTGTCAAAGACCCGGTCTGTTTACTTATGTAAGTTAGGAGAGTAAGTATCTTGGAGGCTGTTTCGTTTAAGCTTGATATGTTCGAGGGGCCGCTCGATCTGCTTTTGCACCTGATACAAAAGCATAAGCTCGATATTATGGATATCGAGATCTCGCTGCTGCTCGAACAGTATCTTGAATATATAGAAGAGCTCGACCACGAGGACTACGAGTATGCGGGCGAGTTCCTTGAAATGGCCGCAAGGCTCATATACATAAAGACCGTGTCTCTGCTGCCCAAGCCTGAGGAAGCGCAGGAGCTTAAACAGGAGCTTCAGGGCAGGATTCTTGAATACTCTGTCTGCAAGCAGCTGGCTTCAAAGCTTCGTGGTATGTACTTAGAGAATGGCGTGTTCGTGCGTGAGGAGCTTACAATGGAGCAGGGCTCTAAGGCCTATGAGCTGACCCACGCCCCAGAGGAGCTTGTGAGCGCTCTGCTCGCCGCAGGCAAGAAGAAAGCTATCCCCGAGCCGCAGATAAAGGCCAGGGACTTCGGCAATATAGTTTCGCACAAGATATATTCGGTAACTTCCAAGATACTCTATGTTCTCAAAAAGCTCTACAAGACAGGCAGCTTCGAGATGAACGGGCTGTATGTGGGCATGAAGGAAAAGTCCGAGCGGATAGCCACGTTCTTGGCTATCCTGGAGCTTACCAAGTCGGGCAGGATAACCCTTTCTGACGACAACAGCGTGATATATTTCAAGCGCCGCACCAAGGAGGAGCGTGCCATTGAGCACAGCCGCACAAAGACCGAGGAGCAGCGGCTTTTAGAGGAAGAGGGCGAGTATATCCCCGAAGACGAGGAGGAGCAAGCCCCAGAGCTTCCGCAGGACAAGCCTTATGCGGTCTTTGAGCCGTTCATCACAAAAGAGCAGCGCCGTGAGATGCCCGTAAGGGTAAGCTCTGAAAAGGTAATCCCACGCATGACGCTTGATATCATAATACTTGAAGACGAACAGCCTGAGCAAGAGCAGCCTCAGGAAGAAGTGAGCGCAGAGCCGCAGGAGACTAAAAAGCCTGCCCCTGCACCCGTGCATAAGACTGCCAGCAGTAAAACTGCAAAGGCGGGGCATAGCGCCAAGAAGCCTAAGCTCAACATCACCTACAACAAGC
>JAILFN010000104.1 GCA_024697545.1 Ruminococcus sp.
AACATACGTCTTTTTGGCTGTTTTTGCCCCGTTCGTCGTTAAAAATCCTTGCAGGGCGTCAGCCCAACTGCGGATTTTTGCCTTGAACGGAACAAAAACATCTCAAAAATCCGCATATTAGTTTAGTGTCAACACACCCTAATCACAAAAACGGACAAGGGGTGCTGTTTATGAAATATCCTACACTTACCTACCTCGGGCGGGCGGGCGACTTCTCGCCTGTGCGGTCGATGGTGACGATCTCGGGGGACAGCGAGGTGCTTATCGAAAACTGCCGCAGGATCATAGAATGCAGCGAGATACGGTGCTGCATGATGTCGGCGGGGTATATGATCGAGATATGGGGCAGCGGACTTTCGGCGGCGAGTTTTGCGGGCGGCAGCGCTTCCGTCACTGGACGGGTGCAGTCGGTGACTATCGAAAGACGCAGGGACGGTGCGGAATGAAGCTGACATACATAAGATACAGAGCGGTCTGTCCGTCGGAACAGCTGCTTTTCCGCAGGCTGCATGAAAACGGCATCAACGCCGAAGGCATCGTCACGCGCGGCGGCGAGGTGTTCTTTTCGGCGGCGTTCACGCAGAAAAAGCTCATCGTGAAAACGCTCGGCGGACTAAACTGTGAATGGTCGGAGTGCGGGCAGGGAATGATAGTTCGGCTTGCGCGAAGGCTCGGCAGGCGATGGGGGCTCATCGCAGGGGCGGTCGTGTGCGGCATAGTGCTGATATCGTCGCAGTATTACGTCATCAATATCGAGGTGCTGACCGATGACCCCAAGATCTCCGAACGGGTCAGCGAAGTTCTCACCGAATGCGGGATATCCGCCGGGACGTATATCCCCTCGATCGAGCGCGTCAAGGCAGAGCGCACGCTGCGGCAAAAGGTGGAGGAGATATCCTGGGCGGGCATCACCCTCGCCGACAGCACGGTCATAGTCGATGTGCTTGAAAACATCCCCGAGCCGAAACGCGCCGACGACCACTGCCCTTCCAACCTCACCGCCAAATACGACGCGGTGATAGACAAGCTCGATATCCTGAACGGCACGGCGGAGAAAACTTCGGGCAGCGGAGTTGTGGCGGGCGAGATACTCGTGAGCGGGATAGTCCCCGTCGAGCACATAACGAGGGACAAGGAAGGCAGACCCGTGACAGAGATGACCGAAAAGTATGTCCGCTCCATCGGAAACGTCTACGGCAGCTTTTCGATCACCGAAAGCTTTACGCAGCCGCTTTCCGACACAAAGCTTGTCTACCTGCCGAAAGAGGTCAGGCGTTACAGCCTGCGGCTTTTCAGCGCCGAGATCCCGCTTACCGGAAGACAGCCGAAGGGTATGCTCAGCCGAACGGAAAAGCTGCGGCTGATATCGGACGAGCTGCCCGTCGGTATCAGGTCATATACCTTCACACCATACGCATTCAGCGCTGTGATATATAACAGAAAACAGGCGGAGCAAGCTGCACGCGATATGGAAAAGCGCTATATGAGAAATTTTCTGGACAGTTACGAGGTGCGTGGACGGCGTGAAAAGATCACCGAAACCGCCGACGGCGTTACTATTACCGTCACCTATGACCTTTACGGTGTGATAAGCGAAGAGAAGCCGTTTTACATTTTCCCCAAAAATACCGCCCCCGATACCCCCGACCCGAAGGAAAGATCGACAGAGTATGAAGAAAATTAGTACAAATAGATAAAAATTCACAAAAAAATTTTTATTTTTCTTGCATTTTAATTCAGAATGTGGTATAATGATTATGTGGAGTTTTTTGCACACAAACTGTAAATGGATCGGAGTTATTTTATAATATATGGAGAAGATGATAACTGTTGATGAGACAGAGCATTTGCTGAGCCTCTTCGGAAGCTTTGATGAGAATATACACGCGCTCGAAAAGGAATACGGCATAACAGCCGTCACCCGCGGCGACGGATTGAAGCTCATCGGAGATGAAGAGCTCATCGACAGGGCTTCAAAGGCTGTCGGGGCACTTCTTGAACTTTGCCGCAAGGGCGAACGCATCAATGAGCAGAACCTGCACTATGTGTTCTCGCTGGTAGGCGAAGGGCTTGAGGGCGAGATAGGAAAGCTTTCTGACGACGGCATAGTCGTGACCCTCAAAGGCAGGGTCGTCAAGCCCAAGACCCTCGGGCAGAAGAAATACGTTGACGCTATACGCCAAAACACCGTTGTGCTGGGCGTGGGCCCTGCGGGTACGGGCAAGACATATCTCGCGGTGGCGATGGCGGTCAAGGCTTTCCGCGCACATGAGGTCAGCAAGATCATACTCACCCGCCCCGCGGTAGAAGCAGGCGAAAAGCTTGGGTTCCTGCCGGGCGACCTGCAAAACAAGGTAGACCCCTACCTCAGACCCCTTTACGATGCGCTGTTTGAGATGCTGGGTCCCGAAAACTTTATGCGGCAGCAGGAACGCGGGTGCATCGAGGTAGCGCCGCTGGCATATATGCGCGGACGCACGCTCGATGAAAGCTTTATAATTCTCGACGAAGCACAGAACACCACCCCCGAGCAGATGAAGATGTTCCTCACAAGACTCGGGTTCGGCTCCAAGATAGTCATAACGGGCGATGTCACACAGATAGACCTGCCCGATTCCCGCAGGTCGGGACTTATCGAGGCTATGAAGGTTCTGAAAAACGTTGAATATATTTCTATAAATCGGTTCACTGAAAAAGATGTCGTGCGGCACAAGCTCGTACAGAACATTATCAGAGCTTATGAAAAATACTACGAAAGGGGAAGCGGTCACAAAAATGGGTAAGGTTAAGGTACTGATAACAAACAAACAGACAGAAGTAAAGATACCTGTCGGTATCAGGTTGCTTATTCGCAAGTGCTGCCACGCTGTTCTTGAATCCGAAGGGTTCAAGGAAGATGCAGAGGTAAGCGTATCATTTGTCAACAACGAGGAGATACACAAACTCAACAAAGATTTCAGAAACATCGACAGACCTACCGATGTTCTCTCTTTCCCGCTGGGTGAAAATGATGAATTCGACGAGGATCCCGATACGGGAGCTGCTCAGCTCGGAGATATCGTGATCTCACTTGAGACCGCCGAAAAGCAGTCGCAGATTTACGGTCATTCTCTTGAGCGTGAGGTAGGATTCCTCACCGTACACTCGATGCTGCATCTGCTGGGCTACGATCATGAGGAAAGCTCGCTTCAGGAACGCATAATGCGTGAGAAGGAAGAAGCTATACTCGCACAGCTCGGTATCTCCCGCGACGAGACCTTCGTGATCTCAGAGCATTCGCATCAATGAAACGCTTTCTTCGCGGATTCGGTTTTGCTGCAAAAGGCATAGCCTCCTGCATACTCGGTGAACGCAATATGCGCGTGCATCTGTGCGCTGCATTTTACGTTCTTCTGCTCATGCCTTTTTATGACTTCACGCGGGGCGAAAAACTCGCGGTGTTCATAGTCATCGGCATGGTGACGGGTGCCGAGGCGTTCAACACGGCTTTAGAAGCGGTGGTGGATCTTGTCTCGCCGGAGCACAACGCGCTTGCGGGACTTGCAAAGGACGCGGCGGCGGGTGCTGTGCTGCTAACGGCGTTTGCAGCAGCGGCAGTCGGCGTAACGCTTTATTTCGACGCAGCGGCGATCCGCGGTATAGCCGAATACTTAGGCGGGCATATGCTAATGCTCGCGGTATTTGTTCTGTCCTGCATATGCTGGATAGGTTTTATCTGTGCGCCGTTAAAGAAAAAGAAGGGCGTAAACAGGGAGATCAGAAAATGAAAACAACGATCATAAAATCGGTCATAGTGGCTGCCGAGATGGTACTCTCGGGGCTTTTTTGGGCGGCATTCCCTGTTTTCAACATAGGAAATGTCGCCGCTCTGTTGTTCTGCGCTCTGCTCATAGCGATAACTATATTCTCATCTATGACAGGCAGTCTCATAAGCGCCTTAGCCTCACATAAATTGGGCTTTGCCGTGCTTATCGCCATTGCTGCCATCTTAACGGCAGTTACGGTATACGCCGTGATACTGTCCGCAAAAATGTACAGTCAGCAAAAGAACGAGCCCGAAAAGCCGCAGCTGCTGATAGTTCTCGGCTGCAAGGTCAAGGGCACTTACCCTACCCGTATGCTCCGCAGGCGATGCGATGCGGCGGTGAAGGCAATGAACTCCGACCCCGACGTTTTGTGCGTGGTCTCGGGCGGACAGGGGCGCGGCGAGCAGATAAGCGAAGCCGAAGCCATGAAACGCTATCTGACCGATCACGGTATTGACGGCAGCCGCATAATCATGGAGGACAAGTCCACCTCGACTGCCGAGAATATTCGGTTCAGCTTTGATATCACAGACAGCATGGGGCTCGGGCGGGATATAACCATCGTCACCGACGGCTACCACCAGTACCGTGCTTCGCTTATCGCAAAGAAAAACGGCGCAGACCGCGTGACGGCTTACTCCGCCGACACCGAGACCCGCTTTGTCCCCACATACTGGGTGCGCGAATGGTTACAAATACATTCTTGCTTTCCATATTCTTTCCTTTCTGTATATCAGTCTCCCGAAGTGTGGG
>JAILFN010000111.1 GCA_024697545.1 Ruminococcus sp.
ATGTATATCAGATGCCCGAACCTCCGGGTGATATCGGTGTTCTGTGAGAGCGCAAAAACAGAGCTGTCTTTGTCCCTGCCGATCCCGCAGGAGAGCATCAGCACAGAGCTTTCAAGCGCCGTGTCCTCGTCAAAGACCACCGCCTGCTCCAGCTGCCCCGTCAGCTCGCTGTACGCGGCAGTGCGGTGGCGCACCTCGTTTTCGCTGAGGTATGTCGAAAGTGAGAGCGAGAGCTGCAATTCGGTGTCGTAAAGCTCATAGCCGTATGGGTCGCTGCCGTTTATGTAAAAGTCGGTGAGGATCATGCAGCATTCCACAAGCGGCAGCGAATAGTCCTTGACCATTATCTCGTCGGTCTTTGCACTAAGCTTCCAGTGTATCCTGCTCAGTCTGTCGCCGTCGGCGAATTTCCTTATGCCGAATACCTCGCTCGGGTCGTCCCCGGGCTTTGTCTGTGAAAACTCGCTGCTGTCCGCGCCGAGCAGGCTGTATGATGATACGGCGTTGCTGAGCGGCACCGCCTCGGGCATCACCGTAACGCTGTATGTTTTCTGAGAGATGTTCTTTTTCGGCACCCCGAATTTGGTGATCCTCAGAAAATCGAATATCTTCACCGATCTTATCCTGCATTCGGCTATCCCGTAATGCTCCGAGCTGAACCCTGCCGAAAGCGTCTGTGTGTTCATCGGGAAGATGGGTGTGCATATCTTCATCTTCTCTTCGCTGCTGCCTGACTGCATACGGTAGCCTATCGTGATCTCCGACATGGGTACGGGTATGATCGAGTGGTTCGTTATTATGAGCTTCATAGGAACCGCCTGTCCCGAAGCACACTTCTGCGCGTCGATCTTGAGCTCCGCCCTGATGCACACCCTCGCGATAAGGCTCATGGCTGTCAGTGCTAACGGGAACAGCACGGTAAAGGCGCATATCATAAAGGATATGTTGCCGTCATAAAGTATAAAGAAGAGTATCGCTATTATAAGCGTTGCCAGATAGATAAATATCATCGTGCGGCTCCCTTAACCCTTTACCTTGGGCACGGGCATCTGCGAAACTATCTCGGAAATGACCTGCGGGATCGTGATCCCCGCGATCTTGGCTTTCTGATTGAGCAGCAGACGGTGCGCGCATACTTCGTTTATGCTGAAGATAACATCATCGGGTATGGCAAAGCAGCGCCCCTTCAGAAGTGCCGTGGCACGGGTCATCTTGAGCAGCGCGATGGAGCCTCTCGGCGAAAGCCCGAGCTTTAAGTACCTGTTGTTCCTCGTGGCAGCGGCAATGGCTGCAATGTATTCAAATATCGGTTCGGCAACATAGATGTTGTCGATCACGGAAATAGCCTGCGAAAGCTGTGCCGCCGAAGCTACGGGATCTACGTTGTCGATAGAGACCTGCGAGTGCTTCGCCCTCAGCATAGTGACTTCATTCTGCACCGAAGGATATCCCATCGAAAGCCTTACGATAAATCTGTCCATCTGCGATTCGGGCAGCATCTGCGTGCCTATCGAGCCTATCGGGTTCTGCGTGGCGATGACAATGTAAGGGTCGGGCATCGGGTATGTAACGCCGTCTACCGTTACCTTGCCCTCCTCCATTACCTCGAGCAGTGCCGACTGCGTCTTTGAGGAGGTGCGGTTTATCTCGTCCGCAAGGAACAGATTTGTCATCGCAGCGCCTTTTTTGTACACGAACCTGTTGCTTTCGCGGTCAAGCACCATAAATCCCGTGATGTCCGTCGGAAGAACGTCGGGGGTAAACTGAACGCGCTTGTAATCGAGCGAAAGCGCCTTTGAAAGCGCCAGCGCCAGCGTTGTCTTTCCGACCCCGGGGATGTCCTCGATGAGAACGTGTCCGCCCGCAAGTATCGAAAGAAGTACCTTGATTATGATATCGTCCTTTCCGATTATGACTTTCTTTATCTCGCGGATAACTCTGTTTGAAAGGTCAAGCACCTGTCTTTGCTCTATTGTCAGATCGTTTGCCATTCTGAATGTCTCCTTTTTGTGTTGTCTCTTGACGGTCACGGCGGAAAGTCTCAGCTTTAAAAACTTCCGCACAAATATCCATTATAATTATAACACAATGCTTATCTGATTGCAAGCTTTCTGACAGCTTTTTGAAAATTTCCCGATATTTTTTATTCATATCACATAGCTTGTACACATAGATATAGACAAGAAGGAAGAGTAACGATACCGAATGACTGACAGCAAACAGATCAGTCAGTTCGCATTTACGAAAGGATGCAGCAAAATGAACGAACGACTTCGCCTGACATACGCTGCCGACCTGCTTACCGATAGGATAAGGGAAGCACTCTATTACGTTTCCCCGAGTGAGCGTGAGAGCATATCCGAATTGCGGCTTCGGCGGGGGAGGTATTTTTCCGCGGTGCTTTACGGCAGGGAATATTTCCCCACCCCCGAAGGAAAGCTCATGAACAGCCCGCAAAACGGCATAGAAGTCACTCCGCAGGATATCGAAACGGCTTACGTTTCCGCATTCAAAGGCTCGGTACACGCCTACCCCCGCGAGCAGTCGGAGGGATATATCACCACCCGCGGCGGCAACAGGATAGGTTTTAGCGGCACGGCTGTCGTGGACAAGACAAGCGGCGATGTCACCGCCGTCAGAAAAATATCCTCGATGAATATAAGGATAGCAAGGGAAGTCCGCGATTGTGCCCGCCCGATCTATGACCGTGCTTTCGCCGAGGGTCTGTCCTCGCTCATAGTGTGCTCACCGCCCTGCGGCGGAAAGACCACCGTGCTGCGCGATCTCAGCCGCCTGCTTGGTGCTGAGCATCGCGTATCGCTTATCGACGAGCGCGGTGAGCTTGCCTGCTCGGAGGAGGGCGTGCCGCAGAATGACGTGGGCGTGCATACCGATGTCTTCGACTGCTACCCCCGCCGCCATGCGATAGTCACCGCCGTCCGCACCATGTCTCCCGAGATCATCATCTGCGACGAGATCGGGGCAAAAAACGACCTCGATGCTCTGGAATATGCCCTCGATTCGGGAGTAAAGCTTGTGTGCAGCTGCCACGCGGGGACGCTTGATGAGCTTAAAAAACGCTCTGCCCCCGCAAGGCTCATAAAGGACAAGGTGCTGTCATACGCAGCGTTTCTCGGTACGGGGAACAGCTGCGGCAGGCTCAGGGAGTTCTATAAGCTGTGAGCGGCATGGTGCTCGTCGGCAGCGGGCTTGTTATACTTTTCGGAGCTGCTGCGGGAAGAGCCTGCGGGGAATATGTTATGGCTCGCTGCCGTGCTGCCGAAGCCGCCGCCGATATGCTCGAAAGTATGCTGCTCATGCTCTGTTACGAGCAGCCTACGGTCGATGAGATGCTCTCGCGCATAACCCCGCTGACGGGAAATGCCCCCGCGTTCATGCGCTCTGCCTGCGGCGGAAGACAAGCTCTTCTCGACAGCCTGCGTGAAGACTGCGGAGAAATGTATGAGCCGGATCGTATCCGCCTTGAAACGCTTGTCCGCGAGCTGGGCTCTGCCGATAAACAGTCTGAGCAGCAGAGGATATCATCGGCGCTCGAATATTTCAGGGGGCGCTCTAAGGCTCTCCGCCCGAAGGCTGAGGTCAGCAGCAGGCTATGCCGAAGCCTTGGCATCATCGGCGGGATATTTTTGGTCGTTTTGTTAGTGTAGGAGTGGTCGTATGGAACTCGAGCTTATCTTCAAGATCGCAGCGGTGGGGATAATAGTCGCGGTGCTTGTGCAGCTGCTCAAACGTGCCGAACGTGATGAGCAGGCTATGATGACTACTCTTGCGGGGCTTATAGTGGTGCTCATGATGATAATAGAAAGGATAGCCGAGCTTTTTGATACCATCAAAAGCTTGTTCGGTTTCTGATATGGATATTCTGTCGCTTACCGTTTTTTGCCTTGCCGTCTGCACCGCACTGAAGCTCACAGGCTCGGTCAACGCGGAGGTAAGATCGCTGTGCACCGTAGCTGCCGTATGCCTTATCGCGGGAAGGTATTTCCAAAGCTTTCGGGATATCTATGAAGCCGTGTCCGAATTGTTCTCACAGACGGGTATCGACAGCTCTTATCTCGGCATTATAGTAAAAAGCCTGGGCATATGCTATACTACGCAGATAGGCTGCGACTGCTGCCGCGACAGCGGTGAGGGCGCTCTGGCTTCTCAACTGGAGCTTGCGGGAAAAGCTGCCATGATACTGGTCTCCCTGCCGCTTTTTGAAAACGCGGCAGAGATCATAAGTACTCTTATACAGGTGTGAAATGCTGAAAAAATTATTGATGCTTGCGCTGATGCTCGTCATATCGGCGAATGTTTTTTCATTCGGCTGCTCTGCCGAACAAGCCGAAAGCTCTGAGACTTCTCTTGACAGCTATGCTTCGGAGATAAGCGGAAGGCTGAATGAGGCGATAGATGATGAGACAAAAGAAACGATGGCAGAACACGGCGCAGACGGCTCTGATATCTGCGGAGCAGGCATAGATTCGCTCATAAGCGCTGCGGTAAAAAGCTTCAAAGGTTCTCTGCGTGAGCCCTTTCGCGTGCTTGCAAAACTCACGGCACTGCTCATCTTAACGTCTGCCGCAAGGAGCCTTGTCCCGGGCGGAGGGATGCGCCCGACCTTCTCCTTTGTGACGCTCATGGGCTGCATAACGATAGTCTATTCGACCGTCTATACCTCATTTTCGGGCGTGTGCGAATATCTTGACCGACTCAACGGGTTTATGATAGCCTATGTTCCGATATACGCTTCCGTCAACGCGGCGTCGGGCGGGATAGTATCGGGCGGGGGCTATTACGCCTCCGCACTGTGGGTCTGCGAGGTCATAGCATTTGCTGCCGACAGAGTTATAATGCCGTTTCTGAGCATACTTCTTGCGGTATCATTCGCCGCCGCCATAAATCCCGAGATGCGCTTTTCCTCGGCTGTCGAGTCTATGAAGAACGCCGTAAGGATCACTCTTACCGCACTTATGACTGTCTTTTCGGGGCTTATATCGGTCAGGAGCTTTGCGGCAGCCGCCGCCGATAATGCCGCGGTAAGGGCGGTAAGGTTCGGCGCATCAAGCTTTATCCCGATAATAGGCGGCTCGGTGTCAGATGCCTATTCCACCGTGCAGGCGGGAGTCGGGCTTATCCGAACAGGTGTGGGGACGCTCGGTATCTCGGTCATACTTTTTATGCTGCTGAAACCGCTTGTCACGCTCATGAGCGTAAAGCTCACCCTCGATGCCGCCCGCATGATATCCGATATCCTCGGTATCGCCGAGGTGTCAGAGCTGCTCAGGAGCGCCTGCTATGCCATGTCCGCGGCAGTCAGCACAACGCTCTGTTTTTCGATGATGTTCCTTGTATCGACAGCGATAATGATGCCCGCGGCGGCAAATATCGGTCAGTAGGTGATGTAAATGGAAATGATAAGGAATGCACTGTTCACCGCCTGTATCACGGCGATGATCTCGGCGGTGGTCATGACGATAGCCCCCGCGGGCAGAAAGCGCGAGCTTCGGCTGATATGCACGCTCGTGCTGATATCCTGCCTGGCAGCGGGCTTCGCGGGGAAGGATACGGCGCTTTCGCTGCCAAAGCTCGGCGACAGGCAGACCCGGCTCTCGGAATATGATGATATGCTGCTTTCGCAAAGCCGCAGCAGCATGGAGCGCAGCCTGACCGAAAGCCTTAAAAAAGCGGGACTTTCGCCAAAGCTTGTCAGCATAGAAGTCGCCTTCGATCAGTATAATTATATCAGGGCGGAACGCGCGGAGGTATGTGTGGACTGTACGGACGAGCAGACAATGCAGCGTGCGGAATCCGCTGTCAGAGATGTGATAGGTGCGGACGGGGAGGTGTATATCTATGATACGTCGTCTGAAACGGCTGCTGAAGGGAACTGACGGCAGGACTAAGCTGATATTCCTGCTCGGCGCGGCAGGGGTGCTGCTGATACTTGTCTCTGATCTTTTCCCCGATAAAAAGGAGCCCGCCGATCCGCCGCAGAATATCTCTGCCGCCATTGCGGATGCCGACACGGACGAATACCGAAGAAAGCTCGAAGATGAGCTCTGCGGGATACTCTCTCGGCTCGAGGGGGTCAGCAATGTGAAGGTGATGATATCTGTGAGCGGCACGGGCGAATATATCTATGCAGAGCAAAACGATATCGAACAGCGCACCGACAGCGTCAGCGATTCGCTGAAACGCCGCGGTGAGATCATCATAGCCGACAGGAGCGGAGAGAAACAGCCTGTGCTCAAAAAGATAAAGTCACCCGAGATCGGCGGCGCGGCGATAGTATGCTCGGGTGCTTCCGACCCGATCGTCAAGGAGCGCGTCATCAATACCGTTTCGGCAGCGCTCGGGCTTTCGACCGGTCGCATAAGCGTTGAGGAATACGGCTGAACGTCAGCCTATGGCTGGTGATATATACAAATGTTACGGAGGTAATAGACATGAGTGAAAAGACATCAAGAAAACGTATGAGCCTGATAATAGGCAAGCGCCAGATAATGCTCGCGGGAATGACGCTGATACTCGGCACGGCGGTGTACGTTAATTACGCAATGTCCGCGGCGGGCGGTATAAAGGCTGCGGGCAAGGTGGAAAAGAAGAGCATAAACTACGGCGATGCACAGCTCGTCAGTGCGCGTGAGGAAAGTACGATCGGGGAAGACCTCTTTGCCAAAGCCCGCCTTGACCGCACTACTTCCCGCGATAAGGCTGTTGAGACTCTGCGAATCATCATGAGCGGCGGGGACAGCTCCCCCGAAGAACAGGCAGCCGCCGCCGATGAAGCCGCCGCGATGACGGGGCTTATCGAAAAGGAGAGCAAGGTCGAGAACCTCATAAAGGCAGCGGGCTTTGCCGACTGCGTCGTTTACCTCGACGGAGAAAATGCAAATGTAGTGGTAAAGTCGGAAGAGGGCCTTATCCAGACCGAAGCCGCCCAGATAAAGGATATACTCCTGAGCGAGGTCAGCGTACCCGCCGAGAACATAAGGATATATGATGTAGAAGCATGACCGTGAGCCGCAGCGTTGACAAAAGCTGCGGCTTGCTTTTTATCGAAAAAGGTGTGAACAAACGGTAAACAAAAGCTCTTTGTGATTGTATAATCGATCGCTTTATGCTATAATAAATAAAAGTATGCGTAAACTGCAATGAAAGGAATCGACTACTATGGATAATGTAAAAAAGAACACAGACAGCTCGCTTTATGTAAGCGAAGACGCTATATCAAAGATCATATCCAACGCAGCCGCAGGCGTTGACGGCGTAGTAGGTATCGCAAGCTCTCCAAAGAATCCTTTAAGACTTCTGTTCGCAAAGGAAAACTACGGCAAGATGCGTATCAAGCTTGACGGTGATGTGCTGAATGTTGCGGTGAGCGTCATCCTTGACAGCGACGCTTCTGCGGTCGAGACTGCCGAGAAGGTGCAGGAGGCGATAAAGGATCAGGTTCAGAACGTTCTCGGTCTTACGGTCGCCAGAGTTAATGTGAACGTGCTTGATATCGCACAGTGATGAACGTAAAAGGGAAGTGTTATTGTGGCTGATAAGAAAAGAAATCATTACGAGGAAAAATTCAAGAAGGCAAAGCGTGAGCTAAGAGAGGGCGCATTCATACTCTATTTCGAGAGCCTTTTCCGCGAAGACGATATAGACGAGATCTTTGAAGCTTCTTCCGAAGTCAACGATCCCGATGATAACATAAATATATCAGAGGAATCCTGCGAGCTTGCAAAGAAGATAGCATCAAAGGCTGACGAGATAGATACCATCATAGCAGGGCTCTCCACAAAGCGTAGCGTTGACAGGATAGCTAAGATAAACCTCGCTATCCTGAGACTTGCCATATATGAAGCTAAGTTTGAAGACAGCGTTCCCGTGAACGTTGCCATAAGCGAAGCCGTGCTGCTCGCAAGAAAATACGCAAGAGATCCCGACGTTTCGTTTATAAACGGAGTGCTGGGCGCTTTCTCGCGCTCGGGCAGGGAAGAATAAAATGTCGAACGGGTTTGTGCTGGGTATAGATACTTCAAATTATACCTGCTCGGCGGCAATATATGATTTATCAAACGGCAGGATGTATCAGTCAAAACAGCTTCTGCCTGTCAAAGAAGGAGAGAAAGGCGTCCGTCAATCGGACGCTGTTTTCCATCACACGGTATTGCTCCCGCAGATTCTGGAGCCGCTTTCGGATAAACTGACGAGCGTTGTGTCCGTGGGTGTCAGCGACCGCCCCTCCTGCCG
Organism: Ruminococcus sp.; assembly: GCA_024697545.1. GTDB lineage: Bacteria > Bacillota > Clostridia > Oscillospirales > Ruminococcaceae > YE71. The sequence continues at coordinate 8,254 of JAILFN010000111.1, forward strand.
TAGGGATTCCTATATGCCCTGCTTTATGACGGGGCTCGGCACTGCAAAGGCGATAGCCGCTGCCAGGGGAGTCGCGTTTCATCCCACCACCCATCAGACGGGACATATCCTCGCCGCGCTATATTCGGCTGACATTCTTTCGCTAGTGAAGGAAAAGCGTGAGTTCATAGCTTTCCATGTAAGCGGCGGTACTACGGATATGCTGCTCTGCCGCCCCGATGATGAAAGGCTTTTGGATATAAAACGTATCGGCGGCTCATCCGACCTCAAAGCGGGTCAGGCGATAGACCGCTGCGGCGTTATGCTGGGACTTCGCTTCCCATGCGGTGCCGAGCTTGAAAAGCTCGCGCAAAGGGATTATGCCGACATCAGGGTCAAGCCGACGCTCAGGGGCTTGGAATGCTCCCTCTCGGGGATAGAGAACAAATGCAAAAAGCTCTTTGACGAGGGCGCGGACAATATGCACATAGCCGCCTTCTGCCTGAGATCCGTGGCTGAGGCGATAGATGCGCTTACTTCGGCGGCACTCGAAGAATACGGAAGCGGGATCCCCGTTATCTATGCGGGCGGCGTTATGTCCGATAAGCTGATAGCGGATCAGCTCGCGAAGCGCGATAACGTGATGTTCGCAGCACCCGAGTTCTCCTGCGACAACGCAGCGGGCGTTGCGCTCTATGCCGCTTTTGTGGAGGGACTTGTCTGATGTCATCTATTCTCAGCGTATCACAGCTGAATAAATATATCTCGCTGAAGCTCGGCAGTGATGTCAAGCTGAAAGGGCTCACAGTCCGCGGCGAGCTTTCCGAGTTTAAGATACACTATAAATCGGGTCACGCATATTTTGTGCTGAAAGACTCGACTTCGAAGATAAAGGGCGTGATGTTCTCCCGCTCGGTGCAAAAGCTCGGATTCATGCCGCAAAGCGGTATGAGCCTCATATGCAGCGGTAATCTCGAAGTGTACGAGCCTCAGGGTGTCTACCAGATGATCGCCACCGAGCTTATCCCCGCGGGGATAGGTGCTAAGTTCATGCAGCTGAATGCTTTGAAGCAAAAGCTTTCCGAGATGGGCGTTTTTGCGGAGGAACGCAAAAAGAAGCTGCCCGAGCTGCCGAAGAAGATCGCGGTCGTGACATCTCTGAACGGCGCAGCTTTGCAGGACGTTCTCAATATCATGCGCCGCAGATATCCCGCAGGCGAGATCGAGATCTTCCCCGCACAGGTGCAGGGCGACACCGCCCCCGCGACCATTGCCGCAGCTCTTGATAAAGCCGACCGAAGCGGCGCTGATGTGGTTATTCTGACGCGCGGCGGAGGTTCCTTTGAAGACCTGATGCCCTTCAACACCGAAGAGGTAGCCCTTGCGGTGTCGGCGTGCAGGACTCCCGTTATAAGCGCTGTCGGGCACGAGACCGATACCACCCTTGCCGATCACGCAGCCGATATGCGTGCTCCTACTCCGTCAGCCGCAGCCGAACTCTGCGCCCCCACGACCGAGATCATGCTCGGCGCTCTCGATTCATTAAAGCAGCGGCTGGACAACAGCTTTTTGCAGCTGATATCTGATAAGGAAGATGCCGTCGGCTCACTGTCGGGGGTCATCACGAGATACGACCCGCGTGCCGAGATCTCCCGAAAAAAGGATATGCTCGATTCGCTCTGCAAGGATATGTCAAGGTCGATGCTCGCCGTTATTTCCCGTAAGCAGAACAAGCTTGAAAATATAAGCGGCAGCCTGAAAGCACTCGACCCTCTGAGCGTTCTCGACCGCGGTTATACCATCACGCTGAAAAACGGACAGCCTGTCACGGGCGCCGATGATATTGATATAGGCGACGACATCGTTATCCGCTTCAAGGATTTTTCCGCAGAAGCAAAGATCACCGCGATAACCGATGTCTGAACAGAGGTACTGAAAATGAACGAAATAGAAAATTTTGAAAAGTCCGTCAAGCGGCTCGAAGAGATAGTTGAAAAGCTTGAAGCGGGTGACCTTACCCTTGCCGACAGCATAGCGCTGTATAAGGAAGGCTCCGAGCTTTCCGAGGGCTGCCGCAAGGCGCTCGAACAAGCCGAGCTTACCGTGACGGTCAATGATGAACACTAAAAGGAAGATCTGAAATGACTGAAAATTCACAGCTTACACTCAATATATACCTGAAGCACATAAATGATTCGCTCAAAGCACTGACTGCCGAAAAGCCGCACCTGCGCGAGAATATAGCCGAGGCTATGGAGTACTCTCTCATGGCTGGCGGAAAGCGCCTGAGACCTGTTCTTATGATGGAATTCTGCCGTATGTGCGGCGGCAACGCAGCCGAGATCGTCGATCTTGCCTGCTCCATCGAGCTTATACATACTTTTTCGCTTATCCACGATGACCTGCCCTGCATGGATGATGATGATTACAGACGCGGAAAGCCCAGCTGCCATAAGCAGTTCGGTGAAGCTACGGCACTGCTCGCGGGCGATGCTCTCAATACACTGGCTTTTGAGGTCATAGCAGAAGCGGCGATGCAGGAGAAGATATCCTCACAGGCTGCCGTTATGCTCGTGTCGGTGCTTGCAAAGGCTGTCGGTGTAAACGGCATGATAGGCGGACAGATAATCGACCTTGCTGCCGAAAACAGACAGATTAACATAGATGAGCTTGATCTTCTCCAGCAGTACAAAACGGGCGCACTTATCGAAGCTGCCTGCGTGATGGGCGTTATCATCGCGGGCAAGTATGATATGATCCCCGCGGCTGCGGAGTATGCTGACTGCCTCGGCAGGGCGTTCCAGATCGTTGATGATATTCTTGATGTCACAGGTTCGTTTGAAGAGCTTGGCAAGCCGATAGGCAGCGATGCCGAGCAGAACAAAAGCACCTACGTTACGGCACTCGGTATCGAGGGCGCACAGAAGGAAGCCGACCGCCTTACAGAATCGGCTCTGACGGTGCTGAGACAATTTGAAGATCACGATTTCTTATTTGAACTTACGAAGGATCTGCTTCACAGAAGAAGCTGATCGTGTCGGGAGCTGTTTGAAAGAATGAAGAATAGATTTGATTTGAATAAAATGGATCTGCCGCGCGATGTGAAAAAGCTTTCCTATGAGGAATGCGATAAGCTCGCCGCACAGATCAGGAATAAACTTATAGAAACGGTGTCACATAACGGCGGGCATCTTTCCTCAAACCTCGGTACCGTTGAGCTTACCCTTTCGCTCCATAGGATCTTCGATTCCCCGAAGGACAGCTTTGTCTGGGATGTCGGGCATCAGGCTTATACCCATAAGCTGCTGACAGGACGCGCAGACAGGTTTGATACCATGCGCCTGAAAGACGGACTGAGCGGCTTCCCGCGCCCCGATGAATCAGAGCATGACGCATTTATCTGCGGCCACAGCTCGATATCCGTATCCGCGGCACTCGGCATCGCGACGGCTAAAAAGCTCAACAACGACCCGCATTTTACGATAGCCATTCTCGGCGACGGCGCTTTCACGGGCGGCGAATGCTTTGAGGGCATGAACAACGCGGGAAAAAGCGGCACTAACCTTATCTTGGTGCTCAATTATAACGAGATGAGCATATCTAAGAACGTCGGTGCGCTCGCAAAATATCTCTCTACTCTGCGTACAAAGGAGTCCTACCACCGCACCAAGGACGCTGTCGAGAACGTTCTCGATAAGACCCCCATCATCGGTGCGCCGATCAAAAAGGTGGTGCGGTCATCCAAGAATGCGTTCAAGGATATGCTCCTCCACAGCACCGTGTTTGAGTACATGGGCTTTAAGTTCGTAGGTCCTATCAACGGACATAATATTGAAGAGCTGGATGACGGCTTTTCGGCGGCTAAGGCGCTTCAATGTCCTACCGTCGTTCTGGTCGAGACACAGAAGGGTCACGGCTATCCGCCAGCCGAAGCTAATCCGGGAGGATACCACGGTGTCGGTGCCTTTGAGCTTTCAAACGGTAACCCCGATGTTGTCCCTACCGACAGCTATTCCTGCGTTTTTGGCAGAAGGCTTACCGACTTGGCTTATGAGCATAAGAACATCTGCGCGGTCACGGCGGCGATGAAGTTCGGCACGGGACTTCAATACTTCCATAAAGCTTTTCCCGACCGCTTTTTCGATGTCGGCATCGCGGAACAGCACGCGGCGACCTTCTGCGCGGGGCTTGCTTCAAGCGGTATGGTGCCCGTTTTTGCCGTGTACTCTACTTTTTTGCAGAGAAGCTATGACCAGCTGCTGCATGATATCGGGATACTCGGTCTGCATATCGTCATAGGCGTAGACCGTGCGGGTATAGTCGGAGAGGACGGCGAGACTCATCAGGGCATATTCGATGTTTCTTTCCTGACTACCGTTCCGGGTATAAAGATATACTCTCCGTCATGTTACAGGGAGCTTGAGGTCTGTCTTGACAAGGCGATACTTGAGGATAACGGCGTTTGTGCCGTAAGATATCCCCGCGGCTCGGACAAGTCCCCGCATGAGGGTGCGTCATCTGCCGTTGACTTTGTCCTCGAACAGAACGGCTCGCGCGTGCTGGCTGTTACATACGGAAGACTTTACGGTGAGCTAAAAAAAGCACAGGCTGAGCTTAAAGCCGGCGGCAGGAGCATCGACATTCTGAAAATGGTAGAGCTATTCCCGCTTTCCGAAAAATATGCCGATATCATGCGTGGATATGACAAGGTGTTCTTCTTCGAGGAATCCTACCGCTTCGGTGGTATAGGCGAGAAGTATGCCGCTATGGGTATCCCTATAGAGATCTCGGCGATCGACGGATATGTCCCGCACGGAAAGGTGCAGGAGCTTCTCGATGACGTAGGTCTTTCAGCCGCAAAAATGAAAGACAGAATGAACAATTACTTTGATGAACATGACAAGACTTGATCTGTTTTTATTTGAAAATAATTACGCTTCCAGCCGCGAAAAGGCAAAGCGTCTTGTGGAAGAGGGGCTTGTGAGCGTTAACGGCAGGAAAGCTTCAAAGCCTTCGATGAAAGTCTCGGGCGATGAAGATATCTCGGTCGCCGAGCACCAAAGCTACGTCGGCAGGGGAGCGCTGAAACTCGTCCGCGCTTTTGAACAGTTCCCTATATCTGCCGAAGGCAGGGTCTGTGCCGATATCGGTGCTTCGACAGGCGGCTTCACTCAGGTGCTGCTGCAAAACGGTGCGCGTAAGGTCTACGCCGTTGATGTCGGACACGATCAGCTCGCGGCGGAGCTTTTGCAGGACGACCGCGTGGTGAACTGCGAGGGCGTGAACGTCAGGTATCTCGAAGAGGATTTCTTCGACGAGCCTGTGACGCTCGTCTGCGGCGATCTTTCGTTTATTTCGCTCACGCAGATACTTCCCGCAGTTACAGCCGCAGCCGCCGACGGCGCGGAGCTCGTGTTTCTGATAAAGCCCCAGTTCGAGGCGGGGCGTGAGGCTCTCAATAAAAAGGGGATAGTTACCGACCGCAGACGCCATATCGACGTTCTGAGATCGCTGTGTGCGTATTTTGATTCCATCGGGCTTTCGCTTAAAGGTCTTACTTATTCCCCCATCTGCGGCGGTGACGGCAACCGCGAGTATCTGGCTTACCTGAAAAAAATCGGTGAGCCTTCGGAGATCTTCGATCTTCGAGATATCACAGAACAGGCGTTTGATAATGTTAGGTGAACTTATGAATGTGTTTGTATACCCGAATCTGCAAAAGCCAAACAGCAGGAAATATACCGAGCAGGTCTGTGAGGTGCTCCATAACGAAAAGGTGGATCTTTTCATGGAGGACTGCTGCCGCGGCGTTTTTGAAAAGCAGTATGATATTGAATATATGTCGCTTGAACAGTGCGTTGAGCATTGCGATATGATCGTGGTCACGGGCGGTGACGGGACTATCCTGCGCTGTTCGTCATATTCTTCACGCTATGATAAGCCGATACTCGGCATCAACTGCGGCACTCTGGGCTTTATGGCTTCGCTCGAGCCAGAGCATATCGAAAGTCTGAAAAATCTCTGCACGGGGGATTACAGGATAGTCGAACGCATGATGCTGAACGTTAAGGTAAGATCCGCAAACGGCAAGATCACCGAAGCCGATGCGCTCAATGATGTGGTGCTTTTCAAGAACGATAACTGCAACATCTCTGATTTTGAGGTCTCAAAGTCGGGCAGCCTTGTGTCTTCCATACGCGCCGACGGCATAATCTTTTCGACACCGACAGGCTCGACGGCTTACTCGCTTTCGGCAGGCGGTCCGCTCGTCGAACCCGATCTTCAATGTATCGAGTTCTCACAGATATGCGCCCACTCACTCTTTGCCCGCCCGATCATATTCTCGCCCGACAGCTATATAACCGTCAATTGCAGGTGCAGCGACGGCGGCAGCGCACACCTGACGGTCGATGGTAACAGACTTCTTAATGTCAGCGCAGGCGATGTCATAAATATCAGCCGTTCAAAGCTTACGACCAAGATCATAGACATGACCGACGGCAGCTTTTTCGCAACAGTTAACAGCAAGCTGATGACTCCCATCAAGTAAGGCAGCTCTGAGGAAAAGATCTGCGGGTGCAAAACGGGGTCTTGTATGGTGTTACCCGAGATTTGAGGTTTTATAATGAAGAATCAGCGACAGTACAGGATAGTTGAGTTAATCACCGAAAATGAAGTCTCGACGCAGGAGCAGCTCTGCACGCTTCTGAGGTCGTCGGGATTTGATGTGACGCAGGCGACAGTGTCCCGCGATATAAAGGAGCTTGCGCTGATAAAGCAGCCGATGGCATCGGGCGGGTCCAGGTACGCCGTGCCGTCGCTCAGCCGCAGCAGGCTCACAGACAGCGGCTTTGAACATTCCATAATTCTTGAAAGCGTTCTGAATGTAGATCATGGGCTCAATACCGTTGTGCTGAAATGCAGCGCGGGCATGGCAAATGCCGTCTGCGCCAAGCTCGATTCGGTCGAGCTACATAATTCTGTCGGCACCCTCGCGGGTGATGACACCGTTTTCGTGCTGATGCGTACCGAAAAGGATGCGGAACGTCTTGAAAAAGAGCTGCGTCTGCTTCTGGAAAAAAGATAGTATATCGGGGGATAAAGTAAAGTGCTTGATGAGATATTTATTGAAAATCTTGCCGTTATCGAAAAAGCTTCCGTCCGCTTCGGACCCGAGCTCAATGTGTTCACGGGCGAGACCGGCGCAGGTAAGTCTATACTAATAAACGGTATCAACGCTCTGCTGGGTCAGCGCGTCACTAAGGATATCGTTCGTACAGGCGCAAAGAAGGCAACTATAACAGGCTGCTTTACGCACCTCGGTGATGAGTGCCTTAAAAAGCTCGGCGAACTCGGCATTGAGACTGATGAGGGTAAGCTTTATATATCCAGAGAGATAAATTCCGACGGCGGCAGTACCGCGCGTATAAACTCCCGCCCCGTCAACGTTTCGGTCATCCGTGAGATAGGCGAGCTTCTTGTCAATATCCACGGCCAGCATGATAACCAGATACTTATGCAGCCCGAAAGGCATATAGATATCCTAGACAGCTACGCCGATTCCGAGCCGCTTCTTGCAGCTTACCGCGATGAGTTCCATAAGCTGCAGGAGCTGTCCCGTGTCATAAGCCGCAAGCGCAAGGAACAGGTCGGCAAACAGGTGCGTATGGCACAGCTTGAAGAGATTATCGCCGAGCTGACCGAGCTTGACCCAAAGCCCGATGAGGATACTGCTCTCAATGAAGAGCTTGAGATATCAAAAAACGCAGTGTTTCTCTCGGAAGCCGCTTATGCCGCAAAGGCACTTCTCTCGGGCGACGATGATCTTGACGGCGCTGAGGGAATGCTTCTTAATGCTGCAAAAAAGCTTGAAACAGGCACCGATATCATGCAGGATATCGCGCAGCTTTACGACAGGATAACGTCTGCCCGCATCGAAGTCTCGGATATTGTCGGCGAGCTTTCTAATGTTATAGACAAGCTGGGTGCCGACCCGCAGCGCTTTGAATGGCTCAACTCACGCTCGCGCGAGCTTGATAAGGCTAAGATGAAATACGGTCCCGAGCTTTCCGATGTTATCGAAACTTTAGAGCGCTCGCAGAAGGAATATGAAGAACTCGGCGGAAGCGAGGAAAGCATCAATGAGCTTGAAGCGCAGCAGAAGGAGCTTCTCAAAAGCGTTTCCCTCAAAGCCGCCGAGCTTTCCGAATACCGCAAAAAGGCGGCGGACAGATTTGTCACTCAGGTGACTGAGGAGCTTGAATTCCTCAATATGCCGAAAGTACGCATCGTTGTGGATATCAGTCAGGGCAAGCTGACGCTTAAAGGTATGGACAGCATAGAATTCCTGATCTCTGCAAACGTCGGGGAAGAGCCGCGCCCCATCGCGCGTATAGCTTCAGGCGGTGAGCTTTCAAGGATAATGCTCGCCCTCAAAAGCGTCATAGCCGACAAGGACAGCATAGGTACTCTTATATTCGATGAGATAGACACGGGCGTCAGCGGCAGGGCGGCGCAGAAGATAGGCATGAAGCTCAAAAGCATAGCCCGCTGCCGTCAGGTGCTTTGCGTTACACATCTTTCACAGATGGCTGTCATGGCTGACGAACACCTGCTGATCGAGAAAAAGATCGTCGGCGACAGAACAGTCACCGAGATCCGCTCGCTCGATATGGAAGAGCGCAAGCGTGAGATCGCAAGGATAATCGGCGGAGATACCGTGACCGAGCTCACCCTCAGAAACGCTGAGGAGCTTATAAGAGAAGCACAGTCCTGCTGATGCTTTTCGCTGAGAGAGATACTAATGAGATTTGTTGATCGGGTGGATCGTATGGATAATAAAGATACCTCTCCCGCAGCGCGGGGCACCGAAACAAATACAAATAAGCCGTCATCCGATGTTCTTAAAAGATATCGGATGACATTTGGCATTATAGGTATCATGCTAGCGGTGCTGGTTATCGTCGGTATCGACGGCGTGATGAGTGAGATGCGCCGCAATGACAGCATCGCTTATCACGAAAACGGGTCTGAGCTTGCAAGTGCGGCAGAAGCGGCTGAGGTCATGGCGTCTGCTGAGCTCTCGGGCTCCGAGCCCGATAGCTTCCCGATGGATATAAACACCGCCGACAAGCAGGATCTTATGTCGGTAAGCGGCATTGGCGAAAAGACAGCCGATGATATCACGGCATTCAGGGAAAGCCACGGTGGCATCACTTCTATAGATCAGCTCGCAGAGATAAACGGGATCGGTGAGACTATGATAGCACTTCTGAAGGAGTATTTCTATGTTTCCGATGATGTGTATCTCCCTTATACCACGACCTCTGTTTCTGTGACTTCATCTGTCACCGAAACAAAGGCAACAAGGGCGACAAGGGAAAAAACTTCAACTCGGACGCGGCGTGAATCTTCTGCCCGCAGGACTTCCAAAAGCCCCCGCACCGAACCGCCCGCGGATACCGAGCCGCCTCAAAACTTAGATACCGAGACTACGACTGAACCCGATCCTTCGGTGTCTGAAAGAGTTCCCGTAGATATAAACCACGCCTCTGCCGATGAGATATCAGTATGTCTTCTCCTTCCCATCGAAAAGGCTGAGGATATCGTGGCTGTCAGGGAGCAGATACAGTATTACAGCAATGTTGCCGAGCTTTACCTCGTCGGATCGCTGACCAAGCAGGATATTATTGATATCACCGATTATATCGTAATAGTTCCTCTGTAAAAGGAGTGTGCAGTTTGAGCAAAAGATCAGCTATCGCGGAAAACTCTCCGCTGATACCATTCATAGAAAACGGCTGCTCACTTGATGGGATTTCGGATATCGAAGTGCTGACAATACTTCTGAACGATCTTCTGGGACGAAAGAAGTATGATAACGCAAAGCTCGCAGAACTGCTTCTTATTGAGAATAAGAGCCTGGCGGGAGCGGTACACGCATCAGTCGCCTCGCTCTCAAAGTACCTTGATCTTAGTGATGTCGTCAAGTTTCGTCAGATAGGCGCTATGCACAAATACATCATGCTTGAACGTTGCAAGCTTCCGATAAAGCTCTCCGACACTGATTCCCTTAACGCGCTGCTGAAAGCAGTCTTCTTCGCAGAGCGTGAGGAACTGCTGTATATCTTCCCCGTGGTAAAGGGCAGGATAGTAGAGGCATTTCATATCGAAACGGGGAGCGATACTTCTGTCGCTCTGTCTGTCCGCAGTATCAGGAGCAGGCTTGAGAGCACACGCGGATGCAAGGAATTTATAATGGCGCACAATCACCCCGATGGTATAGCAGAACCCTCCGAACAGGATATGATAGTTACGGGCAGTATATATGATACTCTCGGCAAGGAGGGCTATAAGCTTATCTCACATTATATCTGTACCGATACAGCCGTTGTCCCGATATCGCCCGAAAAAGCACATATGTCCTTTTTCTTCAACTAATGTCGTTATCACCAAAGTATCGAATTTATCTCGCTTGATGTAAGCTCGGGATGCAGATAGCTGTTTATCGCCGCCGATATCAGCTCGGCACCCGCTTTTATCAGCTTGTCGATCTGCTTCGGCGTTACCATAAGACTGTCAAAGCGCGTGTCGTCCGACATCATCCGTGATACGGTCGGTATCCCGATGGCAGCCGTCGGCACGCCGAGAAACCGCTCAGAAAGCTCGGCGCGGGCATTCTCGACACCGCTGCCTGGCGATATCCCCGTTGAGCAAAGCTGTATCGTCCTGCCCATGTGTGAAGGCTCGGCACAGGCTAAGGCATCGCAAACTATCACCTGCGCGGGCGAGACCGCTTTGCAGAGTGAAGCCGCTATCTCCTGAGATTCTATGCCCGTTTTCGCCATGACCCCCGCCGAAACAGCCGATACCTGCGACATACCAAAACCGAACAGCTCAGAGGCGTAACGCTTTATGTGCCGCGTTGCGAACACGCGCTCCGCCGTAAGAGGCCCCAGTGCGTCAGGGGTGATGTCCCTGTTCCCGAGCCCCAGCACCAGCGTTTCGTCGCTTGCTTTGCATACCTCCGATAAGCACTCGGAAAGAAGCACCACCCGCTGCTGTGCTGCAATATCTCCAAGGTATTCGCTGAGCGGTCTGTCGCATTCTATCGTGATGTAAACGCCCTTAGGCTTGCCGAGCTTTTCGGCAGCTTCGGCAGATATTATCTTCGTCTTGCTGACAGTCGCTGCGGCGTCACTGTCGTAGTATTCTTCGGATATCACACCCGTGAGTTCGCGCGCTTCGGAAAGACCGCGGTAGCTTTCCAAAGCAAGGTCAGTGTTCTGCCCCATTTTAATACTCCTTTACAGCAGATCTTTTTGGCAAAATCGTCTAAAAAACTTATATAAAAAATTTGCAAATTCTTCAAAAAAAGACTTGCATTCTGCGCCGAAATATGATATAATATTCACAATGCTTGTTTCAATAGCTCGCTGTATGTTCCCTCTCAGTCATACAGTTAGTTTATCCGAATAAGCGGAAACTATTCGCACGGCAGTTACCGACGCGCAAAAGGGAGGTAAAATACTTATGGCAAACATCAAATCTGCAAAGAAGAGAGTAAGAGTAAACGCTGAAAAGGCTGCAAGAAACAAGGCTGTAAAGAGCGACCTCAAGACTGCTCTCAAGAAGGCTGCACTGGCTGTTGCTGACAACGCTGACAACAAGGAGGCTGTTGTTAAGGAGGCTATCAGAAAGGTAGACATGGCTTGCACCAAGGGCATTCTCCACAAGAACAATGCTGCAAGAAAGAAGTCTTCTCTTGCTAAGTCTCTCGCTAAGTAATTTAGCCTGAAATCAAAGATAAAAGTCTCTGATTGTTTGATCGGAGACTTTTTTATTTTTATTCAGATGCTTTTGAAAAAGCTGACCTGCGTGCCAAGCTCATTGAATCCGTTTTTCTTGTAGAAATCATATGAGGGTTTGCTCCTGTCGGTCTGTAGGAATATCCCGACTGCTCCGCGCTTTTTTATGTCCTCCTCGATCATGCCCATGAACCGTGTCCCTATGCTCTGCCTTTGGATATCGGGGGAAACGCAGAACTCTTCGATGATGTAGTTCGTTCCTTCCCACCAGTGCCTTAGCATACCGAGCGACACCGCCGCGAGCCTGCCGTTTATTATCAGCCCGTAGTTGAGCTTGTTGTAACTGCTTGATATCTCGCGTACATACTTCATTAGCTGTACCCTGTCGCTCCAGTCGTCGTTCCACGGTTCTCCTGCAAATGCTGATCTGAAAAGCTCAGCGACTTCTTCAAAATAGCTTTCATCAAGCTCGATAAATATTTCGGCCGGTTCCATTTGTGATCTCTCCTTTTCGTTTATTTCGGTACAAACATTATATCACGTTTCCGCAGCAATGTCAAAAAGCACCTCCGACAATTAAGCCGGAAGTGCTTTTTGCTGTTTTATCATTATCTCGAAAAGGAAAAATTCATTATTCGGTAGGAGTGTCGGAGATCTTGGTGTTAGCTTCGTTGATAAGGAAGTCAACAGCCTTCTCGTTAGCCGAACGGCACTCTGTCCAGGTGGTAGCTCCGCCGCCTGTTACCATTGTAGCCTGAGATACGGTCATCATAAGAGAATCCATCTCGGTAGAAACACCGCTCTGGAAGTCGAATACAGGGTTGGCAAGAGCCATCTCGTGGATCCTGTTCCTCATATCTACCATGTCCTGATTCCACTTGTACTCCTCGGTGAGGGTCTTCTCGGTGATCTCCTGGGTGTTGTTCTTTGCTACCATCAGGCAGTTCATGTAAGCTGCAAAGCCTTCGGGGTTGGGAGCGCCCTTGCAGAGGTTAAAGCCTTCAACTCTCGAAGAGATGTAGTATGTATCGCTGTCGGGATCTCTCGGCATCGGAACGAACATGATCTCGCCTGCCTCAACATCGCCGAAGGGCTTTGCGTTCTCAACAGAAACTTCAATGCCCCACAGACCAACGGGTATGAACAGCGTCTGATAGGTTCCGAGACCTTCACCTGTTGTGCCGTCGCCTCTTGTGTTCCAGTTGTTGGAAGAGCGGTCGAATACAACGTTGTTCTTCTGAAGCTCATACATGAAGTTCTGTACCTTCTCGATCTGGGGATCAGCCATGTTGTTTACCAGCTTGCCGTCCTCAAGTCCGATCATCGGCTTGCCGCAGGATTCGGAGATAGCCTTTACATACCAGTAGCCGTCGAGAGCGTACTTGTCGTTGTCAGCATCGGTAAAGCTCAGGCACATATCCTTGAATACGTCCCATGTCCACTCGTCGTTTTCAAACAGCTCGGCGGGATCGTCAAGACCGTTGTCTGCGATGGTAGTGGTGTTGTATACGCAAACGTAGTTGGGGGATACGTCGATCACGGCAACGTAGTGCTTGCCGTTGAATATGAAATTATCGCTGGAAGCCTTGGTGTCAGCCCACAGATCGGAATCAAGGTCGATAACGTCGTCGATGGGATCGAACATTCCCTTGATAGCGCCCTTGGGGAAGGTGTCCATATCGGAAGCAGGGAAGAAGTCGGGAGAGTTCTTGCCCATTACCTGAGATGCAAGGTCGTCATAACGGGTGTTCCATGTGGTCTGCACCCACTTTACCTTGCCGCCGTACTTCTGCTCGAAAAGCTCAAGTCCGGGGGACTTTACTGCGCCGTCGGTGGGGTTGATGTCATAATGCGCGAGCCACTTGATCTCCTTGTTCTCAAGCTCGATGTCGGGCAGCTGATCCTTCAACTCGCCGATAGTCTCCTTATCCTCTTCGGAAAGGTCAACGCCGGGCTTGGTAGTAGCCTCTTCCTTACCTTCGCCCTTCTTTGCACCGCAGGAAATAAACGATGCAGCAAGAGAAAGTGCAAGTGCTCCGGCTAAAAGTCTCTTCATTTTTTTCATTGTTATAAAACCTCCTAAATATCATAAAAAGCATAAATACACTATTTAAATTACTAACCAATAACATTATAGCAAAAATCTGATATCTTTTCAATCGGCATTTTGCAATATAAACCTTGTTATTTTTTAGCGTTTTAAACAAAAAGGCAGTGCTTTATTATACGAATACGTTTACAGAAAACGATTACCAAAAGCAATTTTGACAAATTAACATAAAATTTACACAACTGCATTTGAGTCTCTGTAAGGCGCTGTCATACGCCGTGTTCGGTCTGAAATAAAAGACCGGCTGTGAAACCCCACAGTCGGTCTCGGTACAAGCATTTCCTCTGCTTCTCATCTTATGAACTTGTCGGTAAATTCCGAATACCTTATCCCCGTGATATCGCTGCCTTTCAGCAGGATATCCCTGACGATGCCGCTTTTGTTTTTCTCAAAAGCCGATGGTGAATAAAGCATAAGATCGCTGCGCGGGTCGGAGCAGGGGAGAGTAATCCTTGCGGTAAGCCCTTTCTCGCTCTTTATGAAACAAAGCCCGCCGCCCTGCCGCGAGGCGAAAATGTCACAGATAGCGATACCCAGCCCTTCGCTCTCGCCGCCGTCTTTCCTGACAGAAAAAACCTGCCTGCTTTTTTCAAGCAGCCCGGGGTCTGCGGAAGTTCCGTTGTCGGTTATTTCTATATAAATACTGCCGTCTTTTTTATAAGCCTCGAGCGTGATCTTTTTGGGCGCTGCATTGCAGTAGAGCCATGCGTTTGAAAGCAGATTCGATACCGCAAAGCCGAGCCCTGCCCTGTACACGCGGCAGAATAAGCCTTCATCGCAGAAAAACTCGAACTCAGTATCCGAACGGCAGGCGATCAGCTTTCCGAATTCGTTGCAGGTGCGTCTGAGGGCGATGCTTATGTCGGAATACGGCTGCTCCCTGTCGGAGGAGAGTATCATAAACATAGCCGTCTTGTTTGAAAATGAGGACATCAGCTGCCGTATCCCCAGTTCATCGGGGTCGATGCCCGCAGCCGCACTGCGCTCAGCAAGCTCTGTGATGCTGTCTTTAAGTTCGTTGTACTGCTTAGCGTATTCCCTGAAAGCCGCCAGCGGTGCCGCGATCTCAAGCACTGCCGCCGCGTTGTATACCTCAAACAGAAAGTACCTGACCTTTCCGCCCGTTTTCACGGGGGTGATCTTCAGCGTGTCTCCGCTGCTGAGGGGGATGGTAACTTCCTTTTCGGGCTTTCCCTGTACAGATCTTTTGTCGGCTGAGAGCAGTATATCGCTTATCTTTCTTTCGGAATTTGTCCATATAGTCTCGAGATCAAAGTCGGTCAGAAAAGCCTCACGGTGTGAGTTTTTCAGTATATCGATCAGTATGCCGTAGTCTTTCTCGCTCATTAACTGCCTTTCCCATAAACGTTGACCGCCCACAGGAGCGGTATGCGCCGTGATCTTCGTTTTCTCGGATCCTTTGAATTATATCATCGCTGTCTGGCATTGTCAAACAAACAGGCGGTAGATGGAATTTTATATTGATATGTAAAATTACCGTATCTCATGAAGATGCCGTAAACTAAAAATATCACAAATAGTGATATTTTATATACCATGTTCTCTTTTGGTACACTTTTGTTTATTATTTATTCACAAATTTCATGGTGCGTTTTTGTTGAAAATACCGTACTCATAAGTGTGTAGAACATGATAATTCGGTGTTTTTTACATTGACTTTCGGTAAAAAATGCCTTATAATTAATATGGACAGAATTGTCCGAAAATATCCGGCGTTCGTCGGAGAATACTTATTTATATGGAGGTAATAATATGCCTAGATTTTGCGGAAATTGCGGCAAGCCCGCAGGAGATTCCGAAAAATTCTGCGCAGGCTGCGGAGCTGCACTTCCCGAAGTTGCTCAGGTATCTTCGCCCGTTGAGACGGCAGCGGAGAATATCCCTCAGCAGCCCGCTGCTGCTCAGACACAGCCCGCAGCAGGGTTCAATTCATTTGGACAGAATAATCAGGCTTTCAATGATCCCGGTGCAGCAGCACCGCAGGCAGGAGCAGTTCCCGGCGTAAGCCCCGCGTCAGCTGCCGCAGGCGCGATCAAGAAGCTCAACCCCGTGCCCCTTATCATCGGTGCGGCGGCTATCATTCTTGTTATAGTAGCTATCGTGATCGTTTCCCGCCTTACCCGCTTTGAGAAGATCGACGCTAAAGATCTCGTGGACGTTGATTTCTACGGTCCTGACGGCTACGGCGAGTGCTATGCTCAGCTCGATGTCGATCCTTACTTTGCATCTGCGGAGTACGACATAGAGTATGAAGATTTCTCGATCACCAAGGGCGGCGAGGAGTATGACAAGATCAAGTACAGCCCCTATTTCGCCGAGAAGAAGTCCAAGCTCGAAGATGCCTACAAGAAGGCTAAGTCGGGCAGCGACGCTAAGGATATGAGAGATGCTCTTCTGAACACAAACAAGAAGACAGACACCTTCTCCATCACCGTTAAGCCTTCAAAGTCTTCGGGTCTGAAGAACGGCGATAAGGTCACCGTTGAAGTTAAGTATGATGAGGAAGATCTCAAGGAAGCTAATATCAAGCTTACCAACACCAAGTTTGAAGTTGAGGTAAAGGGTCTTGCCGAAGCCGAGACTATCGACGCATTCGATGGCTTTGCTCCCAAGTTCACAGGTCTTGACGGAAACGGCGAGCTCGAGTATTCCACCACAAACAGCAAGTTTGATTTCGTGACCTACTACCTCGAGGAAGGCAGCTCCTATAACCTCAGCAACGGCGACGAGCTCAAGTTCTCCGCCAGCCTCTATGTATCTGATACTCATCCCCTTGATGAAAAGGATTCCTCCAAGGGCGTTTGGTTCACCTATGAGGGAAAGGTCTATGTATGGCCCTATGACGGCACTTCTGCCACCCAGTCCTTCAAGGTAGACGGACTTACTCCTCTTGAGGAGATAGATCCTACCGATGAGATCGTTCTTGAGTATGAGAGCGCTTCTCCGTTCCTGAACGTTTCCGCTAAACTCAAGGACGGCAGCAAGATCGCCGATGACGTTTACCTCAACGTTGATGGTGGTTACGACCACAAGTACAAGATCGGCGATAAGGTAAAGGTGCTCGTAAGCACTTACAGCTCTCTCGCTAACAACGGCTATAAGCTCAAGGGTACGCCCAATGCTGACGGCTACTATGAGTATGAGATCCCAGTTGCCGATAACGCTCCCAGATATGTAGATAACGGCATCGCTAAGGAAGTTGATGAGGGTATCGCTAAGGAAGTCAAGAACCAGGAGACTTCTCTGAAGCAGGATCTGCAGGGCTCTTCCTACTACAAGGGTCTCTCGATCGACAGCAAGGTCAAGAAGATCACCAAGCTTGAAAAGCTCGATTCCTATATTTCCGTAAACGACATCACAGAGTACGAGTCCCTCGGCTGGTCTAGCTATGTTAACTACTACAGCAACATCTATAAGGTAGACTGCAAGCTCGAAAAGGGCAACGCTACAATCTATGTTGTAATGTCCTTCAAGGATGTTATAAAGAACGAGGACGGCACATTCAGCATGAACGACTATGTTGATCTCTCCGCTTACGAGAAGAAGGAAGAAGCCGTTGAAGCTGTTAAGGGCGTTGAAGGCTACACCGTTACTAACGTAAAGGATTGCGAAGCTGACGCTGCTGCTCCTTCTTCTGCTGCTCCCGAGGAGCCCGCAGAGACTGCCGACAGCGCTGCTGAGACTCAGCCCGCAGAGTCCGAAGCTCCTGCAGAGACTTCCGCTCCCGAGGCTGAATCCGCTGCTGAAACTTCCGCCGAGACCGAGAAGGAAGAGGCAAAGGATGAGTCTAAGGCAGACGAAAAGGCTGATGCCAAGGATGATTCCAAGGCTGCCTGATCTTTGGCTGAATGAAGAATTGAATATGTGAATATACAGAGCCGACAGACCGCAAAACGTCTGTCGGTTCTTTTTTGCCTTTTGAATGAATAAAAATGATGTATGCAATATGTTAAAATTGCACAAATATTCGAGATTGCTATTGAAATATAATGTCGTATATGGTAAAATATAAGTGTAGGAAAAAACCGTATGTTCGAGTTTTTTAGAAAAGGAAGTGATAGTTATGAATGTTATGTTTATCGGCGCAACTCATGAGGTCACGGGCAGCTGTACCTATATCGAGGCTTGCGGAAAACGCTTTCTTGTTGATTTCGGAATGGAGCAGGGCATCAATGTTTTTGAGAACGTAAAGATCCCCTGCGCTCCGTCACAGATAGATTTTGTACTTTTGACTCACGCTCATATCGACCACTCGGGACTCCTGCCGCTGCTTTGTGCGGGCGGCTTTTCGGGACAGATCCACTGCCAGAAAGCTACGGCGAACCTATGCTCGATAATGCTTCGCGATTCGGCACATATACAGGAGTTTGAAGCTGAGTGGAGAAGCCGTAAGGGCAAGCGTAAAGGCAATACCGAGGTCGAGCCTCTTTACACCATTGCCGACGCAGAGCTCGCTATCAAGGCGATGTGCCCGCATGATTATGAGGAGGAGATCACCCTCGCTGACGGCATCAGAGTGATGTTCCGCGACGCGGGTCACCTGCTCGGTTCGTCGGGTATCAAGATAACGCTGACCGAAGACGGCGAGACCCGCTCGATAGTCTTTTCGGGAGATATCGGCAATAACTCTATCCCGCTTATCCGCGACCCGATCTACTTTGAGGACGCCGACTACGTCGTTATGGAATCTACCTACGGCGACCGCCGCCACGACAAGCCCGAGGATTACCCGACAGCTCTCGCCGAGTATATCGACATGACGCTCGGCAGGGGCGGAAACGTTGTTATCCCCTCGTTTGCGGTCGGCAGGACTCAGGAGCTGCTTTATTATTTCAGACAGATAAAGGAGCAGGGGCTCGTCAAGAGCTTCCCCGATTTCCCAGTATATATCGACTCCCCCCTCGCTATCGAGGCGACTAAGATCTTCAGCGCAAATGAGGACAGCTGCTACGATAAGGAGGCACGCGAGTTTATCGAAAAGGGCATCAACCCCATCGCCTTTGACGGGCTGAGGGTCGCCGTCACCAGCGACGAATCCCGAATGATAAACTTCGATAAAACGCCGAAGGTCATAATCTCTGCAAGCGGTATGTGCGAAGCGGGCAGAGTAAAGCACCACCTGAAACATAATCTTTGGCGCAGGGAGTGCCTGATACTCTTTGTGGGATATCAGGCTGTCGGCACACTCGGCAGAAAGCTGGTCGAGGGCGCAGATACAGTCAAGCTTTTCGGCGAAGATATCACCGTCGGTGCCGATGTCAGGGTGCTCGCGGGACTTAGCGGACACGCCGACCGCGATGGTCTTGATAAGTGGATAACCTCTATCAAAAAGCCCAGAAGCGTCTTTGTTATACACGGCGATTCCGATTCGGCGGAGTTCTATTCCGCCCACCTCCGCGGCGATTTTGATCTTGACGCATACTGCCC
The DNA here is from genome assembly GCA_024697545.1 of Ruminococcus sp. Taxonomy (GTDB): domain Bacteria; phylum Bacillota; class Clostridia; order Oscillospirales; family Ruminococcaceae; genus YE71. The sequence goes on from JAILFN010000111.1 coordinate 27,598, forward strand.
CTACAGCGGCGCCGAGCTCGATCTGATAAGCGGCGAATTCAGGAACGTAAAACCTATCCCCGCAGCCAAAAAGCAGCGCGAAGCGACCCCCTATATCCGCTTGAAGGCAGCGTCCGACCGTTTGCAGTCTATAATCAAACGCTCGCAGGGGCTCAGCAACAAGGAGCTTGCGGCAATGGCTGATACACTAAATAACCTCTGCGCGAAATGGGAGCAGAGCTGAAAACAGGAGAACAGTATGAATATTATTGACATAAAGGAACTTAATGAACGTCTGGAAAGGTCGCCCGCCGAGTATATCGGCGAATGCTGCGACAAATATAATGATGAATGCACGAAGATCGCCGAAAAGATCTCCGAGACTGCGTCCGAGCGCCCGATCATTCTTCTGTCGGGACCCTCGGGCTCGGGCAAGACGACCTCGGCGCTGAAGATCGAAGCTGTACTCGATAAGATGGGCATGGAAACTCACACCATCTCGATGGATAATTATTTCCTTCCGAAGCACCTAGTGCAGGTGTTCGATGAGAACAATCAGATCGACTATGAATCACCGCTGCGGATAGATATCCCGCTGCTCAGGGAACATATGATGAAGATCGCAAACTGCGAGCCTGTAGATGTCCCGTACTTTGATTTCGTCTCTCAGGACAGAGCGGGCGGACGTGAGCTGCGCCGCAAAAAGGGCGAGATAGTCCTCTTCGAGGGTATCCACGCGCTCAATCCCGAAGTGACGGGCACCGATGATATCGCAAGCTGCATCTACGTCAGCGTCCGCACAAGGATAAGGCTCTCTGACGGCAGCCTTGTCCACCCCAAGCTGATAAGGCTTATGCGACGGCTGATCCGCGACAGGAATTTCAGGAACCGATGCCCCGCAGAAACGCTCGATATGTTTGAAAGCGTGCAGAAGGGCGAGGACAATTACATAAACCCCTACAAATTCCGCGCACATTTTGACGTTGATACCTTCCACGGATTCGAGCCCGCGCTCTTCAAGCCGCTGCTCGATGATGACATCAGGGCGCTGATGGAGACATACGAGCCCTTTGAGGAGTTCCTCCCGATAAGCAAGCTGCTGAAAGAATCGTCACAGATCAGCGAAACCCTCGTTCCACCCGCCGCTCTTGCAAGAGAATTTATCGGCGGAAGCTGCTTTGAATATTGATGAGTATAAATTTACCCCGATCTGTTTCAATGACAGGTCGGGGTTTAATATTTCTATATTGCAAGTGTTCCGTCCTTGCTTTCCAGCAGTATCAGTATCTGCTCTTCATCGCCTGTTTCGGCGTTGAAATATACCAACACATCACGGTTGCTTTCCGATTTGCACTTGTATTCGTAGCAGTAAGCTTCACCGCCGCCCTCAGTCGGGATCAGCGCCTTGCCCTCGTCGAAGCATTCGAGGTAGGGCGAAAGCTTCTCCTCACACGAAGTCTTCGAGACTCTTTTTTCAGGGAATTCGCGCCTCTTGTGATTCACGATATATCCCGTCGCGTCAAACCCTATCACCTCGCCGTTGTCAAGTGCAATCGATACTTTTATAAGATCGGCGTAGCAGGTGATCCCGTCGATCTCGTAGGCAAAATTTATCGTGCAGATATTGCCGACTCTTTCGTAATATGTCACCTTCATATTACTATATCCGTTTTCGGAAAGAAAACCTTCCGCAGAAGCAACAGCCTCTTTAATCTCTATCTTCTTTTCATCGGGGTTTCTCGACTTTAGAAAATATGAAACTATACCGCCACGCTTTGTAACTGCACATGAAAGTGTGCTGTCCTTGTCGCTAAAGAAATAAGAAGGCATCTTTCCCGCCGATTCTTCGCGGAGAAAAAGATCGTTCGACGAAACCTTAAGCATCGAAGTACACCTTTGCAGCGCAGTTTCTTTCGTAACTTTATCCTTACCCTTTGTAAGCTCCGGCTGCTTTTCCATGATGTGATCTGAAAAGGGACCGTCGTATATCAGAGTGGGGTAAGATGTGAACCCTTCTTCAAATTCCGTGAAACCCTCGGTGATTCCGATGGGACTATTTTCACTTTGTTCATTATCGTCCTTTGGCAGCGCCATACCTTCGGATAGTTCCTTTTCGATCTCCCAGATCTTGTCGCACATACTCTTGGAATATTCATGAAGCCGTTTCAGATTGTTGTATTCCTCGCGAGTCATGACCTTTCCCGAAGAGGTCTTTTTTGCAAGAGCCCGCGAATAATTCCCGACCTGCGAAAGGTACTTGTAGGTGTTCTCCAACTGAAGCTCATCGAGGGGGAGCTGAAGCATCGCGGCTTTTGCCATGTTTGCCTCACTGAACAGCTTGTCCGCAAGCTCCGACTGCTGCTTGGGCGTTCCCGTGTAGAGCTGCTTTTCAAGCGTGCTGTTGATGTTGTCGGCAGCTGCGGCAAGATCTTCAACTGCCCTTGTGTAGTTGTTCTTGATGAGGATCTGCTGACGTGCGTTTTCTTTTATCAGGATGTAATTCCTTGCAAACAGCACTGCAATGGCTGTTACGCTGAATAAGATCAGCCGTATAAGGCTTCTTCTTCCGAGTTTCATATTACTATATCTCCTTGCTTTATGGATGCTTTTAACAGTACAAAATACTGTACTGCTGCTGAACTGTATTTATTTTATCCCGAATACAAATTATTATTCCCGATTTCCATTTTTATTAATATTTATATGGTATAATTAAATGATAATCTGTTGAAAGGATCTGACCAGATGATATATCTTGATAACGCAGCCACGACCGAGCCTTGCGCCGAATCGGTCAAAGCCTGCTCCGAGTATTTCCGCGAGTTCGGTAATCCTTCATCTCTGCATGAGATGGGAGTTTCTGCCGCTAATGCAGTAGCCGCCGCAAGAAAGTCGATCGCGACAGCTTTGAAAGCTGATGTAAATGAGATTTACTTTACATCTTGCGCGACAGAATCGAACAACACCGCGATCTTCGGCGCAGCGAAAAAGTTCGGCAAGCGTAAAAAAACTATCGTGACCTCCGCTGTCGAGCATCCCTCGGTCAAAGAGCCGTTGAAAGAGCTTGAAAAACAGGGCTTCAATGTTGTTCGTATTATGCCAAAGGACGGAGTTTTTTATGCAGAGGATTTCGTAAATGCTGTCGATGATGACACTTTTCTCGTCACCTGTATGTATTGCAACAACGAACTCGGCACCGTTCTGCCCGTCGAGCAGATCTTTAAAGCTGTAAAGCACAAAAACAAGCAGATCCTTACACACTGCGATATCGTGCAGGGGTTTATGAAATATCCCATCAAGGTCAAGACGCTCGGCGCTGATATGCTTTCGATGAGTGCCCATAAAGTCAATGCTTTTAAAGGCATCGGCGCGCTCTACATCAATTCTTCGGTGCATATCCCGTCGCTGATATTCGGCGGCGGGCAGGAAAGAGGCTTCCGCTCCGGTACCGAGTCTGTGCCGTTAATCGCTTCATTCGGAGCTGCGGTCGATAAGCTCGCCCCCACGATATCCCGCCGTTTTGAACAAGTCGGTATTCTTGCCGATCTTCTCAGGAACGAGATCGCCGCTCTTCCCGATTCACGTATCAATTCCCCCGAAAACGGTTCACCCTATATCGTCAGCTTTTCGCTGAAAGGCTACCGCTCCGAGATCCTTCTTCATAAGCTTGAAGAGCGCGAGATCTATGTTTCAAGCGGTTCGGCTTGCTCGAAAGGCAAGAAAAGCAGCGTTCTGACAGCTTTCGGGATCCCCGATGAATACGCCGATTCGACACTGAGAGTCAGCCTTTCTGCCGAGAACACCCGTGAGGATATCTTATCCCTTGTCTCAGCGCTGAAAGACGCCCAGAAGGAATTGCTGAAATCGAACTAATGTTTTATACTATTATAATATATAAGGAACGACAAGTTCCTGCAAAATTTTCAGAACAAAGGAGTAATAATGATGAAAGAGATATTTCTTTGCAAATACGGTGAGATAGCCCTAAAGGGTCTGAACAAATCAACTTTCGAGAGCGTAATGGTCAAGAATGTCAAAAGACGTCTCAGGCGTCTTGGTTCTTTCGACTATTGGCGTGCTCAGTCAACTCTCTATGTCTATCCGCTCGATGCTGAGATAGATATGGACGATGTTATGGACGAGCTGAAACGTGTGTTTGGTATCGCTAAGATCTGCCGTTCGCTTGAAGTCGAGAAATCTATGGAGTCTATCCTCTCGGATACAACTCTTGATTACCTCGCCGAAGCGCTCGATGATGCTTCAACATTCAAGGTCGAAGCCAAGCGCGCAGACAAGAAGTTTCCCTATAAGTCTCCCGAGATCTGCGCGTCGCTCGGCGGAAAGATACTCGAAAGATTCCCGCACCTTTCTGTCGATGTCCATGAGCCCGACATCACCGTTACCGTTGAGATACGCGAAAAGTACGCATTCGTAAACGCGCTCAGGATCGACGGCGCGGGCGGACTTCCCATCGGCACCAGCGGCAGGGGAATGCTCCTCCTGTCGGGAGGCATCGACTCGCCTGTTGCGGGCTACATGATGGCAAAAAGGGGAGTCCAGATTCAGGCTATCCACTTTGAAGCCCCCCCTTACACCTCCGAACGCGCACGAATGAAGGTCGAAAAGCTCGCCGAAGAGATCGCACTCTATTGCGGCGATATCGCATTCCACTGCGTACCCTTCACCGATATTCAGGTCGCGATCAAGGAAAACTGCCCCGAGGAGCTGTTCACCATCATCATGCGCCGTCTTATGATGGAGATTGCCCAGCGCATCTGCGAAAAAGAAAACTGCTCCTGTCTGATTACGGGCGAGAGCATGGGACAGGTCGCCAGTCAGACGATGGGTGCGATCGTCTGCACCGACGCCGCCTGCCGAATCCCTGTCTTCCGCCCCTGCATCGGACTCGATAAGTCTGAGATCGTAAAGATCGCCCGCGACATAAACACCTTCGACACCTCGATCCTCCCGTATGAGGACTGCTGCACGGTGTTCACCCCCAAGCACCCCAAGACCCGTCCGATCCCCGCCGATGTAGAAAAGGCGCAGAACAGCTTCGATTTCGAGCCGATGATCGCCGAAGCGGTTGTAAAGACCGTCTTTAAGATTTTCAGATGCGGCGAAAACACTGTAAATATATAAAGCTTGACAGCACACTGTTTTATTAACATTCTGTGAAATTTAGGCGGTTTTGACTTGCATTCCATAAAATGGCAGAATAATACAGAAATTAGGAAAATCAAGTAAATTTACTTTACAAACGCCGACTTTTCGCGAACGTCTGTTCGTGCTCTGTTTACTGTTATTATTTTCGTACAGTTAAAAGAGTTACAGAACAGTTAAATTGGTTTCATTCTGTAACCTTTCTGTACCTTCAATTGGACAGTTGCCTCTTATATATATTATAAGGAATAATGTCGAAACACCACGGTTTTACGCGGTTTCCGCGCGTTCACAGCTCAGTTGTGTGCCTATAACGGTATATATAAGAATTATCACCTGCCGCGTAACTTTAGTGTTACATATCCGGAAAAGCTCGGAATAATTCTCGTTAAAATAATTAATCAAATTCACATTATTGCCTATAATGAGCAGAATTCTATGTGCATATTGCCAAATAAACGGAGGGTCATTTTTATGTATTTTCACGAAGATAACAAATCGGTTACAGGAAGTATTGACAGATTTGCAGGGATTGTTGTAAAATATATGACAGAACGCGGGCTTAGTATGTCCACAGCTGAAAGCTGCACAGGCGGTGCGCTCTCCGAAGCGATCACTTCGGTTGCAGGGGCATCAAAAATGTTCCTCGGCGGCGCGGTGACTTACACCGAAGAGCTTAAAATGAAGCTGCTCGGTGTCAGGAAACAAACGCTTGATATGTATTCGGTGTATTCGCGCGAAACGGCTCTTGAAATGAGTCGGGGAGTGCGCGGGCTCACCGGCGCTGATGTAGGCGTAGGTATCACGGGTATCGCGGGTCCCGACGGCGGGAGTCCGGATAAGCCGGTGGGTACGGTCTATGTCGCGGTCAGCTGCGATAAGGGTGAGATCGCCGAAAATCTCGCGCTCTATAATGAAGAGTTTTATGAAAAATTAGACAGGAGAAGCATTCGTGAGCTTACGGTGCTAAGAAGCCTTCAGTTGTTATACGGGCTTCTGACGGAAAAATATGATACCGAAAGGAACGACGCTTGATATGTCTATGACAAATGAAACAACAGGGATAGATCGTGATAGGGATGATTCAAATTTCTTTATCCGATTCTTGAAATACTTCGTACCCTGGAAAGGTGACAAAGCTTCTGAGGTCTTCCGAAAGGTCGTCTTCGTCGCTTCCATCGCGCTGTTTTGTACTTCGGTCAATCAGCTTACCGATTTCCTTGAGACAGACAGGGGAACTTTAGAGTATACCTCCCAGATACAATCGCTTGAGCCCGATTTCTCCGATGAGATCAATATGGGTGAGATCGGTGCCGATGTCAATGACGGTTCTGCTCCCGAGAAGAGACAGCGTAAGGTTCAGCCCTGGGCAAAGGATCTTCTCAAAAGGAACAAGGAAGTCGTCGGCTGGATCAAGATCCCCGGGTTTTGCGATTCAAAAGGGAGCGAGTATATTAATTATCCGGTGTTACAGCATAGTGACAACGAATATTACTTGACACACAACATCGATGACAAAGCTTATGAGTCGGGAAGCATTTATGCCGACTATAAGATACCGATCGATGAAAAGGGTCAGCCGGATAATATTACCATCTATGGTCACCATATGAGAAAGCTCGGCACTTCATTTACTCACCTCGCTGAGTACAAAAGCGGTGTCAAGTTTTTGAAAAAACACCCTGTAATTGAGTTCAACACTATCTATGACAGCAAAGAAGAGTATATCATAATCGGCTGCTTCGTAGGTGCGATAAATGAAGCGCAGGATAACGGAAAGCTTTTCGATTACTGGCGCTACCGCAACTTTGACGATCAGGAATTCAAGTTCGACACATGGCTTGCGAATGTGAAGAAACAGTCTTGGTATTCCTGTGATGCCGTTTGTGATTACGATGATGATTACATCACCCTTTCGACCTGCTCCAATGAGGTCAAGGATATGAGATGGGTCGTGGTTGCTAAGAAACTGGGTAGTGATGACGATAAGGATGCGATAATCGCTTCTTATAAAGAAAAAAAGGACAAAGATATTTACTTCCCTCAGATCTGGCGAAACAGCTGGGGCAACAAGAAAAAATATCTCGGCTGGAGCTACTGATAAGCTCTCCGCAATGTCCGAAAACAGGATCCGTAAGTTCTCACAATTACGGATCGTGACAGCGGCACTTCGCTGTCGGAAAGGCAATGTGATAAATGATGTATCTAAAACGATTAAAGACGGAGAATACCGATGATTCCTGCAAAGAGATCGCTTGCGTAAAGAAGGCAGGCACAGTCCTCGGAGCGGGTGCGATGGCTGTTATAGCAGTCGGAGCGGTCGGTATATATGCCTTGATCGGCGGAAGCAATATTCCCTCGAATAGCGCTAAGGCTGTAAGCGCATCAAAGGCGGTTGTAACAACAACAGCCTCGGATCCCGTTGAAGATCAGGACGAGACAGTTTCTCAGGCTGCCGTAACATGGAAAAAGGCAGGCATTGAGGAGTACAGCCTTGTGGTCGAGACTGTAAAGGCTACCAAGAATAACAAGAAAAAGACTACCACCAAGAAAAACGATGAGACTTCGGCTTCAAAGAAGTCAAAGTCCGAGACTACTACCGAACCTTCAACAAAAGCTTCAGAGACTGAGACTAAGCCCACCACCACAGAGCCTCAGACAACGGCTCCCGAAACGACAGCTCCCGAGACTAAGGACGATGACGTTAAGGATTGCGGTGTAATGACAATGTACACCACCGAGAAGGTCAACCTCAGAAAGGGTCCCTCTCTTAACGATAGTGTTCTTTCGGTCCTCTCCAAGGGCTGTGAGGTACTCGTTACCGGCTATACCGACGACTGGTACAGGGTCAAGGCAGACGGCGTGAACGGCTTCTGCATGAAGAGATATCTTTCGGAAGAGAAGCCTGCTGCTGAGGAGGAAAGCTCTAACAGCGGCATCATTGATTACAATGACGTTGAGTTCAATATGCTCTGCTATGTACTTCAGGGTGAGGTCGGAGATTGCTCCGAAGCGAGCAAGATCGCAGTTGCAAACGTTATCATTAACCGTGTGAAGTCTCCGCTTTTCCCCGATTCCATCGAGGGCGTGCTCACTCAGAGCGGTCAGTTTGATGCTATCTGGGGCTATTACAACGGAACTACGGTTCCTACCTCCAACACCATTGATTGTGCAAAGCGTGCACTTTCGGGTGAGGATAACATAGGTGAAGCCGTTTACTACTACGCTCCCATGTATTGCAGTCCCGAGACCGCGGCATGGTTTGAGTCGCTCACATTCTGTGCAGAGATAGACGGTCAGAGATATTTCAAGTAATAAATAATTCGGCGTGTTTTTCATAAGTGCGCCGAATTTCGTTATATGATAGGACATTGAAATGAAGAATTCTACTAAAAGATTGCTTGTACAGGTCGGATCCTTTACACTTGGTGCGGGGCTTATCGCAGCCAACGGCTTGTACGTTTTCACAAAGAATAAGCCTCATCTTACCCATAACGCCCCCGTTGTTCAGACTTCGGGTATGGAAGATGAGATCACCGAGGTTTCGGCACAGGTGGTCGAGCAGATCAATTCGTCCGCGAAAAACCGCATTGAGGCAAACACCGTCAGGACGCTTACCGCTTCCGATGTTTCGCTTCCGACAGGCAGCACCATGACAAAGGCTTCGATCGACGATTATCAGCTCGCCCTGAAGATCGACACCAAGAAGACCAAAGAGGAGATCGAGTATGAGAACCGATATGATGCTTCTTATGATATCGACTCTACGGTCATATATGATCCCCACCCGACTGCACTCAATTACACCGAGACCCGCGATGTTTCCTCGGAGTTTTACACCATACACGATATAATCTCGGGCAACGACTATACGATGAACGCCCATGAGATGCTCTGTCAGATGGTTTACAGCGAGATCGGTTCAAGCTGGGACGAGGACGCCATCAAGGCGCAGGTCGTTGCCGCTTATTCTTACCTCCGCTTCAACGATTCCATCAACCGCATTCCCGATGTCGGCCTCAAGCCCGATTACCCTTCAAAGATCGAAAAGTGCGTAAAGGCTGTCGAGGGACAGGCTGTCTACTACGATAACGAGATCATAAACGCTGTCTACTCGGCTTCAACGGCGGGTTATTCCGTCGAGAGCGAGCGTATCTGGGACGTTTACTATCCCTACCTCCGCGCAGTTGTCAGCAAATTTGACTGCGAAGACCCCAATTACGGACTGCTGAACGAGTACTCCTACGCTGAGCTCAAATCGATCCTCGAGGGAGCGCTTGGCATCAAGATGTCCGATAACGTTGACAACTGGTTCGTGGTCGATGATATTTACAGCGGACGCTATGTCGGCTACATAACCATCGACGGTCAGAAGCGCATCACTGCGCGCACGCTTCAGGATACCCTTGATCTTAAATCTCAGGCGTTCACAATAAAGATCGAGGACAACAAGATAAAGATCTACACCTTCGGCTGGGGCCACGGCGTAGGTATGTCGCAGTGGGGTGCCTGCAATTACGCCGCAAACGGCTATAAGTACGACCAGATACTCCGCCACTATTACCTCAACACCGATATCAGAGTATCGGATGTCAACAAAAAAGCCGTTCGCCGCGGTTCGGCGTATCTTACACCCTCTTCGGACAGCGAAGAATAATGTAAAGCAATATAACTTGTCAAGGACTGCTGAGGCAGTCCTTGTTTGCAGGAGGAGAGATCATGTACATAAAAGCCAGAGAGATCCTGATGAATAAAAGAGTTGTCTTGGCTTCAAAGTCCCCGCGCCGCAAGGAACTGCTTCATCTGCTCACCGACAGATTTGAGGTTATTCCCGCCGAGGGCGAGGAATCTGCACCCGCCGATCTTCGCGCCGAGCAAGTCCCGATATATCTTGCAGACTTAAAGTGCAGGGAAGTTGCCGGGCGCTGCCGCCCCGATGATGATACTATCGTCATCGGCTGCGATACCGTCGTTATCAGCAGCGGCAAGGTTCTCGGAAAGCCCGCCGACGAACAGGACGCTCTTAATATGCTGTCCGAACTCGCGGGAAAGTCGCATAAAGTCGTCAGCGGACTGAGTGTATTCAGCCGCGGAAGATACCTCACGGGTGCAGGTATGGCTTCGGTAACATTTTATCCCCCCGATGAAGAGCAGCTAATGTCCTACATTGCCACCGGCGAGCCTATGGATAAAGCAGGCGCTTACGGCATTCAGGGTATAGGCGGTCTGCTCGTCAGGGAGATAAGCGGCGATTACAACAGCGTGGTGGGTCTGCCCGTAAATGAACTCGCCCGCCTTATCACGGAGCTTGCGTCAGATGATTGATCCCGAACTGACAGCCCTCTGGCTGCGTATAACCCTCGCTTTCGGCTTCGGCGGTTCTAAAAAATGGCAGTACATAGACATAGACGACCCAAAAGAAAGCATTGCGAAGCTGTCAAGCAATGTGGCTTTGCAGAATGACAGGCATATCAACAAGTACAGAAATGTGTCAAGCAAACAAATTGACAGCATTATCGACCTCTGCAAACGCAACGATATAGTTATTATCACGCCCTCCGATGAAGAGTACCCCGCAAAGCTCCGCTGCCTTGTAGATCCGCCCTCGGCATTGTTCGTGCTGGGCGACGTGAAGAAGGTCTTCGATGTCCCGTCGGTCGCGGTCGTCGGTGCCAGGGAGAGCTGCGAATACTCTCAGCAGCTTGCAAAGGTATTCTCGTCTTCACTTGCACGCTACGGTGTCAATGTGATAAGCGGCTTTGCAAGAGGCATCGACCGCTGCGCCCATGTCGGTGCTCTCGAACAGCAGGGCACTACTGCCGCAGTCCTCGGCTGCGGTATCCTTCACGATTACCCAAAAGGCACCATGCGCCTGAAACGCCTCATCGCCGAGCACGGCGCCGTTATTTCCGAATACCTGCCGACAACTACTCCCGCAAAGGAGTACTTCAAGGTCCGCAATCGTATAATAAGCGGTCTGTCCGACTGCGTGCTGGTCGTTGAAGCTTCCGAACGCAGCGGCTCGCTGAATACCGTAAACCACGCCCTCGAGCAGGGCAAGGATGTGTTCGTGATACCGCCGCACGATCTGTTCGATCCCGCCTTCGACGGTCAGAGCGCTCTGCTGCTTGACGGCGCACAGATAGCGGTAGATCCCGAGCAGATATCCGATCACCTGATGCGTCTTTACGGACTTTAATGATGTGTGAAAACTGTTAATTTTGGAAATATTCCGCAATTGTTTAAAAAAAAATCACATTAATTTTGAAAAAACACTTGCATTACCTTCCAAGATGTAGTATAATAACTTTATGTACAGCGGCAGATGATGTACGCTGTCTTGACTGAACTAAATTTTTTAGGAGGTTTTTTTCTATGTCAGTTAAAGTTGCTATTAATGGTTTCGGCCGTATCGGTCGTCTCGCATTCAGACAGATGTTTGGTGCAGAGGGTTATGAGGTTGTAGCTATCAACGACCTTACCAAGCCCTCCATGCTCGCAGACCTGCTCAAGTATGATACCGCTCAGGGCGGCTACTGCGGCAAGATCGGTGAGAATCTCCACACCGTAGAGGCTGATGACGAGGCCGGCACCATCACTGTTGACGGCAAGACCCTTAAGATCTACGCTAAGGCTAACGCTGCTGAGCTCCCCTGGGGCGAGATCGGCGTTGACGTTGTTCTCGAGTGCACAGGTTTCTACTGCTCCAAGGACAAGAGCCAGGCTCACATCGATGCAGGCGCTAAGAAGGTCGTTATCTCTGCTCCCGCAGGCAATGACCTCAAGACTATCGTATTCTCTGTAAACGAGAACACCCTGACTGCTGATGATACCATCATCTCCGCTGCTTCCTGCACCACCAACTGCCTCGCTCCTATGGCTAAGGCTCTTAACGATTATGCTCCTATCCAGAGCGGTATCATGAGCACTATCCATGCTTACACCGGCGACCAGATGATTCTCGACGGTCCTCACAGAAAGGGCGACCTGAGAAGAGCAAGAGCAGGTGCTGCTAACATCGTTCCTAACTCCACCGGCGCTGCTAAGGCTATCGGTCTCGTTATCCCCGAGCTGAACGGCAAGCTCATCGGCTCCGCTCAGAGAGTTCCTGTTCCTACCGGTTCCACCACCATCCTTACCGCTGTTGTAAAGGGTGCTGACGTTACCGTTGACGGCATCAACGCTGCTATGAAGGCTGCTGCTTCCGAGTCCTTCGGTTACAACACCGATCCTATCGTTTCTTCTGACGTTATCGGCATGAGATACGGTTCGCTGTTCGATGCTACTCAGACCATGGTTTCCAAGATCGCTGACGACCTCTATGAGGTACAGGTAGTTTCTTGGTATGACAACGAGAATAGCTACACCAGCCAGATGGTTAGAACCATCAAGTATTTCGCAGAGCTTGCATAATTTTAGCTGACAAGTGAAATAATATCAAGACTCTCCTGCTTTGAGCGGGGGAGTCTTTTTTGTTTGTTGCGGTTAATTTTTGATTTGTAAATGTGGAATAATTATGTAAAAAGTATGTTGAAAATTTAATTGATATATGTTATAATATAGTCAAAGCTGTACCCGGTTTTTGGCGGTACGGGGAAATGGAGATGATCTTATGAAAAAGTTAGCAGCATTCGCTCTTGCGATGATAATGTGTCTCGGAATGGTGTCCTGCGGTGACATCGGTTCCGATAAGGACGGAGATGATAAGAAGGAGACTAAGGCGACAACTGCCGCCAAGTCCGGTGAGGGCGGCGATAATGATGCCGAGACTGAGGCTACAGAGCCGGAAGAGCCCAAAGCTGACGTTGAGTCTGTCGAGCTTACTAACTCGCTTCTCGGCATGAAGCTCACCTTCGATGTTCCCAAGTTTGAAGGCTGGGAGATCAGCGAACCGGAGCAGGATGAAGACCATGCGAGTATGGATATGAAGTATTATTACGAGGTCGACGGAAGCAAGACCTGGTGCAGCATTGACGTATACCTCGTTGCCGATAATACAAACGGTCTGGACTGGTTCATCGAGCAGAACGAGCCTATCCCCAATACCGAATATACCGGATATATCAACGGTCACTCGAGAGCTCAGGACTGCCCCATGTTTTTCTATACCGAGGACTACTTTGACGGCAAAGCAAGAGCCGATGTCAGCGTTCGTAATATTAACGAAAATATGGATCCCGACAAGTACGCCGAGCTTGTTGAGACTATCCAGAAATCCGTTAAGGTCGAAATTCTCGATACCAACGGTCTTTATGACGCAGACGGCAACCTGCTCACTGTTGACGGCGCATTCAGCATTCCCCCTTCTGTCAATATCGGCGGCACCGATGCTGAAGTCGTATTCAAAACTTACAACAGAACGCTCCATGCCCGCACCGATTTCAATGATGGTGAGGATGATATCAGCATACACGAAGCAGGCAACGTTGATGGCGATCTTTTTGAATCTTTCATCGAAAAGCACACCGATGACAAAGCTTACGATTGTGAAGTCGGCGGCTACCCCGCAAGAGGCAGACTGTGGAACGATTTCGGCACCCTTACAGCCGAATATATCGTGCAGTTCGATGATGAGACTTTTTATGAGTTCTATGTAACTTCAAAGGGAAGTCTTGACCTTGCCGCGATCAATGAGATGATGAACGGCGCAGAACGCGGCGACCTCGAAAAGAAGATGAACGGTCACCTCAATGATTTCGTAGCTGCTATGAAAAAGCTCTGATATAGCTGCACAAATAACAAAAGCTGCACGTTTATGCCGTGCAGCTTTTTTGCGTTTTATCCCATGTATCGCCCGAGATCAATGTCCGTCGTCAGGTAATGCTCCGTACTGTCGGGCGGTCCTCGGTCTTATTCGCTCTTTCTGCAAACGGCAGTCACGCTCATGCTGCCGTTCGTGGCTTCGGCAAAGATATCTCCGTTCATCTCGTGCATAAGCCTGCGGCAGATGTAAAGCCCAAGCCCGCTGCCCGGCTTTCCGCCCGTGTTGGAGCCCCGCCAGAAGCTGTCGAAGATATGATCCTGCTCGTTCTCCGAAAGGGTACATCCGCTGTTTGTGACTGTTATAAGGCGGCAGTTTTCCTCGTCTGAAAAGCTTATGGATATGCTTTTGCCGTCGCCGTATTTTATCGCGTTCTCGATAAGGTTCTGCAATACCTCGATAAGCCTGTCGGGATCCCCGTTCATTAGGCAGTTGGAATAACTGCCGATTGAAAATTCCGTCCTGCTTTGTGAGATCTTCTCGGTATAGTAGCCCTCGATGCTCTCGATGACCTCTTTGAGGTAGTAGTCTCGGTTTTTCACATCAAAGCTCATGAAATCGTCCGTCGAATGCTTTATTATCTCGCTCAGGAATTTTTCGATCTCGTCAGCCTTGTCCCCGATGCTCCCGTAAACCTCGCTTATCTTTTCGGGGTCTTTGTATATCCCCTTTGAAAGCGCTCTTGAATAAAGCTTTATCGCCGAAAGGGGAGTCTTGATATCGTGCGAAAGTGAGAGTATCATCGTTTTCTCCGCCTTTGCGTGCTCAAGCTCGTTCTTCTTTGAAGTCTCGAGCTTTTCTCTCAAAAGGTCAAGTCCCCAGATGAACTTGCCGAAATATCTGCTTTTTTCCTCTTTCAGCGGCTCGGTGAGGTTTCCCTTTGAAAGTTCTATCGGCAGGCTGCTTATTCTGTTGAACGGCTTTATCATTCTGTTTTTAAGATACAGCAGTACAGCCAGAACGGCAGCTGCCATGATCGCGAAACCGATGTTTACCGTCTTGAACAGCTCGTTGAAATAGTCGCTGTCCGTGTGGTCGTATTCTATGCGGTAAGTCCCGCTGTCGGTGCAGTATATGAAGTATTCGCAACCTTTTTTGACAAATACCGCTTCCTCGGGATCGTCGTACCTGAAAACGCCCCGTATCGTCTTGTAGTCGTCGGGGTCGGTCTCTTTCCCGTTGTCGATCTCGTTCTTCACGCGGTTTATCTCGACAAGGTAGTACCCGTTATCGCTCTTATTCTGCCTTGTGATAATGTGATCCACCGTGAGTACGATCGTAAGAATAAGCGCCAGTATCACTGCGATCAGTCTGTTGAAGCTTTTCATGTCAGTGCTCCCAGCGGTATCCCTTTCCCCATACGGTAACTATGTGCTTCGGGGACTTCGGGTCTTTCTCCATCTTTTCTCTAAGCCACTTGATATGCACGGTAAGCGTCTGCGGCTCCGATTCGCTGTCGGGACCCCATATGCGGTTGAAGAGAACTTCTTTTGCGAGCGTCTGCCCCGCGTTCTCTATGAGTATTCTCAGCAGCTCAAATTCCTTTGCCGTCATCTGTATCTGTCTGCCGCTTTTGGTAACGGTGCTGTCTGCAAGGTTAAGCGTTATGTCGCCGTCGGTGATGTTGTCGATGGCGAGCCGCCTTTTGAATATGCCCTTGATCTTCGCGATGAGTATGTCTATGTCATATGGCTTTTCGATGTAATCGTCAGCCCCGAGTATCAGCCCCGTGAGCTTGTCCTCGCGGTCTACCCGCGCTGTCAGTATCATTATCGGCGTGTTGCCCTGCTCGCGTATCCTGCGGCATACCGCAAACCCGTCTATCCCCGGAAGATTGATGTCGAGCAGTACGAGCCTTGCTCCGTATTTCTCAAAAATGCTGAGTGCTTTCTCACCTGTCGCGGCAGGGCTGACCGTGTAGCCCTCCGCCCGCAGAAAGTCACAGATAAGCTCGCAAAGCTCCTTGTTGTCTTCAACTATAAGTATGTCGGTCATATCATCACCACCCGGATACTATTGTATCATATATGAGACTTTTTTGCAAGGGTTATTTTTCAGGTCAGCGCCGAAGCCGTGCCCGCGTTACCAGCCCATTTCAAGCAGCCAGTTGTTTAGCGCACGCTCGCGGTCGCGTTCTGAGCTTTCGCGGTCTACATCATACTCTCCCTTTATCACCCCGTCAACTATAAAGAGTACCCTTGTACACCTCGCTGCGACCTTTGCGTCGTGCGTTACCAGCATGATGGTCGTGCCATCGTTGTTGAGCTTTGTCAGCTCTTCCATAACTTCGTCAGAAGAGGTGCGGTTGAGAGCGCCTGTCGGCTCGTCGGCAAATATCATCTGCGGGTGGTTTATCATGCTGCGGCATATGCAGGCTCGCTGAAGCTGTCCGCCCGATACTTCGTTGATGTCGTTGTCCGCGATCTCGGCGATCCCGAGCTTGTGCATAAGCTCTCTACCGCGTGAGGTCGTCTTGCTGCGGCTCTCCTTTGATTTGCTTGATTTGATGGCGGGGAGTATGATGTTGTCCAGCACCGAAAGATTCTTCATCATATACATCTGCTGAAAGATGAAGCCCATGTCATCGAGCCTGAGCTCGGCAAGCTCGTTTTCCTTTAGCGCTGATATATCCTTCCCGCAGAATTCTACCTTGCCCGCAGTCATCCTGTCCATTCCCGAAACGGTGTAGAGCAGTGTGGACTTGCCCGAGCCCGAAGGCCCCATGACAGCTACCATCTCACCCTCCTCGATCTTGAAGCTTACGTTGCGAAGAACGTTGTTCTGCCTCTTGTTTACGATGTATGTCTTGCAAAGCTCATTTACGTCAAGTATAGTTTTCATAGTGTTATTCTCCTTTATTCGATGTTCGATGTGTCTGATGCCTTTATCGTTTTTGTGTAGAGCGATGTCAGGAATGCGCTGAGAGTTGTGACCGCCATTATCACCGCAGGGTAGATCAGGAATATCTCCAGCGGGTCAAACTTGTATTCTATCTTGCCGATAGCGCCCATCGTGCTGAATGCAGGCTCCATCACGATGGAGGTGAGCGGTATGCAGAGTGCAGCGGATATTATTTCTGCTGCTGCCAGTACTACGGCAAAACGAAGCGTGTGAAGGCTTATGACAGATCTGCTCTTGAATCCGAGTGCTTTCATAAGCGCTATCTCCGACTTCTCCTTTGTGATGAAGGAACGCTCCATCAGTATGCTGATAAGCGCTATGATGATGAGCGAGAGTATCAGCACCATGTCTCTTACGGTAGAAATGGTGTCGGCGACCCCCATGCAATCCTTTGTAAAGCCTGTGTTGTCAAATATGTTCTCGGTGTCGAAAATGTCCTTGAGCTTTTCCATGCGCTGTGCTATAACTTCCTCGTCGGGGTCGTCGTCGAAATCAACCTGATAGTAGAATGTCATTGCGGGCGGTATGTCTGCAATGTCCAGTTTTTCGCAGAGCCTTCCGCAGTTGCCCAGATTGGTGAAGCTCTGGAAAAGTCCGGTGACTATATATTCATCCGTTTTGTCGTTTATAGTAAGCTTTACGCTGTCGCCTATATCGCAGCCGAGACTGTCGGCTATCTGCTTTGTAAGCGCTATCTCGTTTTCAAGTACAGGCGCTGAGCCGTTCGTGTACTGGTAGTCGGTGGTCTTTGTATCTGCACACCATAAAAATGTCACGTTGTTTTTTGTTCCGTTGAACTCCGCAGGGATCTTGTACCATGTCTCCAGCCATACATCGCCGGGCATACCGTTTTCGCTGAGTATCTCTTCTACCTTGCGGTTCGTCTCTTCAACTGTTTCTATGCCCGCCATGGTGTTCATGGAAAGGTCGTTGTCGGAAATGAACACATCCGAAGGCTTTACCATCATAAGGTACAGCAGCGAATCGCTGTCGAGCGTCCTTGCGGTGGTCGAGAGTATCATTACTATCGCTGTGGTTATGGTGAAGATAAGGGTTATCATGCCGAACTGACGCGGCGCAGAGAGTATGTCGTTTATGGTCATGAATCCTGTGCTCCCGAGCCTGCTTCTGCCGAGACTCATAACGCTGCGTTTCTTGAATCTCTCGCCTGTCTGACCGTTTCTTACTGCATCGATGGGGGAGAGCTTCTTTATCTTTTTGGTGCAGCTCCAGCAGAAGAGCAGTATCATCAGAACTACGCCTATGCTGCAAAGCGTTCCGTAAAGTACCGAATTGTCATTGCCGAGCACCATGTTCTTGCTGACTGCCGAAAGAAGCAGATCGCCGAAGGGTATGCTTGCGAAGTAGCCGATGACAGCGCCTGTCACCGCAATGCCGAAGTATTTTACAAGATACAGCCCCCTGATGGAAGCGTTCTTTAGCCCAAGCGCCTTCATAACGCCTATCTCCCTGAACTCCTCACTGATGGTGAAGCTTATGGTGAATCTTAATACGGTAAATGATACCGCCATAAGACCTATGCTGAGCACCAGCAGTATCGCGGCTATCATCACATTCATAAGGTTCGTCATTTTCACCATAGACTTTGTGAAGTTGAATATCAGACAGTTTGAGATCTCTGCTGTGCTTTCCTCAAAGTCTCTGTTGTCAGTGTGGTTGACGTAGTACATCTTGCCCGTGCTGTATTCGGCTGTTGTCTTGTCCTTGAGTATCTCCTCATAATCCTCGCGGTTTAAAAGGAATCTCGGATTGCTCATCATTTCTGACCCCAGTAGCGCGTCCTTTATGAATCCGCCGAACTCAAGGTCCATCTCGATGCCGTTCATCTCTATGCTCAGCTTGTCGCCCGGCTTTATCCCCGATTTCCTTATGCTCGCTCCCGAGATGTATACCTTGCCCTTCTCGACCTTTTTGAGTATATCATCGTCTGAAGTGAACAGGTTCAGATAACAAGCATCTACACTTTGTAATATCCCGACTCCCGAGAAGTCGTACAGCTTCTCACCGCCGCGCTTGATGTTTGAAGAATTGACATAGAAAACATCCTCGCTGCCGTATTTGGTAACGTATTCGCAGCTGTCAAGGAATTCGTTGACTTTTTGAGTGTTTTCTTCGCCTCTTACGGCGCAGAAGTAATCGGTCATGCCCGACTTGTCAAAGAAGTAGTCCAGCCCGTTCGTGACCGAAACGATGTTGTTTACGCTCGAAGCCGCGAACATCGCCGAAAGAATAACAAATATCAGCAGTATGATGTTCATCGTCTTTTTGCGCTTCAGGTCTTTTTTCAGTATTCTGAAATACATTTTGTTTCCTCGCTTTCTGTGTGTCTCGTTTTCCGTGATCTCATTATAGCACGGCAATTATTAAAAAATCCTTAAACACTTTTTCGCCCCTCAAAGACCCTCCGAAAGGCACTTTTTTAAGCGTTATATACAATGTTTGTGTAGGAAAACTATTACTATTGCTCAAAAAAATTGCGTCAAAAGGCTAGTAAACGTTGCCAATAGGTACAATTTAAGATTTATTAATTTTTATTTTTTGTTTGAATATACAAAAATTACGGAATCTTTAAAAAAATGTGTTAGGGTATTTGACAAATAAAAAAAAATAGTATATAATAATGCTATGGAAAGTAGATGAAATAATGGCTTTTTACGCGGTTTGAAGCTATTTCGCGTGAAAAGAAACGGAGGAATTTAGTATGAAAAAGTCTGAACTTATCGCAGCTATAGCAGAGAAAGGCGGCTTCACAAAGAAGGAGTCGGAAGCTATGCTCAAGCTGTTCACCGAAACTGTTACCGAGGCTCTCGCAAACGGTGAAAAGGTCTCTGTTTCAGGTTTCGGCGTATTCAATGTTACCGACCGCGCAGCGAGAGATACCGTAAACCCCGCTACCAAGAAGGTACAGCATATCGAGGCAAGAAAGGCTCCCGTATTCAAAGCCTCCAAGGCTCTGAAGGAAGCCGTTGACCATAAATAAAACAATAGGAGGATACCGTTATGGCAACTAAGAAGGTTGAAGAAGCAAAGACAGAAGCAGTAAAGACTGAGGCAGCTAAGCCCGCTGAAAAGAAGGCTCCCGCAAAGAAGACTGCTGCAAAAAAGACACCTGCTGCAAAGAAGACCGATGAGAAAAAGGTCGTTACGGTTGTTGAGTTTGCTGATAAGCAGGTAGATGTTGATGCTGTTGCTGAAGCTTGCAGAGCTGATTTCAAGGCTAACAGCAAGGGTCATATAAGGACCATCAATGTTTACATCAAGCCCGAAGACAACGCTGCATATTATGTAGTAAACGGCAAGGTGAACGGCAAGGTCGATCTTTGATATCCGAATTTTGTACACGGAGGACAGTCGTGAAAACGGCTGTCTTTTTTTGTTGACATATCAGCCGCCTTATTGTATAATAATATGTGTATGCAAAACTTTATGTCAGGAGAGATCAGATGAACGCTCAGAAAATCGAACGGATGAAAGAGCTGAACGCCTTGCTCGAAAAAGCGGCCGAAGCTTATTATAACTCAGGCTCCACAATAATGTCAGATGCCGAATACGATAAGCTCTATGATGAACTTGAATCCCTTGAAAAGGAAACGGGGGTAGTGCTGGGCGGCAGCCGCACACAGAAGGTCGGCTTTGAAGTCACCTCCTACCTGCCGAAGGTGGCTCACCCCCGTCGTATGCTTTCGCTCGATAAGACCAAAAGCCGCGAAGAACTCGCAGCGTGGCTGGGCGATCACAAGGGTCTGCTGTCATGGAAGCTCGACGGTCTGACTATATGCCTGTACTACGACGACGGAAAGCTTACTCAGGCTGTCTCCCGCGGCAACGGCGAAGTCGGCGAGGATATGACAGCTAACGCCCGCCATATCAAGGGTATACCCGCACAGATTCCTTTTAAGGGGCATCTCGCCCTGCGCGGTGAAGCACTTATCGGCTATACCGATTTTGAACGTGTCAACAACACCCTCCCCGAAGGCGCAGAGCCATACAAGAACCCCCGCAATCTCGCGTCGGGAACTCTCCGCAGCCTTGACTCGAAGATAGTTGCCGAACGCTCGGTGAACTTCTTCGCTTTCGCTCTTGTTTCAGCCGAAGGATATGAAAACAATTCCTTCGCCGAACGCCTTGACTGGCTTGCCTCTATGGGCTTTCAGTGCGTTTACGGAAAGCTTGTCGATAAGGCTACCGTTGCCGATACCGTCGCCTGGTTCGAGCGTGAGATACAAGGCAACGATTTCCCCTCGGATGGTCTTGTGCTTACCTTTGACGATGTAGCTTACGGTCAGAGCCTCGGCGAGACTGTCCACCACCCCAGAAACGGTATAGCGTTCAAATGGGCTGACGAAACGGCAGACACCACCCTGCGTGAGATCGTCTGGTCTCCGAGCCGCACGGGTCTTATCAACCCCGTCGCCGTATTCGATACCGTTGAGCTGGAGGGAACGTCCGTTTCCCGTGCTTCGCTTCATAACATTAGTATTATGAAAAAGCTCAACCTCGCGGTAGGCGATAACGTGTCGGTCTATAAGGCGAATATGATTATCCCTGTTGTCGGCGAGAACAATACGCCTCACGATACCGATGTTGTAACGCCTGCGCTTCCCGATGCCTGCCCCGCCTGCGGCGCAAAGCTTGAGCTTCGCTGCTCCGATGATGGCGTTGAAACGCTTTTCTGCCCCGATCACGACTGTCCCGCCAAGCATATCGGCAGGTTCGAGCATTTTGTCTCCCGCGATGCCATGAACATCGTCGGTGTGTCCTCGTCTACTATCGAAGACCTCGTTGACAACGGCATTGTACGCACCTATCGCGATCTTTTCCATCTTTCCGAACACAGGGAGAAGATCATTTCGCTTGAAGGCTTCGGCGAAAAGTCCTACGATCAGCTTGTATCAGCCGCAGAAGCCGCCCGCAATACCGAGCTTTACAGAGTTCTGTATTCTCTCGGTATACCGAATATCGGGCGTTCCGCTTCTCGCCTTATCTGCGCCGAGTATCATTCCCCCGCCGAGCTTGAAAAGCTCACCGCCGAACAGCTGACGCTGATAGACGGCATCGGCGAGGTGCTCGCCAACGATTACGTTAGCTTCTTCAAAAAGCAGTCGAACCTTGACGAATATCACGCGCTGCTCGCCGAGCTGAAAATAAAAGAGCCCGAGCAGACCAATGCTGATTCGGGCATAGCAGGGAAGACCTTCGTTATAACGGGCTCGGTCAATATTTGGAAGAATCGTAATGAGCTTAAAGCCTTTGTCGAAGCAAACGGCGGTAAGGTGGCTTCGGCTGTCTCCGGCAAGACCGATTATCTCATAAACAACGACTCGGCTTCAACGTCGGGCAAGAACAAAAAAGCCAAAGAACTCGGTGTTCCGATAATAACCGAGGAAGAATTCAAGGCTATGGTTTGATAAATAAAACGGCTGTAAGGATCTCTCCTTGCAGCCGTTTGACTTATTATGATCTGTTCTGCTTTGCAACAACGCTCTCTCCGCAGTAGATCTTGCGAAGCTTCGGCTTCTCGATCTTTCCTGTGGGATTGCGGGGCACTTCGGCGAATATGATCTTGTGAGGTCTCTTGTAGCGGGGCAGCTTGTGGCAGTATTCGTTGATGTCCTCCTCGGTACAATCAACACCTTCCTTGATGGAGATGATAGCCGCCGCGATCTCGCCCAGACGCTTGTCGGGAAGTCCGATAACGGCAACGTCCTTGACAGCAGGATGCGCTCTGAGGAAGTCCTCTATCTGTACGGGGTAGAGGTTCTCGCCGCCGCTTATGATAACGTCCTTCTTGCGGTCTACGAGGAATATGAAGCCGTCCTCGTCCTCCTGAGCCATGTCGCCCGTAAAGAGCCAGCCGTCACGAAGAACTTCGTTCGTAGCCTTTTCGTCACGGTAGTAGCAGGTCATGACCCCGGGACCCTTTACGCAAAGCTCGCCTACCTCGCCCTGCTTTACTGTATCGCCGTTCTCGTCGCAGATCTTGACCTCCCAGCCAAAGCCCGCCTTGCCGATAGCGCCTACCTTGTGTATGTTCTCAACACCGAGGTGAACGCAGCCGGGTCCGATCGACTCGCTGAGACCGTAGTTCGTGTCGTACTGATGGTGCGGGAAGTGCGCCTTCCATCTCGAAATGAGAGAGGGCGGTACAGGCTGTGCGCCGATGTGCATAAGCCTCCATTGATCCAGCTCGTATTTCTTCGGGTCGATGTCGCCTCTGTCGATGGCGTCAAGTATATCCTGCGCCCACGGCACCAGCAGCCATACGATGGTGCAGTGCTCGCGCGAAACGGCATCAATGATGAACTTGGGCTTAACGCCTTTGAGTATCACCGCTTTGCCGCCCGATATCAGGCTGCCGAACCAGTGCATCTTTGCACCCGTGTGGTAAAGCGGAGGTATGCAGAGGAACACGTCATCTGCCGTCTGACCGTGATGCGCCTGCTCAACTCTTGCCGAGTGGGTAAGGCTGCGGTGCTTGTGAAGTATAGCCTTCGGGAAGCCCGTCGTGCCCGAAGAGAAATATATGGCAGCGTTGTCATCGTCAGTCAGCGGGATGTCGGGGGACAGGCTTGAACAGTTGGCGGTGAGCCTGTCGTAATGCTCTGCAAATGAAGGACATCCCTCGCCTACATAAAGCAGCCATCTCTTGTCACTTATGTCGTCAACGATCTCTTCAACTCTTCCTATGAACTCCTGACCGAATACAAGAACGTCGCATTCCGCAAGCTCTACGCAGTATTTGATCTCATCGGCGGTATATCTGAAATTGAGCGGCACGGCAAGCGCTCCTGTTTTGAGTATGCCGAAGTATATGGGCAGCCACTCAAGGCAGTTCATGAGCAGTATCCCGACCTTGTCGTTCTTCTTTATACCGCGCGATAAAAGCAGGTTCGCAAAGCGGTTCGCCTTTTCGTTGAATACCTGCCATGTGATCTCGCGTCTGTAAGGAAGCTCGGGGTTGCTCTCTATAAGCTCGTATTCCTTCCATGTAACGCGGCGCTTTTCCCTGATCTCGGGGTTCAGCTCGACAAGCGCTATCTTGTCGGGCGTGTTTTTTGCGTTGTTTTCTAAAAACTCTGTAATTGGCATTTTATGATTTTCTCCTCTTGAATCGTATATGGGCGATTTACTGTATAAAAGCATAAAAGCTTTAAATCGCATAAATCAATTGTACCACATTTTAAAATAAATGTAAAGCGGATTTGCCATTTCTGTTAACTATTACCAAATCCGAAGAGGGGTATTTGTGTATTTATGCTATACAAAAACCATCGGGCAGACCGCTTTAGTCTGACCGATGGCAGCTTACTTGTTAAATGTGGCAGTTGACATGAGTATCCCGCCGACAATCCGTTTGAGTGAAGTTATAAGCTCGTCGTGGTTTCTTGCGATAAGATCTTCGTCGCCGATCCTGGCAGCCTCCTCCAGCACCCTTGCCTTCTCTGACAGCGATACAGCCCCTATCGTCATAGAAGCCCTCTTCAATGAGTGTACATATCTCCTGTACTTCTCCCAGTTCTTTTCCTTGTAGCTGCTGCAGAGGTTGTGCTTCCTGTCGCTCGAATTGGTGCTGAAATCATTGAGCATCTCAAGGTAGAAGTCAACGTCGTTCAGACAGTATTTCAAACCTACCGCGGTATCTATCCCGCCTGTTTCAAGCATTGAAAGAAAGCTGAATTTGTTGTCGCCGAGCTGATTTGCGCTTTCGTCGTCAGCCGCGTGGTCGGGATAAAATGTCATCTCGCGCATGGAGTAATCCTTGTCGGCTTCTATCATATCGAGCATTATGTCCGCAAAGGTCGGGTCGAACTGCGTGCCCTTGCCCTCTTCAAGCTCTCGCCTGATGTACTGCTGCGCGAATATGTCATGGTAGCTTCTGTTCGATGACATCGCGTCGTAAGCGTCCGCTACTGCTATGATCCTTGCTTCTTCGGGAATGTCCGTCCCCGCGAGCCCGTCGGGATATCCCTTGCCGTCGTATCTTTCGTGGTGCCACCTCGCGCCGACAGCAAAGTTCGGCAGCTCGGATATGTTCTTCAGTATGTCAAATCCCACTGCGGGGTGCTTCTTTATCAGGTCGAATTCATCGGCAGTAAGGCGTGAAGGCTTGTTTATGACGGTGTCGGGGATGCCGATCTTTCCGACATCGTGCAGCAGCCCCATCATGTATATCTCCTCCTGCTCCTTGGCGGAGTAGCCGTATCTTCGCGCTATCTCCATAGCGTATTTCGCCACTCTCGAGGAATGGCCTCTCGTGTAATTGTCCTTGGCGTCGATGGCACCCGCAATGGTCTGTACCACCTGGATAGAGAGCCGCTTGTATTTCTCGTGCTCGTGATACACCTCTTCGGTCTTCCTCCTGACCTCCGATCTCAGGTTGTTTTGCAGGCGTATGAGCGTGATGGTGTTTCTGACTCTTAAAAGCAGCACATTGTCGATTATCGGCTTCGTTACATAATCCATAGCCCCGACGGTCAGGGCTTTTGTCTCGGTCTCTTTGTCGTCGTCGGCCGCCAACAATATAACGGGAACATCGCGGCCGTATCTCACCATCCTGAGCTCCTTGATGGTCTCAAAACCGTCCATGCCGATCATATGTACGTCCAGCAGGACAAGATCTACCTTGTTTGTCTCGGCATAGCTCAGAAGCTCCTCTCCCGAAGTCAGACAGGTCACCTTGTATCCGTTCGCTTTGAGTATTTTTTCAATTGACCTTAGATTTGAGATATCATCATCGACTACTGCGATCCTGAACAACATCAAGAGTTCCCCCCACGCGCATATTCCTGCATACGTCCCGCCTGTATCCTTCTCTTCGGCGGCAGTTATCATCTGTATGTTATTATATCACATAAGCGAAGCGTTGTGATATAATCGCCCGATATGCAGGGAGTGTCACATAGTGACAGGTATCTGCAAGGGCACTTAGATAAGCTTATTATATCACATTATCTATCAATAATCAAGGCTTTTTTTAAAATTTAGTTACAGTGATGACCTTCCTTCTGTCCCGATAAAAACAAAAAATCCTCTGATATATAATACCAGAGGATAGTACTCACACCGCACTGTCAGGGACTCGAACCCCGGGCCTACTGCTTAGAAGGCAGTTGCTCTATCCAGCTGAGCTAACAGTGCAAAGGGTGGGTAGAGAGATTCGAACTCTCGGTCTTCAGTGCCACAAACTGACGCGTTAACCAGCTACGCTATACCCACCATATGAAATAATTTATAAGGAAAGATCCTTATATTAAAGCGGGTGATGAGAATCGAACTCACGTGGCCAGCTTGGAAGGCTGGAGTTCTACCATTGAACTACACCCGCACGATATCGGTTGATCTTGCCTCAACCGACGAAATATATTATATCACAGTAGGTCGATATTGTCAACCCCTTTTTTTCATTTTTTTATCTTTTGTATGATTCTACAAAAGCATTTATATTTGTTTGTTTAATTTATGCTGTTTTCTCTTTTCCTTGCGTTTGTTCAGGCTGTTGAGCAGCTTGTCCTTTAATAATACCCCCGCAAGCGCTATGATGAGCATCGCCGCGCTGAATATTATTGTCTTCACATAGTCGCCCTGTGTTATGCTGTTGCCGAAGGCGGTCGTCAGCAGTATCGAGGGTATGCGGAAGGGAAGGACGTACAGAAAGAAGTTCTTCATCTTTATTTTGGTCAGCGGCACAAGATATGCTATCAGGTCTTTAGGTATCCCGGGCATCAGCTCGAGGATTATCAGTATTATCATGAGCTTGTGCTCGTCCTCAAGGAATTTGAACTTTCTAAGACTCTTCTCGGTAAAGAAAGCCTCGACTATCGGCGCACCTATCCACTTCACCATGCTCCATACCGCAAGCGAGCCGATGACTATCCCCGCGTATGAGAGTATAGTTCCGAAGAACCAGCCGTAAAGCACTCCGCCGACTATCTGTATGGCGGGCACTATCGCCACAGGTACCTGCAAAGCCTGTATCCCGAGGAATATGAATATCCCGCTGACTGCCCCGTAGCTGTCGATCCTCTCTCTGACCTTTTCGTTCCAGCCCTCCTGCCCGAATCCCTCGAACAGCGGCATGAGCATATACGTCAGCCCCGCAATGGCAAGTATCAGCACGATAACGCTTATGACCCTGACTTTCCGCTGCCTTGTCTTTCGCCGCTTCAGCTGCTCCGCATTGAGCTCGCTGTCGGGAGTCATTATCCGTTTTAGTTTTTTGTTCTGCATTTTTGTATCTTTCTTTCGTTTTGTCTATTTGAGTGTGCGCCGTTTCAGTATCTTTTTTCTGAACCATCTTGAATACATGGCTATCAGCATCCCGAGCAGATTGTCGTAGACCAGGAAGAAGACGTTTGCCAGTATCATCATGGCAGGCACCGCCATATCCCCGAAGTCTTCCATGCCCTCCAGCAGATCCACCGATGTGAAAATAAACTTGAAGCACATGGCATATACGACTACCGCCGCATTGAATATCATAAGCTTTACCGCCATCCTGATAATGAACGGCTTTAGCTTTTTTATGTATACATAAAGTATCGGGTAGTATCCCATGAATAGTATGAACAGCAGCACCGCTTCATAATCGGGCGTCATCAGTAAGCTTAGCGCCGCGCATGAGAAGTATGCAGTCACAGCCCACTTCGTCCCCGCTTCGATGATTATCACTACCATAAGGAATCCCGCAAATGTCGGTATCGCCATGTCAAATGCGGGGAACATGGTAGAGCTGAACATCATGAGAAGCACCAGCGCACTGGTTATCCCGCCGAGAGCCACACAGAACGCCGTAGAAGGCTTGCTGTCGCTGCTGTGTACGGTGATGTCGTTCATATGCAGTCACCGCAGTCGCAGCAGTCGATGTCGCAGCAGGTGTCGAGCAGACAGATGGTACACATTATGTCCGAAAAACTCGCGCCGCTGCTTACAGGACCTGCATTCCCCGTCATGTAGCCCGAACGCTGCCTGTTCATCTCTTCGAGCGTTGCAAGATACTCGGGGTTGCCGTTCATGCGTGTGGCTTGCGCTACATACTTGTAAGCGTCGTTGAGCCAGCCCCGCTTTTGAAAGATTATCCCTTTGAGATAATACCACTCGGCGCTCCTGTCAGCCTCGCTCACCGAGTTCAGTATGTTGTCGGCATCGTAAAGCCTTCCCGAGTTTATCATTCTCCGGACGCCATTATAGTCGATGTTTATGTTTTGATATCTGTTGGTGCTGTTGTACTCCGCGTAGCCGTAACGGCTGCCGCCGCCGGACTGTGTGTTCCTGCCGCGCGGTGCAGACTGCCGCTGATATCCGCTCCTGAACCCCGAAGCGCCGTAAGCGCCGATCCCTTTGCGCCTGTCTTCCGTTATCTTGTCGTAAGCGGTGTTTATGTCAGCCATCTTCTCGTTCGCAAGGTCTTTCATATCCTCGTCCTGATAACGGTCGGGATGATATTTTTTTACGAGCTTTTTGTAAGCTTCCTTGATTTCCGTGTCATCTGCCGTCGGTGAAACTCCGAGGACTCTGTACGGGTCTGTCGTCATAAACTGTCGGTTTCCTTTCTTTTATCTGTCGATACCGCGACGGACGGGTCTGCGTTTTCCGCGGTGTCCGTCAAGACGGTCAAAGGTGTATTTCAATCCGAGATATACTATGTTGTCGGTGACGCTCCTTATCTCCCCGAGCTCCAGCCGCGAGTATATCCCGCTCAGCCTGCCGAGGGTCAGATATACCGTGTTCTTAGCAAGCTCGCGAGCGTGCTTGTGGTAAGCAAGAGGATTGTACTTCCCCTTGCGTTTGTCGTCCTCAAGGTCGTCAAGCGCGTCGCATAGGTATATGTATCTTCCGAGCATATATCCCATCTCGCTGAGAGAGCTTCTGAGGTCGGGGTCGTTCCCGCCGAGCTCTCTGAAAACAGCCGCGGTCATTGCCGCAGTAGGCTCTGCCGCACGGTCTATCGAACGTATCCTGTCGCGCTCGGTGGAACGCTGGAGCTTCATAGCGCCGCTCACAGCCTGAGCCGTCGTTTTGTATCTCTCCGAAGCTTTGGCAAACGGCATCACCATAAAGGGCAGTATCGCGGCAGCCCTGAGCCTTTCGGACACGGTGCCGTCGTATATGTCGTCAAGAAGCTTGTGGAAGGAGAGTATCACCTGCACAGCCGCCGCCCGGTCCTGAGCTTCGCCTCTGCACTGTATGCACAGCCGCTTTCTGAACGGATGCAGCGGGCATACCTGCTTTTCGGGCTTTATCTGCTCCGCACTGTTTTTTGAGAGCCCGATGGCGATAAGCTCAAAGAACACGATGTCATAGCTGAGCATTGCCGCACTGACATATCCGTATTCCTTTCTGAGCTTTTTGCAGAGCCCGCAGTAAAGACCGTTGTACAGATCCCATTCATACACCCGCATCTGCGGCTTGAACGGTTTGACGTAACCGAACATCCTTGTCCTCACCCCTTTGTTATTTTGTCTATACACAATAATTATATCATGGCAGCCCGCCTTATGTCAATGAAAGTCGGGTGAAATTTGTTGTTGAGGTCCACATTTGCTTTTGTGACAAAACTGTCACTTTAAAATTCACTGTAAAGTCATTTGCGTTGTTTATAATAGACTCAACAAATGAAACGGAGGAAACAAAAATGGAGATTTTAAAGGTCGAGAACCTGGTCAAGGAATACGGCGAAGGAGATACTAAGGTGAAAGCCCTCGATGGTGTTTCATTCTCGGTGGAAAAAGGTGAGTTCGTTTCCGTCATAGGTCCCTCGGGCAGCGGCAAATCTACGCTGCTGCACATTCTGGGCGGCGTTGACAAGCCGACCTCGGGCAGGGTCATCATCGACGGCACGGATATCTGCTCACTGGGCGAGGATAAGCTGGCAGTGTTCAGAAGACGTCAGATAGGTCTTGTATATCAGTTCTACAACCTAATGCCTGTGCTGAATGTGGACGAAAATATCGCTCTCCCTCATCTGCTTGACGGCAGAAAGCTTGACAAGACAAGGCTTGACAATATCGTTTCTCACTTGGGTCTTGCCGACAGGCGTGAAAACCTTCCCTCTCAGCTTTCGGGAGGTCAGCAGCAGCGTGTTTCCATCGGACGCGCCCTTTACAGCCGTCCTGCCATTCTGCTGGCAGATGAACCCACAGGCAATCTGGACAGAAAGACGGGCGATGAGATAGCGGCTCTGCTGAAAGAATCCAACCGTATGCAGAAGCAGACCCTTATCCTCATAACCCACGATGAGCGCCTTGCCATGCAGGCTGACAGAGTCTTCTACCTTGAAGACGGAAGGCTCATAAAAGATGAAACTGTAAGAACAAGAGTTTGACCGACGGGGAGATGCAAAATGAACAACATAGTTTTTAAGGTGACAAAAAAATATATGAAGCTCAACCGCCGCCGCACTGCCATCGCTTTCGCGGGCATAACCCTCATGGTCGTCATGATGACCTGCGTTTTCGTGGGCAAGGAAACTGTCATGAAGTACATCGACAGGGTAGCTTCCCTTGACAAGGGCAGCTGGCACATGATAGCCTATGACGTAGATGCCGAAAGCGCAAAGACGATAGCTTCCCGCAAATACGTTGAGCAGGCAGGTCTTTCGGAGCAGCTGTACTGCATAGACTTCCCTCAGACAGGAGAGCCCGATCTGGTGCCGTTTCTTAACATAAAGGCTTATTCCGCCGACAGCTTCGGCATGACCAATATCACTATGGTCGAGGGCAGATACCCCGAGAACTCGGAGGAGCTCATAATTTCCGACTACGCTCTGGAAAAGGGTGCTGACATAAAGATAGGCGACAAGATAAGCGGCGAGCTTTTTAAGCGCATACTGGTATCAAAACGCAAGAAAGGCGGCACAGAGTTCCCCCATGAAGGTATAAGCTTGCCCGCGGGCGGCATCGCCGAAGTACCTGTATCATTTGCTTACGGCGAAGAAACAGAGTCATTCTATGAGACCCGTGAACCCACAGGCGTTTCGGGAGAGTATACAGTGGTCGGCATAATGAAGAGCCCGTCTTACGAAGTGCATAACGGCGGCAGCTACGCAGCCCTGACCTTCCTCGATAAGCCCCGCGCCGATGCGCTGAATGTGATGATACGCCTTGACACCGCAGAGGTATCGGGCACTCAGGAAGTCGAAGATGATATCACTTCGATAACGGGTGAGGAGCATGACTTTGATTACAACGATATGCTGCTGGCATTCTCGGCAATGTCGGGGGACTCCAACATCAACACCATAGTGATCTTCATGCAGATCTTCTTCACACTCTTCACCATGGCGGCATCTGTGATACTTATCTATAATGTTTTCAATATGTCCTTTGCGGAAAGGTCGAGATATCTGGGTATGCTTTCCTCCGTTGGTGCTACCCGCCGACAGAAAAGGCAGAGCATATATTTTGAGAGCTTTGCGCTGCTAATGCCCGCGCTGCCCGCAGGACTGCTGCTGGGAATGGGTGTGGTATACGCTGCCACCCAGCTGCTGAAGCCCAGATTTGACACCATGCTTTCCGTTGACGGACCCATGATATGCGGCGATGTGCCCATGACCCTGTCCTTCGGTATCACCGAGATAGTTATAGTTCTTGTGATGTGTGCGGTAACGGTGCTTATATCCGCGCTGATACCCGCCATAAAGATAAGCATGATACCTCCCGTCGAAAGCGTAAAGGGTGCGGCAGATAACTACACCAAAAAGAAGAAGCGCTTCAAGACAAGAAAAAGCCTGCTTGAAAAGGGCAGACCCGAGCTTATGCTGGCTGTCAACTCCACGAGCCGCACCAAGCACCTTACAAGGAGCATAATACGCAGCATAGCGGTATTTGCCACAGTTATCATGGTAACGCTGTACGGGGCAAACTCGATCATTAAGGTGGTGGAAGCCAAGACTGCCGAAGACGGCTGGATGCCCGTGCTTGACGGTTACGACTATGCAGTTGCGGCAGAGCTCAAAAACGGCGGATTTGACTATGTAAAGGAGGCGCTTGCGGCTGACAGGAACGTTACGGACACCAAGGAGATACTTGATTCTTTCCTTTCGGTAAGGCTGAGCTATGATGACATAAGCGATGAGCTAATGGATGGCTATGCGGCTGTATGGGGTCAGTATGATGACCACGACCCTGCCGAATACAGGGAATATGTAAAGGAAGCATTTTTCAACGAACTGGACGTTTACCTGATTATGGTAGAGGACGAGGAGTTTGAGTATATAGCATCAAAGGGAAAAGCGGATATGTCTTTGGCAAAAGTGGGCGCTGAGCCTGCGGCGCTGGTGTACAACGAGGTCTTCCTTGACACCGACAGATACAGAGATGGTGAGGTATGCCACGGTTACAAGTATGTAAATGTAAGAGACAACATACTGAAGGCGGGAACAGGTGACAGCATCGACCTGCTGAGCTTTGACCCCGATAAGGGGGAGAACATCAAGATCCCCGTAAAGATAGCGGGCATGGCAGACAGCGAGGCGATATCCGAAAGGTACACACTGTCACCCTCGTGCATATACATTTTCGTAAACGAAGCGGCTAAGGAGAAGATCATAAGCTGCCCCTACGATCAGTCAACAGGAATAATACTTTTTGCGGACAAGGACGAAAACTCGATAAAGCAGCTCAATGACACGTTCATGGGATTTACATCAAATGAGAACGAAGCTGAGACGATACGTCTGCTCGGCAAAGATGCTTTAAATGCAGCCGCCAACATAAAGCAGATAATAAGCGATATCATAAAGATACTTGCCTACTGCTTCACGGCGCTCATATCACTGGTCTGCCTGCTGAACCTTTACAACTCCATAAGAGGAAGAGCCGCCGAGCGCAATAAGGAAACTGCGATACTGCGCTCTGTGGGCATGACTGAAAGACAGCTGACAAAAATGCACGATCTTGAGAACCTTATGCTGCTGGCAAAGGGCTTGCTCACAGCCGCAGTCATCTGCACCGCTCTGTGCGTGGGACTGAGATATGTGGTGGTAAGCTACTTCGGGAACGTGCGGATAGCTTCACCCATCCTGTTGGCACTCGGTATAACCGCAGTCACCGCAGCGATTTCGGCGATCATGACAAGGCTTTGCAACCGCAGCAGCAGGGAGGATATCATAAGTGAGATACGCCGTGAAACGGTGTGATATCTTGACATTCTACGCAGAGTATATTATAATATTAAGGCAAATATAGAATATAATGCTTTCGGAACCCGAAGCGTTAACGGTTTCGTGGTCCGAAAGCGTTGTCCGTAGACAAAACGAAGGTGAATGTATGAAGATATTACTGGTAGAGGACGACCCCATGATACAGGAGGGGCTGAATCTGTCTCTTGCCACAGAGGGCTGCGAGCTGAAGACCGCTTCCTCGGTGGCGGAAGCCAAAGCACTTATAAATGAGGATTACGACATATGTATCCTTGATGTCATGCTTCCCGACGGCACAGGGTATGATGTATGCGCCGAGATTCGCAGGCAGGGCGATACCCCGGTCATCTTCCTGACTGCCTGCGATGATGAATTACACACCGTTCTGGCACTGGAAAACGGTGCTGATGATTACATTTCAAAGCCTTTCCGTATTCGTGAGCTTATGGCGAGGATAAAGGCTGTTCTGCGCCGAACAGGGCGCAAAACAGAAAGCGAAGATATGGTAAAGGTGGGCAGCAATGATGTGAACATACGCACGGGCAAGGTATTCCGCGGCGGTAAGGAGATAATACTCACTGCCATGGAATACAAGCTCCTGCTGATATTCATAAACAACCGCGGGGCGGTGCTTTCCCGTCAGCAGATGCTGCACAATATCTGGGACGTGGCAGGCGATTATGTCACTGACAATACCCTGACGGTCTATGTAAAGCGTCTGCGTGAAAAGCTTGAAGACGGTGATGAGGTCATACAGACCGTCCGCGGACTGGGGTACAGGCTGATATGAATGCACGAAACTATGTACATATCGCTGCTGCGGCAGCGGCGGCGGTGCTGTGCCTGATGCTGCACAGACCTGTGGGCTGCTGCATAGTCCTTGGGGTGCTGGCGGCTTTCCTCATCTTTGATAGCATTATCACCGAGAAACGCCGAAAGCGCAGGCTTACCGATCTTATCGACTACATCACCCATGTGCAGGACGACCTGACACTTGCCGCCCCGGAATGCTCGGAGGAGGGACTGACGGGGATACTGCAAAGTGAGATATACAAGGTAGTCGCCCTGCTGAGGGAGCAGTATTCAAATGAAAAGCACCGTAAGGAGTATATGTCGGATATGCTTTCGGACATATCGCACCAGATAAAGACCCCTCTGACAGCCATACAGCTTATGACAGAGCTGCTGGAGCAGCCCGATCTCGATGAGGATAAGCGGCTGCAATATGCAGAGAAGATAGATTCACAGGTAGGGCGGATAACCTGGCTGGTACGCAACCTGCTGACTTTATCCCAGCTTGAAGCGGGCGTGTTGAAGATGAAGCCTGCCAACATTGAGCTTAGTGAGATGATGGATGACATAAAGTCATCGCTGGAAATAATGGCGGAGATAAAGGGCGTATCGCTCGAGGTGAATGTTCCCGATACTAAATTAAAAGCCGACAGGCATTGGCTGCGTGAGGCTTTGATGAACATCATCAAGAACTGTATAGAGCATACCTATGAAGGCGGTCATGTGCGGGTAAGCGGCACGGAGAACAACATCTGTACCGAGCTTACCATAGAGGATAACGGCAGCGGAATAAGTGAGAAGGATCTTCCGCATATATTTGAGCGATTTTATAAAGCAGACAATTCCTCGCCGCAGAGTGTCGGCATTGGTCTTGCATTAGCGAAGAATATAATAAATGCTCACAGCGGTTCGATACAGGCAGAGAGCGAAAAGGGCAAGGGCACCAGATTCACGGTAAAGATATATGCCGTGTAGCCGCCGTGCAAAGACCGTATTTGCCCATAAAGTGCAAAGGCGGTCAATAACTAAGCTGAAAAAAACAAAAAAGCTATACATAAAGGAGACATTATTATGAACAGACATATCATTATCAGAGCGATCATTGCAGTTATCTGGGTCGTTGTAGGGATCATCGCACTTGTAAAGGGACAGATGACAGAAGGGCTCATCTCACTGGTCGCAGGCGCTGCCTTCGGGTTCAGCTCATTCTCTATGCTGAAAAAGAAGTGAGGTCTGACCATGAGAAAATTGCTTGAACTGGATGATCTGAAAGCCTGGTATGACCCTAAGAAACAAGTCCTCAAAGGACTTGACCTTGAACTCGGGGAACACATGGTCGTGGGACTTATAGGTCTTAACGGCGCAGGTAAGACGACCCTCATGAACGTTCTCTGCGGTCTGCACGAGGGATCCTCATGCACGACAAAGAGATTTGAAGGCGAAGACCTTGACTTTAAGGACAAGACATTCAAGGCACAGAGATATATCGTATTTTCGGAAGATGAGTCCTTCGGGTATTTCTCGTTCGATGAGTATGTGACCTATGTATTCGGCTGCTACGGCAAGACCCCCGATAAGGCTTATATCGACGGGCTGGTGGGAAAATT
Organism: Ruminococcus sp.; assembly: GCA_024697545.1. Taxonomy (GTDB): domain Bacteria; phylum Bacillota; class Clostridia; order Oscillospirales; family Ruminococcaceae; genus YE71. The sequence goes on from JAILFN010000111.1 coordinate 62,960, forward strand.
CGGTTTCGGCGAGTACAGAGGAACGCTTATAAAAGACCTTTCCCTCGGCAACCGCAGAAAGGCTTATCTCATCACAGGCTTCGCGCTGAAACTGCCCTTGCTGCTGCTCGATGAGCCTGTAAACGGTCTGGATTTCAACAGCACCGAAGCTCTCTATGCACTGATAGCAGGCTACAAGGAATTCGGTACAGTGATGTTTTCCTCACATATACTGGAAAGCGTAACTCTCACCTCTGACAAGGTGCTGGTGCTGGAAAACGGCGTTATCGCAAAGACATATTCCGGCAGCGACATAACTGCCGAAAATATCAGGGCTTCGCTTGAAAAAGAGGACGGGGTGAACGATGTTTAAAATGTTATCCCGCAAGCTGCTGGGCGAAAACTGCGGCAGCGCCCTGAAAAATGTGTTCATCTCGGTATTTATCGCCTACGGGCTTTATTCTATAGGCAAGCAGATACCCCTTTCGGAAAAGGTGCTGGTGCTGACAGCCGTTGTCTTTTCGGGAACGCTGGTCATCCAGACACTGGGTTCTGCCGATAACGCAAAGCTGCTGCGGGGGCTTTTTGCCATGCCCTGCGATGAGCGCCGCACACTTGCGGGATACACTGCGGTCACGGGGCTTTATGTACTGACCTCAAAGGTATCGCTGCTGGCGGCACTTTTCTTCTCATTTACCAAAATGACGACATACAGGTGGGTGCTTTTCCTTCTGGCTTTTTTATATGCCGTTTTCGGGGGAGTGGCTGCCTTCGGACACTTTAGGAAAAGACCGTATATCTCGGTGCTGTATGTGGCGGCAGGGGTGGCTGCGGCATTTTTGCTCCCCGACGGAAAGGCTGCTGTCATAGCATTGGCGGCGGCGGATGCTGTCTGTGCAGGCACGCTGTTCTTCCTCAAAATGGAAAATTTCCGCATTGATCCCACTGCGGGCAGGATAAGAAAAGTCCGCACAACCGGCAGACCCGCCATGCTCATACCCCGCTATCTTGGGAGGTATCTGCTGGAACACAAAGCCTACATCTTCTCCACCCTCTTCATCGTTGGTTTTGCAGTGTTTTTCGCCCTGAATGCGGAGCGTATGGGACTCGATATCGCCTGCGGCATGGGGCTGGCGGCTGTCTCGATAAATTCCCCCGTTTCCACTATGGTAAGCGCCAACAGAGGTCTTGACCGCAAGCTGGACGCTCTTCCCGCAAAGACTGAAAAGTTTTTCATTCCCTTCGGTGTGACGCTCTTCTGTTTTTACCTCGTGTGCTTCGGGCTGTTTCTGGCAGCCTTCCATATAGCAGGAGGCAAAGGCGGGATACGCTATATTGCAATCGCACCCGTGTTTGCAGCCGAGGGCGCTTTCCTCACTTCTTTCCTTGAAAACAAATACCCCATAAAGACATGGAAGACCGAGGCGGACATTACACATAACCCGAGAAAATATATACTCCCCATAGCCCTGATGATAGAAGCGGCTCTGGTCGGGTTTATATAAGATCAAACTGAGGAAGTCATTATAACGGCAGAAAAGGAACACTTGCAGAGGTCGATCTCTCGGCTGTTCGGGCGAGAGGGAAGTATGTTTGCTTAACGTTGTGAGGTGTTTGTGATATGGAATGGATTATCGTTACGGTTATAGTTATATTTGCCGCACTTGTTGCTTGTATATTATGGGCGAAACAGCTTTCAAAACATAGATTCCTGTGTAAAGCCTGTTCTAAGGGATTTTATGCAAAATGGAATAAACTTTTGTTTGCTGTTCACTCCGATGATCTTTATGAGATAAGATGTCCGTATTGCGGTCATAAAGGCTGTATTGAAAAACAGAATAGTGATCGAAGATGATCATTTTTCTTGATAGCTGTGTGAGCGTTCTCCGCTCCGCAGCTTATATTATTTCCGCATAGAATTTTCAAGATGAAAAAGTATTATGGCGCACCTCTGCCTGCTGTGATATTGCCCCGCCGCAGGGCGGCGAGCGGACCTGAACGGCTTATGGGGAATAGTAAACGGACAGCCGTCCGATGTGGGCGATCATCCGTTTTTGAGAGTATTCGTTATTTTTTGTCCAATATCCATCAAATGCCGATCTTGAAGAGAAAGTCGTGTCATCCTCTCATTTGAACCTGTTATACCCCCGAAAGAAGCCGATATCCACACACTTTTTCACGCCGTTTCCATTGCAATAAACCGCAATTTGTGCTATAATGCCTTAAAGGAGAGTGATCTTATGAAAGATATCGCAAAAGAGCTGAAGTCCCTTGCCGATGAGGATTACCGCAATTTCCATAAGGGACTTATAAAGATTCCGGAAGAACGTGTGCTGGGAGTTCGCACTCCTGCTCTGCGTGCTTATGCTAAGCAGCTGATAAAGGATGGCAGGGCAGGACAGTTCATCGCCGAGCTGCCGCATTACTACTATGACGAAAATCAGCTGCACGCTTTTATCATATCCGAGATAAAGGATTACGGCAGGGCAGTCGCGGAAACTGACCGCTTCCTGCCATACATTGACAACTGGGCGACCTGCGACCAGCTTCGCCCCAAGTGCTTCAAAAAACACCGTTCCGAGCTTATAGGGCAGGTGTACGAATGGCTTGATTCGGACAGAACGTATACCGTTCGCTTCGGGATAGGTATGCTCCTTGTACATTACCTGACGGAGGATTTCAAACCCGAATATATGCAAAGGGTCGCCGCTGTCAGAAGCGATGAGTATTACATAAAGATGATGATAGCCTGGTACTTCGCCGAAGCTCTCGCCAAGCAGTATGATGCCGCCATAGACTACATCGAACGGGGAGTGCTTGACGATTGGACGCACAACAAAGCCATACAAAAAGCAAGAGAAAGCTTCCGCGTCCCGCAGGATGTAAAAGAGTATCTCAAAACGCTGAAAAGGAAATGATGATGATGGAGAATAAAAAGAAATATATGCTTTTTGCAGCATCGGCACTGCTGATACTCTGCTTTCAGGTGCTCTACTATCAGCTGACGGTGGTGTTCATACAGTCATTTGCAGACCGTTTCAGCGGTCTGTCGAACAATGTCTATCTGATGGTACACCACACGTTTCAGTTCCTTGTGCTGTTTGTCCCGACCTTTATCATTGATAAAACTACGTCTTTGGATCTCGGCTATCACATAAAGGACTGCAAAAAAGGGCTGAAATGGTTTCTGGCAGGTGTGGCTGCCGAGTTGGTGATATCGCTTGTATTGGGTTTCGCCCTCTGCCTGCCCGATGTTGATGAAGCTGTCTTCCAGCTGTTTTTCTCGGGACTGGGCGAAGAGATATGCTATCGTTCACTGCCGCTTGTCATATTTTATAAACTGTCCGCGACGGAACGGACGGAAAAGGAAAGGTGTTTCGGTATAGATATTCCGGTAGTTCTGACAGCATTGTTTTTCTCTGTCGGACACATATCGTTCCGGTTCGGTCAGCCCGGAGTGAGCTTTGCTGTACCGCAGCTCGTAACGGCTTTTCTTATCGGCATAGTGCTTGCCATGATCTTCAAAAAGAGCAACAGCATATGGCTCTGTATGGCCGCCCACGGATTTTATAATATCATAGCCATAACGACCTGACCGGACTTTATATAAATGCATTTATATAGCTCGGAGAGACAGTCTCATTTTGTGAAATATATATCAATTTTAGGAAAAACTCTTGATTTTCTGTTTCAGTTGTTGTATAATAGTAAAGCGGGGAATTTCCCGTATGATAAGTTGATAAATTTGGGCTCGCCCAAAAATTCTTTTAAAGAGAGGATGTCATAATCATGGCAGGATTAAACAAGGTCACAGTTGAAGACTTAAACGTCAAGGGCAAGAAGGTTCTCGTCCGCGTTGATTTTAACGTACCGCTCAAGGACGGCGTTATCACCAACGATAACAGGATCACCGCTGCTCTTCCTACTATCAATAAGCTCGTAGAGAATGGCGCAAAGGTCGTTCTTTGCTCCCACCTCGGCAAGCCGAAGAACGGTCCCGAGGACAAGTTCTCCCTCAAGCCCGCAGCTGACAGACTCGCAGAGCTCGTTTCCACAAAGGTAACCTTCGCTAAGGATGATACCGTTGTAGGCGACAATGCCAAGAAGGCTGTTGCAGAGATGGCTGACGGCGAGATCGTAGTTCTTGAGAACACCCGTTTCCGCGGCGCAGAAGAGACCAAGAACGGCGAAGCATTCGCTAAGGAGCTCGCAGACCTCGTTGACGGCGAAGCATTCGTTATGGACGCTTTCGGTTCCGCTCACAGAGCTCATGCTTCCACAGCAGGCGTTACCAAGTTCGTTAAGGAGACCGCAGTAGGTTACCTGATGCAGAAGGAGATCAACTTCCTCGGCAACGCTGTTGAAGATCCTGTAAGACCTTTCGTAGCTATCCTCGGCGGCGCTAAGGTAGCAGATAAGCTCAACGTTATCAACAACCTCATCGAAAAGTGTGACACCCTCATCATCGGCGGCGGTATGGCTTACACCTTCCTGAAGGCTCAGGGCAAGGAAGTAGGTACCTCCCTCGTTGACGATACCAAGATCGACTACTGCAAGGAAATGATCGAAAAGGCAGCAGCAGCAGGCAAGAAGCTTCTTCTCCCTGTTGATACTACCATCGCAGCTTCCTTCCCCGATCCCATCGACGCTGAGATCGCTGTTGAAGTCGTAGACGCTGACAAGATCCCCGCTGATAAGATGGGTCTTGACATCGGCACCAAGACCGCTGAGCTTTATGCTGAGGCTGTCAAGTCCGCTAAGACCGTTGTTTGGAACGGACCTATGGGTGTGTTCGAGAACCCCGTTCTTGCTAAGGGCACTATCGCGGTTGCTAAGTCTCTTGCTGAGACCGATGCTACTACCATCATCGGCGGCGGTGATTCCGCAGCAGCTGTTATCCAGCTCGGCTTCGCTGATAAGATGAGCCACATCTCCACCGGCGGCGGTGCTTCCCTCGAGTACCTCGAAGGCAAGGTCCTCCCCAGCATAGATGTAATTGCTGACAAGTAATTGATATTTACATTCGTAACGGGGCGAGATGTCAAAAGCTCGCTCCGTTACAATGATTTTTTGAAACTGTAAAGCAGTATTACATTACAAAAAGGATTTTGAAAAAGCATGACGGGAATGACTATTGAAACGGTTCGCTACTTCGCCGAAGCAGCCGAAAGCGGCAACGCCTTTGGCGTGACGGGATTACTTGATAAGTACGGCAACATGATCGGCATCGTGCTGGCGGTGTTCGGGCTTATCATGCTTTATTTCTCGTTCAAAGCCCGCTCGCTCGGCGGTTTTGTGGTGGATATGATGCAGCATGAGACCATTATAAAAGAGAATGGTTTTGAGCTTGCGACCGCTAAGATCGGCGAGAGCCGCTCGCTGGAGATAGGTGACAAGACCTTCAATGAAGTGCAGCTTCTTTTTGAGCTTGAGGGCGAGACTTACGAAAAGTGGACGCCCGATCTTGGATTTGCCGATTGGGTCAATATCGAGTATAACCCCGATGACCCTTCCGATTTCTATATCACCGATAAGGTAGAGGGCGAACAGACCGCCGACGTTGACGAGGACGGACAGGAAGTCAAGGATGAGAGCAAGCCCGCAAATATGGCGTTCATCGCTATGCTCATCTTCTCCATCGTCCTGATCGGGCTCGGCGGAGGATTTTTATACGATTTTTATTTCATCAGATAATAATTTGATAAGGAGTTTTTAAAATGAAAAAGGATGTAAGAAAGGCTATAATCGCCGGTAACTGGAAAATGAACAAGACCCGCCCCGAGGCTAAAGAGCTTCTTGAGGCTATCAAGCCCCTCGTTGCTAACGCTGAGGGCAAGGTAGAGGTCATCGCCTGCGTACCCTTCACTAACCTTGAGACCGCTGTTGCAGCTACCGCAGGCAGCAACGTTAAGGTAGGTGCCGAGAACGTTCACTTCGAGAAGAGCGGCGCTTTCACAGGCGAGATCTCCGCTGATATGCTCGTTGAGGTTGGCGTTGAATACGTTGTTATCGGTCACAGCGAGAGAAGACAGTACTTCGGCGAGACCGATGAGACTGTAAACAAGAGAACTATCGCAGCTCTGAACGCAGGTCTTAAGCCTATCGTTTGCGTAGGCGAGCTCAAGTGGGAGCGCGAGTGCAATATCACCGAGGAAGTTATCGCCCGTCAGATCAAGCTTGATCTCTGGAGCCTTACCGCAGAGCAGGTAAAGAACGTTGTTATCGCTTACGAGCCTGTATGGGCTATCGGCACAGGTCTTACCGCAACTCCCGATCAGGCTGAGGAGGTTTGCGCATTCATCCGTGCACAGCTCGCTAAGCTCTATGACAACGCTACCGCTGAGGCTGTTACCATCCAGTACGGCGGCTCCATGAACGCAGGCAACGCTGCCGAGCTTCTTGCAAAGCCCAACATCGACGGCGGTCTTATCGGCGGTGCTTCCCTGAAGGCTGCTGATTTCAACACCATCGTTCAGGCAGCTGTTGAGGGCTGATGAAACTCGGTCTTTTAAAGCTTTCGGCGGCTGTTCTGTCGCTGGCACTGCTTGTCTCCTGCGGGAGCTCCAAGAAAAAACAAGGCGGTTATATCGACCTTGACAGCATTGAGATGCCGACGGGTACGGCAAAGACCGTTACCCTTCCGCCGCAGGAAACGACCGAAAGTGAACTTGACTCAGACGCCGATACCGCTGATCCCAAGGCTAAGTCTGAAAATGACGAGGACGTGGATGATGAGGAGCTTGCTCCATATGAGGAATTTGTCTGGCAGTATAACGGCGTTTCTCTTACTCTCCCCGCTAAATGGGCGGGCAGGTATGAGATCGTCGATAATACGCTGTATGTCAAGAAGATCTATAAAAAACAACTGGGCAAGGGAGCGCTGTTCCATATCGAACAGACCTCCGATCCCATGCCCGATAACAATTACTGGTATCTGCTGGGCATCGATCAGAGCGGAGAATATTATTTCGCCTGCACTGAAAACGGCGTCACCTTTGACCCCGAGCCCAAGTTCAATGAAGAATATGATAACATGATGTTCGATCTTGAATCTGTTCTTCAGACGGCTACCTGCGAGGCTACCCTCAATGACAAGCCGATAGATGTCAGTATGTATGATAACTGGGTGTCGGGAAGCACTCCGCTGAGAGGCTTCTGGAATCTTGACGGCAAGGATTACGATCAAAAACAGACGGGTCCCAATGTCGTTTTCGATATCGACGCCAACAGGATCGGATTCTTTAATTACGACGATTCGGGTTCTTACTCTGTCGGTCGTCTTATGTTCAACAGAAATTCCGACAGCTATGCCAACAATCCCTGGAATGACAGCGATCACGGTATAGTCTATCTCGCGGGAAGCGTGTACAAGGTGCGCGTTACCTTTGCCGCAGTCAATACCGTTAATTTCGAGCTGGTAATGGGCGGCGGTTCGGCTCTTACCGAGTACGGATTTATTTTTGTTGACGATTTCGGATATATGTATACCGACTGGTGATACGGATCGGGGTGCATTTTCCGCACTGATGTTTATTATAAACACTTTTTCCATAATAGAAAGGACAAAAACAATGTCTAAGAAAAAAACTGTTGTACTGGTAGTAATGGATGGCGTCGGCTTTTCCGTTACAGGTCTTGGCGATGCTGTTACCGAGGCTAACACTCCTACACTGGATATGCTTTTAAAGAATTATCCCAACACTTCTCTGAAAGCACACGGCGATGCCGTAGGTCTGCCTTCCGATGATGATATGGGTAACTCTGAGGTAGGTCACAACGCACTCGGCTGCGGTCAGATCTATTCTCAGGGTGCAAAGCTCGTAAACGAGTCTATCGAGAGTGGCAAGATGTTCGACTCCGATACATGGAAGCTGCTCATCAGCAACGTTAAGGAAAAGGGAAGCACCCTGCATTTCCTCGGACTGCTTTCCGATGGTAATGTTCACTCCAATATACATCATCTCGAAAAGATGCTCGCAAAGGCTAAGGAAGAGGGCGTAAAGACCGTTCGCTGCCATATCCTTCTGGACGGCAGAGATGTTCCCGCTACCTCTGCTCCCATTTATATCAAGGAGCTTGAGGATTGCATCGCAGCCCTCAATGATGACACTTTCGATGCACAGATCGCTTCGGGCGGCGGCAGAATGAAGATCACTATGGACAGATATCAGGCTGACTGGGGCATGGTAGAGCGCGGCTGGAACACTCACGTTCACGGTACCGCTCGTCAGTTCGACAACGCTCTGGCTGCTGTTGAGACTCTCCGTGATGAGACAGGTGCTATCGACCAGGATCTTCCCGAGTTCGTTATTGCAAAGAACGGCGAGCCCGTTGGCAAGGTAAACGACGGCGACAGCGTTATCCTCTTCAACTTCCGCGGCGACCGCGCTATCGAGATCTCGATGGCATTTGACGGCGGCGATGAGTTTACTGCTTTCGACAGAGGCGCTATCCCCGATGTTATCTACGCAGGTATGCTTGAGTACGACGGCGACCTCAAGATCCCGAAGAAGTATCTGGTAAATCCCCCCGAGATCAAGAACACCCTTTCCGAGCTTCTGGTAAAGAACGGTCTGTATTCCTACGCTGTATCCGAGACACAGAAGTACGGCCACGTTACATATTTCTGGAACGGCAACCGCTCCGAGCGCTTCTCCGAAGAGCTTGAGACATGGAAGGAGATCCCCTCCGACCGCGTTTCCTTTGACGAGCGCCCCTGGATGAAGTCCGCTGAGATCACCGATGATCTTATCGAGGCTATCCGCAGCGGCAAGTATGACTTCATCCGCTGCAACTACCCCAACGGCGATATGGTCGGTCATACAGGCAATATGGATGCTACCATCACCGGCGTTGAAGCAGTAGACCTCGGTCTTGCACGTCTTTTAAAGGTTTGCGATGAGTGCAACTGCACTCTGCTCGTTACTGCCGATCACGGCAACGCCGATGAGATGCTTGAAAAGAACAAGAAGGGTGAGATTCAGGTGCGTACCGCTCACTCGCTCAACCGCGTTCCTTTCATCATCTGGGATAAGGAGACCCGTCACGAGATCATCGACGCTGACAGCACAAAGTACGGTCTTGCAAACGTAGCACCCACCGTTGCCAAGCTGCTCGGTCTCGAAGCTCCCGACTGCTGGGAAGACAGCATGATCTGAGGCTGATAATTAAATACTCAATAATTAAATACGCAATAAAAGACTGCACAGTGCTTTGCTGTGCAGTCTTTTTGTGCTTTGTGCAAGGCATATTATCCGCATAAAAGCAAAGGCCCCGACAAACTCTTCTCTGTCGGGTCTTGCTTCGGTTGTAATATAGATCTATGGTCGTTGAGGTCTTATTCAAGCTCGTCTGTATCGACGATATATATGCGCGGCTCTCTCTCGTCAGGCGCGTTGGCTTCTATGTCGGTCATTTCTATCAGCAGCTTGTCAGCATACTGATATGCGTCTAATATGCAGTACCTGTCGTCCTCCTTGACATTGAAAGACGTTTCTTTCATCTCGCCGCTTTTTGTGTTCAGGACGAACAGTGGACAGCCTTCGTCAAATGGTTTGTAAAATACCTGCTCGGAGCCGTTTTTTATGACGGAAAGTGCAGCTGCGTAATCCTTCGGACTATCATTGACAAGAGATGTGATACCGTTATCTTCAAGCTTTCCCACTATGCGGGAGGTGCTTCTGCTCTCGTAGTAAATATGATCATTCTTGCAGAAGAAGTTGAATACCGGCTGACGTTTTTCCGATTCGTTCGTCTCCTCATCGTAGAAACAGAACGCATCCGAGATATCCGTGTCGGATATAAATCCCATGTTTTTATCGTATTTATCAAGGAACAGATGAGTAGCTTCCGAACCGTTGAATTTGCAGCGCAGTGTATATATGTTTTCCCGAGACTTATCGTAATATATTTGATATATAGTTTCTCCTGTCTCGTTGTTGTAGTCATATTTGAATTTTTTCAATTCCGTAAATGTCTTGCTTTCGGTATCATATTTTTCAATACCGGATATCCCGTCATCATGTCTTACTATCAGAAGATCGTCATCGATCGAATCCATGATACTATACAGATAATCATCTTTTTCACTTAAAATGATATCCATAGATTTATTTTCAAGATCAAAATCCACCAGGTTATACTCCCAGCTTTCGCTGTCGTTCAGGTCACCTGTCGTAAAGATGGTATATATATGATCGTCTAACATCACCCTGTCATATGAAGCTTCATAGATCACATCTTCGATCCTGCCAAGCTTCGTATTTTCCTTTGTTTCCACATCATAAAGATAGAATTCCTGAATTGTTTTTTCATCAGTTGAATCTTGAGCTAAATTCGGATAGAAAAGCTTTCCGTCAGCAAGGCTGATAAGTCCGTAACGTTCTATCTGCCCGATGACATTGTTATTGCTGTCGTATATCTCTTCGAGCATATTGTATTCGTTCTTTAAGGATACCTCGCTGTCTTCGGTATTGCTGATACTGTTTTCTATTCCGGCAGCTGTTTCTTTTTGGATAGTCTGATTTTCGTTGTTCTGTTTCTGTCCGCAGCTCACCATGAACGGCAGGATCGCGGCGCAGCAGACTAAAGCTCTGATCTTCATTAAATTGCTCCTATAAGTTTTCTTCTATAAAGATGTATGACCGACATCTTTCATGAAAGATGCCGGTATACACTTTGAATTATGATATATTAGTAGATGACTCCTATGCAGACATTACTTACCGTTGAAGACTTTTTCATGTAGAACGCTTCATATCCTTTATCCTTGTTCCAATCGGGATCGGAGATCTGGATCTCGCTCTTATCGCTCATAATGCCGTTTGCAATGATAGCGTGACCGTATGTAGCATAATGCCAATAATTAGCATATCTGTCAACTATTCCCATGATGCAGGGATCCTTTTCCTTTGTGATCGTGTAATTGATAGCGTTGCACATAGAAGTCTGGCTCGGATTGCTGCTGAGAACATACCAGCAATCGCTCTGCTTATCATTCAGATATCCTGCGATCTTGCTCATAGATGTTCCGCCTGCCGATTCGGATGTGCCTAATCCTTTTGCGATAGTGTCCTGAGAAGGCGCAGAGCCGTTTATGTATTTTAAAACACTCTGAACGCATGCGGGAGCGCAGTAATACCACTTGTTCTGATGATAGAGAGTAAAGGTGCCGGGGATGGTGAGCTTTGTAGCACCGAGCACTTTCAGGTCGCCCTTCTTGCTCTCCTGCTTTTCAAAGCGTGCGAAAGCTGCCTTCTTCTTAGCGAGCTTTGCGTTGTCTTCTTTGGACAGAGAGTTTACATATGCCTTGTAAGCCGAGCCGTCGTCTACGATAAGTCCGTCTGTGCCGGGCTTCTTAGCAGTCTCTGCATTTGCACAAATTGCAGAAGAAGCTCCGATAGCGAGGGCTAAGCAAGCCGAAAGTGTTCTCTTTAATAGTTTCATTTTAATGTCCTCCATTTTGTTTTTCATTTACTTATTCCGTATGCCTTTTCCTGTCAGCACCGTAAGGTTCTGTCAGCACCGCAAGGTCCTGTCAGCACCGCAAGGGAGATCCCGAAGCGGCGGTGCTTTTACTTATTATCCAACCTGACCACCCCCTTTCATGTAAGAGGGTCATATCTGTTTTGCAGAACTGCACTTGGTCAGTATCTCGTAGTTGAAACCCGAATATACGGTAAATACACTCTTTACCCTGTATGTACCCTTTGCAAGCCCTGAATATGTATTGGTTAGAGTGCCTGCAAAGTAGTATATCGTTGTGCTGCTGGTCCTAACATTCGTCCAGCTGCCGTTATCGTCTTTCTTTTGCAGAGACTGCAATATTACGATCTTGGTCGTGTCGGAATATCCTGTCAGCTTGCTTTTGCATGAAGAACTGTTCCCCGTTAATGTCAGGGTAGAGGAATAGCTCTTTGTGTAATAGGTGTTTATCTCTTTTTCCAATCCGTATACATCGGTCGAGGTCATTACAACGGATAAAACTATGGTCATGATAAGTGATACTATCTTCTTCAAAACAAAACCTCCGTTCGCATTAATATGATACAGCATTGCTGCCGTCATATTATATGACGAACCGGAGGTCTGTTTTCTGACAATTTTTTTGCCTGAAATTATTATTTTACTTTTTGCACAGAATCTGCCATGTCCTTCAGCGCATTTTCATCAATATTGCTGCTTATCATTATGATATAATCGCCGTTGTCCCAGATTATGGTGTTGTATCCCTGATTGTCTTCGTAGTAAACGGCTTCATTACCTTTGATGTCGATATGTGTGATCTCGGCACTTTCGGTATTTATTCCCATATCAAACTCCGACTTTACATACTGTGCAAAATCAATGACATTGTTGTTTTCATCGCTGTATATGATGTTGTTCGTATATTCGTCGAGGTCGGTGTATATCACATCATAGCCGCTGAGATCGGAGGTTATGCCGTAAATATCCTCGATCTTTTCAGGCGCGTCAAAGTCTTCCGCCGACCTGACTACCGAGAACCGCTTGTATATGTTGATGAAAAGATCCCTGAATGCTTCTCTGAGCGCCGAAACGCTCATTACCGTTGAGAATGATAATATGAATACTATCCCCGCGATGCAGGCGATACGCTTGCCTGCGGTGTTTATCATCATGTAGTATGACTTGTTTCGCCTTTTCACGAGCCTGTTCATCCTGCGCTCAAATGCGGGAGAGAAAACGTGCTCCTCATCGGACTCGGGAAGCATTGATCCATACTCGGCGGTCAGAGCATCGTATATAGCTTTTCTGTAATCGCCCGCTGCCATTATTCTTCCTCCTTCGTCAAAATTCGCTTGAGCATCGACCTTGCCCTTGAAACTCTTTTGTATACGGTGTCCGCCGAGATGTCAAGAGATTCTGAAATGCTCTTTACAGGCATTCCCATCAGGTCGTAAAGATAGATCATGTCCTTGTATTTCTGCGGCAGCTTTTTTATCGCCGAATAAAGCTCGTCATACTTGAACCTGTCAAGGTATTCGGGGTCTGCAAGATCTTCGGTCTCAATGCTGTCGGTCATATCCATTATCTTCTTTTTTGCGTTGTACCTGTCGATAGCTTTGTTCCTGTTAATAATGACGATATAGGAACGCATTTTCTGACGCTCTTTTTGTGAAATCTCTGTGAAATGATCGGCGATGGTCAGAAAAGTGTCCTCTACAACATCCTCCGCATCCTCGGGATCGCGGACTATCGCCAGTGCCGCGTGATACAGTTTTTGCTTGTATTCCTTGTATATCTGCTCGAATTTTATCTTGTCTTCTTCGGTTTCAAGCAGCGAAAGGTATATCATAGGTATCAATTGTCACACTTCCTTTTTCTTTTGAAGTTCCAGTTGATTATAGCACATAATAGCTATTAATGCAAGGCAATTGGTGTGAACATATGTATCATTTTCAATTTGCTAACAATTATGGTGATGACCTGTCAGATTTTTTGTGATGAAAACGAAGCTGCCTCGGACGGCAAGTGAGTAAAAAATGAAATAAACGATTTTTGTGGGCATCAAAAACTTACCGCATGATATAAGACTAACCCTATTGCCATACTTGCCCAAATGTGCTATAATATAAAAAAACGAAAGAAAGGAAGCCCTGATATGAAGATGAAAAGAACAGCTCTGTTGATAATGGCTGCGTGCGTGGCAGCGTTGACCTCCTGCGGGAGCAGCAAGTTGGCAGCAGACAAGTTCGGCTCTGAGATATCGGAGGATACCTATGCACAGACGGCAGCAGCTGATGAAAGCGAACCCACCGCTGAAGGAGATGACGAAGAAATGTATTATAATGACTGCATAAACAAGCTGGCAGAAAAAGCCCCGAATGAAATGCTCAAAAGGCGTGACGGTGTGACCTACCCTCGTTTTGAGGCTGCGTCATACTTCTCAACAACGGCAGAGCGAGAGACTCCCGTAAACGTGCTGCTGCCCGCCGGTTACAGCGAGGATAAGAAATACCCTGTCCTCTATGTGCTTCACGGCTATTGGTGCGATCAGGATCAGATGACTGCCGAGAATATGCACATATCCGTTATGCTGAACAACCTTGCAGCCGACGGTGAAGCCGAGGAAATGATAGTCGTGAGCCCGTATATCTATTGCAGCCGTGAGCAGGAGAAGTGTACCGCGATGGACGCGGCGAACACTCTCGCATACGATAACTTCATCAATGACCTCACGACTGATCTTATGCCGTTCATAGAAGAAAATTATTCCGCTGCGGTCGGAAAAGAGAACACCGCGATAACAGGTTTTTCGATGGGCGGCAGGGAAGCTCTGTTCATCGGCTTTACCTATCCGGACCGATTCGGCTATACCGGCGCTGCCTGCCCCGCCCCCGGTGTCATCAGCGGCACGGGCATTCCCTATAACCTCGAATGCGAGGAATTCTCATTCACCGACAGCAAGCCTTATCTTGTGCTGATAAGCGCAGGCACGAATGACAATGTGGTCGGCAACAATCCGAGGATATATCACGAAACGCTCGAGCAAAACGGCACTCAGCACATCTGGCACGAGGTCGAAGGCACAGCTCACGACGGCAGTACCGTCACACCTCACCTATACAATTTCTTGAGGATGGCGTTTAAAGCATAAAAATCCCCCGACCTTTTTCAGATTGGGGGATCAATAAGCTGGTAGCCGGACTCGAACCGGCGACCTGCGCATTACGAATGCGCTGCTCTACCAACTGAGCCATACCAGCGCTTCAATAAAGCAATAATATTATATCATATCCTGCGGCTGATGTCAAGCCCTTGATGACAAAAAAATTCGGAGCCGCGTTTTTTTCTTTGTAAGATGTTGATATATCACCGTTTTTGTGTTATGATCGTTTCGGGCATAGTGACGTTAGCAGGGGCAGTTCGGCTCCTTGCTCTTATTATCCCATGTCACTTTGGCTCCTGTTTTGCAGGACATTTTTTGAAATGAACCTGACAAAAAATTATTTGCACAGTGTAACATTTCCGGCTTTCTTTGTGTACATATAGATGAAAAAACTTCACGGAGAGATTCAAATGAAGGATAAGCTTATCGAAAAATTGAATAACGGCGATATCTGCGCGTTTGAAAAGCTGATGAGAGAGTACAGCGGCTATGTATTCGCAGTCGTGCGCAATCATTCCAAAGATATCCTGACCTATGAGGATATGGAGGAACTGACCGCAGATACCTTTGCGGCTCTTTGGCAAAGCAGGGAAAGCATTTCTCCCGACAAACCGCTGATGCCTTTTCTTGCGGTCACGGCGAGGAACAAAACGCTCAACCGCCTGCGAAGCGTCAGGCTGACAGTCCCGCTTGAAGAAGCAGCCGGTGTTCCCGCGCTCCACGATCTGAGCGACCGGGAACAGGAGGCTGTCACAGAGATCCTTGACGCGGTCTCGGAACTGCCCGATACTTCCCGCGAGGTATTTTTCAGATACTATTTGTACGGTGAGCCTTTGGATAGGATCTCCAAAGAACTCGGACTAAGCCCGTCTAATATTCGGACAAGGCTCTGCCGTTCGAGAGACAAGATCAAGAAACAGCTTTTGGAAAGGGGATACATTAATGAATGATAAAATACTTCCTTTTGATAAAGAACAACTTTCCGACGCTTCTCTCGACAGGATAATGGCTATGGCTTATCAAAAAGCGGGCATATCAAAGAAAGAGAGAACGGAAATGGAATACAACTATTCAGAACCGATCATTACGATGAAAAGATCGGAAGAAAACATAACGGATAAAAACATATACGTCAGCAAGGTAAAGAGCAGAAAGGGCGGTGTCGCCGCTGCTTGTATAGCCCTGCTTTTAGTCGGAACGGTGGGCGGAGTCCTGTTCTTCGGCAAAAACCTTGAGACAGAACCGCCTCACACCGATCCTGCGGCACAGTTCGCTTCTCTCGGTGATTCGCTCGGCGAACCGACGGTCAGCACGGATGACGACAAGGCGCTTATCGAGCTCCCCGATGTCGTCGGCATGGAAGAAAGCAAGGCCTGTCAGACTCTCATTGAAGCTGGATTTCTGCCGATAAAGCGTGAGATGTATGACGATAAGGTAGAAGCAGGTCATGTGATAAAGACCGACCCCGAAGCCGCCCTCGATAAACGCTACGAGATGAACACGGAGGTCACTTATTATGTAAGCCTTGGACCTCTTGATGGATCGTCCACGGGGACAACAGCATCAGACAGCGTGACATCTGATAAACATGATACCATCGAGACTTCTGTTACCGTTGATACTACAGTACCTGAGCAGATAACTCCGGACGTTGAAAAAGTCACACTGCCCGATCTCGTCGGACTTTCGCAGGAAAAGGCTATCGCCGCGCTTGAAGAATGCGGTCTTGATTATGAGGTGGTGGAGATAAAGTATTACGCTGACAAGGGCAAGGTCATAGAACAGAGCATAGCCTCCGGCACGGTCGTTGACAAGGATAGTGTGATAACCATATACGTCTCTACAGGAGATCCCGAGATCGTTGAGATGACAATGCAGATACCTATCCCCGAAGGCGCTAAAGGCAGCTACACCTTTGATGTCTACCGTGAAGGCACAGTGATCTATACCAAGACCGTTACAGATACGTCGCTATATGCCGGAAAGACGGTCAATTTTGACATCTACGGCACCGCAAAAGAAGTTCTGCATATATATGTAAAAAACAACGATCTTGGCTGGGACAACTATTTCAGATATGCAGTGTATAATATAGATTACGACAATAAGACGGTACAGCTTGACGGCGAGCTCAACGAAAAGGATTTCCTTGACCCGCCCAAGCAGTGGGATGATCTCAGTGGTTTTGATGATCTTGGTTAATGAGAATAATAAGATTGACATTCCCGCCGGTATGTGTTATAATATAAAATGATTTTATGACCAGAAAGGAATGTTCAAATTGTCAGAAGAATGTACACATGATTGTTCAAGCTGTTCTGCGGACTGCGAGTCACGCGGGGGCGGCATACAGAAAGCTCCACTGCACGCAGGCTGCTCGGTCAAAAAGGTCATCGCAGTAGTCAGCGGTAAGGGCGGTGTCGGCAAGTCGCTCGTCACCTCGCTCATGGCGGTCAACGCAAAGAGAAGAGGCTTCAAGACCGCTGTTCTCGATGCAGATATCACAGGTCCTTCCATACCGAAAGCTTTCGGCATAAATGGTAAGGCTGAGGGAACGGAAGAGTACATATTCCCTTGTGTCTCCGAAGGCGGTATATCCGTAATGTCCATAAACCTGCTGATGGAGAACTCCAGCGATCCCGTTATCTGGCGCGGTCCCGTTATCGCAGGCGCAGTAACTCAGTTCTGGTCTGATGTACTGTGGGACGATGTAGATTATATGTTCGTCGATATGCCCCCCGGAACAGGCGATGTTCCCCTGACCGTGTTCCAGTCGCTTCCCGTTGACGGCATCATTGTCGTAACTTCGCCTCAGTCCCTCGTTTCCGAGGTCGTTACAAAGGCGGTCAAGATGGCAAAGCTCATGAATATCCCGATCTACGGTATCGTTGAGAATATGAGCTTCGTCAAGTGTCCCGACTGCGGCAAGGAGATAAAGATCTTCGGTGAAAGCCATGTTGAGGAGATAGCAGGGGAGTACGGACTTGATGTGCTCGCCCGCCTGCCGATCATGCCCGAGCTCGCATCCCTTTGCGATGCAGGAAAGATAGAGGACGCTCCGCAGGAGGCTATACCCGCGATAGATAAGATCTTTGCAGAATGATCTATTGATCCCCCCGCTTTTTCGGCGGGGGGACTGCATTTGGAGTGTCAGGAACGCGCACTGCTCCGCGAGAAGAGCGAAGCGATAAGACCGAGTATCAGTGCTGCCGTTATGCCCGCAGCTCCCGCCGTCATACCACCGCTCAGTATCCCTATAACGCCGTCGCTGTCTACGGCTTTTCTTACGCCTTCCGCGATGAGATTCCCGAAGCCCGTGAGCGGCACTGAAGCTCCGGCACCCGCAAAGTCGGCAAGAGGACGGTATATCCCAAGCCCGCCGAGTATAACTCCCGCGACTACATATCCCGTCAGTATCCTTGCGGGCGTGAGGCGTGTAAAGTCGATAAGGATCTGCCCGACAGCGCAGAACAGACCGCCTACTATAAATGCCGTGATAAACTGCATACTTCGCTCCTTTCAGATGTTCGGGTGAATGTTAAGATCGTGAGACAGCCACACCGCATGGGATATCGAGGGGATGCTCTCACCTTGCTGGTTGGTCGTCGGTGACATTAGCGCACCCGTTGCGGCAAACAGGATGTTCTTGAATTCTCCGCTTCGTATACGCGGGATGATATATCCGCAGAGCACTCCCGCCGAGCAGCCGCAGCCGCTTCCACCCGCGTGAACGTCCTGCGTGTCGAAGTCGTAGAGCATCGTGCCGCAGTCGCGGTGAACCGAACGGATATCGAAGCCGTCGCGTTCCGCAAGCTCGCACAGCAGACGGCTGCCTACCTTCCCGAGATCCCCTGTCAGTATCATATCAAAAGCGTCGGGAGAGATCGCGGTATCTGTCAGAAAACAGTGTATCGTCTCCCATGCGGCGGGCGCCATCGCGGCACCCATGTTGTTAGCATCGGTTATGCCGGGGTCTACTATCATTCCTGCCGTGAAGCCTCTAACATAGGGAGCTTTACTCTCGGCGGACACGCATAAGGCTCCCGAAGCTGTTGCCGTCCATTGCGATGTTGGAGGACGCTGCCCGCCGTAGTTGAGAGGGTAGCGGTACTGCCTTTCCGCAGAACAGAAATGCGAAGATGTGACCGCTGCCGCTTTTCCCGCATATCCTGCCTGCACGAAAGCCGCCGAAAGGAGCAGGCTTTCAGCCATAGTAGAGCAGGCACCGTATACGCCGAGAAAGGGTATGCCGAGCTCACGTATGCCGTAGGTCGTGCCCGCGCACTGATTTAGCAGGTCGCCGCCGAATACTATGTCTATGTCATTTTCGGATATCGCTGCCTTGTCCATCATATGGAGCATCGCTTCCTTTTGAAGCTTGCTCTCGCCCTTCTCAAAGCTGTCGGTAGAGAGATACGGGTCTTCGTTTATCTTGTCGAAGTATTTCCCCATAGGACCGTCTGCTTCCATCTTTCCACCGACTGCTGCCGAAGATGTGATGCAGGGCGGCTTTGCGAATATGTGAGTCCTTTTCATTATATCAGCCCCTTGTACGTTGCTAAAGCTATTATCCCCGAAAGAAGGTAGATTATGCAAAAAAGAAATTATCAGAAGGAGCTTGATAAGCTTTTGGAGTCTTTGCCGAAAGATAACAAGCCCACTCTGCTGCTCCATGCCTGCTGCGCCCCGTGTTCGTCTTATACCCTTGAGTATCTCTCAAGGTATTTCAGGATAACGGTATTCTTCTATAACCCCAATATCTCTCCCGAAGAGGAGTTCACAAAGCGTGCCGAAGAACTCAGAAGGCTTATTTCTGAAATGCCTCTTGAAACTCCCGTCGGGCTTATCGTCGCGAAATATGACTCCCGCGAATTCTATGATGCCGTAAAAGGCATGGAAGACCTGCCTGAGGGCGGGGAGAGGTGTTATGTTTGCTATAAGCTGCGGCTGGATAAAACAGCTTTAGCCGCTGCCGAGAACGGCTTTGATTATTTCGCCACGACACTTTCGATATCGCCTTACAAAAACGCACAGTGGCTGAATGATATATCGGAAGAATTGGCAGAGATATACAGCGTCAAAGCACTGCCGTGTGACTTCAAAAAACGCGGCGGCTACAAGCGCTCCATCGAGCTTTCGGCACAGTATTCTCTTTACAGGCAGGACTACTGCGGCTGCGTTTATTCCAGGAGAGAGCGTGAGGTTTTGAAAGCAAAACGCAGCGTAAGCGCGGAGTAAGTTACATTTGTTTTACAATTTATAAAATCGCTTGATTTTAAGCATGATGTATGTTACAATAAAAAAGTATTGTTGCTATGAGCAATAGATTCCGACAAAGGATTGTTTTTATGACTTATAAAGCTGTGATCTTCGATTTTGACCTGACACTTGCAGATTCTTCAAAGGGTATACTTATCTGCTTTAAGCATACTCTTGAAGCTTTTGGCTATGCCGTTCCCGATGACAGAACGATATACAATACGATAGGTCTTACGCTCATGGATGCTTTTGATATCCTTACCGGTATCAAAAATAATCCGAAGCGCGAGGAGATGCGCGCCGAATACGTTAAAAAAGCCGACGATGAAATGGTTAAGAATACCTTCTTCTACGACGGTGTCATAGATATGCTGAAAGAGTTTCGGGATAACGGTATAAGGGTCGGGGTATGCTCAACAAAATACCGCTATCGTATCGAACAGAGCTTTGAGAGGCAGGCGGGATGTATGCCGATAGACCTGATAATCGGCGGAGAGGACGTTAATAATGCCAAGCCCGATCCTCAGGGACTGCTTCTGTGCATAGAAAAGCTCGGGCTCAAAAAGGGCGATGTGCTTTATGTCGGAGATAATATAGTTGACGCACAGGCTGCCGAAAGAGCGGGTGTTGATTTCGCCGCCGTGCTTACGGGTTCTACCACAAAAAGCGAATTTTCGTCAATGCCTAATAGGGCTGTCGTTGACAAGCTGACGGATATCACGGCACTTGTATATAAAGAGTAAAAACATAATAAATAATATATTAATAACTATTGATATTATTGACGAGAAATGGTATAATATTATGATGGATAGTTAATCCGCTGTCCCGAAGAAATAATGACATGAGGTGACTTTAATGCTTAGATCAATGACCGGTTTTGGCAGAGAGCGCAGAGCTTTCGAGGAACGAGAGGTTCTTGTTGAGATACGTTCGGTAAACCACCGTTTTTATGAGTTTTCGGCAAGGACGCCGCGTGCTTACGGTTATCTTGATGAAAAGCTGAAATCCCTGCTCGGCGGAAAGATAAGCCGCGGCAAGGTGGAAGTCTCCGTTTATATTTACAACAAAGAAGGCGTGAATGCGAACATTACCGTCAACAGGGAGATCGCTCACGGCTATATTGACGCACTTCGCGCGGCTGCACCCGAATTCGGTCTCGGCGATGATATTGCTCTTTCTACCATCATCAGGCTTCCCGATATCTTTACCGTCGTAAAGACACAGGAGGACGAGGAGCATGTTTGGGAGCAGGTAAAGGAGACCGCACTTGCCGCACTCGACCGCTTTATTGAAATGCGTGAGACCGAGGGTGTCAAGATGCACGATGATATCTCGGGAAGGCTCGATTATATCGAGAAGGCTGTCGGGGTCATCGAAGACCGCTCGCCGAAGGTCACTGCGGCTTACAGAGAAAAGCTTTACAACAAGATATGCGAGATCGTGGGCGACCGCAATATCGACGAGTCGAGGGTCCTGACTGAAGCGGCTATCTTTTCCGAAAAGACCGCTGTTGATGAAGAGACTGTCAGACTTCACAGCCATATAAACCAGTTCCGTGATCTTATAGAGAGTAACGAACCTGTCGGCAGAAAGCTTGATTTTCTTGTTCAGGAGCTGAACAGGGAAGTCAACACTACGGGTTCAAAGTGCCTAGATCTTGATATCACGAAGCTTGTAGTCGATATGAAGAGCGAGATCGAAAAGATCCGCGAGCAGATACAGAATATAGAATGATCAGGGGAGCGATCGTATGAAGCTTCTGAACATTGGGTACGGGAATTTTATTTCCGTCGAAAGGATCATTTCTATCTCCGCGCCCGATTCGGCTCCTATCAAGAGACTGATACAGGACGCAAGGGACAGAGGAACGCTTATAGACGCGACCTGCGGCAAAAAGACCAAGTCGGTGATCGTTATGGACAGCGACCATGTTGTGCTTTCAGCCGATATGTCCGAAAAACTTTGTGCAAGGCTAAATGATGAAACGTTGACCGACAATAAGGAGAGCGATGAAAATGTCTGAACCTACTATCTATATTATTTCCGCACCTTCAGGCTGCGGCAAGGGAACGCTTATCTCTAAGCTTAATGAAAGATACAAGATATACAATTCCATCTCGTGTACCACAAGACGGCCGAGATCGGGGGAAATGAACGGTGTGGATTATTATTTCATCACTCCCGAGACCTACAACAGAATGGTTGAAGAAGACGGCTTCTTTGAGCACGCGGGTTTTGACAGAAATGCTTATGGCACTCCGAGAAAACCGATCGAAGATGCCCTTAATGACGGAATGGACGTTCTTCTTGAGATCGAGCCGAATGGTGCTTTTCAGGTCAAGGAGAAAAAGCCCGATTCGGTCATGATATTCATTCTCCCGCCTTCACTCGAATCGCTCGAAAGAAGGCTTCGCCGCCGCGCCGAGCAGTCGGGCGAGTCGGAGGATCAGATACAGAGCAGAATAAAGACTGCGATCCCCGATATAAAAAGGGCTTATGAATATGATTATGTCATGGTAAACGGCGATCTTGATAAAGCTGTTTCAGATCTTTATGACATTGTTACAAAGGCAAAAAACGGAGGCGAAGGACTTGAAGCCTTCACCAAAGATAGTATGAAAAAAACAATAGATGAGGTGCTTGAAAATGCTTAAACCCGCAGCAACAGATATTTTAAAGAACAATGAAAGCTACTATTCTCTCGTAGTTGCCGTTGCAAAGCGCGCAAGAGAGATCACAAATGAAGCTTTTGAAAACAAGACGGTGCTCGACGAGAGACCTGTCAAGAAGGCTGTTGACGAATTTGCAGCTAATGAGTACAAGCTCATTGAGGATAGCGCAGTAAGAGGAAACTGACAGCGCCATGTCCGAACACTGCTTTGTGATAAGATCAGCCGTAAGCGGTACTGCGCTGAGCTTCGATAAGCTGTACAGTTATCGTCTTCCCGAGCGCTTTGCTGCTTCTGTCAAGGCAGGCTCGAGAGTTCTCGTGCCGTTCGGAAAGGGCGATTCAAGGCGGATAGCGCTTGTTTTTGAGGTGCTTACGACGGACGATGATGTCAGCAAGCTGAAATCTGTCAGTGATATCGTTGACAGCGAACCGTTGGTCGATGATGAGATGCTGAAGATCATAGGATGGCTGAAGGAGAATACCTTCTGCACCTATTTCGACGCATACAGAGCAGTTGTTCCGGGCGGGTTTTCGGTCAGCACCGTTACTCATTTCGAGGTCGCGAATACCGAGCTCGATGAGTCGGAGCTATCCGATGAAGAGCGTGAGCTGCTTTTACAGCTGAAAAGAGCGCCCGATCAGAAGACAATAGACAGTCTGCTCGGATTCAGCGGCGGCAAGGTCGTAAACAACGATAAACGGCTGAGGGAGATGGTCTCGGCACTCAAGGATAAGGGTGCTGTTGAGGAGATCAATTCTTTCAGAAAAGGTGTCGGCGATGCTACCGAGCTCAATGCGGCTCTTACCGAAGAATATGTAAACGGCTGCTTTGCCGAAAAGCTGAGTACGAAGCAGAAAACGGTGATATCGCTTCTTGAAGAGGCAGGTTCCGCTTCTGTTGAAGAGCTTTGCTATATGGCCGGCTGCACACGGACCGTTGTGAACAGGCTCGCCGAGAAGGGTGCTGTGCGTCTGTTCAAGGTCGAGATAATGCGTAAAGCGACGGAGGACGCAGCGGAAAGGCGTTCTCCCGATGATATAAAGCTGAATTCTGAACAGACTGCTGCTTTTGAAGGTATCATGGAGCTTGTCAGAACAGGCAGACCTTCGGGTGCGCTGCTTTACGGCGTTACGGGAAGCGGAAAGACTTCCGTCTTTTTCAAGCTTATCAAGGCTGTGCTCGATATGGGCAGGTCGGCTATGTTGCTTGTTCCCGAAATATCACTGACACCTCAGATGGTAAAGAAGTTCAAGCTCTATTTCGGCGATGAGATAGCGCTTTTGCATTCTTCGCTCTCGTTGGGACAGCGTAAGGACGAATTCAAGAGAATAAAGGCGGGAAAAGCGAGGATAGTTATCGGCACGAGAAGTGCGGTCTTTGCTCCGCTTAAAGATATAGGCATTATAATAATGGACGAGGAGGGTGAGCGGACATACAAATCCGATTCCCCGCCGCGTTATCATGCAAGGGATGTTGCGATACAGAGATGCGGATATCACGGAGCTGTACTTGTTATGGCTTCCGCCACACCTTCTGTTGAGAGCTTCTATTTCGCTAAGCAGGGAAGGTTTCACCTCTTTGAGATGAAGCACAGATATGCAGGTGCGACCCTGCCGACGGTGGAGATCATAGATATGCAGAATGAAGCACTCGCTTCAAACGACAGCGTGTTCAGCCGCCGTCTTGCAGATGCTATCGAAGAAACTCTCGAAAAAGGCGAGCAGGTGATACTTCTCCTAAACCGCAGGGGGTTCACGACATATGTTTCCTGCATAGAATGCCGCAAGCCGGTAAGCTGTCCAAATTGCAGCCTGCCGCTTACCTATCACAAGAAAAACGGAAGGCTGATGTGTCACTATTGTGGTTTCAGCATGGCTATGCCCGATAAGTGCCCCGAATGCGGGTGTACAAGGCTTCGGCAAAGCGGTGTCGGAACGCAGCGCATAGAGGACGAGCTTGCAAAGCTCTATCCAAAAGCGCGGCTGCTTCGTATGGATGCTGACACCACGTTCACCCGCGGAGCTTACGAAGAAAGCTTTACCGCATTTGAAAAGGGCGAATACGATATAATGCTCGGCACTCAGATGATCGCGAAGGGGCTTAATTTCCCGAATGTCACGCTTGTAGGGGTCGTTTCGGTGGACAAGGCTTTGTTTACCGGAGATTTCAGAAGCTATGAACGAACATTTTCGCTTATAACTCAGGTCGCGGGACGTTCAGGACGCGGTGACAAGCCGGGTACGGCACTGATACAGACCTTTGTACCGGATCACTATGTGATAAACCTTGCCGCACAGCAGGATTATGACGGGTTTTACGAGCAGGAATCCGAGCTGAGACACGCTCTGCTGTTCCCGCCGTACTGCGATATCTGCGCTGTCAACTTCTCATCTGTGATGGAGAGCCGCGTTATAGAAGGCTCTCGGAAGTTTATGCAGATATTCAAGGATTATATTACGGAAAAAGAGATAAAGATACCTCTCAGGGTGCTGGGACCTTCTCCCTGTACACTTGAGAGGATCAACAACAGATACAGATACAGACTGATAATAAAATGCAGGCTTTCAAGGGAGCTGAGAGAGATGGTGATGACATGTCTCGATCGTTTC